>NZ_JBIVIA010000004.1:398943-591744 GCF_044749485.1 Pseudomonas sp. NPDC089401 | reverse complement strand
GTCGTGCGTGTTGCCGGTCAGGAATACACCGTCAACATCGACGCTGACGGCAAAGGCTCGCTGCAAGTCGACAACCCGAACGGCGAAGACGTCTACAACGATGCCAGCAGCCTGGTTGCTGAAGTAGTGAGCGGCACCGGCGGTAACTTCGAGAAGATCGAAACCGGTGCCAAGGGCACTGCCGAGATCGCCGATACCGAAACTCCGGTCACCGTGACGGTCACTGGCGTTGCCGCCACTGAGGCCGATGCGAAAGTCACCTTCAACTTCGAGCTGAGCCACAAACCAGAAGCCGGTAGCGATCCAGTGCAACTTGTCGTGCGTGTTGCCGGTCAGGAATACACCGTCAACATCGATGCAGACGGCAAAGGCTCGCTGCAAGTCGACAACCCGAACGGCGAAGACGTCTACAACGACGCCAGCAGCTTGGTCGCTGAAGTCATCTCCGGCACCGGCGGTAACTTCGAGAAGATCGAAACCGGTGCCAAGGGCACTGCCGAGATCGCCGATACCGAAACCCCGGTCACCGTTACTGTGACCGGCGTCGCGGCCACCGAAGCCGATGCGAAAGTCACCTTCAACTTCGAACTGAGCCACAAACCAGAAGCGGGCAGCGACCCAGTACAACTGGTCGTGCGCGTCGCCGGCCAGGAATACACCGTCAACATCGATGCAGACGGCAAAGGCTCGCTGCAAGTCGACAACCCGAATGGTGAAGACGTCTACAACGATGCCAGCAGCCTGGTCGCTGAAGTCATCTCTGGTACTGGCGGCAACTTCGAGAAGATCGAAACTGGTGCCAAGGGCACTGCCGAGATCGCCGACACCGAAACCCCGGTCACTGTCACCGTAACCGGCGTCGCGGCCACCGAAGCGGATGCGAAGGTTACCTTCAACTTCGAGTTGAGCCACAAACCAGAAGCCGGCAGCGATCCGGTACAACTGGTCGTGCGCGTGGCTGGCCACGATTACACCGTCAACATCGACGCGGACGGCAAAGGCTCGCTGCAGGTCAATAACCCGAACGGCGAAGACGTTTACAACGACGCCAGCAGCCTGGTCGCTGAAGTCATCTCTGGTACTGGCGGCAACTTCGAGAAGATCGAGACGGGCGCCAAGGGCACTGCCGAGATCGCCGATACCGAAACGCCGGTCACCGTTGCTGTTACCGCTCACAACGCTTACGAAGGCGATCAATACGTCAACTTCGAGTTCCAATTGAGCCACAACCCGCAAACGGGCTATCCCGCCTCGTTGACGGTCGATGTCGAAGGCCGGACCTATACGGTCACACTCGACAACGAGGGCTATGGCACGCTGAACGTGGTGAACACCAACGGTGAGGATGTCTACAAAGACTTCAGCACCTTGACGGCCACGGTGGTATCGATCAACGGCGGCAATTTCGAGAAGGGTGACGTCAACGGCGCGAAAGCGACGGCTATCATCAACGACACCATTGATAGCACCAGCATCAAGGTTACCGCTGATGCGGCCACCGAAGCCGACAGCTCGGTCAACTTCCACTTCAAGCTGAGCAACCCACCTCAGAGTGGTAGCGGTGCGACCATTCTCACAGTGAATGTCGCCGGCACGCTCTACAAGGTAACGGTCAATGCCGCGGGCGAGGGTACATTGTCCGTCCCCAACCCGAACACCGAAGACGTGTTCAAGGACCCGAGCACTCTCACCGCCAACGTAACCAACGTCACTGGCGGCAATTACGAGAACATCGACTACACCGGTGCCACCGCGACCGCGAACATCGCCGACACCATCGACACCGTCTACGCCAAGATCAGCATCGTCAACGGCTCGGTCACCGAAGGCGGCACGTTCACATACAAGGTCGATCTGGTCGATGCTGCGGGCAACGCCATCACCGTGCCAACCGGCAAGTCGGTGACCGTCAAGCTGGAGTGGAGCGGCACGGCCGACAGCACCGACGTCGAAGGCACGCTGCCAACCAGCGTGACCATCAACGGTGGCAGCAGCAGCTACTCGTTCAACGTGAAGACCTACGACGACACCAAGATCGAGAGCGACGAGACCCTGACGGCCACCATCAAGCAGGTGGTCGATAACAACAACTTCTACGAGAACCTGGCCGTAGGTAGCCAGAATTCGGCCACCGGGACCATCTTCGACAACGACAAGGGGCCGCAGATCATCGGCAACTCCTCGAACTCGATCGTGGAAAGCGGTACCTCCGGTGGCGCTGACGTGGTGCTGATTCTCGACACCTCGGGCAGCATGGGCCCGGCGGGCAACGGCCAGAGCGGCAGCGACCCGGATGGTAGCGGCCCTTACAAGTCGCGCCTGGAAATGCTCAAGGATGCGGTGAAGAACCTGTTCGAGTCCGGCACCGTGCATTCGGTATTCATCGTCAACTTCTCCACCAACTCGGCTGTCGTGAGCTCGGGCAAGGACGGTGGCTGGTTCACCAACCTCGACGATGCCCTGGCTGCAATCAACAAACTGCAGGCCGACGGCAACACTAACTACGCCAGTGCGCTAAGCACGGTGATGAACAAGTACAGCGAGCCGCCTGCGGGTGGTAGCAAGCTGGTGTCCATCTTCATGTCTGATGGTGCCCCTAACCGAGGCAGCGTAGATGAAACCAACTGGATCAACTTCCTGAACCAGAAAGGGTTCGCTGACTCCTTCGCAGTGGGCTTCGGTGGCCTGAGCAACTCCAACAAGACCGCGCTTGAGCCTATAGGTTGGAAGCCGGGTGAAACTGAAAAAACCTACTCGACCGGGGCCGCGGACGACCACGTGATGGTGGTGGATACCACCCTGTCCAGCCTGACTCAGGCACTGGTCAGCAGCATCGGCGGCAGTGCGGTTTCCGGCGATATCACAGGAAACGCCACCGGTGGCACCGCCGGCTGGGCAGCCAACGGCTGGAAATTGGCTTCCGTGCAGTACGGCGGCGTGACCTACACGTTCACCAGCGCCACCGACAGCAAGACCATCGACCTGGGCAACGTCGGCAAGGTAATCATCAAAGGTGACGGTAGCTACACGTTCTCGGGCAAGGACAACCAGGACGTTGCCAATGACCTGTCGGCCGAGCTGAAATTCACCGTCCGTGATGCCAACGGTTCGACGGCTTCCTCGACCCTGACGCTGACCGTGAAAGACCGCAGCGATGCTGTTGCGGCCAACGATGACATCACAGCCAACCTGGTCTCGAAAACGGTCAACACCAGCGCATCCAACTCAACCTTGGCAACCTTCACGAATAATGAAAGCACCGCGTGGAAGTTCAGCTCGGTGAGCCAAGGTACGTCGAATCTGGGCAGCAATGATATCTTGAAGCTCAACCTGACCAGCTGGCAGTCCACTACCCTGAGCAACAGCAATGGGCAGGATGCGAAACGCAGCACCAGTGGCAGTAACCTGGTGCTGACTGACAGCAATGGTTCCAGCAACGGTGATGCTCAAGCCTTGACCCCGGTTTACACGACCGGAGTTGCCGCGGGTGAGAAGTTGTCATTTACAGCGAGTGCTTCGCTGTCGTCGTATAGCACTTGGTATGAAACCGCGAATGACACGGCGAGTTGGACACTGTTTAAAAGCCTTGACGGCCAGAACTGGACAGCGGTTCAGAGTGGCTCGATTACTGCTGGGTCGTCGACGATCACGACGAATCCCCTGGAAGCAGCAACTCAGTACCGTATCTTGCTGAACGTTCATGACGACAGTTATTACAACTACACCAATGCCTCGGTCACTTTCGACGATTTCAAAGTCAGCGTACCTGCTTCGTCCACAACTGTTTGGACTGCTGATCCGGTCACCGGCTCGGTCGCAACCAACGACACCTGGGGCGCCAACGGCGAAACCTCGACCTTGTCGATCAAGGTCAACGGCAGCTGGGTGGATGTCACGGCGGGCATGAAGGTCACCGGCCTGTATGGCGACCTGACCATCAACAAGGACGGCTCGTACAGCTACCAACCGACCGCCAAGGACAACGCCGGCCATGTGGATTCGTTCGAGTACAAGCTGACCCAGCCGGACGGCGACACCGACACCGCACACCTGTACGTCACGCTGACCGCGTCCGGCCCAGGCGCCACGGCGTCGAACACCCCAGCCTGGACCAGCGGCAACGACACCCTGCTCGGCACCGATGGCGACGACATCATCTTCGGCGGTGCCGGCAACGACACCATCACGGGCGGCAAAGGCAACGACACCCTCACCGGTGGCAGCGGCGCCGACCTGTTCATCTGGAAGGCGGGGCATACCGGCAACGATGTGGTCACCGACTTCAAGGCGTCCGAAGGCGATCGCCTCGACCTCAGCGACCTGCTGCAGGGCGAGAAGGGCAGCAACATCACCGATTACCTGAAGATCTCCACCGTCAATGGCGAGACCGTTCTGCAGGTCAGCAGCAAAGGTGAGCTGAACGTGACCGATGGTGCCAACCACGTTGACACCACCATCACCATGCAGGGCGTGAACTGGTCGAACGCCCAGATCAGCTCGCTGATCGGTGGCGCCGACCCGCTGATCAAGATCGACAACCACAACAGCTGATGCTGGCATCGACAGCGGCAGGCGACTGCCGCTGTCGATGCCTTTCGGCCTTATCTGCTGACGCTTCCCTGCAACTGGCGGGCGGCGCATACTCGCCTGCCCCACCCTTGCGCAACCACCTGATAAGGAGCCCACCGTGAGCCTGGAGAACGCCCTGATCTACGTACAACGTGACCACGAGGGTCGCTTGTTGCGTGTCGAGCCCAGCCCCTTCGCCGAGCATACGGAAGTCCTCACCGCCGACCATCCCGAGGTCAAGGTTTGGTATTCCGACGATGTAGTGGAAAACAGCCTGCGCCAGCTTAAACAAAGCGACCTGGACATGATCCGCGTGCTGGAAGACCTGATCGACGTGCTCACCACCAAGGGTGTGCTCAGCATCACCGACCTGCCGGCCGGCGCCCAGGCCAAACTGCTCAATCGTTCGTCCGCGCGCAAGGCGCTGGGGGGCTTGAGCAACCTGATCGAAGAAGACGCGGAGCACGGTCTGCTCTGAGCGCCTGACGCTCATATCGATATGCATTAAAGGTATTTAAATTATTACTCTTATGCCTTTATAGTCACACCACTGCGTACCCGTCGACCAATCGATGCGCCGCACGACTCGAACCCACACGGGAAATCCCCGTGCGTTTCTGATCGTTGCGCGCCATTGAAGTCGCGCACTGCGTGGGAGTGACACATGCCAGCCGCCTCGAACGCCTTGTCGTCCATCGACAGCGCCCAGCCGCAATCCTTCGAAATCCGCCCGTTCTCCGGTGCCGTCGGCGCCGAGATCATCGGCCTCGACCTGGCCAAACCGGTCAACGCCACGGATTTCAGCCGTATCCATCGCGCCCACCTCGACCACCATGTGCTGGTGTTCCGCGACCAGCGCATCAGCCCGCAGCAGCAGATCGACTTCAGCCGCCGCTTCGGCGAACTGCAGATCCACGTGCTCAAGCAATTCCTGCTGGCCGGCCACCCCGAAATCCTGATCGTCTCCAACATCGTCGAGAACGGCCAGAACGTCGGCCTCGGCGATGCCGGCAAGTTCTGGCATTCGGACCTGTCGTACAAGGAACTCCCCAGCCTCGGCTCAATGCTGCACGCCCAGGAGCTGCCCAGCGAAGGCGGCGACACCTTGTTCGCCGACATGCACAAAGCCTGGGACGCCGTGCCCGAGGCCCTGCGCCAGGTGGTCGAACACCGCAGCGCAGCGCATTCCTACACCGCCCGTTACGCCGAGACCAAGTTCGAAGGCAACTGGCGCCCCACCCTCACCGCCGAACAGCTTGCCCAGGTCAAGGAAGTCATCCACCCGGTGGTGCGTACCCACCCGGAAAACGGCCGCAAGGCGCTGTTCGTCAGCGAGGGCTTCACCACCCGCATCGTCGGCCTGCCCGAAGACGAAAGCCGCGACGTGCTGCAGCAGCTGTACGCCTTGAGCGTGCTCGAACAGAACATCTACCGCCACCAGTGGCAGCCCCACGACATGGTGTTCTGGGACAACCGCTCGCTGATCCACCTGGCCGCCGGCTGCCCCGCGCACCTGCGGCGCAAGCTGTTCCGAACCACCATCCAGGGCGATGCCCCGTTCTGACGACTGAGGAATTCATCATGCGCAACTCCATCAGCCGCCTGGCGGCAAGCATCGGCCTGGGCGCCAGCCTGGTAGTCGGCAGCCTCGCGATGCCCAACGTGGCCCACGCCGAAGGCAAGATCCGCATCGCCGAGCAGTTCGGCATCGTCTACCTGCTGCTCAACGTGGTGCGCGACCAGCACCTGATCGAGAAGCACGGCAAGGCCGAAGGCCTCGACATCGAAGTCGACTGGGCCCAGCTGTCCGGCGGCGCGGCGATCAACGACGCGCTGCTGTCCGGCTCGGTGGACATCGCCGGCGCCGGCGTCGGCCCGCTGCTCACCGTGTGGGACCGCACAAAGGGCCGGCAGAACGTCAAGGCCGTGGCCTCGCTGGGCAACTTCCCGTACTACCTGGTCAGCAGCAACCCGAACGTGAAGACCATCGCCGACATTTCCGACAAGGACCGCATCGCGGTGCCGGCCGTTGGCGTTTCCGTGCAGTCGCGCTTCCTGCAGTACGCCGCCGCCCAGCAGTGGGGCGACAAGGAATACAACCGCCTCGACAAGTACACCCTGGCCGTGCCGCACCCGGACGCCACCGCAGCCTTGCTGGCCGGCGGCACCGAACTCAACGGGCACTTCTCCAACCCGCCGTTCCAGGACCAGGCGCTGGCCAACAAGGACGTGCACGTGGTGCTCAACAGCTACGACCTGCTCGGCCCCAACTCGCCGACGCTGCTGTTCGCCACCGAGAAATTCCGCAACGACAACCCCAAGACCTACAAGGCCTTCGTCGATGCCCTGGCCGAAGCGGCGGACTTCGCCCAGAAGGACAAGGCAGCGGCGGCCGACACCTACATACGTGTGACCAAGGCCAAGATCGATCGTGACGCGCTGATCAAGCTGATCGACAACCCGCAGTACGAGTTCACCGTCACGCCGAAGAACACCTACAAGCTCGCCGACTTCCTCTACCGGGTGGGCGCCATCAAGCACAAGCCGGAATCGTGGAAGGACTACTTCTTCCAGGACCAACGCCCGCTGCAGGGGAGCTGACCGACCATGACCGCCCCTTTGCCAGGCCACACGGCCAGCAACCTGAGCCGTGTCGCGACACCGCCCTTGCTCCAGGTCGACAACCTGAGCCTCGAATACCGCACCGCCGAGCGCGTGGTGCGGGCCACCCACCAGGTCAGCTTCGAAGTCGACCACGCCGACCGTTTCGTCTTGCTGGGCCCGTCGGGCTGCGGCAAGTCCACCTTGCTCAAGGCCGTGGCCGGCTTCATCACCCCCCAGGAGGGGCAGATCCTGCTGCAGGGCCAGGCGGTCAAAGGCCCCGGCCCTGACCGCATCGTGGTGTTCCAGGAGTTCGACCAGCTGCCGCCATGGAAGACGGTGAAAGAGAACGTCATGTTTCCGCTGGTGGTGTCGGGCCAGCTCAAGCGTGCCGAGGCCGAGGAGCGGGCCCTGCATTACCTCGACAAGGTCGGCCTGGCCGCCTTTGCCGATGCCTACCCGCACACCCTCTCGGGTGGCATGAAGGCGCGGGTGGCGATCGCCCGGGCCCTGGCCACGCAGCCGAAGATCCTGCTGATGGACGAGCCGTTCGCCGCGCTCGACGCGCTGACCCGGCGCAAGATGCAGGAAGAACTGCTGCTGCTGTGGGAAGAGGTGCGCTTCACCTTGCTGTTCGTCACCCACTCCATCGAGGAGGCGCTGGTGGTCGGCAACCGCATCCTGCTGCTGTCGCCGCACCCGGGAAGGGTGAGGGCGGAGGTGCACAGCCACCAGTACGACCTTGGCAGCCTCGGCGCCGCCGACTTCCAGGCCAGCGCCCGGCGCATCCACCGGCTGCTGTTCGACGAGGCGCAAGCGCCGGAGCCGGCTGGCGACCTGGGCTTCAACGATATCCGCATCGCCTACTGACAGGAGCTACAGCCATGACCCCTACACCTGTACGCCAGGAATACGAGGTGCAGCTGGAGCCGCTGCTCAGTGTGCCTCTCGAACGCAACCTGCCCCTGGCCCAGCGCCTGTGGCAGCACGGCTGGCTGCGCAAGACGGTGATCCTGGTGGTGATCGCCGCCTTGTGGGAAGCCATCGCCCGCTACCAGGGCAACGACCTGCTGCTGCCGACCTTCCTGCAGACTGCGGCGGCGCTGTGGGATGGGCTGATCACCGGAGAGCTGCCGGCCAAGGTCGGTGTGTCGCTGGTGATCCTGCTCAAGGGTTACCTGTTGGGCATCGTCTTGGCCTTCGGCCTGACCAGCCTGGCGGTTTCCACCCAGTTGGGGCGCGACCTGCTGGGCACATTGACCTCGATGTTCAACCCGCTGCCGGCGATCGCCCTGCTGCCACTGGCGTTGCTGTGGTTCGGGCTGGGCGACAACAGCCTGATCTTCGTCCTGGTGCATTCGGTGCTGTGGGCATTGGCGCTGAATACCTATGCGGGATTCCTCGGCGTGTCGGAAACCCTGCGCATGGCCGGGCGCAACTATGGCCTGAAAGGGCTGCGGCTGGTGCTGCACATCCTGGTGCCGGCGGCGCTGCCTTCGATCCTGTCGGGGCTGAAGATCGGCTGGGCGTTCGCCTGGCGCACGCTGATCGCTGCCGAGCTGGTGTTCGGTGCCAGCAGCGGCAAGGGCGGGTTGGGCTGGTACATCTTCCAGAACCGCAACGAGCTGTACACCGACAAGGTGTTCGCAGGGTTGGCAGTGGTGATCCTGATCGGCTTGCTGGTCGAGGGGCTGGTGTTCAATACCCTGGAGCGGTTGACCGTGCGGCGCTGGGGCATGCAGCGGTAGTTCTCCTGTGCCGGCCCTTTCGCGGGTGAACCCGCTCCCACAGGTACTGCGCAACCCTCAAGGCCTGTGAAATACCTGTGGGAGCGGGTTTACCCGCGAAGAGGCCGGCACAGGCGACTACAGCTGGTACTGCGCGGCCGCATTGCTCAAGGTCCTGGCAATTTCGTCACGCAACCCGAACGGCTGCTCGACCACCACCCCATCCCCCTGGCCCAGTACCCATAATCGCAGCGCCCAGCCATCCTCCACCGTCGCCCGCAACCGGTGCCCTTGCTCCAGCGCCGTCAGCTGCATGTCCGCGCTCAGCGGCGCCTCGCGCAGCTGTCGCGCCAGCTGATCGCTGACCCACGCCTGCACCTCCACTCCGTCACCCTGCATCGGCTGCAGCGATTCACCGCGCAAATACCCCTGCAGGTCGAAATGCCCGCGCAACTCGCCCAGGGCATTGGCCGACCAGTGCCAGCCAAACGGAATGCTCTTGTCGTTACGCTCCAGCGCAAAGATCAACGACAACTCGTTGAGGTCGCGCTCCACCGTGCGTTTGCTCACGTTGAAACCCACGTCACGCAACTGCCACACCAGTTCGGCACTGGTGACCCCGGGGGAGCGGCTGGGCAGTTGGCGCAGCAGCGCCCATTGACGGCTGAGGGTGGCGCGGGTGGTGGCGAACGGCAAAAGGTAACGTCCTTGTCTAGGCTTGCCGCAACAGGATGGCGGCTGGATCGAGTCATGGCAATTAGCCATGGCCCGTTCAGATCAAGGAATCCGCATTTGGTTGCCATGACGCGAATCGTTCGCGACAGGTTTTGACGTGACGTCGCGCAGAATCACGCCTCATCACAGCCGCGGTCGGGCCTGTGGGTCGTTCAATGAGGATGAACATGTCTGCTGTCAGCAATATCCATTCGCTGCTCGCCCACCTTCTGCCCGAGCAGGTGATTTGCCCACCGACACCTGCCGGCAGGCGCCAGCGCCTGTTCGCCGGGGTCGGCCTGCCCAGCCAGCGCGCGCTGCTGGTCAGCCGCCTGGACGAGGCGGCCGACCTGCAAACGGTGTATGCCGACCTGCGCCAGCAGGCCCTGGCAGGCAACGTGGCGGCCCTCAACGATCTGGGCTGGATCTGGCTCAACGGCAAGTACTGGCGCGCCGACACCATGCTGGCTGGTCACCTGCTGCGCATGGCGGCGCTGCAAGGTAGTGCTTCGGCCTGGTTCAATCTTGGCCAGCAGCACTACTTCGGCAAGGGCGTCGAGACCTCCTATGCGCAGGCGGCGGAGTGCTACCGGCAGGCGTTCGAGCGCGGCATGCTGCATGCTGCGGCGGCCCTGGGTGACCTGTACGAGGAAGAAGTGTGCGATGCCGAACTGGGCTGGCAGGTGGACCTGGTCAAGGCCAACGAATGGTTCGTGCGTGGCGCCGAGCGGGGCGAAGCGCGCTGCCGCTTCGAGGTGGGTTACCGGCTGTTGCATGGGGTGTGTGTCGAGGCGGATATCAAGGCGGGCCTGTACTGGCTGGAGCTGGCGGCGGCCACCGGGGTGATGCAGGCCGCCGAGGAACTGGCGGTGCATTTCAGCCGTCGCGATGGTGCGCGTTATCTGGACTGGCGTGACCGGGCCGTGCAGATGGGCAGTACCCTGGCACTGGCCATGAAACTGGAAGATCAGGTCCAGCCTTGAAGGCTGTGCTGGGTTTTTCGCGGGCACAGGAAAAAAAAATTTCATGAAAGCCCCCGGTCGCCCCCGGTTGACGACAGGGGGAGGCACAGGCGTATATTGATAGTTAGCAAACTATGAATATCCCTGGTTCCCCTCATGTCCATTGATTCCCTGCGCCTGCAAGTCAGCAGCGGCATGGTGGTTGCGGCTCGCCATTGGCGGCGCATCTGCCACAACGCCCTGACCAGCTACGGTATTTCCGAGGCCTGCGCTGCGCCGCTGCTGATGATCGTGCGCCTGGGCGATGGCGTGCACCAGGTGGCCGTGGCCCAGGCTGCCGGCCTGGAAAGCCCGTCGCTGGTGCGCCTGCTCGACCAGCTGTGCAAGGCCGGCCTGGTCTGCCGCAGCGAAGACCCCCTGGACCGTCGCGCCAAGGCCCTGAGCCTGACCGCCGAGGGCCGCCGCCTGGCCGAAGCCATCGAGGTGGAACTGGTGCGCGTGCGCCATGAGGTGCTGCAAGGCCTCGCCGAAGCCGACCTGGAAGCGGCCGTGCGCGTGCTCCGCGCCTTCGAAGCCGCCGGCCTGGGCAGCGCGGGCGGGGTGGCATGAACGGCTTCTTCAGCTCGGTGCCGCCGGCCCGCGACTGGTTCTACGGCGTGCGTACCTTCGGCGCCTCGATGATCGCCCTGTACATCGCCCTGCTGCTGCAACTGCCGCGGCCGTACTGGGCGATGGCCACGGTGTACATCGTCTCCAGCCCGTTCGTCGCCCCGACCAGCTCCAAGGCCCTGTACCGCGCCGTGGGCACGCTGCTGGGTGCAGCCGGGGCGATATTCCTGGTGCCGCCACTGGTGCAGTCGCCGCTGCTGCTGAGCATCGCCATCGCCCTGTGGACCGGCACCTTGCTGTTCCTCTCGCTGAACCTGCGCACCGCCAACAACTACGTGCTGATGCTGGCCGGCTACACCTTGCCGATGATCGCCCTGGCGGTGGTCGACAACCCGACGGCGGTGTTCGACGTGGCGTCCTCCCGGGCGCAGGAGATCTGCCTGGGGATCGTCTGCGCGGCAGTGGTCGGCGCCATCTTCTGGCCACGCCGTCTGGCCCCGGTTGTGGTCGGCGCCACCGGCAGCTGGTTCAACGAAGCGATCCGCTACAGCGACACCTACCTGGCCCGCGAGGTCAACGCCGAGCAGGTCGGCGGCATGCGCGGGGCGATGGTCGCCACCTTCAACTCGCTGGAACTGATGATCGGCCAGCTCGGCCACGAAGGCGCCGGCCCGCACACCTTGAGGAACGCCCGCGAACTGCGCGGCAGGATGATCCACCTGTTGCCGGTGATCGACGCCCTCGACGATGCCCTGGTCGCCCTCGAAGGCCGCGCCCCGGCCCAGTTCGCCCAGATCCAGCCGCTGCTGGCGGCTGCTCGCGAATGGCTCGAGGGCACCGCCGACAGCGCCTCGGTGGCCCGCTGGGCCGACCTGCACGCGCAGATCGACCGCCTCCAGCCTGGCGCCGCCGCCCTCGACCAGCGTGCCGAGCTGTTGCTGTCCAACGCCCTCTATCGCCTGACCGAATGGGCCGACCTGTGGCAGGACTGCTGCGCGCTGCAGCATGCCCTGCGCAGCGACGACGCCAAGCCCTGGCGCGCGGTGTACCGTCACTGGCGGCTGGGCCGCCTGACGGCCTTCTTCGACCGTGGCCTGATGCTCTATTCGGTGGTCTCCACCGTGCTGGCGATCGTCGTCGCCTGCGGCCTGTGGATCGGCCTGGGCTGGAACGACGGCGCCAGCGCGGTGATCCTCGCCGCCGTGTCGTGCAGCTTCTTCGCCGCGATGGACGACCCGGCGCCGCAGATCTACCGGTTCTTCTTCTGGACCCTGATGTCGGTGATCTTCTCCAGCCTGTACCTGTTCCTGGTGCTGCCCAACCTGCACGATTTCCCGATGCTGGTGCTGGCCTTCGCGATCCCGTTCATCTGCGTCGGCACCCTGACCGTGCAGCCGCGCTTCTACCTGGGCACCTTGCTGACCATCGTCAACACCTCGACCTTCATCAGCATCCAGGGCGCCTACGACGCCGACTTCCTGGCCTTCCTCAACTCCAACCTGGCGGGCCCGGCGGGTTTGCTGTTCGCCTTCATCTGGACCCTGGTGATGCGCCCGTTCGGCGTCGAGCTGGCGGCCAAGCGCATGACCCGCTTCCTCTGGCGCGACATCGTCGAGATGACCGAGCCGGCCACTCTCGCCGAACACCGCCAGGTCGGCGTGCAGATGCTCGACCGCCTGATGCAGCACCTGCCGCGCCTGTCGCAGACCGGCCAGGACAGCGGCGTGGCGCTGCGCGACCTGCGCGTGGGCCTCAACCTGCTGGACCTGCTGGCCTACCTGCCACGCGCCGGGCAGCAGGCCCGCGAGCGCCTGGGCACGGTGATCGAGGAAGTCGGCGCGCACTACGCTGCCTGCCTGCGCGCCGGCGAGCGCCTGCACGCCCCGGCGGCGCTGCTGCGCAACATGGAGCGTGCGCGCCTGGCGCTGAACCTGGATGAACTCTACGAACGCGGCGACGCCCGCACCCACCTGCTGCATGCCCTGGCGGGCCTGCGCCTGGCCCTGCTGCCGGGTGTCGAGGTGATGCTCGAGCCTGCCGAACAACCGCAACTGCCCCCCGGGCTCGACGGAGCGCCCCTGTGATCGGTGAACTGGATATCAGCGGGGTGTTCCTGCCCACGCTGCTGGTGATGATGTTTGGCACCTACCTGCTGTTCCTGGGGGTGCACGCGGTGCTGGTGCGCCTGCATTTCTACCGCCTGGTCTGGCACCGGGCGCTGTTCAACGTTGCCCTGTATGCCGTGCTGCTGGGCGCGGTCGACCACTTTTGCCGAAGCCTGATGCTGCCATGAAAAAACCTTTGCTGACCTTGGGCCGTGTGGTCCTGACCTTGCTGGTAGTGACCTTCGCCGCCGTGCTCGTGTGGCAGATGGTGGTGTACTACATGTTCGCCCCCTGGACCCGCGACGGCCACATTCGCGCCGACGTGATCCAGGTCGCCCCCGACGTGTCCGGCCTGATCCAGAAGGTCGAGGTGCGCGACAACCAGACCGTCAAGCGCGGTGACGTGTTGTTCACCATCGACCAGGACCGCTTCACCCTGGCCCTGCGCCAGGCCAAGGCGACCCTCGGCGAGCGCCAGGAAACCCTGGCCCAGGCGTCTCGCGAGGCGCAGCGCAACCGCAAGCTGGGCAACCTGGTGGCGGCCGAGCAGCTCGAAGAGAGCCAGTCCCGCGAGGCCCGTGCCCGTTCGGCGGTCAGCGAGGCCCAGGTGCAGGTCGACGCCGCCCAGCTCAACCTCGACCGCTCCGTGGTGCGCAGCCCGGTGGATGGCTACCTCAACGACCGCGCCCCGCGCGACCATGAATTCGTCACCGCCGGTCGCCCGGTGCTGTCGGTGGTCGACAGCGCGTCGTACCACGTCGACGGCTACTTCGAAGAGACCAAGCTCGGTGGCATCCACCTCGGCGACGCCGTGGACATCCGCGTGATGGGCGACAACACCCGCCTGCGCGGCCACGTGCAGAGCTTTGCCGCCGGTATCGAAGACCGCGACCGCAGCAGCGGCGCCAACCTGCTGCCCAACGTCAACCCGGCGTTCAGCTGGGTGCGCCTGGCCCAGCGTATCCCGGTGCGCATCGCCTTCGACGAAGTACCGCAAGACTTCCGCATGATCGCGGGGCGCACCGCGACGGTTTCGATCCTTGAGGGCCAGCGCCCATGAAACAGCTGATCCTGGCGGGGTTCTGCCTGTCGCTTGGGGCCTGCATGATGGTCGGCCCCGACTACGAGGTGCCCAAGGACGCGGCGGTGCAACGCAGCGACCTCAACGGCCCGCTGCGCCAGGACGCCGACAGCGTGGTGTCGGCGCCGGTGCCCGAGGACTGGTGGCAGCTGTACCAGGATCGACGCCTCAACGAACTGGTGCGCCAGGCGCTGGGTGCCAACACCGAGCTGCGCGTGGCCGCGGCCAATATCGCCAAGGCCCGTGCCCAGGTCGAAGTGGCCGAGTCCCAGGGTGGCTTCAACGGCGGCATCAAGGCCGGCGCCCAGCGCCTGCAGGAGTCCGGCCAGGCCTTCCTGCTGGCCGAGAAGGTACCGGTGGCCAATGTCGGCGACGCGATCATCAGCGCCTCGTACCAGTTCGACCTGTGGGGCACCTTCAAACGCGGCACCGAGGCTGCCAAGGCCAATGCCGACGCCGTGCAAGCCGCCGCCGACACCGCGCGCATCACCCTGGTGGCCGACGTGGTCAAGGCGTACACCCAGGTATGCTCGGCCAACGAGGAATACCATATCGCCCGCGAGTCGCTCGACCTGCAGCAGCAGAGCGTGCAGCTCAACCAGCGCCTGCGCGATGCCGGCCGCGGTGATGAAACCCAGGTCACCCGCTCGCAGACCCAGTTCAAGTCGTTGCGTGCCGAACTGCCGCGCTTCCAGGCCGAACGCGAGGTTGGCCTGTACACCCTGGCGGCACTGCTGGCCAAACCTGTGGATAACCTGCCCGCCGGCACCGCCGATTGCGCCGAGCTGCCGCAGCTGAAGCAGCTGGTGCCGGTCGGTGATGGCGCCGCCTTGCTCAAGCGCCGCCCCGACGTGCGCCAGGCCGAACGCCAGCTGGCGGCGGCCACCGCCGAAATCGGCGTGGCCACCGGTGCGCTGTACCCGGACATCAGTTTTGGCGCCCAGGTCGGCACCATCGGCTTCCTCAAGGACATGGGCGATCCGACCACCAACCGCTGGGGCTTCGGCCCGCAGATCAGCTGGAGCATCCCGACCAACGGCACCCGCGCGCGCATCCGCATGGCCGAAGCCTCGACCCAGGCCGCCCTGGCGCACTTCGACGGCGTGGTGCTGAACGCCATTCGCGAGACCCAGACCCGCCTGGCTCAATACAGCGCCTTGCTGGACCGGCGTGATGCCTTGGCCGAGGCGGAGCAGTCGGCCAAGGAAGCCGCGGACCAGACGCACCGCTACTACCAGGCGGGGCGTGCCTCGTTCCTGGCGGACCTGCAGGCGACCCGCACCTACACCGACATGCGCTCGCAACTGGCTGCGGCGAACAGCCAGGTGGCGATGGGGCAGATTGGCGTGTTCCTGGCGTTGGGTGGGGGGTGGAAGGGCAACGCCAAGCAGTGACTAGGTAGGGCACGGGCAGCGGGCTTGTCTTCGATAATGGGCGAAGCCCGTGCCATCGACCGATCTATCCTACGCAACCAGTCGGAAGCAGCTGGCTTGGCTGAAAAACCTTCCCGGAATACTGTTCTCGGGTAACTCTTCCAGGCCATTGATCCCCCCGCAATCCATTTTCTCAGTGCATTCTCTACGCGGTAAACGATGCCATGACAGCAACGTCCCGCACTTGAATTTATATCGATATCGATATATTTTGAGCCTGTTTCTTCCTGCCATCTGCAACTGGCCATGGGAGACAGACGGATAGCGCCGCGCGATTCAATGCCCAGGAAAGGGAGAGTCATTCATTGCGAGCACATCGAGCGTCTGGATCCATGGCGAAGGGGCATGCGGTATGCGGGAAGATGAGAAACCCATTGAGTGGGTGGGTAGCAGCAAGGAGGATTTACGCGGCTTTCCAACAGTAGCCAGGCAGCGAGCCGGTTATCAGCTGGATTTGATCCAGGCAGGTGAGGAACCTGCCGATTGGAAGCCGATGGAAGCGGTGGGGCAGGGCGTGCGGGAGATACGCATCAGATGCAAAGACGGTGCTTTTCGCGTGTTGTATGTGGTGAGCCGTCCTGAAGCCATCTATGTCCTGCACGCGTTTCGCAAGACCACCGACAAGACTGAAAAACGCGACATCGACGTGGCGAGAGCCCGGTTCAAGTCGCTGGGTTGAAGACAGAGGATTAACAATGGCAAACGAGCGCTCTACTTCGGTTTGGGATGCATTGGTTGATTCGCCTGAACAAGCTGAGAACCTTCGCCTGCGTTCCAAGCTGATGCGCGAACTGACCAAGGCCGTGCGGGCCTGGGATCTTCCTCAGAAGGAAGCGGCAAGGCGACTGCATGTGACGCAGCCGCGATTGAGCGAATTGCTCAACGGCAAGATTGATAAATTTTCACTGGATGCTCTGGTGAACCTGTTGGCCAATGCGGGCTTGGAAGTCGATTTCACGGTGCATGTGAAGGCAGCGTAATGTGGCTGCCAGCCTGCAGCGGGCTGGCCTGAAATGTTATCGCTGGTCTGAAGGCGGGGCGCTGCCAGACATCAGATTTGTCACAGGATTTTTCATGAAATCGCCGGCCAGCCCTTGAGGGAAGCAAAGTGGAAGTGAACAATGTTCTCTTTCGCATTCCCTCCGAGACTGGCCATGAAAACCCGTTCCCGTCTGCTCGCCTGGTTGCCGGCTGTTCTGCTCGGCCCGGTGCTGGTGCTGTGCAGTACCCTGGCCCAGGCCGAAGCGCCTGCCGAGGCCACCAAGGCCCTGCACTTGCTGGACTACATTGGCGCCGACTATCCCCCGACCGTGCGCGACGGCAAGGTGCTCGACGCTGGGGAGTACCGTGAACAGCAGGAATTCAGCAGCGTGCTGGCCGACCTGGTCAAAGGCTTGCCGAGCAACGCTGAGCAACCCGGGCTGGAGCAGGGCGTGCAGGCGCTGCGCCAGGCCATCGACCAGCGCCAGGACGGCGCTGCCGTGGCCAGGCAGGCCCGTCAGCTGGGCGCGCGCCTGGCAGTGGCCTACGAGGTCAGCCAGGCGCCGGTGATTACCCCGGACCCGGCCCGTGGCGCCGCGCTGTATGCACAGAACTGCTCGATCTGCCACGGTGATACCGGCGCCGGGGACGGGCCGGCGGGCGTTGGCCTGGAGCCTGCACCGGCCAACCTGCGCGACGTCGCGCGCCTGGACCAGTTGAGCCTGTTCGACCTCTACAACACCCTGGCCCTGGGCATCGACGGCACCGAGATGCCGTCGTTCGCCGACCAACTGGACGACCGTCAGCGTTGGGACGTGGCGGCCTACATCGCCAGTTTCACCGCCAAGCCCGAAGCCGGCAAAGCTGAAAAGACCTGGAACATCGCCGACCTGGCCCGCCAGACCCCGGCCGAAGTCGCCGCCAATGAAGGCGCTGGCGCGGTCGAGGCGTTCCGCGCCCAGCGTGCCCAGCCGCCGCAGGTCAAGCGCGGCCCGGCGCAACTGCTCGACTACACCGCCAGCACCCTGGACAAGAGCCTGGCGGCCTACCGCGCTGGCGACCACGACCAGGCCTACGACCTGTCGGTGGCGGCCTACCTGGAAGGCTTCGAACTGGTCGAAAGCTCCCTGGACAACATCGATGCCGAGGCGCGCAAGAGCACCGAGAAGGCCCTGATGGCCTACCGTCAGTCGCTGCAGGATGGTTTGCCCGTGGCCCAGGCCGAGCAGCGTCTGGCCGAGGCGAAAAGCAAGCTCGACCAGGCCGCCAAGCTGCTGGGCAGCGATGGCCTGAGCTGGTCGCTGAGCTACATTTCCGGCCTGCTGATCCTGCTGCGCGAGGGCCTTGAGGCAATCCTGGTGCTGGCCGCGATCCTGGCCTTCCTGCGCAACACCGGCCAGCAGTCGGCGGTGCGCAGCGTCAACATCGGCTGGGGCCTGGCGCTGCTTGCCGGCTTCGCTACCTGGGCCCTGGCGGCCTATGTGATCGACGTGGGCGGTGCCCAGCGCGAGCTGCTCGAAGGTTGCACGGCACTGTTTGCCGCGGTGATGGTGCTGTGGCTGGGCGTGTGGATGCACGACCGCCGGCATGCCGCCGCCTGGCAGGACTACATCAAGAGCAGCCTGGTCAGTGGCGGCGGGCGCTTCGGCTTTGCCATGCTGGCGTTCTTTTCGGTTTACCGCGAACTGTTCGAGGTGATCCTGTTCTACGAAACCCTCTGGCTGCAGGCCGGCCCTGCCGGGCACCAGGCCGTGCTGGCCGGCGGCGCCACGGCGCTGGTGCTGCTGGTGGGGCTGGCCTGGGTGATCCTGCGGGGTTCGGCCAAGCTGCCGCTGTCGCTGTTCTTCAGCATCAATGCCGGGCTGCTGTGCGCGCTGTCGGTGGTGTTCGCCGGGCATGGCGTGAAGGCGCTGCAGGAAGCGGGCGTGCTGGGTACGCGGCCGGTGGCGTTCTTCGAGTTCGACTGGCTGGGGATTCACCCCGATATGTACTCGCTGAGTGCCCAGGCGGTGGCGTTGCTGGCGATTCTGGTGTTGTATGGCCGTAGTCGCCTGGCCGAGAAACGTCGGGCTGCCGTTTAAGTATTGATGCCACTGGCCTCTTCGCGGGTGAACCCGCTCCCACAGGAATTGCACAGAGTCTGAAGACTGTGCGGTACCTGTGGGAGCGGGTTTACCCGCGAAGAGGCCAGTGCAGGAAATAGAGATTTACTGATATGCGCATCTGGATCGACGCCGACGCCTGCCCCAAGGCAGCCAAGGACCTGATCGTAAAATTCGCCCTCAAGCGCCAGCTCGAGGTGGTGATGGTGGCCGGCCAGGCCGTGGCCAAGCCGGCCTTCGCCATCGTCCGGCTGATCGTGGTGCCCAGCGGCATGGACGCGGCCGACGACTACCTGGTCGAGCACGCCGTGCCGGGCGAGCTGGTGATCTGCAGCGATGTGCCGCTGGCCGACCGCCTGATCAAGAAGGGCGTGGCGGCCTTGGACCCGCGTGGCCGCGAGTTCGACGAACGCAACATGGGCGAGCGCCTGGCGGTGCGCAACCTGTTCACCGAGTTGCGCGAGCAGGGCCAGGTCGGCGGCGGCCAGGCGCCTTATGGCGAGCGTGAGAAGCAGGCGTTCGCCAATGCCCTGGACCGCATCCTCACCCGCCTGAGCAAGGGCTGATCAGTCCCCTGCGTGGGTCAGCTCCAGCACCCGGTCGACCAGCTTGTAGATGCCACTGGCCGCTTCGCTGATCGAGGTGGCGACCATGTAGGCCGGGGTAGTCACCAGCTTGCGCTGGGGGTCTTCGACGATGTCGTGCACATCGCATTGTTCGTGCTTGCCGCCCATCTTCTCCACCGCCGCCGCAGTGCCGGCGTCAGTGCCGATGGTGCAGACCACGCCCGGGCCGTAGATCTTCGCCGCCAGCGCCGGCGAGATGCAGATCAGACCGACCGGTTTGCAGGCTTCGGCAAAGGCTTCGGCCAACGCCAGTACATCCGGGTTGACGGTGCACTCACTGCCTTCCACGGCAAAGTTGGACAGGTTCTTCGCAGCACCGAAACCACCGGGCACGATCAGCGCGTCGAAATCCTCGGCCTTGGCTTCGCGGATGTCCTTCACCTCGCCGCGGGCAATGCGCGCCGACTCGGTCAGCACATTGCGCGACTCGGGCATCTCCTGGCCGGTGAGGTGATCGATCACGTGAAGCTGTGCGATGTTCGGTGCAAAGCACTGCACCTGGGCGCCGCGCTGGTCGAGGCGCAGCAGGGTGATCACGCTTTCGTGGATTTCGGCGCCGTCGTAGACGCCACAGCCGGAAAGAATCACCGCGACTTTCTTGGTCATGCTCATTACTCCCTCTTCGAGGCGCTAAATGTCCTCTAGTTTGGCAGATGTAGCCATAGGGATTGCCGCGGGCGCATCCTAATCTCTGTGGATAACCCTCGCGAGCGTTGCCCATGGACCTGATTCTGCTGGCCGTGCCGTTCTTCTTCGTGCTGATTGCGCTGGAGCTGGTCGCCGACCGCGTGCGTGGCCAGCGCAATTTCACCCTGGCCGATTCGATCAACAGCCTCAGCACCGGGGCGTTGTCCACCAGCACCGGCCTGCTGACCAAAGGGGCAGGGCTGCTGAGCTACGCCCTGGCCTGGGAGCACCTGGCGCTGCTGCGCCTGCCACAGGATGCCATGTGGGTGTGGCTGCTGGCCTTCGTGCTGTACGACCTCTGCTACTACTGGCTGCACCGCATGGGTCATGAGCGCAACGTGCTGTGGGCGGCCCATTCGGTGCACCACCAGAGCGAGGAGTACAACCTCACCACGGCCCTGCGCCAGACCAGCAGCGGCTTCCTCTTTTCGTGGATCTTCTACCTGCCGCTGGCGCTGCTGGGCGTACCGCCGCTGGTGTTCCTCACCGTGGCGTCGCTGAACCTGCTGTACCAGTTCTGGGTGCACACCCGACACATCCCCAAGCTGGGCTGGCTCGAGTGGGTGCTGATCACGCCGTCCAACCATCGCGTCCACCATGCGCAGAATCCTGCCTACTTGGATCGCAACTACGGCGGTGTGTTCATCTTCTGGGACCGCCTGTTCGGCACGTTCAAGGAAGAAGATCCGGACGAGCCCGTGGTGTTCGGCGTGACCACGCCGCTGGCCAGCTGGAACCCGCTGTGGGCCAACCTGCAGTTCTACGCCCAGCTGTGGCACGACGCCCGCCGTACCCGCCGCTGGCAGGACAAGCTGCGCCTCTGGTTCATGCCCACCGGCTGGCGCCCGGCGGATGTCACGGCGGGTTATCCACAGGCGAAGCAGGACCTGGCGGCGTTCCGCAAGTTCGAGGTTGCCTTGGGGCGAAGCTGGCAGGTGTACGTGGCGCTGCAGTTTGTCGTCTACATCGCCTTGGGCAGTTACCTGATGGATGTGGCCGAGCGCGTGCCTGCCAGCGCCCTGGTGCTGGGCTGGACGTTGATGGCGTTCGGCTTGTTCGTGCTGGGGGCGGCCCTGGAAAACCGGCCGTGGGCAGTGCGCCTGGAGGCGGCGCGGCTGCTGTCGCTGGTGCCGGCGCTGTACCTGGCCGGCACCCTGGGCTTAGCGTTGGTCGTGCCCGTGTTCTGGCTGCTTCTCGGCGTTTACCTGGGGCTCAGCGCTGGCGGTCTGTTCTTCTGCCGCCGCGCGGCGCTCGGCGCGAACGGTGCGGAAGCGCCGGCGCAGCCAGAGCAGCACGCCCAGCAGCAGCAGGCCGCCGAGCACCCATAGCTCGTACTTCTTGATGCTGCCCAGCATGCCCTGGAGGATGGCGCCGAAGTGATAGGCGGCCAGGCCCAGGGCCAGCGCCCAGACTGCAGCGCCAATGCCGTTGAGCAGCAGGTAGCGGCGCGGCGGGTAGCCGGACAGGCCGATGGCCACCGGCATCACCGTGCGCAGGCCGTAGACGAAGCGGAAGCTCAGTACCCAGATGTCCGGATGGCGGCGGATGTGTTCCAGTGCCCGGTCGCCCATGGCCTGCCAGCGCGGTTTGCGGGCGAGGATCTTGCGCCCGTGGCGGCGGCCCATGAAGTACCACAGCTGGTCGCCGGCGTAGCTGCCACAGAAGGCCACCAGGACCACCAGCTTGATGTCCATGTATTCGCGGAACGCAAGAAAGCCCGCAAGTACCAGGATGGTCTCGCCTTCGAAGAAGGTGCCTAGAAAGAGGGCGAAGTAGCCGAAATCCTGCAGGAATTGTTGGAGCATTTTCTGAGGTGCTGGCGAAATGAACGCGCAGCCTACCCCTTCGCGCGCATTCGTGAAAGTGTCCAAATGTGTCTCGACGTGAACAATTCCTACACGGACAATACCGGCGGCCTTCAGTCGCAGCTTGCCTGAAGCTGTAACACAGGCGTCATAATGGGCGCTTATCTTGCCGCTCAATTGATCATAGGGCGTTAACGTCCTCAGGAACGTCAGATGAATAATGAAGTGCTAACCCCTGTCGCGATCAAGGATGCCCAGGCCATCCCCGAAGAGCTGGTGGAAACCCCGCCGGACCTGCCCGAGGCAGCGGAACCGGTGGTAGAGACCGCCGCCCCGACGCCTGTGCCGTCGCCGGCGATCGCCGCGATCAGCCTGGACGACAGCAGCCTGTACATTCATCGCGAACTTTCGCAGCTGCAATTCAACATCCGCGTGCTGGAGCAGGCGCTGGACGAATCGTACCCGCTGCTCGAGCGCCTGAAATTCCTGCTGATCTTCTCCAGCAACCTCGACGAGTTCTTCGAGATCCGCGTCGCTGGCCTGAAGAAGCAGATCAACTTCGCCCGCGAGCTGGCCGGCGCCGACGGCCTGCAGCCGCACCAGGCGTTGGCACGCATCAGCGAGCTGGTGCACATCGAAGTGGATCGCCAGTACGCGATCCTCAACGACGTGCTGCTGCCGGAGCTGGAAAAGCACGCCATTCGCTTCATCCGCCGTCGCTACTGGACGCCGAAGCTCAAGACCTGGGTGCGCCGCTTCTTCCGCGACGAGATCGCGCCGATCATCACCCCGATCGGCCTCGACCCGACCCACCCGTTCCCGTTGCTGGTGAACAAAAGCCTGAACTTCATCGTCGAGCTCGAAGGTGTCGACGCCTTCGGCCGCGATTCGGGCCTGGCGATCATCCCGGCGCCGCGCCTGTTGCCGCGCGTCATTCGGGTGCCGGAAGACGTCGGCGGCCCGGGCGACAACTACGTGTTCCTGTCGTCGATGATCCACGCCCATGCCGACGACCTGTTCCAGGGCATGAAGGTCAAGGGCTGCTACCAGTTCCGCCTGACCCGCAACGCCGACCTGGCGCTGGATTCCGAAGAGGTCGACGACCTCGCCCGCGCCCTGCGCGGCGAGCTGTTCTCGCGCCGCTACGGCGACGCCGTGCGCCTGGAAGTGGCCGATACCTGCCCGAAACACCTGTCCGACTACCTGCTCAAGCAGTTCAGCCTGAGCGAGAGCGAGCTGTACCAGGTCAACGGCCCGGTCAACCTGACCCGCCTGTTCAGCATCACCGGCCTGGACAGCCACCCGGAGCTGCAGTACACGCCGTTCACCCCGGCCATCCCCAAGCTGCTGCAGAACGCCGACAACATCTTCAGCGTGATCGGCAAGCAGGACATCCTGCTGATGCACCCGTTCGAGTCCTTCACCCCGGTGATCGACCTGCTGCGCCAGGCCGCCAAGGACCCGCACGTGCTTGCCGTGCGCCAGACCCTGTACCGCTCGGGCGCCAACTCGGAGATCGTCGACGCCCTGGTGGACGCGGCGCGTAACGGCAAGGAGGTCACTGCGGTGATCGAGCTGCGCGCGCGCTTCGACGAAGAGTCCAACCTGCAGATGGCCAGCCGCCTGCAGGCCGCCGGCGCGGTGGTGATCTACGGTGTGGTCGGCTTCAAGACCCACGCCAAGATGATGCTGATCCTGCGTCGCGAGCAGGGCGAGATCGTCCGCTACGCGCACCTGGGCACCGGCAACTACCACGCCGGCAACGCCCGCCTGTACACCGACTACAGCCTGCTGACTTCCGACGACGCCCTCACCGAGGACGTCGGCAAGCTGTTCAGCCAGCTGATCGGCATGGGCAAGACCCTGCGCATGAAGAAGCTGCTGCATGCACCGTTCACCCTGAAGAAGGGCATGCTCGACATGATCGCCCGGGAAACCCAGTTCGCCCTGGAGGGCAAGCCCGCGCACATCATCGCCAAGTTCAACTCGCTGACCGACGCCAAGGTCATCAAGGCGCTGTACAAGGCCAGCCAGTCGGGCGTGAAGATCGACCTGGTGGTGCGTGGCATGTGCTGCCTGCGCCCGGGCATTGCCGGGGTGTCGCACAACATTCAGGTGCGCTCGATCATCGGCCGCTTCCTCGAGCACACGCGGGTGTTCTACTTCCTCAACGGTGGGGATGAGCAGATCTACCTGTCGAGCGCCGACTGGATGGAGCGCAACCTCGACAAGCGCGTCGAGACCTGCTTCCCGGTGGAAGGCAAGAAGCTGCTGCTGCGGGTGAAGAAGGAGCTCGAGGGTTACCTGACCGACAACACCCACGCCTGGACCCTGCAGCCTGACGGCCGCTACGTGCGCAGCTCGCCGACCGGCAACCAGAACCCGCGCAGTGCCCAGGCGACCCTGCTGGAGCGCCTGAGCAACCCGGTCCTCAACGTACGCTGAGGACGAAGCCGACCCGGGCCAGCCACTCCGCCTCGTTGGCGAAGTCGGCCTGGGTCAGCTGGTTCTGTTCCAGCCAACCATCAGGGAACACCACGTCGAGGTTGTCTTCACCCGCCTTGAGTTCCACCTTCGGCATCTGCTGGGTGCCACGGATGTGGTGGAACAGGATGGCGAAGCGCAGCAGTACGCACAGGCGAATCAGCTGCACGGCATCGTCGCCGAACTCCGAGAACTTGTCCTTGGGGATGTTGCGGCGATGGCCACGCACCAGCAGGGCCATCATCTGCTGCTCCTCCCGCGAGAAACCGGCCAGGTCGGAGTGTTCGATCAGGTAGGCGCCGTGCTTGTGGTAGTGGTAGTGGGCGATATCCAGCCCGATTTCGTGAATCTTTGCCGCCCAGCCAAGAAGATCGCGCCAGTTTCCATCTTTCAGCCCCCACGCATCGGCCACCTGGTCGAAGGCGTGCAGCGCCTTGCGCTCGACCCGCGCAGCCTGGCCCTGGTCGACGTGGTAACGCTCCATCAGCGAGTTCAGGGTGCGCTCGCGCACGTCTTCGTGATGATGGCGGCCAAGCAGGTCGAACAGCACGCCCTCACGCAGGGCGCCGTCGCAGTGGTCCATGCGCTGCAGTTCCAGGGCGTCGAAGATCGCCTCGAGAATCGCCAGGCCCGCCGGGAAGATGGTGCGCCGGTCCGGCTTGACGCCATCGAAGTCGATCTTGTCGACGTCGCCGAGCTTGAAGAGCTTGCGTTTGACCCAGGCCAGGCCTTCGGCATTGACCTCGCCGTTGCCCAGGCCGCCGGCCTTGATCGCGGCGCCGATGGCGCGGATGGTGCCGGACGAGCCGATGGCCTCGTCCCAGGTCAGGCGGTGCAGGCCGTTTTCGATGCTCATCAACTCCAGGCGCGCGGCGGTGTAGGCCTGGGCGTAGCGCGCCGGGGTGATCTTGCCGTCGCGGAAGTAGCGCTGGGTGAAGCTCACGCAGCCCATCTGCAGGCTCTCGCGCAGCAGCGGCTCGAAGCGCTGGCCGATGATGAACTCGGTGCTGCCGCCGCCGATGTCGGCGACCAGGCGCTTGCCCGGGGTGTCGGCCAGGGTATGCGACACGCCGAGGTAGATCAGGCGCGCCTCTTCACGGCCGGAGATGACCTCGACCGGGTGGCCGAGGATGGCTTCGGCGCGCTGGATGAATTCGTTGCGGTTGCGCGCTTCGCGCAGGGCGTTGGTGCCGACGATGCGCACGGCGCCTGCCGGCATGCCGTTGATCAGTTGGGCAAAACGCTTGAGGCAGTCCAGGCCTCGCTCCATGGCTTCTTCGCTGAGCATGCGCGCTTCGTCGATGCCGGCGGCCAGCTGAACCTTCTCGCCGAGGCGCTCGAGAATGCGGATCTCGGTGTGGTGCGCCTTGGCCACCACCATGTGGAAGCTGTTGGAGCCCAGGTCGATGGCGGCGATCAGGGACAGGTTCTTCGCGGAGGTATGCGGCATTCTGTGTGTTCTCGGTCGGTAACCCGGCAATCGTGCCACGATCCTTGGCTGACGCCAACGCGCACCACACCGGGCCTTGATGCAAGGCAATGTGCCATTCGATGCTATGACACTTGTGTGACAGTTTCGATTCGCGGCGTCTTGCACAACTATAGTGACACTCAATCGTCCGCGACTTCCTGTAGGGCCTGGGTGCGGCTATCATGGGCCACGTTTTTTTGCTTACGACCCTGGAGATATCCATGAGCAGCGATCTGATCAAACACGTCACCGACGCCACCTTCGAAGCCGAAGTCCTGCAGGCTCAAGGCCCGGTGCTGGTCGACTACTGGGCTGAATGGTGCGGTCCATGCAAGATGATCGCTCCGGTTCTGGACGACATCGCCGCCACCTACGACGGCAAACTGACCATCGCCAAGCTGAACATCGACGAAAACTCCGAGACCCCAGCCAAGCACGGCGTGCGTGGTATCCCGACCCTGATGCTGTTCAAGAACGGCAACGTCGAAGCCACCAAGGTTGGCGCCCTGTCCAAATCGCAGCTGGCCGCGTTCCTCGACGCCCACCTGTGATGTGAAGCAAAAAACCCCGCAAATGCGGGGTTTTTTCTTTTTCAGAGCACTAGACGCAGAAAAAAGCAAGTGTTACATTCGGCCTCGCACTGCTTCTCCAGTGCCCTCTGCACGCCGTCGCCGAAGCATCCCTAATTCGAATCAGTACGCGATCCTGTCGCCATCTAGCGGCGCGGCCTCATTAAGCCAACGCTTAATTCTCCCTTCTTACATGATTACGTCACTCCCCTTATGAACCTCACAGAACTCAAGCAAAAGCCGATTACCGATCTTTTGGAAATGGCCGAACAGATGGGCATCGAAAACATGGCCCGTTCGCGCAAACAGGACGTGATTTTCGCCCTGCTGAAAAAGCACGCGAAAAGCGGTGAAGAGATCTCGGGTGACGGCGTGCTGGAGATTCTCCAGGATGGTTTCGGTTTCCTGCGTTCGGCTGATGCGTCCTACCTGGCAGGCCCCGATGACATCTACGTCTCGCCAAGCCAGATCCGCCGTTTCAACCTGCGCACCGGCGACACCATCGTCGGCAAGATCCGCCCGCCGAAGGAAGGGGAGCGTTACTTCGCGCTGCTGAAGGTCGACACCATCAACTTCGACCGTCCGGAAAACGCGAAGAACAAGATCCTGTTCGAAAACCTGACGCCGCTGTTCCCCAACAAGCGCCTGAAGATGGAAGCCGGCAACGGTTCCACCGAAGACCTGACCGGCCGCGTCATCGACCTGTGCGCCCCGATCGGCAAAGGCCAGCGTGGCCTGATCGTCGCACCGCCGAAAGCCGGCAAGACGATCATGCTGCAGAACATCGCGGCGAACATCACCCGTAACAACCCCGAGTGCCACCTGATCGTCCTGCTGATCGACGAGCGCCCGGAAGAAGTGACCGAAATGCAGCGCACCGTGCGCGGCGAAGTGGTTGCCTCGACCTTCGACGAGCCGCCGACCCGCCACGTGCAGGTTGCCGAAATGGTCATCGAGAAGGCCAAGCGCCTGGTCGAGCACAAGAAGGACGTGGTCATCCTGCTGGACTCCATCACCCGTCTGGCGCGTGCCTACAACACCGTGATCCCGAGCTCCGGCAAGGTGCTGACCGGTGGTGTCGACGCCCACGCCCTGGAGAAGCCGAAGCGCTTCTTCGGCGCCGCGCGTAACATCGAGGAAGGCGGCTCGCTGACCATCATCGCCACCGCGCTGGTCGAAACCGGCTCGAAGATGGACGAAGTGATCTACGAAGAGTTCAAGGGTACCGGCAACATGGAGCTGCCCCTGGACCGTCGCATCGCCGAAAAGCGCGTGTTCCCGGCCATCAACATCAACCGCTCCGGCACCCGCCGCGAAGAGCTGCTGACCGCCGACGACGAACTGCAGCGCATGTGGATCCTGCGCAAGCTGCTGCACCCGATGGACGAGATCGCCGCCATCGAGTTCCTGGTCGACAAGCTCAAGCAGACCAAGACCAACGACGAGTTCTTCCTGTCGATGAAGCGCAAGTAAGCGTTTTCAGCCGACACTGATTGGGGCTGCTTTGCAGCCCATCGCGAGCAAGGCTCGCTCCTGCGGCTAGATCCTGTAGGAGCGAGCCTTGCTCGCGATGGGCCGCAAAGCGGCCCCAATCCATTTTTGCCCCCAAACAGATCCCGAACGGCGCTACACTCTGCACCCCGACCGATACGGCCAACACGAGGCTCATGCATGCAGTATCGCGATTTGCGCGACTTCATCCGTGGCCTGGAGCAGCGCGGTGAACTCAAGCGCATCCAGGTTCCGATTTCCCCTGTCCTGGAAATGACCGAGGTCTGCGACCGCACCCTGCGCGCCAAGGGCCCGGCGTTGCTGTTCGAAAAGCCTACTGGCTTCGACATCCCGGTGCTCGGCAACCTGTTCGGCACGCCGGAGCGCGTGGCCATGGGCATGGGCGCCGAGTCGGTCGACGAACTGCGCGAGATCGGCAAGCTGCTGGCCTTCCTCAAGGAGCCTGAGCCGCCCAAAGGCCTGAAGGACGCCTGGTCCAAGCTGCCGATCTTCAAGAAAGTCGTATCCATGGCACCGAAGGTGGTCAAGGACGCGGTGTGCCAGGAAGTGGTGATCGAGGGCGACGACGTCGACCTTGGCGCGCTGCCGATCCAGCATTGCTGGCCGGGCGACGTGGCGCCGCTGATCACCTGGGGCCTCACCGTCACCCGCGGCCCGAACAAGGACCGGCAGAACCTGGGCATCTACCGCCAGCAGGTGATCGGCCGCAACAAGGTGATCATGCGCTGGCTGAGCCACCGTGGCGGTGCGCTGGACTACCGTGAATGGTGCGAGAAAAACCCGGGCCAGCCGTTCCCGGTCGCGGTAGCCCTGGGTGCCGACCCGGCCACCATCCTCGGCGCCGTGACCCCGGTGCCGGACACCCTCTCCGAGTACGCCTTCGCCGGCCTGCTGCGCGGCAACCGCACCGAGCTGGTCAAGTGCCGCGGCAGCAACCTGCAGGTGCCGGCCACCGCCGAGATCATCCTCGAAGGCGTGATCCACCCAGGCGAAATGGCCCCGGAAGGCCCTTACGGCGACCACACCGGCTACTACAACGAAGTCGACAGCTTCCCGGTGTTCACCGTCGAGCGCATCACCCACCGGCAAAAACCGATCTACCACAGCACCTACACCGGCCGTCCGCCGGATGAGCCGGCGATCCTCGGCGTGGCGCTGAACGAAGTGTTCGTGCCGATCCTGCAGAAGCAGTTCCCGGAAATCGTCGATTTCTACCTGCCGCCGGAAGGCTGCTCGTACCGCATGGCGGTGGTGACCATGAAAAAGCAGTACCCGGGCCACGCCAAGCGCGTGATGCTGGGTGTGTGGTCGTTCCTGCGACAGTTCATGTACACCAAGTTCGTTATCGTCACCGACGACGACATCAACGCCCGCGACTGGAACGACGTGATCTGGGCCATCACCACGCGCATGGACCCCAAGCGTGATACGGTGATGATCGACAACACGCCGATCGACTACCTGGACTTCGCGTCGCCGGTATCGGGCCTGGGGTCGAAGATGGGCCTGGATGCCACGCACAAGTGGCCGGGCGAGACTACACGCGAATGGGGCCGGGTCATCGTCAAGGACGAGGCCGTCACCCGCCGTATCGATGAGCTGTGGGATCAGTTGGGAATAGATTGATGCAGGTAACGTTGCAACCGTCCGGGGCGGTGCTGGCGCTCGAACCCGGGGAACGGATCCTGGATGGTGCGCGGCGGCTGGGCTATGACTGCCCGAACAGCTGCCGCAATGGCAATTGCCATGTCTGCGCCGCGTTGTTGGTCGAAGGCAGGGTGCGCCAGGACGGCGAAGTCCGCGACCATGGCGAGTTGTTCACCTGCATCGCCGAACCGCTGGAGGATTGCGTGTTGCTCTGGGATGGTGTGCTCGCCCTGGGCGAGCTGCCAGTGCGCAAGCTGGCATGCACGGTCAGTGAGTGCGTCGAGGTCGGTGGCGACGTCTGGCGCGTGCGCCTGCGCGCGCCGGCTGGCAAGCCGCCGCGCTACCACGCCGGGCAGTACCTGATGATCGAGCGCGAAGGTGGCAAGCAGGCGGCGTTCTCGCTGGCCTCGGCGCCGCATGCCGGGCGTGACCTCGAGCTGCACGTGCTGGGCCGCGAAGACAGCGCCCGGCAATTGCTGGCGCAGTTGCAGCGTGATCGCCTGGCGCGTATCGAGATGCCGTTCGGCGACACCCACCTGGCCGAGCTGCCGGACGGGCCGCTGGTGCTGATTGCCGCGGGCACTGGCATGGGCCAGATGCACAGCCTGGTCGAGCACTGCCGCGCGCAGGGCTTCAAGCACCCGGTGCATCTGTACTGGGGCGTGCGCCGCCCTGAAGACTTCTATGCCATCGAACACTGGGACGAGTGGCTGCGCCTGCCCAACCTGTTCCTGCACAAGGTGGTCAGCGACCTGTGCGGCTGGGAAGGGCGTTGCGGCATGCTGCACGAGGCGGTCTGCGAGGACGTGAACGACCTCAATGCCGTGCACGTGTATGCCAGCGGCTCGCCGAACATGGTCTACGCCACCCTCGACGCCCTGGTCGAGGCCGGCATGGATGCGCACCGCATGCGCGCCGATGTGTTCGCCTACGCACCGCGCGGTTAATAACCGAAGTTTGAAGTAGTGGGTATAAGGCGGTGATTGTTACCGCCTTGGCCATTAACTTTCCTGGCCTTCGAAACAGTGCTCCCCAGTCGTCGGAACTGTGCATGAAAGTCTCTTCATGGGACTTGAGCAGTGGCGCGTTTCTATCCTATGGTTACTGCAAGCGCCCGTGGCGCGGCCGCCCAGGCCGCGTCGCCAGCGCCTCACGTTTCATGCGTAGCAAATAGGGAATAATGGCGGCAGCTTATGTCGGCACTGGAAAGTTTGTCCTGGAAAGTTTCATATCCACCGACGCTCGACTTCGGTCAGCAACTGACTCGCGAGCAACTGTGCAACTCGATGCAGACGACCATGGCACGCCATCAGGGCGGGCCGGTGTGGCTGTTTGCCTATGGCTCGTTGATCTGGCGACCGGAGTGCAACTCCGTGGAACGCCAGCGCGCACGGGTGCATGGTTATCACCGCGGGCTGTACTTGTGGTCCCACGAACACCGCGGCACGCCGGAGACACCGGGCCTGGTGTTCGGGCTGGACCGCGGCGGCTCGTGCAGCGGTTTTGCCTACCGGCTCGAAGAGAGCAACCTCGATGATTCGCTGATGGCGCTGTGGCAGCGCGAGATGCCGTACCCGGCCTATCGGCCGCACTGGCTCAGTTGCCGGTTGGGCGATGGCAGCAAGGTGCAGGCGCTGGGGTTCGTGCTGGAGCGGCACTTGCCGTGCTATGCGGGGGACCTGCCGGATACCTTGCTGAGCCAGATCCTGGCCAGTGCCAAGGGGCGCTATGGCAGCACGCGGGATTATGTCGAGCAGACCTTGAACGCTTTGCGTAGCCACCAGATGCCCGATCGCAACCTCGAGGCGCGGTTCAGGCGTTGCCATAACCTGCACGGGCCTCTTCGCGGGTGAACCCGCTCCCACAGGTATTGCGCAACGCGGTCTCTGTGGGAGCGGGTTCACCCGCGAAGAGGCCGGACCTGCCTTACCTGGCCATTACCACCAACTTACCCACAGCCTTGCGCTGCCCCAGTTGCTCGATCGCGGCCCCCGCCTCAGCCAGTGGATAAGTCTTCGACACCAGCGGCTTCAACTTCCCTTCGGCATGCCAGGCAAACAACTGCCGGAAGTTCGCCGCATTGTCCTCCGGCTGACGCTGGGCAAAGGCACCCCAGAATACCCCGAGCACCGCCGCGCCCTTGAGCAGCACCAGGTTCGCCGCCATCTGCGGGATCGTCCCGCTGGCAAACCCGACCACCAGCAGCCGCCCTTGCCACGCCAGCCCGCGCACGGCCTGGTCGAACAGCTCGCCGCCGACCGGGTCGTAGATCACGTCCACGCCCTGGCCGCCGGTCAGGCGCTTGATTTCCTCCTTGAGGCTGGCCTGGCTGTAGTCGATCAGCTCATCCGCCCCGGCGGCCTTGGCCACGGCAAGTTTGTCTGCGCTGCTGGCCGCCGCGATCACCTTGGCGCCCATGGCCTTGCCGATTTCCACCGCTGCCAGGCCGACGCCTCCCGAGGCGCCCAGTACCAGCAACGTCTCCCCAGGCTGCAACTGGCCGCGCTGCTTGAGCGCGTGCATCGAGGTGCCGTAGGTCATGCCGAACGCCGCCGCCGTGGCGAAATCCATGGTTTCGGGGATCGGCATCACGTTGTAGAACGGCGCCGCCACCTGTTCGGCGAACGCGCCCCAGCCGGTCAGGGCCATCACCCGGTCGCCGACCTTGAAGCTGCCCGCGCGCTCACCGGTTGCTGCGACCACGCCCGCCGCTTCGCCCCCTGGCGAGAAGGGCAGTGGCGGTTGGAACTGGTATTTGCCTTCGATGATCAAGGTGTCGGGGAAGTTGACCCCGGCCGCCTGCACGTCGATCAGCACTTCGTTCTTCTTCGGCACCGGGCTGGCCACGTCTTCCAGCACCAGGCCTTTGGCCGGGCCCAAGGTTTTGCACAACACAGCTTTCATCGGGGCTATTCCTTTGCGTGTGGTGGCCGATAATTGTAGGAACACCGCCTGCCGGGTCAACGAGCATGCCCCGCCCTGATGGGCTGGCATAAGTGCCGGCACAAGCCCGGGCTTGGGTTTGCGCGGCATGCTCGGTAAGCTGGCGCCAATTGTATTGAGGAGCGAATTCGTGAAAGCGTGGATCTTGATGGTACTGGCCCTGATGCTGCCGGTGGCGGCCATGGCCGAAGAAGCCAAGGAAGGAGATGCCAACAAGGTCTCCTACATCAGCCTCAGCCCACCCTTCGTCGGCAACTACGCCCTCGACGGCAGCCCACGGCTGCGGGTGTACAAGGCCGACGTGGCCCTGCGAGTGACCGGCGATGCCGCCGCCGCCGCGGTTAAGCACCAGGAACCGCTGATCCGCAACCAGCTGGTGGCGCTGTTCGCCCAGCAGGGTGTGGATAACATGAGCAACGTCGATGCCAAGGAAAAGCTGCGCCAGGAAGCGCTGAAGCAGGTGCAGCAGGTGATGGAATCGGAAGAGGGCAAGCCGATTGTCGAGGATCTGCTGTTCAATAACCTGATTGTGCAGTGATTGGCCTGGCTATAGAGATTTGGCGCCTGTGAGGTCGAGCGCCGCCCGCGCGGCGCATCGCGAGCAAGCTCGCTCCTACGTTTGTTTCGGGCCAGTAACGCTTGCGGCAGGCGCGCGCGACTGCCCTGTTTGTACGACGCGATATCACGCCATGCGCCAAAGCGTTCGCGCGCAAATCTCACAGGAATAACTGGCCCGAACAGACGTAGGAGCGAGCTTGCTCGCGATGCGCCGCGCGGGCGGCGCTCGATCGCAAGCGCGCTGCAACACCCAAGCCGAACTCAGCGCGCCAGCGCAATGATCGCCGCCCACTGCTCTTCAGTCACCGGCATCACCGACAACCGCGTGCCTTTCTGCACCAGCGGCAATTCCTCAAGCGCAACCTGCTGCTTCAGCAGCCCCAACCCCAGCACCTGGCGGAAGGTCTTCACGTGGGCCACATCCACCGCGCTCCATGGGTTTTTCTCGTCGTTGGCCTTGGCGTCGAAGTAGTGGCTCTCGGGGTCCAGCGCGGTCGGGTCGGGGTAGGCCTCCGCAGTAATCCGGGCAATCCCGGCGATGCCCGGCTGCGGGCAACTGGAATGGTAGAAAAAGAACTCATCGCCGACGCTCATGGCCCGCAGGAAGTTGCGCGCCTGGTAGTTGCGTACGCCGTCCCAGCGCGCCTCGCCCAGGCGGCCAAGGCCTTCGATCGAGAGCTCGTCGGGCTCGGATTTCATCAGCCAGTAGGCCATGGATACTGCTCCTGAAAAGGTTTGAAATAACCTGTTGCACGAAACCGACAGCCGGTTGGCGTCAACGTTTGCGTGAAGGCTCAGGTTGGCGGAAAATGCGCCGATTTTAAAGCTAGACGCTCCGGCGGCACCCAGAAGGTCGCCGAGCCTGAACGTATGCCTAGGGGGGCATTCTTCGATGAATCAACGCAAACCGGATCTGCTGTGGATCCTGGTCTTCATCTTTGGTCTTGGCGTGGTCACCACCGGTTATGCCCAGGGTTTCTGGGAGCGCAAGCTGGACAACGCCTACCAATCCCAGGTCGACGCCAGCCAGCCGCAACGCTGATTTTCCGGCAAACCGTTCAGTTCGGCGCCAGGTACCAGCCCCGGTCGCTGACCGTACCCTGCAGGGGTACGTCCCAACTGGCCTGAGCCAGTCGCTCGACCTTCTGGCATTCATGCGCCAGCCCCAGCAGCAAGGGTTTTTTCCACGTCTTGCGGCGTGCCTGGTAGGCCAGGCTGCGGTCGTAGAAACCACCGCCCATGCCCAGTCGCCCGCCCACTTCATCGAACCCCACCAAGGGCAGCAGGATCAGGTCCAGCGCCCAGATCGGCCGTTGACGCTTGCGCTCGGTCACCGGCTCCGGAATACGGAAGCGGTTGCGCTTGAGCTTTTCACCCTGTTCGAAACGCTGGAACACCATGCGCGTGCGCGGCCAGGCGTGCAGCACCGGCAGGTAGGTGCGCTTGCCCCGGCGCTGGGCCTCGCGCAGCAGCAGGCGCGGGTCGATTTCACCGTCGTTGGGCAAGTACAGGGCGATGTGCCGGGCGCGGCGGAACAGAGGGTCCTGGGCCAGCTGGCGGTACAGGCCGAGTGAGGCCTGGCGTTGCTGGGCGGGTGTCAGGGCGCGGCGGGCGTTGCGCAGCAGGCGACGAAGCTGGGGACGGGTGAGCGGTGCACTTTCGGTCATGGCTCGCGCGTTCCCAGGTGTCGGATTGCCTGCCGTGGAAGGCAGGCAAAGAGAATCAGGCTCCCCGATAAGACCGCTATCGGTGTAGCCCTTGAACCCGAAAGTTCAAGGTGGAGATTGCAGGGGGCGTTAAGGCTTTCCGTCGGGCGGACATGCACACCGGCCCCAGCGTGCAACCCCCGTGGTTGTGCGTATCGGCTCAGGGACATAACCGACTGGCGCATCCCCCAGGGAGTGGCGCCAGTATACCAATCTCAACCGATTTTGGTACCCGCGTCGTCGGACAAAGCCTGATCGACCCGTTCCAGCAGGTCGCGCACCTGTTCGCGGTTGGTGCCACTGGCCGGCACGTCGTTGCGGTCTTCCTGGCGATGCAGCATCTCGTGGGTGATGTTCAGGGCCGCCATCACCGCGATGCGGTCGGCGCCGATCACCTTGCCGCTGCTGCGGATCTCGCGCATCTTGCCGTCCAGGTAGCGCGCGGCGCTGACCAGGTTGTTGCGCTCCTCAGGCGGGCAGATGATCGAGTATTCCTTGTCGAGGATCTGCACGGTGACGCTATTGCTTGAACTCATGAGTCTTGCTCCAGGGCCTTCAGGCGTAAAATCATCGACTCGACCTTGCGCTTGGCGATTTCGTTCTTTTCGATGAGGTGGGCGCGCTCCTCGCGCCAGGATTTTTCCTGAGCTACTAGGAGTGCATTTTGCCGTTTTAGTTGCTCGATGCGCTCGATCAGCAACTCGAACCGGCTCATCAGCGCTTGCAGATCGTTCTCTTGCGTGGGTTGCACTCGCTTCGCTCCGTCGTTGATTCACCCTGCGATGATGCCTCGCCCTGCGCGATGCAGGCCAGTGCCGATGGTCTTGGCGCGCCTGCCGGTGCTAGGATACAAGGTCTTCATTCTAGTCAAATGCGCCGCCTGGCGCCTAGCCGACCATGCCTAATACCCAATCGCCCTACACCGCTTTCGCCGCCTTGCTGTCGAGCAATGGCCACCCAGTTTCCCCTGCCGAGCTGCACGGCCTGCTGATCGGCCGCAGCTGCGCCGGTGCCGGCTTCGATGCCGACGCCTGGCTGGCCGACGCCGCCGGCCTGCTGGAGAACGAGCCGCAAGACACCGTGCGCGCCGCGTTGCTCGGCCTGCAGGAGATGGTCAAGGCCGAGCTGACCGGCGAGGACATCGCCATCGTCCTGCTGCTGCCGGGCGACGAAACCGCGCTGACCGAACGCGCCACCGCGCTGGGCCAGTGGTGCCAGGGCTTCATCACCGGCTTCGGGCTGAACGCCGGTGGCAAGGAACTGTCCACCGATGCCAAGGAGGTGCTGCAGGACCTGGTGGCGATTTCCCAGGTCCAGGAAGCCCTCGAAGAATCCGAAGACGGCGAGAGCGACTACATGGAAGTCATGGAATACCTGCGCGTCGCACCGCTGCTGCTGTACACGGAGCTGGCCGCGCCTGCCGCACCCGCGCCGAAACCTTCGCTGCACTGATCAACCGGGGGTCGTCCTGCCCATGAGCCACATTCCCAAGGCCGAGTATGCCCGTCGGCGCAAGGCGCTGATGGCGCAGATGGTCCCCAACAGCATCGCCATCCTGCCCGCCGCCGCGGTTGCCATCCGCAACCGCGACGTCGAGCACGTGTACCGCCAGGACAGCGATTTCCAGTACCTCAGCGGCTTCCCCGAGCCCGAGGCGGTGATTGCGCTGATCCCTGGGCGCGAGCACGGCGAATACGTGCTGTTCTGCCGCGAGCGCAACCCGGAACGCGAGCAATGGGACGGCCTGCGTGCCGGCCAGGAAGGCGCGGTGCGGGATTTTGGCGCCGATGATGCGTTCCCGATCACCGACATCGACGAGATCCTGCCGGGCCTGATCGAAGGCCGCGAACGGGTCTACAGCGCCATGGGCAGCAACCCCGAATTCGACCGCCGGCTGATGGACTGGATCAACGTGATCCGCTCCAAGGCCCGCCTCGGCGCCCAGCCGCCGAACGAATTCGTTGCGCTGGATCACCTGTTGCACGACATGCGCCTGTATAAATCGGCGGCGGAAGTGAAAGTGATGCGCAGCGCCGCGGACATCTCCGCGCGCGCCCATGTGCGCGCCATGCAGGCCTGCCGCGCCGGGCTGCACGAGTACAGCCTGGAAGCCGAACTGGACTACGAGTTCCGCAAGGGCGGGGCGAAGATGCCGGCCTACGGTTCGATCGTCGCCGCCGGGCGCAACGGCTGCATCCTGCACTACCAGCAGAACGACGCCCCGCTCAAGGACGGCGACCTGGTGCTGATCGACGCCGGCTGCGAGATCGACTGCTACGCCAGCGACATCACCCGCACCTTCCCGGTCAGCGGGCAGTTCTCGCCGGAGCAGAAGGCCATCTACGAGCTGGTGCTCGCGGCCCAGGCCGCGGCGTTCGCCGAGATCGCCCCCGGCAAGCACTGGAACCACGCCCACGAGGCGACCGTGCAGGTGATCACCGAGGGCCTGGTGGCGCTGGGGCTGCTCAAGGGCGAGGTACAGGCGCTGATCGACAGCGAGGCCTACCGCGCCTTCTACATGCACCGCGCCGGGCACTGGCTGGGCATGGATGTGCATGATGTCGGCGAGTACAAGGTCGGTGGCGAGTGGCGGGTACTGGAGCCGGGCATGGCGTTGACCGTCGAGCCGGGTATCTACATCGCGGCCGACAACGAAGCAGTCGCGAAGAAATGGCGCGGCATCGGGATCCGCATCGAGGACGACGTGGTGGTGACCAGACAAGGCTGTGAAATCCTCACCTCGGGTGTGCCGAGGACAGTCGCCGAGATCGAGGCGCTGATGCAGGCGGCCCGTAAGGACGCGGCATGAACCGGGTCAACCTGGCAATCATCGGCGGCGGCCTGGTCGGCGCCAGTCTGGCCCTGGCCCTGCAGGCCGGTGCCAAGGCGCGGGGCTGGAAGATCCTGCTGATCGAGCCGTTCGCCCCGGGCGACAGCTTCCAGCCCAGCTACGATGCGCGCTCCTCGGCGCTGTCGTTCGGCACCCAGCAGATCTATCAGCACCTGGGCCTGTGGCAGGCGATCCGCCCGCGCGCCGAGCCGATCCGCCAGATCCACGTGTCCGACCGCGGCCGCTTCGGCAGCACCCGCCTGGACGCCATGGAGGAAGGCGTGCCGGCACTGGGCTACGTGGTGGAGAATGCCTGGCTCGGCCAGTGCCTGTGGCAAGGGCTGGACCGCGACGTGGTGAGCTGGCGCTGCCCGGCCGAAGTGAAGGCCATGCAGGCCATCGAAGGCGGCTACCGGCTGTTGCTGGACGACGACACGAGCCTGGAATGCGACCTGGCGGTGCTGGCCGACGGCGGCCGCTCCGGCCTGCGCGAGCAACTGGGCATTCATGTGCGCCGCACGCCTTACGAGCAGAGTGCGCTGATCGCCAACATTTCCCCGGGCGAGGCCCATGGCGGCCAAGCCTTCGAGCGTTTCACCGAACAAGGCCCGATGGCCTTGCTGCCGTTGCCCGAGAACCGCTGCGCGCTGGTCTGGACCCGGCAGGGGATGGATGCCAGGCGCCTGGCCGAGATCGACGAGCGCAGCTTCCTGCGCGAGCTGCAGCACGCTTTCGGCTACCGCCTTGGCGCCCTGCGCCAGGTCGGCGCGCGGCACCTGTACCCGCTGGCGCTGGTCGAGGCCCAGGAGCAAGTGCGCCCGCACCTGGTGGTGCTGGGCAACGCCGCGCACAGCCTGCACCCGATCGCCGGGCAAGGCTTCAACCTGTCGTTGCGCGACGTGCAGGCGCTGGCCGACGCCTTGCTCGCCGGTGCCCAGCACCCGGGCGAGCTGGCCACCCTGCAGGCCTACCAGCAGCGCCAGCGCCTCGACCAGGCCATGACCATCGGCTTCTCCGATCAGGTCACACGCCTGTTCGGCAGCAACCAGCCGCTGCTGGCGGCCGGGCGCAACCTTGGCCTGCTCGGCCTCGACCTGCTGCCCCCGGCAAAAAGCTGGTTCGCCCGCCAGGCCATGGGCCTGGGCACCCGTCCCGATCCGCGAGGCCAGGCATGAGCAACCCGCGCAAGCTGGCGCGCCGGGCGCGCCTGTTGCGCTGGCTGCTGAACCTCTACCCGCCGTACCTCGGCGCCGGCATCCGCATCCAGCACATCAGCCCCGACATGCGCAGCGTCAAGGTGCGCATGAAGCTGACCCGCTGGAACCGCAACTACGTCGGCACCCAGTTCGGCGGCAGCCTGTACTCGATGGTCGACCCGTTCTACATGTTGCTGCTGATCGAGCAACTGGGTCGCGAATACATCGTCTGGGACAAGGCCGCCAGCATCGATTTCATCGCCCCGGGCAAAGGCCCGGTGCATGCCGAATTCCACGTCGATGACGCACTGCTGGACGAGATCCGCCAGCAGACCGCCACCGGCAAGAAGTACCTGCCGCGTTTGCAGGTCGATATCCGCGACGACGCCGGCGAGCTGGTGGCGCGGGTCGATAAAACCCTATATGTGCGGCTCAAGCCGCAAGCGAGGCAGGCGTAAGGCATGGAAATGCGCGCAGATGTGTTGATTGTCGGTGCCGGTATGGTCGGCAGCGCCCTGGCCCTGGCCTTGCGCCACACGGGCCTGGACATTCTCCTGCTCGACGGCGGCCCGCTGTCGGTCAAGCCCTTCGACGCCCAGGCTCCCTTCGAGCCGCGGGTCAGTGCCCTGTCGGCGGCCAGCCAGCGGATCCTCGAGCGCCTCGGTGCCTGGGAAGGCATCGCCGGGCGCCGGGTGTCGGCGTATTCCGACATGCACGTGTGGGATGGCAGCGGTACCGGCCAGATCCACTTCTCGGCGGCCAGCGTGCATGCCCAGGTGCTCGGCCATATCGTCGAGAACCGGGTGGTGCAGGACGGCCTGCTGGAGCGCCTGCACGACAGCGACGTCGGCCTGCTGGCCAATGCCCGCCTGGAACAGTTGCGCCGCTCCGGCGACGAATGGCTGCTGACCCTCGCCGATGGCCGCCGCCTGCGCGCGCCGCTGGTAGTGGCCGCCGATGGCGCCAACTCGGCGGTACGCCGCCTGGCAGGTTGCGAAACCCGCGAATGGAATTACCTGCACCACGCCATCGTCACCAGCGTGCGCTGCAGCGCCGCACACCAGGCCACCGCCTGGCAGCGCTTCACCGACGAGGGGCCGCTGGCGTTCCTGCCGTTGTCGCGCGACGGCAGGCAGGACTGGTGCTCGATCGTCTGGTCCACGACACCGGAGCAGGCCGAACAGGTCATGGCGCTGGATGACGTGGCCTTCCTCAAGGCCCTGGAGCGCGCCTTCGAGGGCCGTCTGGGCGAGGTGCTGGAAGCCGACCCGCGGGTCTGCGTGCCGTTGCGCCAGCGCCATGCCAAGCGCTACGTGGACGAGGGCCTGGTGCTGATCGGCGATGCCGCGCACACCATTCACCCGTTGGCCGGGCAGGGCGTCAACCTGGGCTTTCTCGATGCCGCAGTGCTGGCCGAGGTGCTGGAAAGCGCCTGTGCCCGGGGTGAGCGGCTGGCGGATGTGAAGGTGCTGAGCCGCTACGAGCGCCGGCGCATGCCGCACAACCTGGCGTTGATGGCGGCGATGGAAGGGTTCGAGCGGTTGTTCCAGGCCAATCCGTTGCCGCTGCGCTGGTTGCGTAACAGTGGGTTGAAGCTGGTGGAGCAGATGCCGGAGGCCAAGGCGCTGTTCGTGCGCCAGGCGCTGGGGTTGACCGGGGACCTGCCGGAATTGGCCAGGGCTTGAGATTGTTGGGGCTGCTTCGCAGCCCTTTCGCGACACAAGGCCGCTCCTACAAGGGACTGCGGTTTCCTGTAGGAGCGGCCTTGCGTCGCGAAAGGGGCGCAAAGCGCCCCCCTGCAACATCCGGTAACTCCTCGGATGATGAGCTGAAAAATGGGATTCACTACCATTTGCGCCTCTCATACCGTCCGAGGAGTGCATTCCATGTTGCCACGCAAGCCCCTACTGGCCGCCCTGGCCCTGACCCTGCTGGGTGGCACCGCCCAGGCGGCGGATGAAGTGGTGGTGTACTCCTCGCGCATCGACGAACTGATCAAGCCGGTGTTCGACGCCTACACCGCCAAGACCGGGGTCAAGATCAAGTTCATCACCGACAAGGAAGCGCCGCTGATGCAGCGCATCAAGGCCGAGGGCGAGAACGGCGTGGCCGACCTGCTGCTCACCGTCGATGCCGGCAACCTCTGGCAGGCCGAGCAGATGGGCATCCTGCAGCCGATCCAGTCGGCCACCATCGACCAGAACATCCCGCCGCAATACCGCGCCTCATCCCATGACTGGACCGGCCTGAGCCTGCGCGCAAGGACCATCGTCTACTCCACCGAGCGGGTCAAGCCGGCCGAACTGACCACCTACGAAGCCCTCGCCGACCCGCAATGGGAAGGCCGCCTGTGCCTGCGCACGGCGAAGAAGGTGTACAACCAGTCGCTGACCGCCACGCTGATCGAGAACCACGGCGAGGCCAAGGCCGAGCAGATCGTCAAAGGCTGGGTCAACAACCTGTCCACCGACGTGTTCTCCGACGACAACGCGGTGATTCATGCCATCGAGGCGGGGCAGTGCGATGTCGGGGTGGTCAACACCTACTACTACGGCCGCCTGCATGCACAGAACCCCAAGCTGCCAGTGAAGCTGTTCTGGCCCAACCAGGGGGACCGTGGCGTGCACGTGAACCTGTCGGGTATCGGCCTGACCAAGCACGCCCCGCACCCGGAGGCGGCGAAGAAGCTGGTGGAGTGGATGACCGGCGAGGAGGCGCAGAAGCTGTTCGCCGACATCAACCAGGAGTTCCCGGCCAATCCGAAGGTCAAGCCGTCTGAAGAGGTGGCGGCGTGGGGCAGCTTCAAGGCCGACGGAATCCCGGTGGAAGTGGCCGGCAAGCGCCAGGCCGAGGCCATTCGCCTGATGGATCGGGCTGGCTGGAACTAAACTGCCAGGCATGACCTTTCCGGGGCCCGTGAGGGCCCTTTCGCGGGTAAACCCGCTCCCACAGGAATACCACCTCCCTCCAGAGTGGCAGCAAACCCTGTGGGAGCGGGTTTACCCGCGAACGACCGCAACGCGGTCGCCTTCTCCACCGAGACCCGAACCTTGCCCCACACCCTCCAACGCCGCTGGTACCTCCCGGTCACCCTGACCGCCGCCCTGGTGCTCCTGCCCCTGAGCGTGCTGCTGCTGTCCTGGCAGTCGCTCGACCTGCAGATCTGGTCGCACCTGCTCGACACCCAGATGGGCCGCCTGCTGGGCAATACCGTGACACTGGTGATCGGCGTGGGCATCGGCGTGACCCTGCTCGGCGTCAGCCTGGCCTGGCTCACCAGCCTCTGTGAGTTCCCTGGCCGGCGCTGGCTCGACTGGGCACTGATGCTGCCCTTCGCCATCCCCGCCTACGTGCTGGCGTTCGTCTTCGTCGGCCTGCTGGACTTCGCCGGCCCGGTGCAAAGCGCCCTGCGCGAGGCGTTCGGGCCCATGCGCCTGCCACGGGTGCGCTCCACCGGCGGGGTGATCGTCGTCCTGGTGCTGGTGTTCTACCCCTACGTCTACCTGCTGGCGCGCACCGCCTTCCTGGCCCAGGGCAAGGGCCTGATGGAGGCGGCGCGGGTGCTCGGCCTGTCGCCGCTGCAAGCCTTCTGGCGAGTGGCCCTGCCCATGGCGCGGCCGGCGATCGGTGCCGGCATCGCCCTGGCGCTGATGGAAACCCTGGCCGATTTCGGCGCGGTGGCGGTGTTCAACTTCGACACCTTCACCACGGCCATCTACAAGACCTGGTACGGCTTCTTCAGCCTGTCCAGCGCAGCCCAGCTCGCCAGCTTGCTGCTGCTGGCGGTGATGCTGGTGCTGTACGGCGAGCGCCGCGCCCGTGGTGCGACGCGCAGCGGCAACGAGCGCCCGCGTGGGCAGGCGCTGTACCACCTGCGGGGTATCAAGGCAGTGCTGGCCAGTGGCTGGTGCCTGCTGGTGTTCGCCTGCGCCTTCGTCATCCCGCTGTTGCAGCTGCTGGTCTGGTGCTGGCAGCGCGGTCGGCATGACCTGGACGAGCGCTATGTCGGCCTGGTGCTGCACACCCTGTACCTGGGCGGCATGGCCGCGCTGATCACCGTATGCGTGGCGCTGCTGCTGGCGTTCGCCCGGCGCCAGGCACCGAGCGCCGGTATCCGCGCCGGGGTCGGCCTGGCCAACCTGGGCTACGCGTTGCCGGGCTCGGTGCTGGCGGTGTCGATCATGCTGGCGTTCAGCTACCTGGACAACCAGCTGGTGATCCCGCTCTCCACCTGGCTTGGCGGTGCCGGCAAGCCGCTGCTGCTGGGCAGCCTGGCGGCCTTGCTGCTGGCGTATCTGGTGCGCTTCATCGCCGTTGCCTACGGGCCGCTGGAGAGCAGCCTGGCGCGCATCCGCCCGTCGCTGCCGGAGGCATCGCGCAGCCTGGGCGTGGGTGGCACGCGTTTGTTTTTCAGGGTGTATCTGCCGCTGCTGGTGCCCGGTGCACTGAGTGCCGCGCTGCTGGTGTTCGTCGATGTGCTCAAGGAAATGCCCGCCACCTTGCTGATGCGCCCGTTCGGCTGGGACACCCTGGCGGTGCGGGTGTTCGAGATGACCAGCGAAGGCGAGTGGGCACGGGCCTCGCTACCGGCGTTGTCGCTGGTGCTGGTCGGCCTGTTGCCGGTCATCGGCCTGATCCGCCGTTCCGCCCGTCGTCCAGGTCACAGTCACTAAGGATGCCAGCTTGCGCCCTTGCGGCTACAATGCGCGGCATTCGCGCGACGGGTCCTACAAGAAGAGCTGACGATCAAACGTCATCGACCGCCGCCGCTTCGCCACGCCCGGAAGGAGAAACCCATGGGACAGCGCACGCTTTTGTTCGACCTGCACCTGGCGCTGGGCGCCAAGACGGTCGATTTCGGTGGCTGGGACATGCCGCTGCACTATGGTTCGCAGGTCGAGGAGCACCACCAGGTGCGCAGCGACTGCGGCGTCTTCGATGTTTCCCACATGACGGTCATCGATATCGCCGGCAGCGACGCCACCGCCTGGCTGCAACGCCTGCTGGCCAACGACGTGGCCCGCCTCGACGCCGTCGGCAAGGCCCTGTACAGCCCGTTGCTCAATGAACAGGGCGGGGTGCTCGACGACCTGCTGGTCTATCGCACCGAGGCGGGCTACCGCCTTGTCACCAATGCCGCCACGCGGGCCAAGGTGCTCGATTGGCTTCAGGCCCAGCGTGCCGGCTTCAGCGTGGCCTTCGAGGCCCGGCCGGACCTCGCCATTCTCGCCATCCAGGGCCCGCAGGCCCGCGACAAGGTCGCCGCCCTGCTCAGCCCCGCCCGCGCGGCCCTGATCCGCGAGCTGCACCCGTTCGAGGGCATCGCCGAAGGCGACTGGTTCATCGCCCGCACCGGCTACACCGGTGAGGACGGCCTGGAGATCATCCTGCCCGGCGACCAGGCCGTGGCCTTCTACAACGACCTGGTCGGCGCCGGCATCGCCCCGAGCGGTCTGGGCGCGCGTGACACCCTGCGCCTGGAGGCCGGCATGAACCTGTACGGCCAGGACATCGACGAAGACCACACCCCGCTGACCTCCAACCTGGGCTGGTGCATCGCCTGGGAACCGGCCGCGCGCAACTTCATCGGCCGCGCCGCGCTGCTGGCGGAGATCGAACAGGGCGTGCAGGGCAAACTGGTCGGCCTGGTGCTGGAAGAACGCGGTGTTTTGCGGGCCCACCAGGTGGTTCGTGTCGCCGGGATTGGCGAAGGGGAGATCACCAGTGGTAGTTTCTCGCCTACGCTGAGCAAATCCATCGCCCTGGCGCGCGTGCCCATGGCCACCGGAGACCGTGCCGAAGTCGAGATTCGCGGCAAGTGGTACCCGGTGCGGGTGGTCAAACCGACCTTCGTGCGCCATGGCAAGATTCTGATCTGAACATTCAACGGCGGGCCGAACCGCTGACCCAAACGAGGAATTCAAGACATGAGCAATATCCCCGCCGATCTGCGTTTTGCCGAAAGCCATGAGTGGGCACGCCTGGAAGCCGACGGCACGGTGACCGTGGGCATCAGCGACCACGCCCAGCAAGCCCTGGGTGACGTGGTGTTCGTCGAGCTGGCCGAAGTCGGCAAGGTATTCGGCGCTGGCGACGCGGCTGGCGTGGTCGAGTCGGTCAAGGCCGCTTCCGACATCTACGCCCCGGTCGGTGGCGAAGTGATCGCCGTCAACGAAGAGCTGGCCGACAGCCCGGAGCTGCTCAACGAAGAACCTTACGAGTCGTGGATCTTCAAGCTCAAGCCAAGCAACCCGGCCGAGCTGGACAAGCTGCTGGATGCGGCGGCTTACAAAGCCGCTATCGGCGAGTAACACCGCGTCGCCTGCTTCGCGGCTAAAGCCGCTCCTACAGGTACAGCGCAGCCTTCGAGGTCGGTGCGATCCCCTGTAGGAGCGGCTTTAGCCGCGAAGAGGCCGGTACCGGCAACACAAGAATCCCCGCAGAATCGGCAATCCTTCCTAGACTTATAAGTCTCCATGAGACCTGGTCCAGGAAGAGAGCGTCGTCATGTCCCAATCGCCATCCCTGCATCAACTGCGAGACCCCAACCCGTTCCTGCGCCGCCACCTGGGCCCCGATGCCACGGAGCAGCAGGCCATGCTCGCCACCCTTGGCCTGAAGACCCGCAGCGAGCTGATCGAGCAGACCGTCCCGCCCGGCATCCGTTTCAACCGCGCCCTCGACCTGCCCCCGGCCCTGGATGAACAGGCCGCGCTGGCCAGGCTCGCCGGCTACGCCGCGCAGAACCAGGTCTGGACCAGCCTGATCGGCATGGGTTACCACGGTACCCTCACGCCCACCGTGATCCTGCGCAACGTCCTGGAAAACCCCGGCTGGTACACCGCCTACACGCCCTATCAACCCGAGATCGCCCAAGGCCGCCTGGAAGCGCTGCTGAACTTCCAGCAGATGGTCATCGACCTCACCGGCCTGGCCCTGGCCAACGCCTCGTTGCTCGACGAAGCCACCGCCGCCGCCGAGGCCATGGCCTTGGCCAAGCGGGTGGCGCGCAACAAGAGCAACGCCTTCTTCGCCGATGAACACTGCCACCCGCAAACCCTGTCGGTGCTCAAGACGCGCGCCGAAGGCTTCGGCTTCCAGCTAATCGTCGACTCTGTGGATAACATGGCCAGGCACCAGGTCTTCGGTGCCTTGCTGCAGTACCCGGACACCCACGGCGAGGTGCGCGACCTGCGCCCGCTGATCGACCAGCTGCACAGCCAGCAGGCCCTGGCCTGCGTCGCCGCCGACCTGCTCAGCCTGGTGGTGCTGGCGCCGCCGGGCGAGCTGGGCGCCGACGTGGTGCTGGGCTCGACCCAGCGCTTCGGCGTGCCCATGGGCTACGGCGGACCGCACGCGGCCTACTTCGCCTGCCGCGACGACTACAAGCGGGCCATGCCCGGGCGCATCATCGGCGTATCCCGCGATGCCCGTGGCAACACCGCGCTGCGCATGGCCCTGCAGACCCGCGAGCAACACATCCGCCGCGAGAAGGCCAACTCCAACATCTGCACCGCCCAGGTGCTGCTGGCCAACATCGCCGGTTTCTACGCGGTGTACCACGGCCCCGAGGGCCTGCGACGCATTGCCCAGCGCGTCCACCGGCTGACCTTCGTGCTGGCCGCAGGCCTGGAGGCCAAGGGCCTCAAGCGCCTCAACCAGCACTTCTTCGACACCCTGACCCTGGACGTGGGCGGTGCCCAGGCAGCGATCATCGAAAGCGCCGAAGCCGCGCACATCAACCTGCGCATCCTCGGCCGCGGCCACTTGGGCGTGAGCCTGGACGAGACCTGCAACGAAGCCACCGTGCTGCGCCTGCTGGACATCTTTCTCGGCGTCGACCACGGCCTCGACATCGCCACCCTCGATCAGTTGGCGCACCCTGAGGGCATCCCCGCCGCGCTGGTGCGGCGCACGCCGTTCCTCGAGCACCCGGTGTTCAACCTGCACCACAGCGAAACCGAGATGCTGCGCTACCTCAAGCAGCTGGAAAACAAGGACCTGGCGCTGAACCAGTCGATGATCCCGCTCGGCTCCTGCACCATGAAGCTCAATGCCAGCAGCGAGATGATCCCCATCACCTGGCCCGGCTTCGCCCAGTTGCACCCCTTCGCCCCGGCAGCGCAGGTGACTGGCTACAAGGCGATGATCGACGAGCTGGAAAGCTGGTTGTGCGCGATCACCGGCTTCGACGCCATCTGCATGCAGCCCAATTCCGGAGCCCAGGGCGAGTATGCCGGGCTGATGGCGATCACCCATTATCACCGCAGCCGCCACCAGCCTCGGCGCACCCGGTGCCTGATCCCGTCATCGGCCCACGGCACCAACCCGGCCTCGGCGCAGATGGCTGGCATGGAGGTGGTGATCGTCGACTGCGACGATGACGGCAACGTCGACCTCGACGACCTCAAGGCCAAGGCCAGTGCGGCCGGCGACACGCTGTCGTGCCTGATGATCACCTACCCCTCGACCCATGGCGTGTACGAAGAGGGCATCCGCGAAATCTGCGAGGTGGTGCACCAGCACGGTGGCCAGGTGTACATGGACGGCGCCAACCTCAACGCCCAGGTCGGCCTGGCGCGGCCGGCGGACATCGGCGCCGACGTGTCGCACATGAACCTGCACAAGACCTTTTGCATTCCCCACGGCGGCGGCGGCCCGGGCATGGGGCCGATCGGTATCCGCGCCCACCTCAAGCCGTTCGTCGCCAGCCACCCGGTGGTGCCGGTGCCGGGGCTCGAGCCGAACAACAGCGCGGTCAGCGCCGCACCCTGGGGCAGCGCGAGCATCCTGCCGATCAGTTGGATGTACATCGCCATGATGGGGCCGCAACTGGCCGATGCCAGCGAGGTGGCGATCCTCTCGGCGAACTACCTGGCCAGCCAGCTCGAAGGTGCCTTCCCGGTGTTGTATCGCGGGCGCAACCAGCGCGTGGCGCACGAATGCATTCTTGATTTGCGCCCGCTGAAGGCACTCACCGGCATCAGCGAGGAGGACGTCGCCAAGCGCCTGATGGACTATGGCTTCCACGCCCCGACCATGTCGTTCCCGGTGCCCGGGACCTTGATGGTGGAGCCGACCGAGAGCGAGTCGAAGGCCGAGCTGGACCGCTTCGTCGAGGCGATGCTGGCGATTCGCGCGGAGATCGGCGAGGTGCAGGAGGGTAACTGGCCGGCGGAGGACAACCCGCTCAAGCATGCGCCGCATACCCTGGCGGACGTGCTGGCGCCGTGGAGCCGGCCTTACAGCCTGGAACAGGCGGTGGCGCCCAGTGCCCATGTGCGTCAGCACAAGTACTGGCCAGCGGTGAACCGGGTCGACAACGTGTATGGGGACAGGAACCTGTTCTGTGCCTGTGTGCCGGTGGAGGCTTATCGGTAAGGCTGGGGAGCGGTGTTGGATTCTTCGCGGGTAAACCCGCTCCCACAGGGGCGGGACGCACAGTCCTTAGTGTTGTGCGGTCCGTGTGGGAGCGGGTTCATCGGACCGCCGCACCGCCGCGAAGCAGGCGACGCGGTTATTCGTCTACCGCGTTCTTGGCCAGGATGGCATTGGCCAGTTCCATGTCCGACGCCTGCATCCCCGGGTTCTCAGCGCGCACCTGGTGCAGCGCCGCCTCGAGGAACGGCCCGCGGACAGCGCCGTCGCTGGCCACGAAGCTGCCCGCGTCGTCCTGCGCGGCGATCACCAGCTTGTGATCGTGGGAGGTGATGTAGCTCGACGCCGTGGTCGCGCCGGAGGTCATGACATTACGCCAGAAGGTATCGGCCATGGCAGATCCAACGGGTAGCGAAAGCAGGGCTGCGGCTGCGATGGCGGTTTTGAGACGCATGATGAAACACCTCGACGGGTGAGTGTTGATGGTGCCCGCTTTGATTGTGGATAACCGGCGTAAGTTCCTTGAATACAAGGGCTTTTCGTCAGGAACATACCCGTAGAACCTCTTCCGGGCGAGTCATTCCACGCGCCACTTTTGCCTCTCCGCATCGGCGCAGGCTGTGCAATCCTTCCGCTAGCGCCTGGCGTTGCAGGCTGGCCAGATCCGCCCCGCTGCCGATCCTCGCGCGCAGGGCATCGCTGGGCACCAGCAACTCGAACAGACCGGTACGGCCGTGAAAGCCGGTGCCCCTGCAAAGCGGGCAAGCCTGGCCAGCCGGCAGGGCATCGCCCTGGCATTCCCGGCACAGCAGGCGCACCAGGCGCTGGGCCATGACCCCGGCCAGGGTGGCGCGGATCAGGTAGTCGGCCACCCCCAGCTCCTGCAGGCGGGTGATGGCGCCGACGCTGTCGTTGGTGTGCAGGGTCGACAGCACCAGGTGCCCGGTGAGCGCCGCCTGCACGGCGACCAGCGCGGTCTCGCGGTCGCGAATCTCGCCGATCATGATGATGTCCGGGTCCTGGCGCAGCAGGGCCCGCACGCCACTGGCAAAACCCAGCTCCAGGGCGGGTTGGACCTGGAGCTGGTTGAAGGCCGGTTCCAGGCGTTCGATCGGGTCTTCGATGGTGCACAGGTTGACCTCGGGCGTGGCCAGTTGCTTGAGGCTGGCGTAGAGCGTGCTGGTCTTGCCCGAGCCGGTGGGGCCGGTGACCAGCAGGATGCCCTGGCGGCGCTGCAGCAAGGCCAGCCATTGCCGCAGTTGTTCGCGCTCCAGGCCAAGCTGGTCGAAGTCCTCCTGCACCTGCTGCGGGTCGAACAGCCGTAGCACCAGCTTTTCGCCGAAGGGCGTCGGCAGGGTCGACAGGCGCAGCTCCACGTCGCCGCCACTGGGCAGGCGGCTGTTCACCCGGCCATCCTGCGGCCGGCGTTTTTCCGCCACGTCCATGCGGCCCAGGTGCTTCAGGCGGCTGACCACGGCCAGGGTCACGCTGGCGGGGAAGCTGTAGACGGTGTGCAGCAGGCCGTCGATGCGGTAGCGCAGGCGGCCCACCTCGCGGCGCGGCTCCAGGTGGATGTCGCTGGCGCGTTGTTCGATGGCGTACTGCAGCAGCCAATCGACGATGTGCACGATATGGGCGTCGTCAGCCGTGGCCTCGGCCTGGCGCTTGCCCAGCTCCAGCAACTGCTCCAGTTCGCCCAGGCGGGTCGATTGCTGGTGCTGCGCGCCCTGTACCGAGTGGGCCAGGCGGGACATGGACTGGCCCAGCTGGCGGATCTGCAGCGGGCTGGCCAGCACTCGACGGACCGGCTTGCCCAGGCTGCGGGCGAGGTCGGCCTGCCAGTGCTGCTGGTAGGGCTGGGCGCTGGCGACGGTGATGGCGTCGCTGTCGTTGGCGACGATGAGGATGCCGTGGCGCTGGGCGAAGGCCGGGGAGATCAGGCCGTTGACCTGGGCCAGGTCGAAATGCAGAGGGTCGATGCGCAGGTAGGGCTGGCCGACCTTGCTGGCCAGCCATTGGCACAGGGCGTCCAGGTGCAGGCGCTGGCCGGGCTGGCGGCGGTCTTCCAGGCCCAGGGCGGCGATGGCTTCGAGGGGATGATGGGTGGCGTAGCGCGCGGCCTGTTCGCGGACCTGGTTGGCGTCGCTGGCAGCCAGGTGCTGGTCGGCCTGCAGGGCGTCGAGCAGGTGGGTGAGGTCGAGGGAATGGTCGTCGGGGGTGTGCATGGGTGGCTTCCGTGCCGGGACTTTGAGGTCTGGGCAAGGCTAGCCGGGTTGTGAGGGGTGAAGAGTGGGGAAGCGTTTCGGGATTTTGCGCTGCCTGTGCCGGCCTCTTCGCGGGCAAGCCCGCTCCCACAGGTACACCACAGCATTCGAGCCTGGTGTGATCCCTGTAGGAGCGGGTTTACCCGCGAAGCAAGCGACTCGATGTCAAGCCTTGAGCAGATGCTTCCAGCCGCGGCTCTGATCGATAGCCCGAGCCTGCTCGATCCGTGCTTCCAGCACTTCATCGCTGATCGGCAGTTCCGCCAGCTCATGCAGCTTGCGCAGGTCGCCGTACAGGCGGTCCATCTGCGGCGCCTCGAGCACCTGGCGCGCATGGTGCAGCCAGGCCAGCAACTGCTCGATGCGCGGCAGCTGCTCGGCCAGGTCTTCCGGGCGCTGGGCATAGAGTGGCAACTTCAGCGCACGGCCTTCCTCGCCCAACAGGTGCGCCACGCAGCTGGCCAGCTGCGCCTTGCCCTGGCGCTCGCCGCGGCCCTTGCGCTCCACGGTCCAGGCACGGGCCAGCAGCCAGCGCGAGGTTTCCAGGGAGAACTGGCCCCAGCGCACATCCTCGAGTTCTTCGATGAACTGCTCGGGCGCGGCGCGGCGGATGTCTTCGTCGTCGTTGCCGGCCTGTACCAGCGGGCGCCAGTCTTCCAGCAGGGCGTCGAGGCTGGCGCGCAGCTCGCGGGTGGTGGGGCGCGGCGCGGCCTGGCCGAGGCTTGCGACCAGGGCGCGCAGTTCGGCCAGGCACTGTACCCAGTCCTGCAGCAGGCGCCAGTGGCCATTGTGGCGATACTGCTCGGCCAGGCGCTGGCTGCTGCCCAGCAGCTGCCAGGCGAGGGCGGCGAAGGCGTCGTCCAGGGCCATTTCGGCGTCCAGCTCGGTGCCTGGCAGGCCCAGCTCGTAGCTGTCCGGCTCCAGCAGGCGGTAGCCGCGCTCGGCCTTGCTGATATCGCACGGCATCAGCGGCAGGCTGGCGGCCAGCTCGGCGGCCAGTTCCAGCAACGCCTCAGGGGCGCCTTCGCGCAGCTCCAGCTCCAGTTCGCAGATTTCTTCCTTCTGCTTGCCGGCGATCACGAAGCCCTGGTCCAGCGCGGCCTCGATCACCACCTTGCTCTTGCCACGGCCCCAGGCGATTTCGGCGAACTCGCGGGTGAAGTCGGTGGTGAACAGCGGCTTGATGGTCTTCTTGTCCAGGTCGGCCAGTTGCTCCGGCCAGCAGGTGGCGTCGAGCTTTTTCAGGTCGAGCTTGACCTTGTCCAGGTTCCATTCGAATTCGTTGCGCTCGGACAGGCCGGCAACGCTCTGGCCCCGGCACTTGAGGGTCTGGATGATGGCGTCGCCATCACGGCGCAGGCGCAGGGCGACACGGGCGGCGGACAGCTCGCGCGCCGGGGTGTCGAAGTACTGGTTGAGCAGCTCGCGAGTCTGCCAGCCGGACTTGTTGCGCTTTTTCAGCAAGGGGTGCTCGCGCAGGGCGGCCAGTGTTTCGCGGCTGGCGCGGAGCTTGAGTTCGGTTTCTTTGTGCATCGCAGGCTCGAAGAGGGGCGTGATTCCCCGGGAGTTTACAGGAGTCGGCCGGCAACGGTTTATTCCAGACGGCGGATGGTCCTATGATGGGCAACGCTTCCGAGGAGTACGCGCATGCCGTTGCCGACGCTGAAAGACCAGTTTGCCGCCTTGATCGCCGCGCCTTCGGTCAGTTGCACCCAACCGTCGCTGGACCAGTCCAACCGCCAGGTCATCGACCTGCTGGCCGGCTGGCTGGGCGACCTGGGCTTCCATTGCGACATCCAGCAGGTCAGCCCCGGCAAGTTCAACCTGCTGGCCAGCCGTGGCACGGGCCCTGGCGGCCTGGTGCTGGCCGGCCACAGCGACACCGTGCCCTACGACGAACAGTTGTGGTCCAGTGACCCGCTCAAGCTGACCGAGGTCGACGGCCGCTGGGTAGGCCTGGGCAGCTGTGACATGAAGGGCTTCTTCGCGCTGATCATCGAAGCGCTGATCCCGTTGCTCGAGCACGATTTCAAGCAGCCGCTGCTGATCCTCGCCACCTGCGACGAGGAAAGCTCCATGTCCGGCGCCCGCGCCCTGGCCGAAGCCGGCCAGCCGCTCGGCCGCGCCGCGGTGATCGGCGAGCCTACGGGCCTGCGGCCGATCCGCATGCACAAGGGCATCCTCATGGACCGCATCGACATCCTCGGCCGCAGCGGCCATTCGTCGGACCCGAGCCTGGGCCACAGCGCCATGGAGGCCATGCACGAGGTGATGGGCGAGCTGATGGGCCTGCGCCGGCAATGGCAGGAAACCTACCGCAACCCGCAGTTCAGCGTGCCCACGCCGACGATGAACTTCGGCTGCATCCACGGTGGCGACAACCCCAACCGCATCTGCGGCCAGTGCGCCCTGGAATTCGACCTGCGCCCGCTGCCGGGCATGGACGTCGAGCAGCTGCGCGAGGCCATTCGCGGCAAGCTGCAACCGGTGGCCGAGCGCCACGAGGTGCGCATCGACTATGCGCCGCTGTTCCCCGAAGTGCCGCCATTCGAGCAGGCCGCCGATGCCGAGCTGGTGCAGGTGGCCGAACGGCTCACCGGGCATCGCGCCGAAGCGGTGGCGTTCGGCACCGAAGCGCCTTATCTTCAGCAGCTGGGTTGCCAGACCATCGTCATGGGCCCTGGCGACATCGCCTGCGCCCACCAGCCCGGCGAATACCTTGAAATGTCACGCATCGAGCCTACCGTGCGTCTATTGCGTGACCTGATCCGGCACTATTGCCTTACCTAAACGTCAATCGAGCTGATTCGTTCTTGCCTAGAGGAGACCGCGCGTGACCGCAAGCCTGTTCCGACGATGATCCTGAACGCCATGTAACCCACCGTTCTCCGTCCACTTTATCCACAGGCCCTGTCATGCCCGATTACGTCAACTGGCTGCGTCATGCCTCCCCGTACATCAATGCCCATCGCGACTGCACCTTCGTGGTCATGCTCCCCGGCGATGGCGTGGAACACCCGAATTTCGGCAACATCGTCCACGACCTGGTGCTGCTGCACAGCCTTGGCGTGCGCCTGGTGCTGGTACACGGTTCGCGCCCACAGATCGAAAGCCGCCTGGCCGCTCGCGGCCTGACCCCGCACTACCACCGCAGCCTGCGCATCACCGATGCGGCCACCCTGGACTGCGTGATCGATGCCGTCGGCGCCCTGCGCCTTGCCATCGAGGCGCGCCTGTCGATGGACATCGCCGCTTCGCCGATGCAGGGCTCGCGCCTGCGCGTGGCCTGCGGCAACCTGGTCACCGCGCGGCCGATCGGCGTGCTCGAAGGGGTGGATTACCACCACACCGGCGAAGTGCGGCGCATCGACCGCAAGGGCATCAGCCGCCTGCTCGACGAGCGCTCCATCGTGCTGCTGTCGCCGCTGGGCTACTCGCCGACCGGTGAAATCTTCAACCTGGCCTGCGAAGACGTGGCCACCCGCGCCGCCATCGAGCTGGGCGCCGACAAGCTGCTGCTGTTCGGCGCCGAACCGGGCTTGCTGGACGAAAACGGCAAGCTGGTGCGCGAACTGCGCCCGCAACAGATCGCCCCGCACCTGGCGCGCCTGGGCAGCGATTACCAGGGCGAGCTGCTGGACGCCGCCGCCGAGGCCTGCAAGGGCGGCGTGGCGCGCAGTCATATCGTCAGCTATGCCGAGGATGGCGCGCTGCTGACCGAGCTGTTCACCCGTGGCGGTGGCGGCACGCTGGTCTCCCAGGAGCAGTTCGAGGTGGTGCGCGAGGCGACCATCGAAGACGTCGGTGGCTTGCTGGAGCTGATCAGCCCGCTGGAAGAGCAGGGCATCCTGGTGCGCCGTTCGCGGGAGGTGCTTGAGCGGGAGATCGAGCAGTTCAGCGTGGTCGAGCGCGAGGGCATGATCATCGCCTGTGCGGCGCTGTACCCGATCGCCGACTCCCAGGCCGGTGAGCTGGCGTGCCTGGCGGTGAACCCGGAGTACCGCCATGGCGGGCGCGGGGATGAGTTGCTGGAGCGGATCGAAGGGCGGGCGCGGCAGTTGGGGTTGAATACCTTGTTCGTGCTCACCACGCGCACGGCGCACTGGTTCCGCGAGCGCGGCTTTGCGCCTAGCGGCGTCGAGCGGCTGCCGGCGGCGCGGGCATCGCTGTACAACTACCAGCGCAATTCGAAGATCTTCGAGAAATCCCTGTAAGCCTGCACCGGCCTCTTCGCGGGTGAACCCGCTCCCACAGGGACCGCACAAGCCTTGTGGCTGGCGCTATACCTGTGGGAGCGGGTTTACCCGCGAAGCAGGCGACGCAGTACCCAATGAAAAACGCCGCCCTCAGGGGCGGCGTCTTTGTTTACACGGTATGCAGGTACCAGTTGTACTCGAGGTCGGAGATCGAGTGCTCGAACTCCTCCAGCTCGCTCTCCTTGCACGCGACGAAGATGTCGATGTACTTCGGATCGATGTACTTGTTGAGGATCTCGCTGTCGTCCAGCTCGCGCAGGGCATCGCGCAGGTTGTTCGGCAGGCTCTGCTCCAGCTGCTCGTAGGAGTTGCCTTCGATCGGCTCGCCCGGCTCGATCTTGTTGGTCAGGCCATGGTGCACGCCTGCCAGCACGGCCGCCATCATCAGGTACGGGTTGGCGTCGGCACCGGCCACACGGTGTTCGATGCGCACGGCGTCCGGCGAGCCGGTCGGCACGCGCAGGGCCACGGTGCGGTTGTCCAGGCCCCAGCTCGGCGCGTTCGGCACGTAGAACTGGGCGCCGAAGCGGCGGTACGAGTTGACGTTCGGGCAGAGGAACGCCATGGACGCGGGCAGGGTCTCGAGCACACCGCCGACAGCGTGACGTAGCGCGGCGTTCTGCTCGGGATCCTCGCTGGTGAAGATGTTGTTGCCATCTTTGTCCAGCACGGAGATGTGAACGTGCAGGCCGTTGCCTGCCTGGCCCGGGTAGGGCTTGGCCATGAAGGTGGTGTCCATTTCATGGTCGTAGGCGATGTTCTTGATCAACCGCTTGAGCAGCACCGCGTAGTCACAGGCCTTGAGCGGGTCGGCGACGTGGTGCAGGTTGACTTCGAACTGTGCCGGGGCGCTTTCCTTGACGATGGCGTCGGCCGGAATACCCTGCTCCTTGGCACCTTCGAGGATGTCCTGGAGGCAGTCGGCGTATTCGTCGAGGTCGTCGATCAGGTACACCTGGGTCGACTGTGGGCGCTTGCCCGAGATCGGCGAGCGTGGCGGCTGCGGGCGGCCGTTCACGTTTTCCTGGTCGATCAGGTAGAACTCGAGCTCGAACGCGGCGCAGATGGTCAGGCCCATGTCGGTGAACTTGCTCACCACCTGGCGCAGCACTTCACGCGGGTCGGCGAAGAACGGCTCGCCTTCGATCTCGTGCATGGTCATCAGCAGTTGCGCGGTCGGGCGCTTCTGCCAGGGTTCGTTGGAGAGGGTGCCGGGGATCGGGTAGCAGATGCGGTCCGCATCGCCGATGTCCAGGCCCAGCCCGGTGCTTTCGACGGTGGAACCGTTGATGTCCAGGGCGAAGAGGGAGGCCGGCAGGTTGATGCCTTTCTCGTAAACCTTGTGGAGGCTGGTGCGCTCTATGCGTTTGCCACGCACCACACCATTCATATCTGCAATCAGAAGGTCAACGTAGAGAACCTCAGGATGTTCCTTAAGGAACGCGTTCGCTTCGTTAAGCTGAACGGCACGCGGGGGTACCGACATGATGCAACACCTTTGTTGTTAAAAATATCAATCAAGGGGGGCTTGCAGGACCAGTCAATCGAAAAGACAAACTGATGTCAAGCCAACCCCATGATGCCCTGAAATGGCACATCGACGGCAGATTTGCTGCATATGAGGGCGCGCCATTATCCGCTATTTCCTTCGTCGGCGGCTATCTCCGACATGCCGTGTTTTATTTTTTACGGAGGTGTTGTGTAAAAAAATGAACAAGGCTAAGCTCGGACTCAACCCAGAACACAATAATACGAGGGTCACATGGTCCGCTTGTCGCGACCTGAACGCGCTGCCTGCGCAGTGCAGTCGGGTATCCCTGCCGTTCCCGCACGCATCCGTCAAGCGGTGGCCTGCATGGCCGCAATAATTGACGCTTTGCGCCCCTGGACCCCACCTCGTAACGCTTTTTCGTTGCTCTTCCTGTCTATCTGCCCTTCGAAACCGCTGCGGACACGCTCATTTCCAGTGTATCCACGGTGCGCCTGCGCGTGTGTTTTGCTTTAGCAATGTACTCCATCCAGAATCAGGGCGCGGATAACCTTACCTCCTGAGGTATTTATGAGTAACAACCTCGACCAGCTCACCGATTGGTTGAAAGAGCACAAGATCACCGAAGTCGAATGCCTGATCAGCGACCTGACCGGCATCACCCGCGGCAAGATCTCGCCAACCAACAAGTTCATCGCCGAAAAAGGCATGCGCCTGCCCGAGAGCGTGCTGCTGCAGACCGTGACCGGCGACTATGTCGACGATGACATCTATTACGACCTGCTCGACCCGGCCGACATCGACATGATCTGCCGTCCCGACCAGGACGCCGTGTTCCTCGTGCCCTGGGCCATCGAACCGACCGCCCAGGTGATCCACGACACCTACGACAAGAAGGGCAACCCGGTCGAGCTGTCGCCGCGCAACGTCCTGAAAAAGGTGCTCCAGCTCTACGCCGACAAAGGCTGGCAGCCGATCGTCGCGCCGGAGATGGAGTTCTACCTGACCAAGCGCAGCGAAGACCCGGACTTCCCGCTGCAACCACCGGTGGGCCGTTCCGGCCGCCCGGAAACCGGCCGCCAGTCGTTTTCCATCGAGGCCGCCAACGAATTCGACCCGCTGTTCGAGGACGTCTATGACTGGTGCGAACTGCAGCGCCTGGACCTCGACACGCTGATCCACGAAGACGGCACGGCGCAGATGGAAATCAACTTCCGTCACGGCGACGCGCTGCACCTGGCCGACCAGATCCTGGTGTTCAAGCGCACCATGCGCGAGGCCGCGCTCAAGCACAACGTGGCCGCCACCTTCATGGCCAAGCCGATGACCGGCGAGCCGGGCAGTGCCATGCACCTGCACCAGAGCGTGGTCGACGTGGCCACCGGCAAGAACATCTTCAGCAACGCCGACGGCAGCATGAGCGAGCTGTTCCTGCACCACATCGGTGGCCTGCAGAAGTTCATCCCCGAGGCGCTGCCGCTGTTCGCCCCCAACGTCAACTCGTTCCGCCGCTTCCTGCCCGACACCTCGGCGCCGGTGAACGTCGAGTGGGGCGAGGAAAACCGCACCGTCGGCCTGCGTGTACCGGATGCCGGCCCGCAGAACCGCCGGGTCGAGAACCGCCTGCCGGGCGCCGACGCGAATCCCTACCTGGCCATCGCCGCCAGCCTGCTGTGCGGGTACATCGGCATGGTCGAGGGCATCGAGGCCAGCGCGCCGGTCCAGGGCCGCGGCTACGAGCGGCGCAACCTGCGCCTGCCGCTGACCATCGAGGACGCCCTGGAGCGCATGGAAATCAGCCGTGCGCTGGTGCAGTACCTGGGCAAGAAGTTCATCACCGGCTACGTCGCCACCAAGCGTGCCGAGCACGAGAACTTCAAGCGCGTCATCAGCTCCTGGGAACGTGAATTCCTGCTGTTCGCTGTCTGATCAACCCTGAGGCCGCCTGTGCGGCCGCCGGAAAATGGAGAGGCACATGAGCGTCAACAACCCGCAAACCCGTGAATGGCAAACCCAGGCTTGGCGCAAAATGAGCAGCGAGCATCACCTTGCACCCTTCAGTGACTACAAGCAGTTGAAGGAGAAGGGGCCGCGCATCATCACCAAGGCGCAGGGTGTGCATTTGTGGGACAGCGAGGGGCACAAGATCCTCGACGGCATGGCCGGCCTGTGGTGCGTGGCGGTCGGCTACGGCCGTGAAGAACTGGTGCAGGCGGCAGAAAAGCAGATGCGCGAGCTGCCGTACTACAACCTGTTCTTCCAGACCGCCCACCCGCCAGCCCTGGAGCTGGCCAAGGCGATCACCGACGTGGCCCCCGAAGGCATGACCCATGTGTTCTTCACCGGCTCCGGCTCCGAAGGCAACGACACCGTGCTGCGCATGGTCCGCCACTACTGGGCGCTGAAGGGCAAGCCGCACAAGCAGACCATCATCGGCCGCATCAACGGCTACCACGGCTCCACCGTCGCCGGTGCAAGCCTGGGCGGCATGAGCGGCATGCACGAGCAGGGCGGCCTGCCGATCCCGGGCATCGTGCACATCCCGCAGCCGTACTGGTTCGGCGAAGGCGGCGAGATGAACCCGGATGAGTTCGGCGTGTGGGCGGCCGAGCAGCTGGAGAAGAAAATTCTCGAAGTCGGCGAGGACAACGTCGCCGCCTTCATCGCCGAGCCGATCCAGGGCGCGGGCGGCGTGATCATCCCGCCGGAAACCTACTGGCCGAAGGTCAAGGAGATCCTCGCCAAGTACGACATCCTGTTCGTCGCCGACGAGGTGATCTGCGGTTTCGGCCGCACCGGCGAGTGGTTCGGTTCCGACTACTACGACCTCAAGCCCGACCTGATGACCATCGCCAAGGGCCTGACCTCCGGCTACATCCCCATGGGCGGTGTGATCGTGCGTGACACGGTGGCCAGGGTGCTCAGCGAAGGCGGCGACTTCAACCATGGCTTCACCTATTCCGGCCACCCGGTGGCGGCCGCCGTGGGCCTGGAAAACCTGCGCATCCTGCGCGACGAGCACATCGTCGAGAAGGCCCGCACGGAAGTGGCACCCTACTTGCAAAAGCGACTGCGTGAGCTGCAGGACCATCCGCTGGTGGGCGAGGTGCGCGGCCTGGGCCTGCTTGGCGCGATCGAGCTGGTCAAGGACAAGGCGACCCGCAGCCGTTACGAAGGCAAGGGCGTGGGCATGGTGTGCCGCAACTTCTGCTTTGAAAACGGCCTGATCATGCGCGCGGTAGGCGACACCATGATCATCGCCCCGCCGTTGGTGATCAGCCATGCCGAGGTGGACGAACTGGTGGAAAAAGCGCGCAAATGCCTGGATTTGACCCTGGAGGCGATCCGATAACCACCTGCTAGGCTAGCGATGTGACATTAAGTCGTTACAAGGCCCTGCTTTCCTTGAAACAGAGCCTTGTAACTTGCCAGACTAGCGGCTGTTTCAGTGGCCGCGCGCTCTGCACCATGGGTCCTGGCTTCTGGACAGTTGCTAAATAAAAAATCTGGAGCATTACGCATGAATAAAATGGGCAAGACGTTGCTGGCCGCAGCCCTGATGGGGACCATGGCTACCGCTGTTCAGGCTGAAGACAAGGTGTTGAACGTCTACAACTGGTCGGACTACATCGCCCCGGACACCATCGCCAAGTTCGAGAAGCAGACCGGTATCAAGGTCAAGTACGACGTCTTCGACAGCAACGAAACCCTGGAGGCCAAGCTGCTGGCCGGCAAGTCGGGCTACGACGTGGTCGTGCCGTCGAACAACTTCCTGGCCAAGCAGATCAAGGCCGGTGTCTACGAGGAGCTGGACCGCTCCAAGCTGAGCAACTGGAAGAACCTCGACAAGGACCTGCTCAAGGCCGTTGGCGATGCCAGCGACAAGGACAACCAGCACGCCTTCCCGTACATGTGGGGCTCGATCGGCATCGGCTACAACCCGGAGAAGGTCAAGGCCGCGCTGGGCGTGGACAAGATCGACTCGTGGGACGTGGTGTTCAAGCCTGAGAACATCGCCAAGCTCAAGAGCTGCGGCGTGAGCTTCCTGGATGCACCGACCGAGATGATCCCGGCCGCGCTGCACTACCTGGGCAAGCCGACCAACAGCACCACCAAGGAAGACATCAAGGCCGCCGAGGACCTGTTCCTCAAGATCCGTCCTTCGATCACCTACTTCCACTCGTCCAAGTACATCGGCGACATGGCCAACGGCAACATCTGCGTGGCCGTCGGCTACTCGGGTGACCTGGAGCAGTCCAAGGCCCGCGCCCACGAAGCGGGCGACAAGGTGAAAGTCGACTACATCATTCCGAAAGAGGGTGCCGGTACCTTCTACGACATGGTCGCCATCCCCAAGGATGCCGAGCACAAGGATGCCGCCTACCAGTTCATGAACTTCCTGCTGCAGCCGGAAATCATGGCCGAGATCACCAATGCCGTGCGCTTCCCGAACGGCAACGAGGCCGCTACCCCATTGGTCGACAAGGACATCACCAGCGACCCGAGCATCTATCCGCCAGCTGACGTGAAGAAACAACTGTACGCGATCGCAGCGCCAGAAGCTGCCGCCCAGCGTCTGATCACCCGCAGCTGGACCAAGATCAAGTCGGGCAAGTAAGCCCGATGCGGAGCCTCTGGGCCGGGGTTTCCCGGCCTGGAGGCAGTGAAAGGCAATTGATGATTGCGGCATCGAAGCTGCGAAGGTAAGTTGCGCGCCGGTTTTGCGTGTGCGGCAGCATTGTCGCTACCCAGGCACTGATTGTGAGGACCACCCACTTGTCTATTTCCGTATTACGCAAGGCCTTGATGGCTGGAGCGGGCCTGACGCTGGCATGCAGCGTCCAAGCGGCGCCTACGGTGCACTTCTACAACTGGTCGGACTATATCGGCCCGAACACCCTCGCCGACTTCGAGAAAACCACGGGCATCAAGCCCGTGCAGGACGTGTTCGACTCCAACGAAACCCTGGAAGGCAAACTGCTGGCCGGCAACACCGGCTATGACGTGGTGGTGCCGTCCAACCATTTCCTCGGCAAGCAGATCAAGGCGGGCGCGTTCCAGAAGCTCGACAAGGCCCTGCTGCCCAATTATTCCAACCTCGACCCGGCCCTGATGAAGCGCCTGGAAAAGAACGACCCAGGCAACCAGTACGCCGTACCCTACCTGTGGGGCACCAACGGCATCGGCTACAACGTCGACAAGGTCAAGGCCACCCTGGGCGTGGACAAGATCGACTCCTGGGCCGTGCTGTTCGAGCCCGAGAACATGAAGAAGCTCTCCAAGTGCGGTGTGGCCTTCCTCGACTCGGCGGACGAAATGCTCCCGGCGGTGCTCAACTACATGGGCCTGAGCCCCAACAGCACCGACCCCAAGGACTACGCCAAGGCCGAGCAGAAGCTGCTGGCGGTACGCCCGTACGTGACCTACTTCCACTCGTCCAAGTACATCACCGACCTGGCCAACGGCGACATCTGCGTCGCGGCAGGTTTCTCGGGCGACGTGTTCCAGGCCAAGGCCCGCGCCGAAGAGGCGAAGAAGGGCGTGAACCTGGCCTACGCCATTCCCAAGGAAGGCGGCAACCTCTGGTTCGACGTGCTGGCGATCCCCAAGGATGCCAAGAACGTCAAGGAGGCCCATGCCTTCATAAACTATTTGCTGAAACCTGAGGTTATCGCCCAGGTCAGTGATTACGTCGGTTACGCCAACCCGAACCCCAAGGCTGGCGACCTGATGGACCAGGCCGTGAGGACTGACGCCGCGGTTTATCCACCGCAGGAAGTGCTGGACAAGATGTTCGTGAACGCAGAGCTGCCCCCCAAGGTGCAGCGTCTGATGACCCGCAGCTGGACCAAGGTCAAGTCGGGCAAGTAATCATCCAGACCCGCCGCGGCTCCTGCAGAACAGGCCGCGCGGGCACAAAAATCTTGTTGGGAGTTTCACTCATGGCAGTTGCCTCCGGTGCCTATAAGAAAGCCCTCGAGGGTGGCCAGCAACCCAAGCAGGTGCTGGTCAAGATCGACCGGGTCACGAAAAAGTTCGACGAAACGGTAGCCGTGGACGATGTGTCCCTGGAAATCCGTAAAGGCGAGATCTTCGCCTTGCTGGGTGGCTCCGGTTCCGGCAAATCGACCCTGCTGCGGATGCTCGCCGGTTTCGAGCGTCCCACCGAAGGGCGGATTTTCCTCGATGGCGTCGACATCACCGACATGCCGCCCTACGAGCGGCCGATCAACATGATGTTCCAGTCCTACGCGCTGTTCCCGCACATGACCGTGGCGCAGAACATCGCCTTCGGCCTGCAGCAGGACAAGATGCCCAAGGCCGAGATCGACGCCCGCGTGGCCGAGATGCTCAAGCTGGTGCACATGAGCCAGTACGCCAAGCGCAAGCCGCACCAGCTCTCCGGTGGCCAGCGCCAGCGGGTGGCGCTGGCCCGTTCCCTGGCCAAGCGCCCCAAGCTGCTGCTGCTCGACGAGCCGATGGGCGCGCTGGACAAGAAGCTGCGCTCGCAGATGCAGCTGGAGCTGGTGGAGATCATCGAGCGCGTGGGCGTGACCTGCGTGATGGTGACCCACGACCAGGAAGAGGCCATGACCATGGCCCAGCGCATCGCCATCATGCACCTGGGCTGGATCGCCCAGATCGGCTCGCCGGTGGACATCTACGAGACCCCGACCAGCCGCCTGGTGTGCGAGTTCATCGGCAACGTCAACCTGTTCGAAGGTGAGGTGGTCGACGACGCCGAAGGCCACGCGATCATTGCCAGCCCGGAGCTGGAGCGCAAGATCTACGTCGGCCACGGCATCACCACCTCGGTGGAAGACAAGCACATCACCTACGCCCTGCGCCCGGAAAAGATGCTGGTCACCACCCAGCAACCGACCTGCGAGCACAACTGGTCGCGCGGCAAGGTCCACGACATCGCCTACCTGGGTGGCCACTCGGTGTTCTACGTCGAGCTGCCGAGCGGCAAGATCGTCCAGTCGTTCGTCGCCAACGCCGAGCGCCAGGGCACGCGCCCGACCTGGGGCGATGAAGTGTTCGTGTGGTGGGAAGACGACAGCGGCGTGGTACTGCGGTCATGAAGGTGCGCAAGCTCAAGCGAGCCTTCCAGCGCCTGGTCCCGGAGGGGCGGCACGTGGTGATCGGGGTTCCGTTCATCTGGCTGTTCCTGTTCTTCATGCTGCCGTTCTTCATCGTGCTGAAGATCAGCTTTGCCGAAGCCGACGTGGCGATCCCGCCGTACACCGAGATCTACAGCTACGTCGAAGACAAGATCCAGCTGGTGCTGAACCTGGCCAACTATGGCCTGCTGACCGAGGATGAGCTGTACATCTCGGCCTACCTGGGCTCGCTGAAGATGGCCTTCTTCAGCACCCTGCTGTGCCTGCTGATCGGCTACCCGATGGCCTACGCCATCGCCAACGCCAAGAAGGAGACCCAGACGGTCCTGCTGCTGCTGATCATGATGCCGACCTGGACCGCGATCCTGATCCGCGTCTATGCCTGGATGGGCATCCTCAGCAACAACGGGCTGCTCAACGGCTTCCTGATGTGGACCGGGCTGATCGACCAGCCGCTGCAGATCCTCAATACCAACCTGGCGGTGTACATCGGCGTGGTCTATTCGTACCTGCCGTTCATGATCCTGCCGCTGTTCGCCAACCTGGTGAAGCATGACCCTTCGTTGCTGGAGGCGGCTTCCGACCTGGGTTCGAGCACCTTCAACAGCTTCTGGAAGATCACCGTGCCGCTGTCGAAGAACGGCATCATCGCCGGCTGCATGCTGGTGTTCATCCCGGTGGTGGGCGAGTTCGTGATTCCTGAACTGCTTGGCGGCCCGGAAACCCTGATGATCGGTAAAGTGCTGTGGCAGGAATTCTTCAACAACCGTGACTGGCCGGTGGCATCCGCCCTGGCAGTGGTGATGCTGGCGATCCTGATCGTACCGATCCTGCTGTTCAACCGCAGCCAGGCCAAAGAGATGGAGGGCCGCGCATGAAACGCTTCAGTTTCTCCAAGCTGATGCTGGTGCTCGGCTTGCTGTTCATCTACCTGCCGATGCTGATCCTGGTGATCTACTCGTTCAACGCCTCGAAGCTGGTGACGGTGTGGGGCGGCTGGTCGGTGAAGTGGTACGTCGGCCTGCTCGACAACACCCAGCTGATGGGTTCGGTGATGCGCTCGCTGGAAATCGCCTGCTACACGGCGGTGGCTGCGGTGGCGCTGGGTACCCTGGCGGCCTTCGTGCTGACCCGGGTCACCCGCTTCAAGGGCCGCACGCTGTTCGGTGGCCTGGTCACCGCGCCGCTGGTGATGCCCGAAGTGATCACCGGCCTGTCGCTGCTGCTGCTGTTCGTGGCCATGGCGCAGATGATCGGCTGGCCGCAGGAGCGCGGCATCGTCACCATCTGGATCGCCCACACCACGTTCTGTGCGGCCTATGTGGCGGTAGTGGTGTCGGCACGCCTGCGCGAGCTGGACCTGTCGATCGAGGAAGCGGCGATGGACCTGGGCGCCAAGCCGTGGAAGGTGTTCTTCCTGATCACCATCCCGATGATCGCGCCGTCGCTGGCGGCGGGCGGCATGATGTCGTTCGCTCTGTCGCTGGATGACCTGGTGCTGGCGAGCTTCGTCTCCGGCCCGGGTTCGACCACGCTGCCGATGGAAGTGTTCTCGGCCGTGCGCCTGGGCGTGAAGCCAGAGATCAACGCCGTGGCCAGCCTGATCCTGCTGTCGGTGTCGCTGGTGACCTTCTTTGTCTGGTTCTTCAGCCGCCGTGCCGAAGAGCGTCGCCGCAAGGCGATCCAGCAGGCAATCGAAGAAGGCGCGGCAGCCAATGCCTCGCAGCCGCAGGTCAAGCGGCCGAGCCAGGTGGCAGCGTCCGCCTGACCTGGCCTCTTCGCGGCTAAAGCCGCTCCCACAGGGAGTATCACTGCCTTCAGGCTTGTGGTGATCCCTGAGGGAGCACAGGGAATATCACTGCCTTCAGGCCTGTGGTGATCCCTGTGGGAGCGGGTTTACCCGCGAAGGCCCCAGCACCGGTTCAAAGCCAGACCGCATCCCAATGTGGGTAATCCCGAACACTCTTGACCAACCCGGCCCTCAAGGGATTGGCAACGATGTACCGGGCCACATGTGCCACACTTTCTTCCCGCCGCAGTGCCCGGTCCTGATACCCAGCTTGCCAAACTGGATCTTGCTCGACTCCCGCCTGATGCAGAACCAGGCTGGATCTGGATTTGAATCTGCGCATCAGGGTTCCCAGCGTCGTTCCTTTCAACTCGATCAACCAGTGCAGGTGGTCCGGCATCAACACCCAGGCCAGTGACCGGCAGTCGTGGTCCTGTTCTGATTGGCGCAACTGTCGGATCACCAACCGAGCATGGTGGAAATCATGGAACAGAGGTTTGCGCTGGTGAGTCACGGTGGTCAGCAAGTAGAGCCTGCCGAGTTCCGAATAGCGACCACGGCGCAGCAGGTGAGATTGGGCGCGAGGCATCGAGATCATCCTTGAAAGCAGATGGCCTCTCAAAGGTAGTGGTTGTGCTGCAGGCCCCTTGAAGTTGTTGGTTTCAAAGCATTTCGGTGGCTGTGCCGGCCCTTTCGCGGGTAAACCCGCTCCCACAGGTACTGCATCTGGCTTGAGACCTGCGCGATCCCTGTGGGAGCGGGTTTATCGAGGCGTCGAACCGCCGCGAAAGGGTCGGTACAGGCGCTACAAATGCCAGCTTGACCCCCGTCAGTGATGTTTATCGAACCCTGATCTACGCTAACAGTCGCATTCCACGAATCTTTTGCGCGCAAGCCAGGAGCCTGCATGTCGCTCACGCGTCCGCTGTCGTTCGTTGGTCTGGGGCTGGCCATTCTGCTCGCGGGCTGTAGCAAGGAGGAGGCGCCCGAAGTGTTGCCCCGGGTCGGCGTGGTACGGGTCGAACCCACCGATTTCGCCGCCAGGGTCACCTTGACCGGCGACGTGCAGGCGCGGGTGCAGACCGACTTGTCGTTCCGCGTGGGCGGCAAGATCATCGCGCGCAGCGTCGACGTCGGCGACCACGTCAAGGCCAACCAAGTGCTGGCGCGGCTCGACCCCAAAGACCTGCAGAACAACGTCGACTCGGCCAAGGCCGAAGTGTTCGCCGCCCAGGCGCGGGTCACCCAGACCAGCGCGGCCTTCGTCCGCCAGCAAAAGCTGCTGCCCAAGGGCTACACCAGCCAGAGCGAATACGACGCTGCCCAAGCCCAGCTGCGCAGCAACCAGAGCGCGCTCAAGGCCGCCCAGGCGCAACTGGCCAATGCCAACGAACAACTCCGCTACACCGCCCTGGTGTCCGAAGCCGATGGCGTGATCACCCAGCGCCAGGCCGAGGTCGGCCAGGTGGTGCAGGCGACCATGCCGATCTTCACCCTAGCCCGCGACGGCGACCGCGACGCGGTGTTCAACGTCTACGAATCGCTGCTGGTCGCCCCGCCCAGCGACGCCGGCCTGACGGTGAGCCTGCTGGACGACCCGAACGTCAAGGCGCAAGGCGTGGTGCGTGAGGTCACCCCCACCGTGTCGGCCCAAAGCGGTACGGTGCAGGTCAAGGTGGCGCTGCACGACGTGCCCGCCGCCATGCGCCTGGGCGCACCGGTGACCGCTACTGGCAACACCCAGGGCCGGCCCAGCGTCGAGCTGCCCTGGTCGGCGCTGACCAAGGCGTTGAAGGCGCCGGCGGTATGGGTGGTGGGCGAGGGCGACAAGGTCGAGCTGCGCCAGGTCGAGGTGGGCCGCTACCTCACCGGCAAGGTGGTGATCGCCCAGGGCCTGGAAGGCGGCGAAACCGTGGTGGTGACCGGGGGGCAGCTGCTGCACCCGGGCATGCAGGTGGAAAAGGTCGATGCCAAGGCACAGGGGGGTGAGCGATGAAGCGCGTTCTGCTGATGCTCCCGATGAGCCTGCTGCTGGCTGGCTGTGGCGGCGAAGAACAGGCCGTCGAAGCTGTCCGGCCGGTGTTGTGGGTCAAGGTCGAACCCCAGGTGCAAGCGCAGCTGGGCCGTTTTGCCGGCACCATCCAGGCCCGCTACGAAAGCACCCTGGGCTTTCGCGTCGGCGGGCGCATCGCGCGTCGCTGGCTCGATGTCGGCGCCCTGGTCAAACCCGGCGATACCCTGGCCACGCTGGACCCGACCGACCAGCAGAACCAGCTGCGCGCCGCCGAAGGCGACCTGGCGCGGGTCCAGGCGCAGTGGATCAACGCCCAGGCCGATGCCCGCCGCCAGCAGCAGTTGTATGACCGGGGTGTCGGCGCCAAGGCCAGCCTGGACATCGCCCAGACCAACCTGAAAACCACCGGCGCTTCGCTGCAGCAGGCGCGTTCGTCGCTCAGCCAGGCCCGCGACCAGCTCGACTACAGCACCCTGCGCACCGACCACGCCGCCGTGATCACGGCCTGGCAGGCCGAGGCCGGGCAGACCGTCACGGCGGGCCAGGCCGTGGTCACCCTGGCCAGGCCGGACGTGAAAGAGGCGGTCATCGACCTGCCGATCAGCCTGGCCGAGCAGTTGAACAAAGGCCTCACCTTCACCGTCGCTGCCCAGCTCGACCCGGGCATCGAGACCACCGCCACCCTGCGCGAGCTGGAGCCGCAGGCCGACGCCACCACCCGCACCCGCCGCGCCCGTCTGACCTTGGCCAGCACCCCTGCAGCCTTCCACCTGGGCACTGCCATCAGCGTGACCTTGAGTTCGGCTGTGGCGCCACGCAGCGAGCTCCCCCTGAGCGCCCTGCTCGAACGCGACGGCAAGACCCAGGTGTGGGTGATCGACCCGCAGCAGAAGACCGTGGCCACCCGTGACGTGACCCTGATCGACCGCACCGACCAGAGCATCGTCGTGGCCTCGGGCGTGCAGCCCGGCGAACGGGTGGTGAGCGCGGGCGTGAACAGCCTCAAGCCTGGCCAGAAGGTCGCCTTCGACGAGGATGCGCAATGAAAGGAAGCTTCAACCTCTCCGAATGGGCGCTCAGGCACCAGTCGTTCGTCTGGTACCTGATGTTCGTCGGCTTGCTGATGGGCATCTTCTCGTACTTCAACCTCGGCCGTGAGGAAGACCCCTCGTTCACCATCAAGACCATGGTGATCCAGACCCGCTGGCCCGGCGCGACCCAGGACGAGACCCTGTACCAGGTCACCGACCGCATCGAGAAGAAGCTCGAGGAGCTCGACTCGCTCGACTACGTGAAGAGCTACACCCGGCCCGGCGAGTCCACGGTCTACGTGTACCTGCGCGACACCACCAAGGCCAAGGACATCCCGCAGATCTGGTACCAGGTGCGCAAGAAGATCCAGGACATCCGCGGCCAGTTCCCCGAGGGCATCCAGGGGCCCGGCTTCAACGATGAATTCGGCGATGTCTACGGCTCGATCTATGCGTTCACGGCCGACGGCCTGAGCCTGCGGCAACTGCGCGACTACGTGGAGCAAGCCCGCGCCGAAGTGCGGGAGGTGCCCAACATCGGCAAGATCGAGATGATCGGCACCCAGGACGAGGTGCTCTACCTCAACTTCTCCACGCGCAAGCTGGCCGCCCTGGGCATCGACCAGCGCCAGGTCATGCAGGCGCTGCAATCGCAGAACGCGGTGACCCCGGCGGGCGTGATCGAGGCTGGCCCGGAACGCATCTCGGTGCGCACCACCGGCCAGTTCGCCTCGGAAAAAGACCTGCAGACCGTCAACCTGCGCATCAACGACCGCTTCTTCCGCCTGGCGGACATCGCCGAGATCAAGCGTGGCTACAGTGACCCGCCGTCGCCGATGTTCCGCTACAACGGCCAGGCCGCCATTGGCCTGGCGATCGGCATGAAGGCCGGTGGCAACATCCAGGTGTTCGGCGAGGCGCTGAAGGCGAAGATGGACCGGGTTGTCAACGACCTGCCGGTGGGGGTGGGCGTGCACACCGTCTCCGACCAGGCGGTGGTGGTGAAGAAGGCCGTGGGCGGCTTCACCAGCGCCTTGTTCGAAGCGGTGGTGATCGTGCTGGCGGTGAGTTTCGTCAGCCTCGGCGTGCGCGCGGGCCTGGTCGTCGCCTGCTCGATCCCGCTGGTGCTGGCCATGGTCTTCGTGTTCATGGAATACAGCGGCATCACCATGCAGCGTATTTCCCTGGGTGCCCTGATCATCGCCCTGGGCCTGCTGGTGGATGACGCAATGATCACCGTCGAGGTCATGGTCACGCGCCTGGAAATGGGCGAGAGCAAGGAGCAGGCGGCCACCTTCGCCTACACCTCCACGGCGTTCCCGATGCTTACCGGCACCCTGGTGACGGTGGCGGGCTTCGTGCCGATCGGGCTCAATGCCAGCTCGGCGGGCGAATACACCTTCACCCTGTTCGCGGTCATCGCCGTGGCGCTGATGGTGTCGTGGGTGGTGGCGGTGTTCTTCGCCCCGGTGCTGGGCGTGCATATCCTCGACAGCAAGAAACTCAAGGCCCACGACGCCGAGCCCGGGCGCATCGGCCGGGGCTTCGAGCATGGCCTGCTGTGGTGCATGCGCCACCGCTGGCTGACCGTGGTCGGCACCGTGGTGCTGTTCGTGCTCTCGGTGTTCTGCATGCGCTTCGTGCAGAACCAGTTCTTCCCGTCGTCCGATCGCCCCGAGATCCTGGTCGACCTGAACCTGCCGCAGAACGCCTCGATCGAGGAAACCCGCAAGGTGGTGGACCGCTTCGAGGCGAGCTTCAAGGGCGACCCCGACATCGTCAGCTGGAGTACCTACATCGGCCAGGGTGCGATCCGCTTCTACCTGCCCCTCGACCAGCAGTTGCAGAACCCGTATTACGCCCAGTTCGTCATCGTCAGCAAGGGCCTGGAAGAACGCGGCGGCCTGATTGCGCGCCTGCAGAAGCGCCTGCACGAAGACTTCGTCGGCATCGGCAGCAACGTCCAGTCGCTGGAAATGGGCCCGCCGGTGGGGCGGCCGATCCAGTACCGGGTCAGCGGCAAGGACATCGACCAGGTGCGCAAGCACGCCATCGAACTGGCAACCTTGCTCGACCAGAATGAACACATCGGCGAGATGATCTACGACTGGAACGAGCCGGGCAAGGTGCTGCGCATCGAGATCGCCCAGGACAAGGCGCGCCAGCTGGGCTTGTCGTCCGAGGACGTGGCCAACGTGATGAACAGCATCGTCAGCGGCGTGCCGATCACCCAGGTCAACGACAGCATCTACCTGGTCGACGTGGTCGCCCGCGCCGAGGACAGCGAGCGCGGCTCGCCCGATACCCTGCAGAACCTGCAGATCCTCACCCCCAACGGCACCTCGATCCCGCTGCTGTCGTTCGCCACCGTGCGCTACGAGCTGGAGCAGCCGCTGGTGTGGCGGCGCGACCGCAAGCCGACCATCACCATCAAGGCGTCGGTCACCGACGAAATCCAGCCCACCGACCTGGTGGCGCAGCTGAAACCGAAGATCGATGAGTTCGCCGGCAAGCTGCCGGTGGGCTACGAGGTGGCCACCGGCGGCACGGTGGAGGAGAGCGGCAAGGCCCAGGGCCCGATCGCAGCGGTAATCCCGCTGATGCTGTTCCTCATGGCGACCTTCCTGATGATCCAGCTGCACAGCGTGCAGAAGCTGCTGCTGGTGGTCAGCGTGGCACCGCTGGGGCTGATCGGCGTGGTCCTGGCGCTGGTGCCGACGGGCACGCCGATGGGCTTCGTGGCGATCCTCGGCATCCTCGCGCTGGCGGGCATCATCATCCGCAACTCGGTGATCCTGGTGACCCAGATCGACGAGTTCGAGGCCCAGGGCCTCGCGCCCTGGGATGCGGTGGTGGAAGCCACCAACCACCGCCGCCGGCCGATCCTGCTGACGGCGGCGGCGGCGAGCCTGGGCATGATCCCGATTGCCCGCGAGGTGTTCTGGGGGCCGATGGCCTACGCCATGATCGGCGGGATCATCGTCGCGACCCTGCTGACGCTGTTGTTCCTGCCGGCGCTGTATGTGGCCTGGTACAAGATCCGCGAGCCTGAGCACAAAGCTGGAACCCATCACTGAACCTTGTGGGAGCGGGCTCACCCGCGAATGCGATGGTGGATTCACCGTCGCATTCGCGGGTAAACCCGCTCCCACAGAGGGCCGACGCCGGCTTTTGAAAATGGTTATATAAACATTCTTAAACAGTATTTTTAAGAATAACTCCGCCTCACTACTATTGCCCTCAAGCCAGGCGCAAACCCCTTCATACCTCAGCCCGGCACCCTCACTCCAAGGAGAACGAGCATGAGTGCATCGCTGCGTAGCATCGACGGTCAGGACGAAGCCACCATTCTGCGTGAGATCCAGAGCGCCCTGCGCGACCTGCGCTTCGGCGCGGTGGAAATCACCGTGCACAACGCCCAGGTGGTGCAGATCGAGCGCAAGGAGAAATTCCGCCTGCAACAGCCTGGCAACAAGCCCAGCTGATTCGCGCCACAACATTCAAAACTAGAAAAATGCCAATCGGGAGCTTCACCATGTCCATCCGCCGTTATGCGCTCGCCGCTCTGGCCAGTGCTGTTTTTGCCGGTTCCGCCATCGCCAAGGACTACGAACTGCTGAACGTGTCCTACGACCCGACCCGTGAGCTGTACCAGCAGTACAACGCCGAATTCATCAAGCACTGGCAACAGGCCCACCCGGACGACAAGGTGAAGATCCAGCAATCCCACGGCGGCTCGGGCAAGCAGGGCCGCGCGGTGATCGACGGCCTGCGCGCCGACGTGGTGACCCTGGCCCTGGCCGGCGACATCGACGAAATCGCCAAGCTCGGCAAGACCCTGCCGGACAACTGGCAGACCCGCCTGCCGGACGCCAGCACCCCGTACACCTCGACCATCGTGTTCCTGGTGCGCAAGGGCAACCCGAAAGGCATCAAGGACTGGGGCGACCTGATCAAGAAGGACGTCTCGGTGATCACCCCGAACCCGAAAACCTCCGGCGGCGCTCGCTGGAACTTCCTCGCCGCCTGGGCCTATGGCCTGAAGACCGGTGGCAGCGAAGACAAGGCCAAGGCCTACGTGCAGGAGCTGTTCAAGCACGTGCCAGTGCTGGACACCGGTGCCCGCGGCTCGACCATCACCTTCGTCAACAATGGCCAGGGCGACGTGCTGCTGGCCTGGGAAAACGAAGCCTTCCTGGCGCTGAAGGAAGACGGCGGCGCCGACAAGTTCGACATCGTCGTGCCGTCCCTGTCGATCCTCGCCGAACCTCCGGTGGCGGTGGTCGACAAGAACGCCGAGAAGAAGGGTAATACCGAGATCGCCACCGAGTACCTCAAGCACCTGTACAGCCCGGCCGGGCAGAAGATCGCCGCCGAGAACTTCTATCGCCCGCGTGACGCGAAAGTGGCGGCCGAATTCGGCAAGCAGTTCCCGAAACTGGACCTGGTGACCATCGACAAGGACTTCGGTGGCTGGAAGACTGCACAGCCTAAGTTCTTCAATGATGGTGGTGTGTTCGACCAGATCTACCAGGCACAGTAAGGCCAGGGAGACGCGGGGGCTGCTGCGCAGCCCTTTCGCGACGCAAGGCCGCTCCTACAGGGAATCGCGATCCATGTAGGAGCGGCCTTGCGTCGCGAAAGGGCCGCAAGGCGGCCCCAGGATTCAAAAGCCTGCACCGTCCCCGGATCATCACCGGGCCAAGTGCGTTCAACCAGGGATATTTATGTCACGTCGCATTTCCCCCGTCATACCCGGCTTCGGGCTGACGCTGGGCTACACCTTGGTGTACCTCAGCCTGATCGTGCTGATACCGCTGGCCGCCATGTTCGTGCATGCCGCGCAGCTCACCTGGGAGCAGTTCTGGAACATCATCAGCGCACCGCGGGTGATCGCCGCGCTCAAGCTGAGTTTCGGCACCGCCCTGTTCGCCGCCATCATCAACGGCGTGATCGGCACCCTGCTGGCCTGGGTGCTGGTGCGCTACACCTTCCCCGGGCGCAAGATCATCGACGCGATGATCGACCTGCCGTTCGCCCTGCCCACCGCCGTCGCCGGCATCGCCCTGACCGCCCTGTACGCGCCTGCCGGCTGGGTCGGCCAGTTCGCCACCGACCTCGGTTTCAAGATCGCCTACACGCCGCTGGGCATCACCCTGGCGCTGACCTTCGTGACCCTGCCGTTCGTGGTTCGCACGGTGCAGCCGGTGCTGGCCGACATCCCCCGGGAAGTCGAGGAAGCCGCGGCATGCCTGGGTGCCAAGCCGTTGCAGGTGTTCCGCCATATCCTCGCCCCGGCCCTGCTGCCTGCCTGGCTCACCGGCTTCGCCCTGGCCTTCGCCCGCGGCGTGGGCGAGTACGGCTCGGTGATCTTCATCGCCGGCAACATGCCGATGAAGACCGAGATCCTGCCGCTGCTGATCATGGTCAAGCTCGACCAGTACGACTACACCGGCGCCACCGCCATCGGCGTATTGATGCTGGTGGTTTCCTTCATCCTGCTGCTGCTGATCAACCTGCTGCAGCGCCGCATCGAAACCCCTTGAAGGAGGCCGCATGTCCAGTTCAACCCTGAGTGCAAGCGCCGCCGCCAACGCCGCCCGGCGTGGCAGCGCCACCTCGCGGCGCATCCTGATCGGCCTTGGCTGGCTGGTGTTCGCGCTGTTCCTGGCGCTGCCGCTGGTGATCGTGGTGTCCCAGGCGCTGAAGAACGGCTTCGGCACCTTCTTCGAGGCGATCTTCGAGCCCGACGCCCTGTCGGCGCTGAAGCTGACCTTGCTCGCCGTGGTCATCTCGGTGCCGCTGAACCTGGTGTTCGGCGTCAGCGCCGCGTGGTGCGTGAGCAAGTACAGCTTCCGTGGCAAGAGCATCCTGGTGACCCTGATCGACCTGCCGTTCTCGGTGTCGCCAGTGATCGCCGGCCTGGTCTACGTGCTGATGTTCGGTGCGCAGGGCCTGTTCGGCCCGTGGCTGCAGGACCACGACATCCAGATCGTGTTCGCCCTGCCGGGCATCGTCCTGGCGACCATCTTCGTCACCGTGCCGTTCGTCGCCCGTGAACTCATCCCGCTGATGCAGGAGCAGGGCACGCAGGAGGAGGAGGCCGCGCGCCTGCTCGGCGCCAACGGCTGGCAGATGTTCTGGCACGTGACCTTGCCGAACATCAAGTGGGGCCTGATCTACGGCGTGGTGCTGTGCACCGCCCGGGCCATGGGCGAGTTCGGCGCGGTGTCGGTGGTGTCCGGCCACATCCGCGGCGTCACCAACACCTTGCCGCTGCACGTGGAGATCCTCTACAACGAGTACAACCACGTCGCGGCCTTCAGCGTGGCCAGCCTGCTGCTGATCCTGGCGCTCTTCATCCTGCTGCTCAAGCAGTGGAGCGAGAACCGAATTAACCGCCTGCGCCACAGCGCCGCGGAGGAATGAGTCATGTCGATCGAAGTTCGTAACGTCAGCAAGCGCTTCAACAGCTTCCAGGCTTTGAACAACATCAACCTGGACATCAACAGCGGCGAGCTGGTGGCCCTGCTCGGCCCGTCCGGCTGCGGCAAGACCACCCTGCTGCGGATCATCGCCGGCCTGGAAACCCCCGACCAGGGCAACATCGTGTTCCATGGCGAGGACGTCTCCGGCCACGACGTGCGTGACCGCAACGTCGGGTTCGTGTTCCAGCACTACGCGCTGTTCCGCCACATGAGCGTGTTCGACAACGTCGCCTTCGGCCTGCGCATGAAGCCCAAGGGCGAGCGCCCGAGCGAGAGCAAGATTGCCGAGAAGGTCCATGAGCTGCTGAACATGGTGCAGCTCGACTGGCTCTCCGACCGCTACCCCGAGCAGCTGTCCGGCGGCCAGCGCCAGCGCATCGCCCTGGCCCGCGCCCTGGCGGTGGAGCCCAAGGTGCTGCTGCTCGACGAGCCGTTCGGCGCGCTCGACGCCAAGGTGCGCAAGGAGCTGCGCCGCTGGCTGGCACGGCTGCACGAGGACATCAACCTGACCTCGGTGTTCGTAACCCACGACCAGGAAGAAGCCATGGAAGTGGCCGACCGCATCGTGGTGATGAACAAGGGTGTGATCGAGCAGATCGGCTCGCCGGGCGAGGTGTACGAGCAGCCGGCCAACGATTTCGTCTACCACTTCCTGGGTGATTCCAACCGCCTGGCCCTGAGCGAAGGCAACCATGTGCTGTTCCGGCCGCATGAGGTGTCGCTGTCGCGGCATGAGACCGAGGGGCACCATGCGGCTGAAGTGCGTGATATCCGGCCGCTGGGCGCGACTACGCGGGTGACCTTGAAGGTGGAAGGGCAGAGCGAGCTGATCGAGGCCGAGGTGGTCAAGGATCATGACAGCCTGAGCGGGTTGGCGCGGGGGGAGACATTGTTCTTCCGGCCGAAGGTTTGGCAGAAGGTGGCGGATATCTAAGCCATCCTTTGCTATTAAAGCCCGGGCCTGGTCCCGGGCTTTTTTATTGCCTGCAACATAGCGGGGGCTGCTGTGCAGCCCTTCGCGGGTAAACCCGCTCCCAACAGGTACAGCGCTGTCCTCGAGTTCGGCGCGGTCCCTGTGGGAGCGGGTTTACCCGCGAACGAGGGCGCAGCCCTCGCGGCAATCTCATGCCTTTCACGAATATTTAATATGCCGCCTAAGCATCGTTTGCAACCCGTATCCCTGAACCCCCCGAACCCCGCGGCCTAGAGCCATCACCTCCAAATCAATATTCCCAAAAGCTCTAACTTTAACTTCAAAGATTACTTTCAGAGATAAGCCCCTGCCCCCGATGATTCAGCCACACACCTGAATCAAGAACCCCCAGGAGTTTGATCAATGGGTAATGTCCAGTCGGCCGTCAGGGCCTACGACCAGCCATGGCGCCCGGCCCCGGGTGACCTGGTCGAGCTTGGACGGACGCTTCGCCTGCCACTGGGCCAGCTGCGCCTGCAACGCACACCGGTCAGCGGCCTCAAGCGCCGCGACAAGCTGGCGCTGGGCCTGTTGGTGCTGGCCCTGCACGGCGCCGCCGCCTACTGGGTCAGCCAGGCCCCCACGCCCGCGCTGCCCATCGTGCCGCCGCAGATCCCGCCCATGACCATCGAGTTCGCCGCACCGGCACCGCCGGTGGTGCAGCCACCACCGCCCGCCCCGGCGCCACCCGTGGTCGAGCCGCCGCCGCCAGTGATCGACGAACTGGCCGCCAAGCCCAAGCCCAAGCCGAAACCCGTGCCGAAGCCGGTGGCCAAGCAACCGCCCAAGCCCCAGCCGAAACCGGTCGAGGCGCCACCACCCGCCCCGGTCGCCGCCCCGGCACCACCTGCGCCACCCGCGCCGGCCCCGGTCACGCCGCCGTCGGCCAACGCCGCGTATTTGAAGAACCCGGCGCCGGAGTACCCGCAGATGGCCCAGCGCCGCGGCTGGGAAGGCACCGTGCTGCTGCGCGTGGAGGTGCTGCCCAGCGGCAAGCCCGGGCAGATCCAGATTCAGCAGAGCAGCGGCCGCGACGCCCTCGACGCCGCCGCCCTGGCCGCGGTCAAGCGCTGGAGCTTCGTCCCCGCCAAGCAGGGCGACGTGGCCCAGGCCGGCTGGGTCAGCGTGCCGATCGATTTCAAGCTTCGTTAACTATTTCGCAGAACACAGGAAGACATCACCATGAGCCTGCTGGCATCCCCCCTCGAATCCGTTGAAAGTGCAGTCATCTGGCTGCTGGTCGGTTTTTCCGTCGCCACCTGGGGCCTGGCCCTGGTCAAGGTCGCGCAGTTCGTGCGCTTGAAGAACCAGGACAAACGCTTCCACCAGCAATTCTGGGCAGCCTCCAGCCTAGACTCGGCCGCCGAGCTCAGCCACGAGCTGCCCGGCCCGGCCGCCCGCGTCGCGCAATCCGGCTATGCCGCCATCGCCGTCGGTGACACCCAGGCCAACGACCTGAGCCACGCCATCAACCACCAGGACCGCCTCGAACGCGCCCTGCGCCAGCAGATCGTGCGTGAGCGCCGCTCGCTGGAAACCGGCCTGGCGGTGGTCGCCAGCATCGGCAGCACCTCGCCCTTCATCGGCCTGTTCGGCACGGTGTGGGGCATCATGGAAGCGCTCAAGGGCATCAGCGCGGCCGGCTCCGCCAGCCTGGAAACAGTGGCCGGCCCGATCGGCGCGGCGCTGGTCGCCACCGGCGTGGGTATTGCCGTCGCGGTGCCGGCGGTGCTGGTCTACAACTACTTCCTGCGCCGCCTCAAGCTGACCGCAGCCGACCTCGACGATTTCGCCCATGACTTCTACAGCCTGGCGCAGAAGAGTGCCTTCCGCGTGCTGGTGCACCCTGCCGTGCACAAGGCCCAGGCCGGTTTCACCCAGCCGGTGAAGGAGGCGTCCTGAAATGGCCTTTTCGACCCAGGACAGCGACGAAGTCCTCAGTGAAATCAACGTCACCCCGCTGGTGGACGTCATGCTGGTGCTGCTGGTGGTGTTCATCGTCACCGCGCCGCTGCTGACCAACGCCATCCCGATCAACCTGCCCAAGACCGAGGCCGTGGCCCCGGTGGAGCAGAAGGATCCGCTGGTGGTGAGCATCGACGGTGCTGGCAAGCTGTTCATCAACAAGGATGAGATCCAGCCCGATCTTCTGGAGACCAGCCTCAAGGACGCCAAGGCCAAGGATGCCGAGGTGCGTGTGCAGCTGCAGGCTGACGATGGGGTGAATTACGGCGAAGTGGCGCGGGCCATGGCGGCCATCGAGCGGGCCGGGATCAGCAAGTTGGCGGTGATTACGGCGCGTTAGCGGCGGAATTCTTCAGGCAAGTGACTCTCGCAAGTGCGTTGGGGCCATATCTCTTGACAGGGGTTGGCCCTTTTTTTTGGGCTTGAGAAGGTGGGGGCCTGGGGTGTTCGCCACAACAGTTTCAGCGCCTGTGAGATCGAGCGCCGCCCGCGCGGCGCATCGCGAGCAAGCTCGCTCCTACGTCTGTTTCGGTCCAATCATTCCTGGGGGATTTGCGCGCGATCGCCTTGGCGCCTGTCGCGCTATCGCGTCGTACCGACAAGGCGGTCGCGCGCACCTGCCACAGGCGTTACTGGCCAAAAACAAACGTAGGAGCGAGCTTGCTCGCGATGCGCCGCGCGGGCGGCGCTCGATCTCATAGGCGCTGAATATCTTTCGGCAAACACCTCTCAGCCTCAAGAGTACCGTTCGTCGGAAAATTTCTGGCTCCGATTTCACCCCTCCTGAAATCACCTCTTTTCCGCCCATTTTTACTCACTGACCTCTGAGTCAACTGCGCAAGAAGTTGCGCACTCAAATGTGGATAACTCTGTGCATACATCGCTACAAGCCACGCAATCCGTTCTGTACAGCCAACTGCGCAACTTTTTGCCACCACTGCGCAAGAAGTTGCGCAACTTTTGAATGGATTCGAAAAGTTGGCACACCCGTTTGAATAGGTGATTTTCCTAACATATTGAAACTAAACAATAAATTATTTCTGGCACGCCTTTTGTAACCCTCCTTGCCCGCCAAATGGCACTTTTCAGCCGATTTTCGGCACCCAAACCCAGCAAGGAGAGCCCTCCATGGCAACACCAGCGTACATGGCCGTCACCGGCGAAAAACAAGGCCTGATCACCGCCGGCGCCTTCACCGCCGACTCCGTGGGCAACACCTACCAGGAAGGCCACGAAGACCAGGTCATGGTCCAGGGCTTCGAACACGAAGTGATCATCCCGCGTGACCCACAATCCGGCCAGCCAACCGGCCAGCGCGTGCACAAGCCGGTGAAAATCACCAAGGTCTTCGACAAGGCCTCGCCCCTTCTGCTGGCGGCCCTGACCTCCGGCGAGCGCATGACCAAGGTCGAGATCAAGTGGTACCGCACCTCGGCTGCCGGTACTCAAGAGCACTACTACACCACCGTCCTGGAAGACGCGATCATCGTCGACATCAAGGACTACATGCACAACTGCCAAGACCCGGCGAACTCGCACTTCACCCACCTGGAAGACGTGCACTTCACCTACCGCAAGATCACCTGGACCCACGAAGTGTCCGGTACTTCCGGTTCCGACGACTGGCGCGCGCCGGTCGCAGGCTAAGCCTGGACCCCTCCGTCGCCTGCCGCGCCCTGCGCGGCGGGCCTCGTTGTGACTTGAAAAAAGGAGGACAGGGATGTTTGCCGCAGCAAACCAGACCCATTTCAGCTTGCACATCGACGGCCTGGAACACGATTTCCAGGTCCTCGCCTTCGACGGCACGGAAGCCATCAGCCAAGCCTATGCCATCGACCTCGAGCTGGTCAGCGAGAACCCTTCGCTGGACCTGGAAAGCCTGCTGCACAAGCCCGCGTTCCTTCAACTCGGCGATGACGGGCGTGGCCTGCATGGCCTGATCTACCGCGCCGCACAGGGCGAGTCGGGCAAGCGCCTGACCCGCTACCAGGTGACCCTGCGTCCGCAGCTGGCCTACCTGAAACACCGCATCAACCAGCGCATGTTCCAGCACAAGACCGTGCAGGAGATCATCGCCCAGGTGCTCGAGGAGCATGGCATCCTCGCCAACGCCTACCAATTCCAATTGGGTGCGACGTATCCGCAGCGCGAGTATTGCGTGCAGTACGACGAATCCAATTTGCAGTTCATTCAACGGCTGTGTGAGGAGGAGGGGATTCACTACCACTTCCGCCACAGTGCGGACGGTCATCTGCTGGTGTTCGGCGATGACCAGACGGTGTTCCCGAAACTGGCGCCCGTAAGCTTCCAGCACGACTCTGGCTTGGTCGCCGATACGCCTATGATCAAGCGCTTTGCGCTGCGTCTGGAGACCCGGACCAGCAGCGTTACGCGCCGCGACTACGACTTCAAGAAGCCCTTGATCACACTTGAGGGCGAGGTCGACAGCCACGACGAGCCAGCGCTGGAAGATTACGACTATCCCGGTCGTTTCCTCGACCGCACGCGCGGCAAGCACCTCGCCAACCGAGCGCTTGAGCGCCATCGCAGCGACTACCGCCAAGCCCAGGGCGACAGTGACCAGCCACTGCTTGCCAGCGGCCACTTCCTGACGCTGGCCAGCCATCCGAACGCCAGTTGGAACGACCTTTGGCTGCTCACTGAAGTGCACCACCAGGGCCGTCAGCCACAAGTCCTCGAAGAAGCGATCACCAGCGATGTCGATGCCCGCTTCGACGGCTTCCAGCAGGGCTACCGCAACTTCTTCGTAGTGACCCCTTGGGAACTGCCATTCCGCCCAGCGTTGTTGCATCCAAAGCCCAAGGTCTTCGGCACCCAGCGCGCCGTGGTCAGCGGCCCCGCCGGCGAAGAGATCTACTGCGACGAATACGGCCGCATCAAGGTCCAGTTCTTCTGGGATCGCGAGGGTCAATCCGACGATAAATCCAGCGTGTGGATGCGCGTCGCCAGCAGCTGGGCCGGGCAGGGCATAGCCGGCCTGCAACTGCCCCGCGTGGGCATGGAAGTGCTGGTCAGCTTCCTCGAAGGCGACCCCGACCAGCCATTGGTGACCGGCTGCCTGTACCACGGCGTGAACATGCCGCACTACAAGCTGCCCGACCTGAAAACCCTCGCCACGATCAAGAGCAAGGAATACAAGGGCAGTCGCGGCAACGAACTGCGCATCGACGACACCACCAGCGAAATCAGCATCGGCCTGCGCAGTGATCACGGCGCCAGTGCCCTGAACCTCGGCTACCTGACGCACCCAAGGCCATCGGGTGGCGCCCCACGCGGTGAAGGCTTCGAACTGCGCACTGACCGCCACGGCGCCGTCCGCGCCGCCGGCGGCCTGCTGCTCACCACCGAGCCGCGCCCGAACGAAGCCAAGCACCACAAGGACCTGCCGGAAACCGCCGAACGCCTGGCCACCGCCAGCGATCAGCAGGACAGCCTGGCTGAACTGGCCAAGCAGATGCAGGCCCAGGAACCCGGCGACCAGGACCAGGTCGCCAAGGACCTGCACGCCCAGCACCAAGGTATTCTCGGCAGCGGCCCCGGCGATCTCACCAAGAACGAGTTCGCCGAATTCGCCCAGCCACACCTGGTCGTATCGAGCCCCGCCGGCATCGCCCTGACCACCCCCGGCCCAAACCACATCACCACCGGCAGCCACCTGGCCCTGAGCAGCACCGGCCACACCAGTCTGTCCATCGGCAAGCGCCTGCTGGCCAGTGCCAGCCAAGGCATGCGGTTCTTCGTGCAAAGCCTGGGCTGGAAACTGGTCGCAGCCGATGGCGACATCGACGTCCGCGCCCTGAAGGACAGCATCAATCTGCTGGCCAAGCTGGATATCACCGCCAACGCCGACCGCATCATCCTCAAGGCCAAGACCGAACTGGTGGTGCAGGGCGGTGGCAGCGCGACGACGTACAACGCCAGCGGCATCACCCACGTCACCAGCGCCAACTACACCGCCCATGCGGCGCAGTTCTCGCACATCGGCGCGGCGAGCAAGGACGGGGTGTTCCCTGAACCGCCCAAACCGGGCAAGGGCGCACTGGAGTTGTTCAACCTGTATGCCAACACCCAGGGCATCAAGACCGGCGATTACGAAGTCACCGATGCCCTCGGCACCCTGTTCAAGGGCACCCTCGACGGCCAGGGCTTCAACGCTGTATCCGGCGCCGCGCCTGGACCAGCTCGGGTCAAGTTCGGTGGCGACAACAGCCCACCCTGGTCGCCTGCCAGCTATGTCGGGGTGATCAACTGGCCGGTGCAGCCAGCGGACCCGAACAGCCCTCCGACCACCGAACTGGCCCTTGCCGACAGCCTGCCCGAGCCAGCAGATGGCGACGGCGGCCTTTTCGGCAAGGCCAAGCAGCTGGCCAGCAGCGGCATGGACATGGCCAAACAGGGCATGAGCCTGCTCAAGACAGGCCAGGGCGCGCTGCAAAGCGCACAGCAGGTACAAGGCGCGCTCAAGGGCGGCGTCACGGCGCTGCCGCAACTGGCCAGCGCCGCCAGCTCGGCCATGCCGGCCGCTTCCGCCGCGCTCGGCATGGCCGGCAGTGCTGCCCAAGGTGCTCTGGCCAGCCTGCCGAAACTCCCCGAATTCAAGGCCCCGAGCCTGAGCACCGTTACCGATCTACTGCCTGGTGAACTGATTTCATGACCGATACTTTCGTAAAACAACGTCCGGCCCAGGCAGCGGTCGTTCCCCTGGATCAGATCGGCGTCGAGGATGTGAGCCGTGGCGCCGCCGCGTTCGACGCCTGGTTGCGTGACATCAGCTATGGCTACGTCAACCTGGAGCGGCTCAAGGACACTGCCGAAGTGCTGCCAGTGATTGGCAACATCATGGCCCTGGTGGATGCGGTCGGCGACATCGTCACGCTGGCCAACGCCGATGAGCCGGACCCGTGGGACTGGGTGAGCCTTGGCATCAACCTGATCGGCGTGGTGCCTGTGCCGATGACCATGGCCTACGCCCGCAAAAGCCTGCGGCCAATGCTGGTGTTGGTACGCCAGGAGGCGAAGCAGGCGCTTGGTGATTCGCTGGTCGAGATCATTGTCGGGCATCTGAATGCCACCATCCTTGGCAAGCTTGAGGAGTTCGTTGGCGATGCCGCAGCCCACCTTGACGAGGTACTGCCCAAGGCGGCCAAGGTCGGTGAGGACCTGATCAAGAATACCGCCAATGCCATCGACGCGATCATCCTCGGCAAGCTGGATACGCAGAGCAATCTGAGCTCGGCCGGCAAGCAACTGCAGACGGTCCGCCAGACCATGACCTCCGACCCCCTTGTCGCGATCGACAACGCATACGGCGCATTGAGCAACGCCTATGCGGCGATGGGCAAGGGCGCCGCCAACGTGGTCATGGGCAACCTGGCGCCCCCCAGCGTGCAAGAGGAGGTGCTGCGTTACACCAAGCAGTTCCGTGCCCTCGGCCCAGAGCTGAGCAAGCAGATCATCGGCCTCAACAACATGGCGAACCCGTACTCGATCGGCCGCATGCGCAAGATCCTGTTCGACGCCGCCGTGCTCTACGCCGAGCGCAATCCCCAGGAGATGTCCGGCAATGTCAAACCGGACGATACATCCCAGGCCGTCCTTCAACTGGGCGAAGGCCTCACCGAGTCCATCACCACCCAGGTAGCTGCCACAGGGGCCGGTAGCTGCTGCAAGAACAAGGCGCCAGTCGCCACGGGCAAACAGATCAACTTCGCGCTGGGCAGCGAAACCGTGGTGCATACCGATTTCAGCCTGCCCGGCCCGTTCCCGATCGAGTGGACACGGACCTACAACTCACGCCTGGACAAGCTGGACGACGGCATCCTCGGCGCCCGCTGGCTGACCGAGTTCAACACCTGCATCGATGTGCTGGACAAGGGCCTCGTGTTCCACGACTTCGACGGTCGCAGCCACGAGCTGCCGCTGCCGAAGAAAGGCAAGCCGCACTACAACGGAATCGATTCGTTCACCTTCGTGCGCACGGGCGAACAACAACTGGTGCTGCTGCGCGGCCTGGACCGGCAGGAAACCTACGCCCGCCACGGCGAGCGCTTCTACCTGACCCACATCAAGCTGCGCAGTGGCGCCGGTGCTATGCTGCATTACGAGCATCGCCATCACGATCAGCCCGTGCTGTCGGACATCAACACTTACTTCGACAACGATCCAGGCAAGGTCCACCTGCAACTGGGCACCCTGCTCGACGACCACGGGCACATCCAAGGCCTGTGGCAGGTGGTCGACGGCAAGCCGCTGCGCCAGCTTTGTGCCTATCACTACGATGACCAGGGTGACCTCATCGGTGCCCAGGACGAGAACGGCGCTGCCTGGCATTACCAGTACCGCAATCACCTGATCACCCGCTACACCGATCGAACCGAGCGCGGCTTCAACCTGGAATGGGACGGCAGCGGCCCCCACGCCAAGGCCATCCGCGAATGGGCCGACGACGGCAGCTACGAAACCCGCCTGGAGTGGGACCCGCGCATCCGCCTGACCTACGTCACCGACGCCCATGGCCAGGAAACCTGGCACTACTACGACAAGCAGGGCTACACCTACCGGATCAAGCATCCGGACGGCAATTCCGAATGGCTGTTCCGCGACGCGAACAAGAACGTCATCCGCCACGTGCATGCCGATGGCAGCCAGGACCGCTACACCTACGATGAGCGCAGCAACCTGCTCAAGCACATCCGCCCGGATCACAGTGTCGAGCACTACGCCTACGACGATCAGGACCAGCCGATCAAGATCCGTGACGCCGAAGCGGGCCTGTGGCTGCGCGATTACGATGATCGCGGCAACCTGGTCGAGATCACCGATCCACTGGGCAACAAGACCGAGTTTGCCTACACCCCGACAGGGTTGGTCAAGGCGATCAAGGACGCCAACGGCAACGAGAAGAAACTGGCCTACAACGACGCCGGCCAGTTGCTGGAGTACACCGACTGTTCGGGCAAGACTAGCGCGTGGGAGTACAACGCCTTCGGCCAACTGACCCAGTTCGTTGACCCCATGGGCAACAAGACCGCGTATGAGTACAGGGCCGGTCAGTTAAGCAAGGTCACGCATCCAGACAAGACCGAAGAGCGCTTTGACTACGATGCCGAAGGGCGCTTGCTCGCCCACTCCGACGGCCTCGACCGTTGCACCACCTGGTCCTACAGCGCCGCTGGTTTGCTGGCCGAGCGCATCGATGCCAACGAACACACCCTGCGCTATCGTTGGGACAAGCTGGGTCGGCTGATCGGGCTGGAGAACGAGAACGAGAGCAAGGCGGCGTTCTTCTACGATCCGGTAGGCCGTCTGCTGCAAGAGAACGGCTTCGATGGCCTGGTCACGCGCTACCAGTACGACCCGTATTCCGGTCATCTGGCGTCTACCCAGATTGGCCAGCGCCGCATCGACCTGCGCTTCGACCGCATGAACCGCCTGGTCGAGCGCACCGCCCGCCTAGGCGATCAGAGCCAGACCGAGACTTTTGCCTATGACGGCAATGGCAACCTGATCCAGGCCATCAACGCAGGCAGCAAGTTGCAGTGGTTCCATGATGCTGCCGGTAACCTGACTCGAGAGCATCAGCACTACCTCGCCACTGGCACGCCGATGGTTGCGGTGTGGCGGCACGAGTACGACGCGCTCAACCAGCGCATCTCGACCGTTCGCCCGGATGGCCACAAAGTCAGTTGGCTGACCTACGGCAGCGGCCACTTGCTCGGTATGACGCTTGATCATCACGAGATGTTGGCCTACGAGCGTGATGACCTGCATCGAGAGGTTGTGCGACATCAGGGCAACAAGCTGATGCAGACCCAGGCGTGGGACCCTGCCGGGCGTTTGCAGGAGCAGTGGTTGGGCAGCCATGACGGCCAGTCCACATTGCTCAAGCGCCAGTACCGTTACGACGCTGCCGGCCAGCTGACCAACATCCACGACACTCGTCGCGGCCAGTTGGAGTATCAATACGATCCAGTCGGCCGCCTGCTCCAGGCCACGAGCCGTTTGGGTGTCGAGACCTTTGCCTTCGACCCGGCCGGCAACCTGCTGGACCAGAAAACCCAGGAACTGAACCGTCCGCTGGAAGCGAACCCGCTTCGCAACAAGTTGATGGACAACCTGCTGCGCGAGTATGCCGGTACCCATTACAAATACGACGAACGCGGCAACCTGGTGCACCGTCTGCATAACGGCTCGCACGCACACTTCACCTGGGACCTGTTCGACCGACTGGCCAGTTACAACGACGACAAGCTCAAGGTCGATTTCGGTTATGACGCCTTGGGACGGCGTCTGTACAAGAACTCGGTCGCGCATTACTGGGATCGACCGGAAGCGGGTACTGGCTGGAACCAGATGCAGCGGGCCAAGCGCCAACGTGAGCTGGAGTGTGGCTTCACGCTGTTTGGCTGGGATGGCGACACCTTGGCGTGGGAAAGCTCACCGCCGAGGGATGACGGCGATACTGGCCGAACCGTGCACTACCTGTACGAACCGGGCAGCTTCGTGCCGGTGGCGCAGGCTTTGCGCAAGCGCCCGATTGTGCTGCACAAGCAGCCGGATTGGAGTCAGCGCGAGTACGATTTCGACGATGATCCGTTGTGGCAGACGGAGATGAAGCCACAGGCGTTTGATGCGATTGCCTGGTATCACTGCGACCACCTCGGCACGCCGATGGAACTCACCGACGAGCAAGGCAACATTGCTTGGGCGGGGCAGTACAAGGCGTGGGGGGCGGTGCGTGAGGAGCGTTCGGAAGGGGCGCGGCAGCAAGGATTAGGAAACCCATTCCGCTTTCAAGGTCAATACCATGATCAGGAAACTGGCTTAGCCTACAATAGGAATAGGTACTTTGAGCCGGATACGGGTCGATTCATAAGTCAGGATCCGGCAGGCTATGCTGGGGGGCTAAACTTCTTTGTTTATGCGCCCAACCCGATAGAATGGATTGATCCACTTGGGCTAACGAAAAGTAATCCGGCTGGCAGGAAGAAAAAATCGGGTAAGCCAAATCAGAATTCAAAATGCCCTTGTCGGAAGAAATGGGAAATTACCGAGTATACTAAAGTGTGCGAGGGCCATGTTGGCGGGGTGGGCTATGCGAAGTATTACTTTAATAAAAGAGATAATACCTGGTGGTCGAAAGATCTCACGGGGCATGGCGAGAGCGCCTGGAAAGTATATGAAGAAGATGGATCTTGGACTGCTGATGCTGACGTGTATGGCGATTTTATGGACAAGCATAAAGGCCCTACTGGTAAAAATATTGATTTTAAAACGCTCAAGTGTAGGAAGTCGTAATGATTGAATCTGCAGAAGAGTTTGTTAGGTTGCGTAGTAGCGAAAATAAGGATGAGTACGATCGCTCGGCTTTTGAGGAGGCGTCTTTGGAAACATGGAATAAAGTGATTGACGAATATCCCGACTATGCGTGTTGGGTTGCCTTTAATAAATCAGTTCCTTTGGAGATTCTAGAGCGCCTTTCTGATAGCGCTGATGACCGCACAAGAACTTTCGTTGCAACTAAAAGGAAGCTTTCAAAAGAACTGTTCGATAAGATGTCTCGCGATAAGTCAAGTGTGGTTCGGGGTCGTATAGCAGTAAACAAAAAAACCCCCATGATTATTTTGCAGAGGTTGTTGAGCGATCCGAGCGAAAGCGTTGTCGAGGCCGCGAGGTATAACTTGGAGCGTAGATCCTAGCTGCTTAGTGAGACTGCATATCACCTATGGGGTGGAGTATCTGAGTCAATATTAGGATAGACAGGGCGGCCTGACCATTGGGGCAACTCTATCCGGCTATAAAATCAATAATGCGATCATGAGGTTGGCTGGATTAATCAGTACTGATATGGGGGAGGTTAAATTAGGGTCGAATAACAATTAATAGAAGCTCCGCTAGAAGTTTTGTGAAGACTGGTGGGTGATCCGCATGGAAGTGTGGCTGAGACAGCTAAGTATATTACAGGGCGTAAGGCGATGCTGCCGGTAACCTGACTCGAGAGCATCAGCACTACCTCGCCACTGGCACGCCGATGGTTGCGGTGTGGCGGCACGAGTACGACGCGCTCAACCAGCGCATCTCGACCGTTCGCCCGGATGGCCACAAAGTCAGTTGGCTGACCTATGGCAGCGGTCACTTGCTCGGTATGACGCTCGATCATCACGAGATGCTGGCCTACGAGCGTGATGATCTGCACCGAGAGGTTGTGCGGCATCAGGGCAACAAGCTGATGCAGACCCAGGCGTGGGACCCTGCCGGGCGTTTGCAGGAGCAGTGGTTGGGCAGCCATGACGGGCAGTCCACATTGCTCAAGCGCCAGTACCGTTACGACGCTGCCGGCCAACTGACCAACATCCACGACACTCGTCGTGGCCAACTGGAGTACCAGTACGATCCGGTGGGCCGCTTGCTCCAGGCCACCAGCCGTTTGGGTGTCGAGACGTTCGCCTTCGACCCGGCCGGTAACCTGCTGGACCAGAAAACCCAAGAGCTGAACCGCCCACTGGAGGCCAACCCACGTCGCAACAAGCTGATGGACAACCTGCTGCGCGAGTACGCCGGCACCCATTACAAGTACGACGAGCGTGGCAACCTAGTGCACCGCCTGCACAACGGCTCGCACGCTCACTTCACCTGGGATTTGTTTGACCGGTTGACTAGTTACAACGACGACAAGCTCAAGGTCGATTTCGGCTATGACGCTTTGGGTCGGCGCCTGTACAAAAACTCGGTCGCGCACTATTGGGATCGACCGGAAGCGGGTACTGGCTGGAACCAGATGCAGCGCGCGAAGCGTCAGCGTGAGCTGGAGTGTGGCTTCACACTGTTTGGCTGGGATGGCGACACCCTAGCCTGGGAGAGCTCGCCGCAAAGAGATGACGGCGATACCGGACGTACCGTGCATTACCTGTACGAACCGGGCAGCTTCGTGCCGGTGGCGCAGGCGTTGCGCAAGCGCCCGATTGTGCTGCACAAGCAGCCGGATTGGAGCCAGCGGGAGTACGATTTCGATCAGGATCCGCTGTGGCACACGGATATGAAACCGCAGGCATTCGATGCCATCGCATGGTACCAATGCGACCATCTGGGCACACCGGTTGAACTGACTGACGAGCAAGGCAACGTTGCCTGGACAGCACAGTACAATGCATGGGGCGAGGTGCGTGAGAGTGTTTCGGGGCAGGGGCGACATTACGATCTGGGTAATGCGATACGCTTCCAAGGACAGTACCACGATCATGAAACGGGACTGTATTACAACCGCTATCGATATCACGACCCAAAGACTGGGCGGTTTATAACTCTAGATCCTATCAGTTATGCAGGCGGTTTGAATTTCTATGCTTATGTAAAAAATCCGATTCAGCGGATTGATCCACTAGGGCTCTCTGAGGAGGAACTCTGCGACTTAACCCATAGATGGAAATCTGCGCTCGCACCGCGTGATGGTACTGGCGAGCCCAACACTGTTTATACTCAGTTAAGTGGAGATGGGAAGTTTGCGGTGCAGAACACTATTTACAACAGTGAGGGCCTAGCTGTCGGGCAGGTAGACTTCAAGCGCCACGGGAAGGACGCACCTCCCGGCCACGGGCATGTTCTTTCGCCTCCGGGAAATCTCGGGGCCGGACATGGCCCAACTGCCCTTCACATTCCGCCAAGTGACGTGCCTAAAGGATGGAGTGTCATTCCGCCGGGTACGGAGCCGGCACAAAAATGAGTGAGAAAACGATGAAAATCAATGATGTTGAGAAATTCTTCGATGAGTATTACGGTTTTGATGATGGGGTTGTGAAGTCTTTCGACTATATTTTTTCGGAAGATGGCGTTTGCTCTGTGAGTATGTGTCTTTATGCCTGCAACTATGAGTTAGGAGGGGGGGAGTGGAAAAAGGTGACATTACTTGTTCAGGACGTATGTGAAGCCAGGTCGACTATAATTCCTGTTACCATTCATTCGAAAATAAAAATACTTAAATTTAATGATGGGTTTGGTTTGGAGGTCAATACTGACTTTGGACTTATTCCTGTATGTTTGGAGTCTGTCAGAAAATACAGTACTTGTTATGTTTTAGGTGGTTCCGTAGAGGTGTTCGAATCTGAGTGGTCGCAATGAGAGAGGCTTCAGCATATGACATTTGGTGAAATTGAAAGTTTTTTTGAGACTAACGATAACTTTCGAGGCTGGAGGATTGGCTCTTTTGGCTACGAACTTCTGGATTATGGGAAGCAAAATATTAAAATTGAGCTGTACGGGAGTGGTTCGTCAGTCTCTAATTTTAAGCGTAAAGTTGAAATTAGGCTTTTCGATGTCACAGAAGTTAGGTCTGACTTTTTGCCTGGACAAGGAAGTGTTGTTCTTAGTGGTGTAAGATTTTCCTTGTCAGAGATTGGTGGGTACTGTATTGAGATTGACGGAAACTTTGATGGAGTTCCTATCACGCTGGATTCAATTAGGCGGCGCAGTGATTGCTATGCGATAGGGAAGGCAGTGGACATAAAGCATTGAGATTTAATGGCGTCTGACAATAGAGCGAGAGGCTTCATGCGAGGTGTGGAAAATATAGTTTAGCCGTTCGCCAGAAGAGAATGGCAAACAACACTATCTCGCTACCGACACGCCGATGGTCGTGGTGTGGCAGCACGAGTACGGCGCGCTCAATCAGCGCGTCTCGATCATACGCCCGGAAGGACACAGGGTCAGCTGGTTGACCTATGGCAGTGGTCATCTGCTGGGCATGACGCTTGATCATCATGAGATGCTCGCCTACGAGCGTGATGACCTGCACCGTGAGGTTGTGCGGCACCAAGGCAACAAGCTCATGCAGACCCAGGCCTGGGATCCAGCCGGGCGTTTGCAGGAGCAGTGGTTGGGTAGCCATGACGGTCAGTCCACGTTGCTCAAGCGTCAATACCGGTACGACGCTGCGGGCGAGTTGACCAATATCCACGACACTCGTCGCGGCCAGCTGGAGTATCAGTACGACCCAGTGGGCCGCTTGCTCCAGGCCACCAGCCGTTTGGGTGTCGAGACGTTCGCCTTCGACCCGGCCGGTAACCTGCTGGACCAGAAAACCCAAGAGCTGAACCGCCCACTGGAGGCGAACCCACGTCGCAACAAGCTGATGGACAACCTGCTGCGCGAGTATGCCGGCACCCATTACAAGTACGACGAGCGCGGCAACCTTGTGCACCGTCTGCACAACGGCTCGCACGCTCACTTCACCTGGGATTTGTTTGACCGGTTGGCTAGTTACAACGACGACAAGCTCAAGGTCGATTTCGGTTATGACGCCTTGGGTCGGCGTCTGTACAAGAACTCGGTCGCGCACTATTGGGATCGACCGGAAGCCGGTACTGGCTGGAACCAGATGCAGCGGGCGAAGCGTCAGCGTGAGCTGGAGTGTGGCTTCACCCTGTTTGGTTGGGACGGAGACACCTTGGCGTGGGAAAGCTCACCGCCGCGGGATGACGGCGATACTGGCCGAACCGTGCACTATCTGTATGAACCGGGCAGCTTCGTGCCGGTCGCACAAGCGCTGCGCAAGCGCCCGATCGTGCTGCACAAACAGCCGGATTGGAGCCAGCGCGAGTACGACTTCGATCAGGATCCGCTGTGGCAGACCGAGATGAAACCCCAGGCATTCGATGCCATCGCCTGGTATCAGTGCGATCACCTGGGTACGCCGATGGAGTTGACGGATGAACAGGGCAATCTTGCTTGGGCGGCGCAGTACAAGGCCTGGGGCGAGGCGCGTGAAGAGCGCTCGGAGCTGGCCGGACAGCACGGTCTGAACAACCCACTGCGCTTTCAGGGGCAGTACTACGATCATGAAAGTGGGCTGCACTACAACCGCTATCGGTACTATGATTGCCAGTCTGGAAGATTTATAAGCAGTGACCCGATAGGGTTGCTTGGTGGGATGAATCTTTACCAGTATGCGGTGAACCCTGTTGGGTGGGTTGATGCATTAGGTCTAAGTGCAAATAATATATTTGTTCACTATACGGATGAAAAAGGCCTGAAAAATATAAAAAGTACCGGCGTTATTAGGCCTAATGCCAAAGGCAAGGTGTATGTGACTGATGTTTTGATGACCCCTGAGGATGCTCAGAGAGACATATTTATCAATGATACTAAGCACGCTGGTAGGGGAGAGCATGCGTTAGTGTTTAAAGCTACCCCGGAGCAAGCGGCTAACATTAAAAAGAGTTCAGAGCTTGAATACATTCACAACGGCCCGATGAGGCTCGAGAATGTAATTCACGCAGGTAAGAATCCTTATGGGGTCATGGCCGAATCAACATATGAGCAAAGATTGGCAATGACACGTACGCAGGTCAATGCACGCGAAGGAAAATCTTGTGGATGAATTTACCGAGAAGGAAATAAGGCTGAATCAGGGGGAGATCAATGCCTTGAAGAAAGCCCTGCTTTATTTAAAGTTTGAGTGTGAGGAAACGGAGTCTTTGATATTTTCTGGTAGCCCGTTGATTAACTCTGCATTCGACAAGTTGATAGCTGGTAGCGATTCGGCTGAGCGTGAGTTGAAATTTTATGAGGGAGGGAATTCCTATGCTGAAGAGTGTATGTTGAATAAGTTGAAGCGGCAGTGGGAATTTGATGGAGAGGGCGAGTTTGAAGATGATGTTGATTCCGAGTATTTCAGGGAGTGCATACGCCCATATAAGAAAACTTAGGGTTTAATTTTTCAGAGTACCCATGAGGGTGAGCTTGATTACAAGGCTCTGCGTGAAAAATATTGAGGCGCATGTCAGGTAAAGCGTAGTAGCCGAGGAAGCGAAATTTGCGTGGTGTAAATGAGCATTCCAAGGCTGTTTTAAAATGGCTTTAGCTAGTGTCTAGACTTTTCATTCAGAGCCTGGATTAGTGGCTAGCTACGATGCGGGAAAAAAGCCAGCGCCCATCTTCTATCAGGCACGAGCTAACGATTCTGCTCATAGTAAAGTATTCATAATCCCTGCTAGTGCAGTTGCTGAATAGAGGGTTTATAAATGGAAGTACGTGAGTTTTTAGAACAATTCTTAGAGCAAATGCTTGCCTGGGAGATGGGGTTTCATAAGCGTCGGCGTTCGGACGAGTACAAGTCGAGCAACGATGAACGTCTAAAAGCTGACTTCGAGGCTAAGGCGAAACTGCGCGAGATATTCGATTCTTGTCTTAGCCGAAAAGCAAATAGAAGTCTGGCTTCCAGTCGCTTGGAACTTCTAAATACAGGGCGATCGCCTGAATTTGCTCAGGCCATAATTCCTGATTCCTGTAAGGAGTCAGAGGGGAAAGTGTTTGTAGAAACAATCAACGCTAAGGCACTAGCTCCGCTTCGGCGATACACGGTTATAGTCGAGGATGAAAAGTTTAAAATAGATGAGCTCCATGGGCGAGCTAATGAAATGGCCAAGTGGAGCTCCCGAGAGTCAATATAAAGTTTTTAGTTCTGAATGGCACCGGCATTAATTGATCTGGTGTCGCTTGCTAAAATCGGACGCTCTAACTCTGCGATATATAGAAAATCGAATCGTTGTACTTGGTAGCCCGGAGTGATGAATGTTTGAAGTGATATGCTATCGGGCAAAATTTGGGCTGTTCAATGAGGTTGGTAGTCATTGGGTAAGGGGCTACAGGATGATTGCGATGATGACTTTGCTTTGATCTGTACGATTAATCAGGACGGAGCTCTGGGTTTTGATAGAGCGCCCGCAGCAAAAAATATAGTAAATAACTTAATTGCAAATTGTTACTGCATTGATATCTCGGGCGCACTTGTTGCGCCTGGGGGTTTAATGGTGTTTATATGCCAAGCATACTATTCAAAGATAAGGGTGGTCGCTTTGAGCGTATGGTGGCTGAGCACGAGCGTTATCTGTTGGTATTAAAAAAGTACGTGTTTCTATCGAAATATAAACAATCGCAGGCGCCGCAGTCGAATCCATTGTCGGATTTCCTTATGAGTGAAGGTCGCAGTCTCAGTAGGCAGCTGTATATTGCTCTTGCGGACTCTTGCGGACTCTTGCGAATTTTTCTGTATGTCAAAAATCTCTGGCGAATATGGGTGGGGAGCATTTGACGTGACGTCAAGTAATCTTGATGCGTTTCTTCTTGATCTCAAGAGCAGTATTGTTACTGAAGGCCAGTTAACGTTCAAGTCTAATATTCAAGATGTACCATGTTGGTGAAAGTCGTGTAAGTAAGTTGGCGGCTTCAGTAGGCTTCGCCTACGAAAACGGCTGCTTGCAGCATCCGGATATTGATCACCAGTTGCCGGTGGAGTTGAAGGACCTGGAAATACTCAGAGCTCTCCATTGAGCTCATTGGTTAGCTAGTCAGGAAGGACGCAGATGTACAAGGAATTTGTCTTCACCACAGCATCACCCACCGCCGAAGATGGCTACGCCGGCGGCGGCGCGTATCTACCAACGCACATGCCTTGGCCAACCTCAGCCGACGGCACGCCACTGGTTCACTTGCTAGCCCTTCCAGCCAGATGGCTCGACGCCCATGAAACGGCACGCTGGATTTCGGTTTTCATCCCGTACACGCCGGGCGACGTGGGGCACTATCGGTCATTACGGTTCAAGGAGGGCGGCTCGCAGGCCGTTGTGCTGAGCTACCTGCGCCAGCCTGGCCTGCGTGACGAAGCGCCAGGGAAAATCACCGGCTGCGGTCGTGTGACGATCTTGTTGGCAGACCATGAGGATGATGACGAAAACCTAGCTTCCAAGCTGGACGGTGTCGATGCCTGGCTGCAGGCGCCTCTGCGACTGGAAAACGCAAGGCGTCGTGTGTCGATCTATGGTGGAGATCTGGACAACGCTCTGCCCGGCAATAAAGGTGTGCTGTCCGATGGAATGGGTTATCTCCTCCTCAGCGATGAATTCATTGCTGGTGAGGCTAATGGCGCAGCTGGCTTTTTCCTGCAACTTGGATAGGCCTGAGGTAAGTCCGAGAATAACGTTCGGCGGCGGCGGTGATATTTTTGCGTCGAGATATCGAAGCGCTACCAAACTAAAAGTTGGTCCTGGGCCTTCTTATGGCCACAAGCAATAGGTGATCGTGCATGGATACATTCAGGTTAAACACTGTATACCCGCTGGAAACACTCATCCATCTAGTAAAGAGCAGGCAGGAGCGCGATGAGGTGTATGCCCTCTACTGTCCTGTGGGCATTGAAGAGTTGGCTTGCGGCCAAACTATCTATGTTGGCGACGTTCCAGACTATGATGAGGAAGACAACGAACACCTTCCGCGGGCCGTGATGGCAATGGGGTACACCTTTTGCTACATGCGCGATCAGTTCCAGGATGTAATAGATTTGGCTGTGTCGCAAAAAGCCAGCGTTTCCGATCAGGAGTTGATAGAGTGCTTGAACTACTACGCCGAATACGATGACTTTTTTGACGTTGCCCCATGATTATTGATGCAAAAGTTTGAGATGAAGCGTTTCTTGCCATGATTAATGGGGTCGATCATTAGAGGCGTTGTTGGCGTTGCCATTTTTTGGCAGGTATTGACAGGGTTGGCTATGTGCCTCAAAGAGAAATCTGTATAAAATATTGCTGTCACGTTGATTGTTGGGCTGAAAATGATAAATATTGCTCGATTAATGAATTCTCAAGCGTTAACTAATCTGTATGGTGGTCTTCCTTCGTTTGAAGGGGCTGAGCTTATTGAGATAAAATTTAACCGTGATGGCCCAGCTGTTGAGGTTAGGCTGATAATCAGTGAGAAGCCAGCCAAACAACCTGCTAAGTGGCCAAAGAATTATGATGTTGTATATATTTCATTATCTTATGGTGCAGTTAAGGATCTAAGTGTTTCTCACTGGGGTACGAAAAATATAATTAAAAAGGCGATTTGTGTTTCCTTACAGGATAGGGAGGGGCTGTCCGTTCTGCTGGATAATAGTTGTCGACTCGATTTCACGTATGATTGGGCCAGGGTAGAAGAGATGACTTATGGTCTCATTGGTAGTGCATGACAAAAAAATCATGATGGCACGCGATAGGTGAAGATCCTACAACCGTGAGGGGAGTGAGGCATGGCTGATTGGCTAATCGAACCCTTTGACCTTAGTCAGTGGTGCGAACGCATGCTGGCCTGTCGCGATTTTGCCAGCGAGCACGATTGTGATGTGTTCCTGGCGGGCTTGGCAGAGGCCGAGCGGAACATGAATGGCGAGATTGCGACAACGCTGCTCGACATGTTCTCTGACACCGATGACTTCGGTGTACTGGAGCGTGCGCGCAACGTGCTCGAGGCTGCCGACCGCCATGTGTTCTACCCTGCGCTGGTTGCAGGATTGGCCGGGTTGCTCGAGCGCTCTCCTGACAAGCAATGGGCGATGACGTTATTGGGTATCGAGGTGGAGCATGGTGATTTACCGTTGCTGCTCGATTACATAAGAAGGGCGCCGAGCCCGCAACGTTGCGTAGCCATGGCGTTCATCAGATCGGACGGGTTCTTGTCCGAGTATCCACAGGCGTTGGCGTTTAGCAAAGGTGTTGGCGCCTACTGAGCGCCGATCTCCTGAGCGCCTGTGGATAACTGCAATCACCAAGGAAGTGTGAATGAACACGCTGCATTTTCAACCCGAGCGCGCCAGTGAGCGGGTCGCACATGTCGCGGGAGGTTGCGCATTGCCCGAGGGCTGTGAATGGCCGAAGGATGGCAATGGCAAGCCGTTGCTGCACGTGATGACGTTGCCTGCCGCCTGGGTCGAGCCGGGCAGTGCTGGCTGGCTCTCCTTGTTCACCCCATACTATCAGGCTGATACCTACCTGCACTGGGAAGAACTGACAACAGAAGGGTGCAACGAATCCGTCGTGCTCTTTCACGACAACGACGGCGTCCTCCGTAATGAATATGGCGACTTGTCGCCCGCTCGCGGGCTGTCGCTTGGCGAAGGGGCGGCGGTGGAAAGGTACGGTTCAAGGGTGAACGGTGCGGTTGCCTGGCTGCAAGACAGTGAGTCAGTACCCGGCAGCCGATGCCGGATGATGATCAATGGCGATGAGCTGGATGTCGGCTTTTCAGAGGAGCCCGGTATCTTCTCCGACGGCGTGCTCTACGTCTTTCTCAGCGATGCTTTTCAGTTGGCGTCCAGGCCGAGCAGGCAAGGCGTGCTGACCTTCCAGTTTTCCTGAGGCTGGCGAAGATGCAGCCCTGGACGCGTGGCAAGCAGAACTCTCCAGTAAGTAATTATGGTTATTAACAAATAGCTTCTTATTCCTTTACGTAAAAACTCCCCTCCCTATACTGACCCCCAAGCACGCAAACACCTTGGAGGCGTCCCCATGCGCAATGAGCCTATCCGTTACCTGATTGTGCCGGGCTGGCAAGGATCGCCAGACAATCATTGGCAAAGCCACTGGCAACGTACTCTGCCTAACAGCGCCCGGGTCGAGCAGCACGACTGGTTGACCCCGCAGCGCCGCGACTGGGTGCAGGCGCTGGAGCAGGCGATTGCCGCCGAGCGCTCGCCGGTGATCCTGATCGCCCACAGCCTGGGCTGCATCACCGTCGCCCACTGGGCCGCGCAGGCCAGCCCGGCCTTGCTGCGCCGGGTGCGGGGTGCGCTGCTGGTGGCGCCGGCCGATGTCGAGCGGCCGACCTGCGCGCCGGCGCTGCGCAACTTTGCGCCGATCCCGAGCCAGGCGCTGCCGTTCCCCAGCCAGGTGGTCAGCTCCGACAACGACCCGGCGGTGAGCGTGCCGCGGGCGCTGTACCTGGCCCAGGCCTGGGGTGCGGAGGCGGGGTTGCTGAGCAACGCCGGGCACATCAACGTCAAGTCCGGGCATGAGCGCTGGGAACAGGGCTTCGCCTACCTGTATCGCCTGCAGAGCCGGGTCGAGCAGCGCGCCTTGCGCCGCGCCTGATCGGCCCCGACCGTTTTCCGTTTGCCTGACGCCCGGCCTTCGATGGCCTGGGGCGGGAGTTCGTCATGACCTTGCAAAACCCTTTTGGCCAGCCGTTGCTGACCTTTCCTGAACTGGACAAGAGCCCGCTGAGCATCCGCGCCAAGGCGCTGGTGTTCATCGACCCGCGCTCGCAACAGCTGCGCCAGGCCCTCGAACGCCTGGCGCCGCAACCGCTGCCGGTGCTGATCCGTGGCGAAACCGGCACCGGCAAGGAGCTGTTGGCGCGGCAGATCCACCGCGCCAGCGACCGCGCCGGGCTGTTCGTCTCGGTGAACTGCGCGGCCATCAGCCCGACCTACGCCGACGCCGAGCTGTTTGGCTACAGCGCCGGCAGCCAGGGCGGCACGGCCAGCAGCCGGGCCGGCTGGTTCGGCTCGGCCAATGGCGGCACCTTGTACCTGGACGAGATCGCCGACCTGCCGCTGGCGATCCAAGGCAAGTTGCTGGCGGCGCTGGAAAACCGCGAGGTGACGCGGGTCGGCGCGCAGCAGCCGCAGCCGGTGGACGTGCGCCTGGTGGCCGCCACCAGCATCGACCTGGCGCGGGTGGTGAAGGCCGGGCGCTTCAACGAGCGCCTTTACCAGTACCTGCGTGAGGGCGCGCTGGAGCTGCCGCCGCTGCGCGAGCGGCCGGGCGATATCCTGCCTTTGGCCGAGTACTTCGTGGGCATCTACAGCGTGCGCCTGCAGCGGCCATTGCCGCTGGTCAGCGAGGCGGCGCAGCAGGTGCTGGAGGCCCATGCCTGGCCCGGCAACACCCGCGAACTGGAGAACGTCATCCACTTTGCGCTGCTGGTCAACGACAGCGAAGAGCTGCAGCCGGAAGACCTCGACCTGGCCAATACTGCACGCTAGACAGGGCTAATAAGCGAATTCGCTGGTGGCGTTTTGGTTTTGGAATAAGCAGTGAATTAAAAGATATTGTTACGGCATAAAGAATCTCGGTATTGTCCGCCCCAAGCCCGCTGCGCAAACGGTTGGGCAACCGACTTCGCCATCCCTGATGGCCCAGATCCAGAACAAGGAACACCATGAAAAAGACCCTGCTGACCACTGCCCTGGCCGCTGCCCTGTCGTTCGCCGGCCTGGCCTCTGCCGCCGAGAAACTGGTGGTTGCCGCTACCCCTGTGCCGCACGCCGAAATCCTCGAGCTGATCAAGCCGACCCTGGCCAAGGAAGGTGTGGACCTGCAGATCAAGGTGTTCACCGACTACGTGCAGCCGAACGTGCAGGTCGACCAGAAGCGCCTGGACGCCAACTACTTCCAGACCCTGCCGTACCTGCAGAGCTTCAACGAAGGCAAGGGCACCCACCTGGAAACCGTGATCGGCGTGCACGTCGAACCGTTCGGTGGCTACTCGAAGAAGGTCAAGAGCCTGAGCGAGCTGAAGGACGGCGCCACCGTGGCCATCCCGAACGAAGGCAGCAACAGCGGCCGTGCGCTGATCCTGCTGCAGAAGGCCGGCCTGATCACCCTGAAAGACCCGAAAAACGCCCTGGCCACGCCGAAAGACATCGCCGAGAACCCGAAGAAGCTTAAGTTCCGCGAGCTGGAATCGGCCATGCTGCCGCGCGTGCTGGACCAGGTCGACCTGGACATGATCAACACCAACTACGCCCTGGAAGCCGGCCTGAACCCGGCCAAGGATGCGCTGGTGATCGAAGGTGCCGATTCGCCTTACGTGAACTTCCTCGTTGCCCGCCCGGACAACAAGAACAGCGAGGCCATCCAGAAGCTGGCCAAGGCACTGACCAGCCCGGAAGTGAAAGAGTTCATTGCCAAGAAGTACCACGGCGCGGTGCTGCCGGCGTTCTGATGGGCTGATGTTGTTTGAAAACGCCGACGCATTTGCGTCGGCGTTTTTGTTTGTGGCTGGCGGGGAAGGGTGGGTTTGCTTCACCGGCCTCTTCGCGGGTAAACCCGCTCCCACAGGTTGTTGCGTGGCTGACGGACTGCACCCTGCCTGTGGGATCAACTGTCTTGGGTGCGATCTGGTAGGAGCGAGCGTTGCTCGCGATGGGGCGCGCAGCGGCCCTAGGTTCTCAGCTTCGCAGCCACTATTGTCGGGGGCTGCTTTGCAGCCCATCGCGAGCAAGGCTCGCTCCTACACGACTGCGCAAACCCGAAGGCCTTGCGGTCCCTGTGGGAGCGGGTTTACCCGCGAAAGGGCCCGCGCAGGCTCACGCGCAGCGAGCCCCACCCAAGGCCCGGCGCAGCGCCATGAGCCACAACAGTTGTTCGTTCGAATCAGCGGAGCAGGGGCGGTTCATCATTATCGTCCTTGTTGGTTTGATGGCCTTGCATGTCACGGTATAGAGCGGTTTGAGCGGTGCCAGGCAGGAAAGTTTCAATAGCCCGGCGAGTGCTATCAATATGCAATAAAGGTATTTATAAAAAGTTTTTTATACCTTTAAAGTCTACTGATCGCGCCCAGCGCAACTGCCAGAATTTGCCATGCCGCACGCAACCCGCCTTGTGTCGAGGCGACATCCATGACCTTCGACACCGCCTTCATGCTTAGCACATTGCCCGCGTTCTTCAAGGCCGTGGGGGTCACCCTGCAGGTTGGCCTGATCGCCATCGCCACCTCGCTGCTGGTCGCGCTGGTCAATGCCACCGTGCTGATGCTGCGCACGCCGTACCTGGGGCGCCTGGTCAAAGGCTACGTCGAGCTGGCACGCAACACGCCGTTGCTGATCCAGCTGTTCTTCGTCTACTTCGCCCTGCCCAGCCTGGGCCTGAAGATTTCCGGCTTTGCCGCCGCGATCATCACCATGACCTTCATGGGCGGCGCCTACCTCACCGAGGTGCTGCGCGCCGGTGTCGAGGCGGTGCCGCGGGCGCAGTTGGAGTCGGGCCGTGCCATCGGCCTGTCCGAGGGCCAGCTGCTGCGCCATGTGGTCCTGCCCCAGGCCGGCATCCTCAGCCTGCCGGCGCTGTTCGCCAACTTCATCTTCCTGCTCAAGGAAACCACCGTGGTTTCGGCGGTGGCGGTGCCAGAGCTGCTCTACACCACCAAGAACTACATCGCCCTGTACTACAAGACCTACGAGATGCTCGCCGTGCTCACGCTGCTGTGCGTGCTGCTGTTCCTGCCGCTGTCGCTGCTGCTGCGCTACCTGGAACGGAGGCTGCAACATGGCCAGTTCGGCAACTGAGCTACTGTGGATATCCTTGCCGCTGCTGGCCAAGGGCGCGGCGCAGACCCTGGCCATCTCGGCCCTGGGCATCCTCTTCGCGACCCTGGGCGGCGTGCTCTACGGCGTGCTGGCGACCTGGGGCAACCGGGTGCTGAACCTCATCTTGCAGGTGTACCTGGAGCTGTTCCGTGCCATCCCGGTGCTGGTCTGGCTGTACCTGGTGTTCTTTGGCCTGCCGATCTTCTTCGCCCTGAGCATCCCCAGCTTCTGGTGCGCGGTGCTGGTGCTGGGCCTGTGGGGCGCCAGCGAGATCGGCGAGGTGGTGCGCGGCGCGTTGCAGTCGCTGCCCCGCGGGCAACGCGAGGCGGGGCTGTCGATCGGCCTGTCCACCGGCCAGCTGTATGGCCACGTATTGCTGCCCCAGGCGCTCAAGCGCATGACCCCGCCGACCATCAACATCTTCACCCGCATCATCAAGACCAGCTCGCTGGCGGTGCTGATCGGCGTGGTCGAGGTGATCAAGGTCGGCCAGCAGATCATCGAGCGCACCTACGAGTCGGTGCTGATCTACGGCGCGCTGTTCGTGTTCTTCTTCCTCGTCTGTTATCCGCTGTCCGCCGCCTCGCGCGTGCTGGAGCGGCGCTGGGCCCACGCATGAGCGCATTGATCGAATTCCAGGGTTTCAACAAGTACTACGGCGCCCACCAGGTGCTGAACGATGTCGACCTCCAGGTCCGCGCCGGCGAAGTGGTGGTGATCCTCGGCCCCAGCGGCTGCGGCAAGAGCACCTTGCTGCGCTGCCTCAATGGCCTGGAAGACGCCCACAGCGGCCACCTGCGCCTCGACGGCCAGGAGTTGCTGGCCGCCGGCACTGACTGGCGCCAGGTGCGCCAGCGGGTCGGCATGGTGTTCCAGAGCTACCACCTGTTCGGCCACATGAGCGTGCTCGACAACCTGCTGCTCGGCCCGCTAAAGGTGCAGAAGCGCCAGCGCGCCGAAGCCCAGGCCCAGGCCGAGGCGCTGCTGGCGCGGGTCGGCCTGCTGGACAAGCGTGACGCCTACCCACGGCAATTGTCCGGCGGCCAGCAGCAGCGCATCGCCATTGTCCGCGCCCTGTGCATGAACCCCCAGGTGATGCTGTTCGACGAGGTCACCGCCGCCCTCGACCCGGAAATGGTCAAGGAAGTGCTGCAGGTGATCCAGGGCCTGGCCCGCGACGGCATGACCCTGCTCATCGTCACCCACGAAATGGCCTTCGCCCGCGCGGTGGCCGACCGCATCGTGTTCATGGAGGCCGGCAGGATCCTTGAACAGAGCGACCCCGAGAGCTTCTTCAGCCAACCGCGGACCGCACGCGCGCAGCAGTTCCTGGACAAATTCTCCTTTGTCGAAAGCCTGCCGAAGACCCCACAAAAGGAACTGTCATGAAAACTGCCCCGCTCACCAAACTGCTGGCGCCGCTGTTCGGCCTGGCCCTGCTGGCCGGCTGCAACAAGGCCGACGAGCCGCCCAAGCCGGCCGCCGCCTCGCCGGCCACCAGCTACCTGGAAACCATCAAGGCCCGTGACAAGCTGATCGTTGGTGTGTTCACCGACAAGCCGCCGTTCGGCTTCGTCGACGCCAGCGGCCGCTACGTGGGCTTCGACACCGACATCGCCCGGCGCCTGGCCAAGGACCTGCTGGGCGACGAGAACAAGGTGGAGTTCGTTGCCGTGGAGCCGGCCAGCCGCATCCCGTTCCTGCAGAGCGACAAGGTCGACCTGATCCTCGCCAACATGACCGTGACCCCGGAGCGCAAGGAAGCGGTGGACTTCACCAACCCCAACCTGCGCGTGGCGGTGCAGGCCATCGTCGCCGACGGCAGCCCGGTGCAGAAGCTCAACGACCTGGCGGGCAAGACCACCATCGTCACCACCGGTACCACGGCGGATATCTGGCTGACCAGGAACCACCCGGACTGGAAGCTGCTGAAGTTCGAGAAGAACAGCGAGTCGCTGCAGGCCCTGGCCAACGGGCGCGGCGATGCCTATGCCCAGGACAACCTGATCCTGTTCAGCTGGGCCAAGCAGAACCCGGGCTACCGCGTGCTGCCGCAGCTGCTGGGCGACGAGGCGCCGATTGCGCCGGCGGTGAAGAAGGGCAATACCGAGTTGCGTGACTGGGTGAATGCGGAGCTGGCCAAGCTTGGCGAGGAGAAGTTCCTGCTGAAGCTGTATGACCAGTATGTGCGCAAGGAACTGAGCGATGACACCAAGCCTGAGAGCGTGATCGTCGAAGGCGGCAAGTGGCAGGGGTGACCGTGTAACTGGGGCCGCAGTGGAAATAACCAAATGAATGGGCTTGCGCGGTCCCTGTGGGAGCGGTTTTACCCGCGAAGAAGGCGACGCGGTGCATGGCACCGGCCTCGCCGGTGTTCGCGGCGGTTCGACGCCTCGATGAACCCGCTCCCACAGGAATCGCGCCAGTTCTGAACTGTTGAGTTTTTCCAAGAGGGCCGCAGAGCGGCCCCAATGGCTTCAAGCGTTATGCGGCAGCCAGTTCAGCAGAAACTCATTCACCACCCGCGGGTTCTCAAGGCTCGAGATATGCCCCGCAAACGGAATCTGCGCCGCCAGGCAGCCAATGATCCGCGCCATTTCGTTCGACTCTTCGGGTGGCCGCGGAATGTCCTGGTCGCCACAGATCACGATGGTCCGCGCGCCATCCAGCTCCCCCAGCCGCCCCAGCAGGTCGGGCCGCCCGAAGATCACCCGGCCCATGGGGTCGAGGCTCTGGCGGATCACCTCGGCACTGCTCGCTTTCAACGCTGCGCGGAACTCATCGCGCACTTGCGGCACGGTCTGCCCGCCGGCATGGAAGAAGATCGGCACCACGATATCCAGCAGCGGCTCCGGGAACAGCCCCGCCGCGCTCGCCGCATCCAGCAGGCCGAAGTACTTCAGCCGGGTCGCCTCGGGTTCGGCGCCGAGGTAGGTGTCCAGCAGCACCAGGCGGTCGACCCGCTCGGGGTGTTCGATGGCCAGCTGCGCGCCCCACATGCCGCCGACCGACAGGCCGACCAGGTGGCATTTGGCGATGTCCAGGGCGTCCAGCAGCGCCAGGTGCTGGCGGGCCAGGGCGCTCATGTCGGTGGTGCTGGCAGGCGGCGCGTCGGAAGCGCCGTGGCCCCAGAGCTCCGGAACGATGACGCGGAAGTGTCGGGACAGCGCCTCGATCTGTGGCTGCCACATGTCGGCCGACCACAGGTAGCTATGGCCGAGCAGCACCGGGAAGCCCTGGCCCTGGTCGACGTAGCTCATGCGCGCGCCGTCGATTTCGATGAAGTGTCGTTGCATGGAAGGGGTCTCGGTTGAGGGGGCTACAGGGTATGCGAAAGGCTGGCCCAGGTAAGTAACACCTTGATGTCATGGCACCAGTCTGAGGGTACTCTGCGCCGGAATCACGCCCATTTGCGCCCGCTGGTATTTCCCTTCCACATAGCCCTCGGCCTGGTCGGCGTAATGCTTGTCGAACAACACCCCGCTCTGCCCGACCGGGTTGATGCTCAGGGCCTGCCCGGCATCGGCGAAGTCGATCAGCCGCCGGGTCGATGGCCCATACGTCACCGGCCAGGGTGCCGGGCCGATCTTCGCCGACAGGTTGTTGGGCACCTCGTGGGTGCCGGGGGCGGCGAACGGGCCGACGTTGAACAGCAGGTTCAGCGGCTTTTTCGCCCCCAGCGGGTGGTTGTGGGTCAGGGTGTGCGCCTTGCCCCATTGCCAGCTGGCCGGGTCCTTGCCGAGGGTGGCACGCAGGTGCGCCAGGCTCTTCTGCCAGGCGATGCGCACGATGGCGGTGCGGTCGGTGCGCTGGTTGGAGCCGCGGGTGTCCCACCACGGCGACTGGGCATCGGCGGCCAGGCGCGGCAGGGCGGCGTCGATGGCACGGGTGCCGATCAGCACCGGGAACCAGGTGTCGCCCAGTTCGTCATGCAGCGCGGCGTAGGCCAGCTCGTAGAGGAACTGGTTGAACAGCGTGGCGCTGGTGGAATCCAGCGGGTAGTCGCCGCGCCAGGCGGCGAGCTGCTCGACCAGTTCCTTTTCCTCGTCGCCCTGGGCGACGCCACGCAGGGTCGCCAGCAGCGGCGCCAGGGTGCGCGGGCCATGGTCGCTGGCGGTGTCCAGTTGCAACGCCTGGCTGTTCTGAGTGTCCCACTTCACCTCGGGGTTGGCCAACTGGCGGTCGAGCTGGCGCCCGCGGTCGGGCAGGTTGTAGTAGCCGGGGATCGGCACCACAGCCGGGGGCTGGTAGTTGGCCGAGACGATGTAGCCGCTGGCCGGGTTCTCCTGCTGCGGGTTGACGCTGAACGGGTAGAAACCGGGTTTGTCGGCCTGGGCGCTGGCGCCGTCGAGGATGAACGACGGGTTGATCCCGTCCGGGCGGATCGGCAGTTTCGCCGCTGCCCACCAGCCGATATCGCCCCGGGCGTTGGCCCAGACGAAGTTCAGCCCCGGCGCCTGCACCTTGGCCGCCGCCTCGCGCATCTTGCCCAGGGTGTCGGCGCGGTTGAGCTGGTAGAAGCCTTCGAGGATCGGGTTTTCGGTTTCGAGGAACGCCCACCACATGGCGATTGGTGTGGTGCCGGCGGTGGCGCCCAGCACTTCGTTGACGATCGGCCCGTGGGGTGAGCGGCGCAGGCTGACGGTGACGGGTTGTTCGCCCTTGACGGCAATCTGTTCCTCGGTCTTTTCCAGCGTTTGCCATTGGCCGTTGATCATCACTTGATCGGCATTGGCCGGGTTGGTCTTTTCCGCGATCAGGTCGACGTCGTCGTTCTGGAACATGGTCAGGCTCCAGCCGAAGTCGCGGTTGTGCCCGAGCAGCGCGAACGGGTTCAGGGCCTGGAAGTAGCCATACAGGTTGAAGCCGGGCGCCGACAGTTCGGCCTCGTACCACACTGCCGGCACGGCGAAGGCGATGTGCGGGTCGCCAGCCAGCAACGGCTTGCCGCTGCGGGTGCGGCTGCCGGCCACGGCCCAGGCGTTGCTGCCCTCGAACTGCGGGATGCCGGCTTCGCCCAGGGCCTCGTGGCTGGCTCGGGCCAGGGCTTCGAGGCTCTGCCAGTCGGCGGCGGCCAGCGGTGTGCCGAGGGCGCCGGCGGGCTGCCAGTCGAGGTCGAAGATCTTCAAGTACTGCGGGCCGAGCTGGTCACGGATGTAGGTGAGCGCAGGCTCGGTGCGGAATGCGGCGGCGAAGCTGTAGGCCAGGTAGCCGGCGATGCTCAGGGTGTCTTCGGCGGTGAACGGCCGCGGGGTGATGCCGAGCAGGTCGAATTCCATCGGCTTGGGGTGGCTGGCCTGCCAGGCGTTGACGCCGTCGAGGTAGGCTTGCAGGGCCCGCCAGGCCGGGGACTGGTGGTCCAGGCGCTGGGCCATCAGCGCCGCCTGCTGGCGAATGCGCAGGCTGCGGAACAGGGTGTCGGTGGGCAGCAGCTTGTCGCCCAGCACCTCGGCCAGCTCGCCACGGGCCAGGCGGCGCATGATCTCCATCTGGAACAAGCGGTCCTGGGCGTGTACGTAGCCCAGCGCCCGGTACAGGTCGGCCTCGCTCTGTGCCTGCAGGTGGGGCACGCCGCGGGCATCGTAGCGCACGCTGACCGGCGCCTCGAGCCCGGCCACGGCCACCTCGCCCTGGCGCTGCGGCAGCTTGCCGTGCACGTACCAGTAACTGGCGCCAGCGGCTGCGGCGACCACCACGGCCAACAGGGTCAGGCTGCGCTTCATCGCGACTCCTTGTGCATTCGAGCGGAAACTGTGGTCCGATCATCGACGTATTCGCGAACAGAGCATAGCCCTCGAGAGGAGTTTCCATGGCACTCAGCGAAAAACAGAAAATGCTTACAGGCCAGCTCTATCATGCCGGCTGCCCCGAGCTGCAGGCCGAGCACATCGCCAGCCAGCACTGGATGCACCGCTACAACAGCAGCGTCGAGCTGCTCAACGACGCGCGCAACGGTCTGCTCGCCGAGCATTTCGGCCATGTCGGCGAAGGTACGGTGATCCGTCCGCCGTTCTATTGCGACTACGGCTACAACATCAGCGTCGGGCGCAACACCTTCATGAACTTCAACTGCGTGATCCTCGACGTGCTGCCGGTACGCATCGGCGACGACTGCCAGATCGGCCCCAATGTGCAGATCTACACTGCCGACCACCCGCTCGACCCCGAGGCCCGCCGCAGCGGGCTGGAAAGCGGGCGGCCGGTGACCATCGGCGACAACGTGTGGATCGGTGGCGCGGCGATCATCCTGCCGGGGGTGACCATTGGCGACAACGCGGTGGTCGGTGCCGGCAGCGTGGTGACCCGCGATGTACCGGCGGGGGCGACGGTGATGGGCAACCCGGCGCGGCTGCGTCAGCCAGTCCAGGGGCAGTAGCAGCCCACTGCCAGGGTGTTGGAGGCCGTCACCGGGCGGCCGGCCAGCAGTGCCTTGAGGATCGGCTCGATGAAGCTGTTGCTGGCGTTGCACACCGCGCCTTCGCTGTAGGGGCCGAAGTAGGCGAGGTGGCCCTGGCGGTCCCAGATCGCCACGGCGGGGGAGGCGGGCAGGTGCTCGCTGCCGGGCAGGCTGGCGATGGGCTGGAGGCTGGCCAGGCTGGTCGGCAGCTGGCCGTGGCTGCCGGGCTTCTGCACGACGTGGAAAGCCACGTCCTGGCCTGCGAACTGGCTGACCAGGTCGGCCAAATGCTGCTGGTTGCCGACGTTGCACGGGCAGGCCGGGTCCCAGAAGTGCACCACGCGGATCGGGCCGGGGCCGGCGAGCTCGGCGGGCAGGCGCAGCTGGCTGCCGTCGAACAGCGTGGCCTGGTTGTCGAACGGGCGCAGGTAGCGGGCCTGGAAGGTGGTGTAGGCCTGCCAGAGCACGGCGGCGCAGAGCACAAGTGCGAGGGCAGACAGCGTTGCTTTGGCGATTCGGTTGCTCATGGATTACAGCGACTCTGGCATGGAAATAACAGCGGGCCTCGCCCCCTGTGGGAGCGGGTTTACCCGCGAACACCGGCAGAGCCGGTGCCATCCACCGCGTCGTCTGCTTCGCGGGTAAACCCGCTCCCACAAGGGGGGCTTGCGCAGAACGTTGCAGCTTGTTTCGCGATGCACAAGCTTGCCACGATGCTGTCTTCAGCTGAATATCCCAGATCAATACTCGCTTCGCCTTGGATGTACCCGATGCCCGCTGCCTTCCAACCCGACCCCCTGCGTTCCAGCCTTGCGCCGTTGGCCCAGCGCCAGCCATTGTCCGCGCAGGCGCAGGACTATCAACGCTTCTATGGCCTGAACCTGCCGGCACAGAGCTGGCTGGGCAGCTTCCAGGTGGCGGGGTTCGAGCTGGCCGGGCAGGTCTGGTTACCGCAACACCCGGTCGCGACGCTGTTCCTGCTGCACGGCTACTACGACCACATGGGCCTGTACCGGCACCTGATCGCCTGGGCGTTGAAGCAGGGTTACGCGGTGATCAGCTGCGACCTGCCCGGCCACGGCCTGTCCAGCGGCGAGCGCGCCAGCATCAGTGATTTCGCGGTGTACCAGCAGGTGCTGGAGGCCTTGTTCGACCAGGCGCGCGCGCTTGAACTGCCGCGCCCGTGGCATCTCTGCGGGCAGAGCACCGGCGGCGCCATCGCCCTCGACCATGTGCTCTACCAGGGTGCGCAGAGCCCCATCGACGGCGAGGTGATCCTGCTGGCGCCACTGGTGCGGCCACAGGCATGGCGCTGGTCGAAACTCAGCTATCGGGTGCTGCGCCACTTCGTCGATGGCATCGAGCGGCGTTTCAGCGAGAACACCAACGACCCGACCTTCCTGCCGTTCCTGGAGGCCGACCCACTGCAACCGCGGCGCCTGCCCACCGCCTGGGTCGGGGCGCTGATCGCCTGGGTCAAGCGCATCGAGGCCGCGCCGCACAGCGCCCGGCGGCCGTTGATCGTGCAGGGCGAGGCGGACGGTACGGTGGACTGGCCCTACAACCTCGAGGTGCTCAAGGCCAAGTTCAGCGAGCCGCAGATCCTCATGCTGCCCGAAGCCCGCCACCACCTGGCCAACGAGCTGCCGGGCATTCGCCAGCGCTACTTCGACTTCATCGACCAGCGCCTGGGCTGATCACTTAGGGTTGGCGGCGTTCTGCCCGACCGCCAGGCCTGCGCGCACTGCGGCCACGGCGGCCTGATAGTAGGCCTGGCCTTGCGGCGACTCGGCGAAGTTGGCGAACTCTTCCAGTTCGGCGTCGCTGAGGTCGCGGTAGACGTACAGCAGCGTGTTGTTCAGGTCTTCGCCGATCTGGCCCATCAGACGCTGGCGCTGGCCGTCGAGCAGGCCCTGGGCCTGGCTGGCGCCGAACAGGCCGGGGATCATCGAACTGAGGCTGTCGGCCGCCACGCCGGCGATCGCCAGGCTTACTTCGGCACCGGCCTCGCGGGCCGGCAGGGCCTGGGCCAGGTGGCCGATGATGAGTTGGCGGGTATCGCTGGCCTGGATCTTCGGCAAGCCCTTGGCGTTCTTGGCCAGCTGGTCCTTGCGCGTGGCCAGCAGCTCGGCGGCGACGATCTTGCGCCCCAGTGGCGACTGGAAGAACGCCAGCGCGGGGGCTGGGTCCGGCAGCGCGCTGCGCAGCTTGGCGATGGCGCGGCTGTCCACCGCCTGGGCCTGGAAGCGCTGGTTGCTGTTGTTGACCAGCGCCTGGTAAACCGCAGGCGGCAGGCTGTTGCGGTAGCGCTGCTGGGCGGCGCTCACGGCGTCGGTGAAGTGGGCGCGCTGGTCGGGCCAGCCGGCGGCCTTGTACAGCTGATCGAGGTTGTCCGCCCAGACAGGCATGGCGCAGATCATCAGCAGCAGGGAAAACAGACGGTGCATTCAGGACTCCTGTCGGCAGGTGGCTATTGTCCTTGGCTTGGCGCCTTCTTGTCGAGCGATCCGCAGGCTTCTCGGCCAAGTGGCGCTGTGCGCCGACAGGGCGAATGGATATGATGCGCGCCATGCACATCTCCCCTGAAAACCCGATGTTTGCGGCCGTCGTCGACGATCTGGCCACCCATGGCTGGTCGCAGCAGGCGCTCTTTTTGCCTGCCGACCTGGTGCGCGCGCTGGCGACCGAATGTCGGCGCCGTGACGCCGAAGGCGAACTCAACCCGGCCGGGGTGGGGCGCGGCGATGCCCAGGAGGTGCGCGAGGCCATTCGCGGCGACCAGATCCAGTGGATCGACCCCGGCCAGGCCGAGGCCTGCGACCAGTACCTGGCGACCATGGACCAGCTGCGCCAGGCCATCAACCAGGGGCTGTTCCTGGGCCTGGAAGACTTCGAGTGCCATTTTGCCCTGTATCCGCCGGGGGCGTTCTACCGCCGCCACCTGGACCGCTTCCGCGACGACGACCGGCGCATGGTCTCGGCGGTGCTGTACCTCAATGAGGGCTGGCAGCCGGAAGATGGCGGGCAGTTGCGCATGTTCCTCGGCAATGAGCTGGAGCACGACGTGCAGCCGGTGGCCGGGTGCCTGGTGGTGTTCCTCTCTGGCGAAGTGCCCCACGAAGTGTTGCCGGCCATGCGCGAGCGCCTGTCGCTGACCGGCTGGTTCCGGCGCCGTGGCAATGACCCGTTCTGATCTGCCGAAGGTCCTGGTGAGCGCCTGCCTGCTGGGGCAGCCGGTGCGCTACGACGGCAGAACCAGCGGGCACCCTGATCTATTGCAGCAATGGCAGGCCGAAGGGCGCGTGGTGCCGCTGTGCCCGGAGGTGGCGGGTGGTTTGCCGACGCCGCGGCCAGCGGCGGAGATTCCCGGTGGGCAGGGTGCACAGGTGCTCGATGGCGGGGCGCAGGTGCTGACGGTCAGTGGCGAGGATGTCAGCGCAGCATTTCTGGCAGGGGCCCAGGTGGCGCTGGCGCTGGTGCGCCGGCATGGGATCAGCGTGGCGGTGCTCAAGGCTGGTAGCCCTTCGTGTGGCAACCGGTTGACCTATGATGGCACGTTCAGTGGGGTGAAGGTGCCGGGCGAGGGGGTGACTGCGGCGTTGCTGCGGCGCGAGGGGGTGCGGGTGTTCAGCGAGCTGGAACTGGAAGAAGCCCGGCTGGTGGTGGCCGGGCTTTCGGCTTGAGCCTGCACCGGCCTCTTCGCGGGTGAACCCGCTCCCACAGGTACCACACAAGTTCTGAAAACAGTGGAGCCCTCTGTGGGAGCGGGTTTACCCGCGAAGAGGCCGGCACTGGCTAAACAATTTTCACTGCCCGGCCGCAGTTTCCTGAGGCCCCTTGAACCACTTCTGCTCCAGCTCCGCTGTCCGCCCGCTGTCCTTCAGACGTTGCAGGGCATTGTTCACCGAGCTTTCGAACGCTGGGTTGTCCTTCTGGAACGGGATCACCAGATTTTTCTCGCCAATCGCCTGGCTCACATCGAACGGGCTATCCGCCTTTGGCGCCTCGCCCGACGGGGTCAGGGTGATGTCATATTTCCCGCTCTCCACACCCGGTAACACCTCGGCTGCGGTTGCTTCGACGAATTCGGCGCGCAGGTCCAGTTCCCGGGCCAGTGCCTGGCCGAAGTCGATCTCGAAGCCTGTCAGATGGTCGTTTTCCTTGAACGCATACGGTGAGTTGTCGGCCTGCACGGCGATACGCAGTTCACCTCGGTCGGCGATTTCGTCAATCAGCTCGGCTTGAGCCACTGGCATGATCAGTACTGCCAGCAGTACCCCGATGGTCGAACGCATTGATGCCCCTTTTTCTTCAGCAGATGAATAACTTTCGCCGCGACTTTCTTCCTCGTCGCGGTCGAGCGCAGCCTATGACCTTGAAGCCTTGGCGAGGTTTAACCCTAACTTAAAAATTTATGTCTGGGGGCCACAATTACCCCAGGCGCCATTTTCAACTAAGGTGAAGGGTCGCCGCTGTAGGTTTATGGCTGCGTTTTCAAGTAATGACAGGAGAAGTGAATGAACAGCCTATTTTCGCGTGCTGCCGTTGCCGGCCTGCTGATGGGGGCCTCATTGATGGCCAGCGCTGCGGATGCCCTGAAGAGCCAGGAGCCGCCCAAGGATGCCAAGGTCTTCATCGTTTCCCCCGCCGACGGCGCCACGGTCGAGAAGACCTTCACCGTCAAGTTCGGCATCGAGGGCATGGGCCTCAAACCCGCGGGCGACCAGACCCCGCACACCGGCCACCACCACCTGCTGGTGGACGTCGACAAGGCGCCGGTCGCCGACATGCCGCTGCCCACCAGCCTGATGCCGGAAGCCGGCACCGCGCTGCCGGCCGGCCCCCAGGTCTTGCACTTCGGCAAGGCCCAGACCGAGACCAGCATCACCCTGACTCCGGGCAAGCACACCCTGCAACTGGTGCTGGGTGACCAGTATCACGTGCCGTTCAAGCCGAGCGTCGAGTCGAAGAAGATCACTGTCACTGTGAAATAGGTGCTGGTTTCTTCGCGGGCAAGCCCGCTCCCACAGGGAACGCACAATCCTCAAGGGCTGTGCAGTACCTGTGGGAGCGGGCTTGCCCGCGAAGCAGGCGACACCCATCTTGCAGGCAAAAAAAGGGAGGCCACCAGGGCCTCCCTTTTTCATCCAGCCATCAGGCTCAGAACAGCACGCGCGAGCGGATGGTGCCCTTGACCTGTTGCAGTTTCTCCTGCGCCAGGTCCGAGTACTCGGCGTCGACGTCGATCACCACGTAGCCGACTTTCTCGTTGGTCTGCAGGAACTGACCGGAGATGTTGATGCCGTTTTCGGCGAAGACCTTGTTGATCTCGCTGAGCACGCCCGGGATGTTTTCGTGGATGTGCAGCAGGCGGTGCTTGCCTGGGTGAGCCGGCAGGGCCACTTCCGGGAAGTTGACCGACGATACCGAAGTACCGTTGTCGCTGTACTTGACCAGCTTCTCGGCCACTTCCAGGCCGATGTTGGCCTGGGCTTCGGCGGTGGAGCCACCGATGTGCGGGGTCAGGATCACGTTGTCCAGGCCACGCAGCGGGCTTTCGAACTCTTCGTCGTTGGAGCGCGGCTCGACCGGGAACACGTCGATGGCGGCGCCGATCAGGTGCTTGTCCTTGATCGCGGCGGCCAGGTGGTCCAGCTCGACCACGGTGCCACGGGCGGCGTTGATCAGGATCGCGCCCTTCTTCATCGCGCGGATTTCCTTCTCGCCGATCATCCACTGGGTGGATGGCAGCTCAGGCACGTGCAGCGAGACGATGTCGGCCAGGCCCAGCAGCTCGTTGAGGCTGGTGACCTGCACGGCGTTGCCCAGCGGCAGCTTGGTCAGCGGGTCGAAGAAGTACACCTGCATGCCGAGGTTTTCCGCCAGGACCGACAGTTGCGTGCCGATCGAGCCGTAGCCGACGATGCCCAGCTTCTTGCCGCGGATCTCGAACGAGTTGGCCGCGCTCTTGATCCAGCCGCCACGGTGGCAGGAGGCGTTTTTCTCGGGGATGCCGCGCAGCAGCAGGATGGCTTCGGCCAGCACCAGCTCGGCCACCGAACGGGTGTTGGAGTAGGGGGCGTTGAACACGGCGATACCGCGCTCGCGGGCAGCTTCCAGGTCGACCTGGTTGGTGCCGATGCAGAAGCAGCCGACGGCGACCAGCTTCTTGGCGCAGTCGAAGATTTCTTCGGTCAGCTGGGTGCGCGAGCGGATGCCGATGAAGTGGGCATCGGCGATCTTTTCCTTCAGCTCGGCTTCAGGCAAGGAACCCGTGAGGTATTCGATGTTGGTGTAGCCGGCAGCCTTGAGGGTATCGACTGCGTTCTGGTGCACACCTTCAAGAAGAAGGAACCGGATCTTGCTCTTGTCGAGAGAAGTCTTGCTCATCTGCGTAAACCTGTATCCCGGAGAAAAAATGGCGAGTGAGGATGCTAGGCGCCGCGCGGGCCATAGCATGAACAGCGGGAGGGCTATGCTAGCATACGCGACACAATCTGAGCTTATCCCGACAGGTGAAGAGTACTCAGGGTGACTATGAATAAGTCGAGAGTTCCGGCGATGACCCACCCCGCGGTAATTGAAGAACTGATGACCCTTGTCGACCCTGGCAAGGTCCTCACCGACCCGGCCTCGCTGGACGCCTACGGCAAGGACTGGACCAAGCATTACCCGCCCGCGCCCTCGGCCATCGTGCTGCCCAAGACCGTCGAGCAGGTGCAGGCCATCGTCCGCTGGGCCAACCAGCACCAGGTCGCGCTGGTGCCGTCCGGCGGGCGTACCGGGTTGTCTGCCGGCGCCGTGGCGGCCAACGGCGAGGTCGTCGTTGCGTTCGACAACATGAACCGGATTCTCGACTTCAACGCCTTCGACCGCACCGTGGTCTGCCAGCCGGGGGTGATCACCCGCCAGTTGCAGGCCTTTGCCGAAGAACAGGGCCTTTATTACCCGGTGGACTTCGCCTCCAGCGGTTCCAGCCAGATCGGCGGCAACATCGGCACCAATGCCGGCGGGATCAAGGTGATCCGCTACGGCATGACCCGCAACTGGGTCGCCGGCCTGAAGGTGGTCACCGGCAAGGGCGAGCTGCTGGAGCTGAACAAGGACCTGATCAAGAACGCCACCGGCTATGACCTGCGCCAGCTGTTCATTGGCGCCGAAGGCACCCTGGGCTTCGTGGTCGAGGCCACCATGCGCCTGGACCGCGCCCCGCGCAACCTCACCGCCATGGTCCTGGGCACGCCGGACTTCGACTCGATCATGCCGGTGCTGCATGCCTTCCAGGGCAAGCTCGACCTGACCGCCTTCGAGTTCTTTTCCGACAAGGGCCTGGCCAAGATCATGGCCCGCGGCGACGTGCCGGCACCGTTCGACAGCGACTGCCCGTTCTACGCCCTGCTGGAATTCGAAGCCAGCACCGAGGCAGTGGCCGAGCAGGCGCTGGCCACCTTCGAGCACTGCGTCGAGCAGGGCTGGGTGCTGGATGGGGTGATGAGCCAGAGCGAAACCCAGCTGAAGAACCTGTGGAAGCTGCGCGAGTACCTGTCCGAGACCATCGCCCACTGGACCCCGTACAAGAACGACATTTCCGTCACCGTTTCCAAGGTGCCGGCGTTCCTGCGCGACATCGATGCCATCGTCAGCGAGCACTACCCGGATTACGAAGTGGTCTGGTACGGCCATATCGGCGACGGCAACCTGCATTTGAACATCCTCAAGCCCGAGCACATGAGCAAGGACGACTTCTTCGCCTCGTGCACCAAGGTCAACAAGTGGGTGTTCGAGATCGTACAGCGCTACGGCGGCTCGATTTCCGCCGAGCACGGGGTGGGCATGACCAAGCGCGATTATCTGGGCTACAGCCGCTCGCCGGATGAAATTGCCTGCATGAAGGCAATCAAGGCCGTATTCGACCCTAATGGCATCATGAATCCGGGTAAGATCTTCGCTCCTGAATAAAAAGCAGTCAGCAAAGGAGTCGGCCATGAGTTACCAGCACCAGTATCTAGACGGCACGCGCATTCACTTCCCGTTGGGGAAGGTGGTGTGCATCGGCCGCAACTACGCCGAGCATGCCAAGGAACTGGACAATCCCATTCCGTCCGAGCCGCTGCTGTTCATCAAGCCGGGTAGCTGCGTGGTGCCGCTGGAAGGTGGCTTCAAGATCCCCACCGAGCGTGGCTCGGTGCACTACGAGGCCGAGATCGCCGTGCTGCTGGGCAAGCCGCTGTCGTCCAATGCCTCCGAGGAGGAAGTGCTGGACGCCATCTCCGGCTATGCCCCGGCGCTGGACCTGACCCTGCGTGACCTGCAGGCCAAGCTCAAGGAAAAGGGCCTGCCGTGGGAGCTGTGCAAAAGTTTCGACGGCGCCTGCGTGCTGCCGCCGTTCGTCTCCGCCGCTTCCTTTGAAGACGTGACCGATATCCCGGTGCGCCTGACCATCAATGGCGAAGTGCGCCAGGATGGCAACAGCGGCATGATGCTCAACCCGATCGTGCCGATCATCCAGTACATGGCGGCGCAGTTCTCGCTGCAGGCGGGGGATGTGATCCTCACTGGCACGCCGGCCGGGGTCGGGCCGTTTACCGTCGGTGACGAGCTGGTGCTGGAACTGCCAGGGGTTTGCCGGTTCGAGAGCCGGGTTCTCTGAGCTGATACCGCGTCGCCTGCTTCGCGGGCAAGCCCGCTCCCACAGGGACCTCACAGGGCTGAGGCATGTGCTTACCCTGTGGGAGCACACGGGTCTCACAGGGCTTGAGGCATGTGGTATCCCCTGTGGGAGCGGGTTTACCCGCGAAGAATCCAGCGCGGTTTACCGTTTTTTCACAACCCATCCGGATAATGCGCGGATCTTCGCCCATTTCCCCAGGACTTCTCGATGCCCACAAGCGCCCCTGCCTCCCTCAAGCGCCCGTTCTACCGGCGCTGGCCCTTCGGCCTGGCCGTTGCCGCCGTCATCGGCTACGGCGTGGCCATGGCCATGCACTGGGATGACCGTGGCGCGCTGTGGGTCAAGGAGCGCTTCGAAAGCAGCGCCGAGCGCAGTGAAAGCGTATGGCTGCCCGCCTATCAGGTCGACATCGACGCCAAGGTGCTGCCGGGCATGGAGGACGACGAAGCCTCGGATGTCGCCTACAGCCCGCAGACCCGCACGCTGTTTGCGGTGATGGGCAAGAACCCGTTCCTGGTCGAGCTGAACCTCGACGGTGACGTGCTGCGCAAGATCCCGCTGGTGGGCTGGAACAACCCCGAAGGTGTGGCGGTGCTGGAAGACGGCTACCTGGCGATCACCGACGAGCGCCTGCATGACCTGACCCTGGTCAAGGTCGACGCGCAGACCACCACGCTGAACCACGCCGACTTCCAGAGCCACGACCTGGGCGAGTCGGTGAAGAGCAACAAAGGCTTCGAGGGCCTGGCCTGGGACCCGATGCGCCAACGCCTGGTGATCGGCGAGGAGCGCCCCCCCAAGTTGTACAGCTGGAGCACCGACGGGCGCAGCCCGCTCAAGGGTGACAAACAACCGCTGGCAAACGATGAACTGGACCTGCGCAACCTGTCGGCACTGAGCGTCGACCCGCGCACCGGCCACCTGCTGGCGCTGTCGGCCGACTCCAACATGCTGCTGGAGCTCGACGAGCAAGGCCAGCAAGTCAGCTTCATGACCTTGCTGGGCGGTTTCAACGGCCTGAAGAGCACCATCCCGCGGGCCGAGGGCGTGACCCTCGACGAGCAGGGCAACCTGTACATGGTCAGCGAGCCGAACCTGTTCTATCGCTTCAAGAAGAACCCCTGACAGGTCAGGCTTTTTCTGGCATTAAGCCAGGATTCAGCCTGACATGGTTAGCTTCGTCACCCTTGTGTCGAGTCTGCCGTCATGCGTCGTTTCATTCTGTTTCTGTTCTTGCCTGGCCTGGTGCTTCTAGGCCTGGCCGGCCAAGAGTTCCGCCTCTTCGAGCGCGGCTGGTTCAACCTCAAGGCCTGGTGGCAGCCGGCCGAGCAGAGCATTGGCCTGGACCGCTACCGGGTGGTGGTCGAGGCGCAGCCGGTCGAAGAGCTGGACGACGACCTGTCGGCGCTGACCTACGACCCCGACCGCAAGACCCTGTTCGCCGTCACCAATGCCCGTTCCGAACTGATCGAGCTGTCGCTGGACGGGCGCATCCTGCGTCGCGTGCCGCTGACCGGTTTCGGCGACCCGGAAGCGGTGGAATACGTCGGGCAGAACAGCTACGTGATCAGCGACGAGCGCCAGCAGCGCCTGATCCGTGTGCGCCTGGAGGATGACACGCCGTTCCTCGATGCCGGCGATGCCGAGCAACTGACCCTGGGCATTGGGCGCAATGGCAACAAGGGCTTCGAGGGGCTGGCCTATGACTCGGCGGGCAAGCGCCTGTTCGTGGCCAAGGAGCGCGACCCGATGCTGATCTACGAAGTTCGCGGCTTCCCCCATGACAACCCCGAGAAGCCTTATGCCGTGCATGTGGTGCAGGACCGCAAGCGTGATGCGAAGCTGTTCGTGCGCGACCTGTCGAGCTTGCAGTACGACGAGCGAAGCGGGCATTTGCTGGCGTTGTCGGATGAGTCGCGGTTGGTGCTGGAGCTGGATGTCGAGGGCCGGCCGCTGAGCACCTTGTCGTTGCGCAAGGGATTTCAGGGGCTGAGGGCGACGGTGCCGCAGGCGGAGGGGATTGCGATGGATGAAGCAGGGACCATTTACCTGGTCAGTGAGCCGAACCTGTTCTATGTGTTCAAACAGTCGGCAGATTGATCGCCTGTCAGGGCCTCTTCGCGGGTAAACCCGCTCCCACAGGAATCTGCACGGGTGTCAAAGTCTGTGCAGGTCCCTGTGGGAGCGGGTTTACCCGCGAATGCCATCACTCGGCCTTGAGGGTTTTCACGCCTTCCGAGGTACCCAGCAACAGCAGGTCCGCCGGCCGCGCCGCGAACAGACCGTTGGTGACCACGCCGACGATGGCGTTGATCTGCGCTTCCAGCTCCACCGGGTTGGTGATCTGCAGGTTGTGCACATCGAGAATCACGTTGCCGTTGTCGGTGACCACGCCTTCGCGGTACACCGGGTCGCCGCCCAGCTTGACCAGCTGGCGCGCCACGTGGCTGCGGGCCATCGGGATCACCTCGACCGGCAGCGGGAAGGCGCCCAGCACCGGCACCAGCTTGCTGCAGTCGGCGATGCAGATGAAGGTCTTGGCCACGGCCGCGACGATCTTCTCGCGGGTCAGGGCTGCACCGCCGCCCTTGATCAGGTTCAGGTGCGCGTCGCTCTCGTCGGCGCCGTCGACATAGAACTCCAGCTCGCTGACACTGTTCAGCTCGTAGACCGGGATGCCATGGCCCTTCAGACGCTGGGCGGTGGCTTCGGAGCTGGCGACCGCGCCGTCGAAGGCGGTCTTGTGCTGGGCCAGGGCGTCAATGAAGAAGTTGGCGGTCGAACCGGTGCCGACGCCGACGACGCTCTTTTCATCCAGCTTGGGCAGAATGAAGTCGACAGCGGCCTGGGCGACGGCCTGTTTGAGTTGGTCCTGGGTCATGCGGGCTCCGAAAGGGGCAGGGCGGTTTCAAAGTGGCCTAGTATAACGGCTCGCAGGGCTTTGCTGTGGTCGCCCGACGTAGCGCTGGGGTAGACTCCCAGCCCTTGTCCCGCGGCCAGTGATGCTTTCCCGATGCTCGAACAGTACGTCAAGAAGATCCTCACCTCGCGCGTCTACGACGTTGCGGTCGAAACCCCGTTGCACAGCGCCGGGCAACTGAGCAAGCGGCTGGGCAACCAGGTTCTGCTCAAGCGCGAGGACCTGCAGCCGGTGTTCTCGTTCAAGATCCGCGGGGCGTACAACAAGCTGGCGCAACTGACCCCGGAAGAACTGGCCCGCGGCGTGGTCACCGCCTCGGCCGGCAACCACGCCCAGGGGCTGGCCCTGGCGGCCCGCGAGATGGGCATCAAGGCCACCATCGTGATGCCCAAGACCACCCCGGAGATCAAGGTCGAAGGCGTGCGCTCGCGGGGTGGCAAGGTGGTGCTGCATGGCGACTCGTTCCCCGAGGCGCTGGCCTATTCGCTGAAACTGGTCGACGAGAAGGGCTTCGTCTACGTCCACCCCTACGACGACCCGCACACCATCGCCGGGCAGGGCACCGTGGCCATGGAAATCCTCCGCCAGCACCCGGGCCGGCTGGACGCGATCTTCGTGCCGGTGGGCGGCGGCGGGCTGATCGCCGGCATCGCCGCCTACGTGAAATACCTGCGCCCGGAGATCAAGGTAATCGGCGTCGAGCCCGATGACTCCAACTGCCTGCAGGCCGCCATGGCAGCGGGTGAGCGCGTGGTGCTGCCGCAGGTCGGGCTGTTCGCCGACGGCGTGGCGGTGGCGCAGATCGGCCAGCACACCTTCGACATCTGCCGTCATCATGTGGATGAGGTGATCACCGTCAGCACCGACGAAATCTGCGCGGCGATCAAGGATATCTACGACGATACCCGCTCGATCACCGAACCTGCCGGCGCCCTGGGTGTTGCCGGCATCAAGAAGTACGTCGAGCTCAAGGGCGTCACCGGGCAGACCCTGGTGGCCATCGATTCGGGCGCCAACGTCAACTTCGACCGTCTGCGCCACGTGGCCGAGCGTGCCGAGCTGGGCGAGAAGCGCGAAGCGATCATCGCCGTGACCATCCCCGAGCGCCCAGGCAGCTTCAAGGCCTTCTGCGAGGCCATCGGCAAGCGCCAGATCACTGAATTCAACTACCGCAAGCACACCTCCGACGAGGCGCACATCTTCGTCGGCGTGCAGACCCACCCGGAAAACGACCCGCGGGCGGCGCTGGTACAGCAGCTGACCGATCAGGGCTTCCCGGTCACCGACCTGACCGACAACGAACTGGCCAAGCTGCACATCCGCCACATGGTCGGCGGCCATTCGGCCGGGGCCAGCGACGAAATGGTGCTGCGCTTCGAGTTCCCCGAGCGGCCGGGGGCGCTGTTCAACTTCCTGAACAAGCTGGGCGGGCGCTGGAACATCTCGATGTTCCACTACCGCAACCATGGCGCGGCCGATGGGCGCGTGGTCGCCGGCTTGCAGGTGCCGGAGGAAGAGCGCCACCTGGTGCCGGCGGCGTTGGCCAAGATCGGCTATCCGTACTGGGACGAGACCGAGAACCCGGCGTACAAGCTGTTCCTGGGTTGAACGACTAAGCTTGGCTTATCGCTCAAGGATGTGAAGACATGGAACACCTGACCACCCTCAAGGCCCTGCATATCATCGCCACGGCGCTGCTCCTGCTGGGCGCGCTGGGCCTGGCGATCTGGACCGTGCGTGCCCGCCGCCGGGGCGATAGCGAAGCTTGCGCCAAGCTGCTGCGTCGGCCGCTGGTGTTCGTCTGGCTGGTAATGGGAGTGTGCCTGGTGAGCATGCCGTTCAGCGGCTGGTGGCTGGTGCATCTTGTTGGCTGGCCGCTGGGGCAGACCTGGGTGCTGGCGTCGAGCGTCATCTATACGCTTGGCGCGTTTGCCGGGTGGTGGCTGCTGGTGCGGCTGAACCGGCTGCGCAAGGCCGAGGTGGTGGGATTGCGCTTTACCCTGGCATTGGCGGTGTTCAGCGGGGTGTGCTTCTTGTCCATTGCCGGGCTGATGGGCGCCAAGCCGGTCTGACAGGGTCGGTGTACGCAGGCCTCTGTGGGAGCGGGTTTACCCGCGAAGAGGCCGCGACAGGAAAACCTCAATCCCTCAGCGAAATCACCGTCCACCCGCGCTTTTCGGCCTCGGCCCGCAGATTGGCATCGGGATCCACCGCCACCGCATGCGCCACCCGCTCCAGCAGCGGCAGGTCATTCATCGAATCGCTGTAGAAATAGCTGTCTTCCAGATCGAACCCGTTCTCCAGCATCCACCGTTCCAGCCGCGTCACCTTGCCTTCACGGAAACAGGGTATATCGGTACTACGCCCGGTATAGCGGCCTTCGCGCGTCTCGCATTCGGTCGCCAGCAGCACGCGCACCCCCAGGCGCCGGGCGATCGGCGCGGTGACGAAGCGGTTGGTGGCGGTGATGATCAGCAACTGGTCGCCGGCATCGCGGTGCTGCTGCAGCAAGGCCAGGGCCTTGGGCAGGATGATCGGCTCGATGCAGTCGCGCATGAAGTCGCGGTGCCATTGGTCGAGCTGGGCAGGTTCCGTGGCGGCGAGGATCTCCATGGAGAAGGCCAGGTAGGCCTGCAGGTCCAGGGTGCCGCTCAGGTAATCCTGGTAGAACGCATCGTTGCGCTGCTTGTACGCGACCGGGTCGAGAATGCCCCGCTCGCACAGGTAGTCACCCCAGGCGTGGTCGCTGTCACCACCGAGGAGGGTATTGTCCAGGTCGAATAAAGCCAGGCGCATCGCGGTCACTCGCATCAGCCACAAGGGGAGCCCGCAGAATACGGAGTTTTCACCTCGCTGCACATAAGCTTGGCGGGCGCGTTGCTGCGCTCGCAAGCTTTGTGGAACAATGCGGTGACATGCGTTTGCGAGGTTGCTGCCGTGATCGACCCGGATGGTTTTCGCCCCAATGTCGGCATCATTCTCACGAATGATGCCGGGCAGGTGCTATGGGCTCGACGGATCAACCAGGATGCCTGGCAATTCCCGCAGGGTGGTATCAACCCTGACGAGACGCCGGAAGACGCCCTGTACCGCGAGCTGAACGAAGAAGTTGGCCTTGAACGCGACGATGTGGAAATTCTTGCCTGCACCCGCGGCTGGTTGCGTTATCGTTTACCCCAGCGGCTGGTCCGCACCCACAGCCAGCCGCTGTGCATCGGCCAGAAGCAAAAGTGGTTTTTACTGCGCCTGGTGAGCAATGAGCAGCGGGTGCGCATGGACCTGACCGGCAAGCCCGAATTCGACGGCTGGCGCTGGGTCAGCTATTGGTATCCGCTGGGCCAGGTGGTGACGTTCAAGCGTGAAGTCTACCGCCGCGCCCTGAAAGAGCTTGCACCGCGTCTGCTGACGCGCGACTGACCACGGAGTTCGACCCCGAGCCATGCTCAATACGCTGCGCAAGATCGTCCAGGAAGTGAACTCCGCCAAAGATCTCAAGACGGCGTTGGGGATCATTGTCTTGCGCGTCAAGGAGGCCATGGGCAGCCAGGTCTGCTCGGTGTACCTGCTCGACCCGGAAACCAACCGCTTCGTGCTGATGGCCAGCGAAGGCCTGAACAAGCGTTCCATCGGCAAGGTCAGCATGGCCCCCAACGAAGGCCTGGTCGGCCTGGTCGGTACCCGGGAAGAGCCGCTGAACCTGGAAAACGCCGCCGACCACCCGCGTTACCGCTACTTCGCCGAAACCGGCGAAGAAAAATTCGCCTCCTTCCTCGGTGCCCCGATCATCCACCACCGCCGCGTGGTCGGCGTGCTGGTCATCCAGCAGAAGGAGCGCCGCCAGTTCGACGAGGGCGAGGAAGCCTTCCTGGTCACCATGAGCGCCCAGCTCGCCGGGGTTATCGCCCACGCCGAGGCCACCGGTTCGATCCGTGGCCTGGGCCGCCAGGGCAAGGGCATCCAGGAGGCACGCTTCGTCGGCGTGCCGGGCTCACCGGGTGCCGCCGTCGGGCGCGCCGTGGTCATGCTGCCGCCGGCCGACCTCGAAGTGGTGCCGGACAAGCTCGTCGAGGACATCGACGCCGAACTGAAACTGTTCAACAACGCCCTCGAAGGCGTGCGCGCAGACATGCGCAAGCTGTCGGCCAAGCTGGCCACCCAGCTGCGCCCGGAAGAACGCGCACTGTTCGATGTGTACCTGATGATGCTCGAGGACGCGGCCCTCGGTGGCGAGGTGAACGAGGTCATCAAGACCGGCCAGTGGGCCCAGGGCGCGCTGCGCCAGGTGGTCGGCGAGCACGTCAACCGCTTCGAGCTGATGGACGACGACTACCTGCGCGAGCGCGCCTCGGACGTGAAAGACCTCGGCCGCCGCTTGCTGGCCTACCTCCAGGAAGCCCGCTCGCAGTCGCTGGTGTATGCCGACAACACCATCCTGGTCAGTGAAGAACTGACCCCGGCGATGCTTGGCGAGGTGCCGGAAGGCAAGCTGGTGGGCCTGGTTTCGGTACTCGGCTCGGGTAACTCCCACGTCGCCATCCTGGCCCGGGCCATGGGCATTCCGACGGTGATGGGCCTGGTCGACCTGCCGTATTCAAAGGTCGATGGCATCGAAATGATCGTCGACGGCTACAAGGGCGAGGTGTTCACCAACCCCAGCGAGGTGCTGCGCAAGCAGTACAGCGACGTGGTCGAGGAAGAGCGCCAGCTGGCCCAGGGCCTGGACGCCCTGCGCGAACTGCCGTGCATCACCCCCGACGGCCACCGCATGCCGCTGTGGGTCAACACCGGTCTGCTCGCCGACGTCGCCCGTGCCCAGCAGCGCGGCGCCGAAGGGGTGGGCCTGTACCGCACCGAAGTGCCGTTCATGATCCAGCAGCGCTTCCCCAGCGAGAAGGAACAGCTGGCGATCTACCGCGAACAGCTGGCCTCGTTCCACCCGCTGCCGGTGACCATGCGCACCCTGGACATCGGCGGTGACAAGGCCCTGTCGTACTTCCCGATCAAGGAAGAAAACCCGTTTCTCGGCTGGCGCGGCATTCGCGTCACCCTCGACCACCCGGAAATCTTCCTGGTGCAGACCCGCGCCATGCTCAAGGCCAGCGAGGGCCTGAACAACCTGCGCATCCTGCTGCCGATGATTTCCGGCATCCACGAACTGGAAGAAGCGCTGCACCTGATCCACCGCGCCTGGGGCGAGGTGCGCGACGAAGGCACCGACGTGCCGATGCCGCCGGTGGGCGTGATGGTGGAGATCCCTGCGGCGGTGTACCAGACCAAGGAGCTGGCGCGGCAGGTGGACTTCCTCTCGGTCGGCTCCAACGACCTGACCCAGTACCTGCTGGCGGTGGACCGCAACAACCCGCGGGTCGCCGACCTTTACGACTACCTGCATCCGGCGGTGCTGCAGGCGCTCAACACCGTGGTGCGCGATGCCCATGGCGAGGGTAAGCCGGTGAGCATCTGCGGCGAGATGGCGGGTGACCCGGCGGCGGCGATCCTGCTGATGGCCATGGGCTTCGACAGCCTGTCGATGAACGCCACCAACCTGCCGAAGGTGAAGTGGATGCTGCGTCAGGTGAACATGAGCAAGGCCAGGGAACTGCTGGCCGATGCCTTGAGCCATGACAACCCGCAACTTATCCACAGCTCGCTGCAACTGGCGCTGAAGAACCTCGGGCTGGCGCGGATGATCGGGCCTGGGGCCAACAAGACCCTCTGAATTGAGGTTGCCTGTTCCGGCCTCTTCGCGGGTGAACCCGCTCTTACAGGGATCGTTATGCCCCTGTGGGAGCGGGTTTACCCGCGAAGAGGCCGCTGGATGCAGCATCATATGTCCAGGCTGACTTCCCCCAGATGCCCACCAAAAGGCCCGAAACTCCGCTCAACCAGCCGTCTTCTCCCCTGATCGTCAACAATCAGCACGGTACTGGCCCGGGTACCATAGTTCTGGCTGGCAATGAACACACTCGACAGCAGCCTCTCGGTCGCCACCCCCACGCCGGTTTCCGGCAGGTCGGCGTCAGCCGCCGGCTCGTTGTCCGCCAGCAATTCCAGCAACCGCTGTGGCTCCGCTGATTCCAGCAAGCCTTCCAGCCCACTGCGCGCCTTCACCAGCTTCGGCCACGGCGTATCCAGCCCGGCATTGGAAAGCCCGTAGACCCCGGCCTCCAGCAAGCGTGGCGCGACCTCCCGGGCATGCAGGTAACCCAGCTGGCGGCCATCACCCACCAGCAGGTTGAACCCGGAATACTGCCCGCTGCGGCTGGCCACCTGGTCGAGGTAGGCCTCGACTCCCAGCTCGCCCTGCAGATACGCCGCCACCAGCTCACCCCGCGAGCGCGGCCCCGGCACCTGCCCCGGGTCGCGAATGTTGGTCAGCGCGGCGAACCGCCCCCGGGGCCCCACGCCGAGCCAGGTGCCGCCGGCTTCCAGGTCACGCCCGGCATGTACCCCGGGCGCATCTTCCCAGCTCGCCAGGGCCTGGGTCGGCCGGGCATAGAACTCGTCACGGTTGGCCGCGACGATCAGCGGCAGGGCATGCCCCGGCCGCCAGGCGAAAACGATCAGGCACATAGGTCTGGCCTCTGTGTTTTTTGCCACTGTACCCACAGCGGCGGGGTCGATCCATCCTGTCACGAAGTTCACTAGAGCCCCGAGCCCGGCTTCCGTTACCATGCCGGATTGTTTTCTCGGGGAAGACGAATGGAATTCGTGCTCTATCTGCTGTTGGGCGCCTGTGCCGGTGTGCTGGCCGGGCTGTTCGGCGTGGGCGGCGGCATCATCATCGTGCCGGTGCTGGTGTTCAGCTTCACCCTGCAAGGCTTCGATGCCTCGGTGCTGACCCACCTGGCGGTGGGCACGTCGCTGGCGACCATCGTCTTCACCTCGATCAACGCCGTGCTCGAGCACCACCGCAAGGGCGCGGTGCAATGGCCGATCTTCGCCTGGATGACCCTGGGCATCCTCCTCGGCGCCGGTGTCGGCGCCAAGACCGCCTCGCTGATCCAGGGCCCGCAGTTGCAGAAGATCATCGGCGTGTTCGCCCTGGTCATCGCCGCGCAGATGGCCCTGGACCTCAAGCCCAGGGCCAGCCACGGTACTCCCGGCAAGCTGGCGCTGATCGGTGCTGGCGGGGTGATCGGCTGGGCTTCGGCGATCTTCGGCATCGGCGGTGGTTCGCTGACCGTGCCGTTCCTGACCTGGCGCAGCCTGCCGATGCAAAAGGCGGTCGCCACGTCCTCGGCCTGCGGCCTGCCGATCGCCCTGGCCAGCGCCCTGAGCTTCATGCTGCTGGGCTGGCACGAGGAGCACCTGCCGCCCCACAGCCTGGGTTACGTGTACCTGCCGGCGCTGGTCGGCATCGCCGTGACCAGCATGTTTTTCGCACGCTTCGGCGCGCGCCTGGCGCACAAGCTGTCGCCACGCCTGTTGAAACGCCTGTTCGCAGCCCTGCTGTTCTGCGTCGGCCTCAGCTTTCTGATTTGAATCGAGAGGAAGTTCCATGCTGCCTTACCCGCAGATAGACCCCGTGGCCGTGGCCATCGGGCCACTGAAAATCCACTGGTACGGCCTGATGTACCTGGTCGGCATCGGTGGCGCCTGGCTGCTGGCCTCGCGCCGCCTCAACCGTTTCGACCCTGCCTGGTCACGCGAAAAGCTCTCCGACCTGGTGTTCTGGCTGTCGATGGGGGTGATCGTCGGTGGGCGCCTGGGCTACGTGCTGTTCTATGACCTGCACGCCTACCTGGCCAATCCGGCGCTGATCTTCGAGGTGTGGAAGGGCGGCATGTCGTTCCATGGCGGCTTCATCGGCGTGATGCTGGCGGCGCTGTGGTTCGGCAAGCGCAACAACAAGACCTTCTTCGAACTGATGGACTTCGTTGCGCCGCTGGTGCCGATCGGCCTGGGTGCCGGGCGCATCGGCAACTTCATCAACGCCGAGCTGTGGGGCAAGCCCACCGACGTGCCATGGGCGATGATCTTCCCGCCGTTCAGCGACCCGGCCCAGTTGCCGCGCCACCCGTCGCAGCTGTACCAGTTCGCCCTGGAAGGCGTGGCACTGTTCCTCATCCTCTGGCTGTTCTCGCGCAAGCCGCGGCCGACCATGGCGGTATCTGGCATGTTCACCCTGTTCTACGGGATCTTCCGCTTCATCGTCGAATTCGTCCGCGTGCCGGATGCCCAGCTGGGCTACATCGCCTGGGGCTGGCTGACCATGGGTCAGATTCTCTGCGTCCCGATGATCCTGGCTGGCCTTGGCCTGATCTGGTTGGCTTATAATCGCAAACCGACGGCGAAACCCGCCTGATTTTTCCCACGGCAGGGGTGATCCCCCTGCCGTTTTCGTTACAGGTAAGCCATGAAACAGTATCTGGACCTGGTCCGCGACGTCATCGAGAACGGCACTCTGCAGGAAAACCGCACCGGCATCCGCACCATCAGCCTGCCGGGCGCCATGCTGCGTTTCGACCTGCAGAAAGGCTTCCCGGCCATCACCACGCGCAAGCTGGCGTTCAAGTCGGCGATCGGCGAGATGGTCGGCTTCCTGCGCGGGGTGAAGAACGCCGCTGAATTCCGCGAACTGGGCTGCAAGGTCTGGGACCAGAACGCCAATGAAAACGCTCAGTGGCTGGCCAATCCGTTCCGCCAGGGCCATGACGACCTCGGTGAAATCTACGGTGTGCAGTGGCGCCAGTGGCCCGGTTACAAGCGCATCCCGCTGGCCAACCCGGCGGCCATCGAGATGGCCGAAAAAGCCGGCTTCCGCCGTATCGCCCAGGACGAGGAGGATGGCGTCGCCTTCGTTGTCCTGTACAAGGCCATCGATCAGGTGCGCCAGTGCCTGGACACCATCGCCAACGACCCGGGCAGCCGGCGCATCCTGTTCCACGGCTGGAACTGCGCCCAGCTCGACGAGATGGCCCTGCCGCCGTGCCACCTGCTGTACCAGTTCCACCCGAATGTCGAGACCCGGGAGATCTCCCTGACCCTCTACATCCGCTCCAACGACCTGGGCCTGGGCACGCCGTTCAACCTCACCGAAGGTGCGGCGCTGCTGTCGCTGTTCGGCCGCCTTACCGGCTACACCCCACGCTGGTTCACCTACTTCATTGGCGATGCCCATGTGTACGAGAACCACCTGGACATGCTCAACGAGCAGCTCAAGCGCGAGCCGCTGGAAGCGCCGAAGCTGGTGATCAGTGATCGGGTGCCGGAGTTTGCCAAGACCGGCAAGTACGAGCCGGAATGGCTGGAGAAGATCGAGCCGAGCGATTTCAGTCTGGATGGTTACGAGCACCATGCGCCGATGACCGCGCCGATGGCGGTCTGACCGCCAGGCTACAGGCTGGCGCGCACCTCCCGGAAGCGCGCCAGTTGCTGGTCCACTCAGCGCCAACCTGCATTACCTCAGTTTTTTCCTACCTTGCTTAGTCGCTTGCTCCCACAGCCTTGTTTGGAGCCATCCGACTATTTCCGCCTGCCCGCTCCCGAGACAATACCCAGGTCGCCACGCCAAGCGGCGACGACGGTGGTTGTCATGTATCGCAACCGCTCGATATCTCCCTCACTTCGAAAAATAAAACGAGGTATTGCCATGTACGCACAAGCACCACTGGACGCCCCCTGCGCCCCGCTCGAAATGACCCTGGAGGAAACCCTCGAAGTACGCGGTGCCGGTACCTGGGCTGACGTCGGCCAGGCAATCGGCCAGGTGATCGACACTGCCATCGCGGTCATCGAAACCACCAGCTGAGGCCGGGGTGCCGCCAGGGCACCTTGACGTCAAACGAAGGGAGTGGCGCGCCGCTCCCTTCTTCCAACTGCCTTGAGGTGCGATTGCCATGTTGGAGCTGGGAAGGGTAGCCCCGCGTGCGCCAGTCCGAGGCTTCGTTTTCGGTTGGCTGCTTTGCCTGTTTTTCTTCATGCTCGCCACCCTGTTGCTGGTGGGCGAGTATGCGCGCAAGGAAGAGGTCCAGGGCCGTGTCCTGACCCGCGATGTGGTACGCATTGCCAGCGAAGGCAACGTGCATGTCCAGGAAGTGCTGGTCGCGCCTGGGCAGGCGGTACGCAAGGACCAGCCGCTGTTGCGGATTCGCCCGCAGGCTCCCGAGAACCTCAATGACGCCAGTGGCCAGACCACCACGGAGCAGAGTGCCGAGCGCCTGGACAGCCTGTTGGCCGACACCCGCAGCGATGAACTGCGTGCCCGTGAAGCCTACGAGGCGCAGCGCCAGTCCCTGGCCCTGCAGATCGAACAGTTGCGCGCCGACCTGGCGCTCAATGACCAGATCGAGCGGTCGATCCGTCGTCGCGTCGGTATCGCCGAAGGCCTGCAGCGGCGTCACGAGCGCCTGGCGCGGGAAGGTGCGGTCTCCGAAGTGGCGCTGAGCGAAGCCATCGTGCGCCACGAAACGGCCCGGCAGAACCTGGCCAACAACCAGCAGGCCAACGTGGCGGCGCGCCAGCGTCTGCTGGAGCTGCAACAGCGCAGCCGTGACGCCGGCCACCAGCTGGACCTGCGCATCAGTGAAATCGCTCGCCAGCGCCATGACCTGCTGGAGCGCCGCGAAACCCTGCGCAAGCACCAGCAATACGTATTGCTGTCACCCATCGACGGCATCGTCGACGGCGTCTCGGTGTTTGCCGGTGGCCGTGCCCAGGCCGGTCAGCCGATGATGTTGCTGCGCATCGACCAGCCCGAGCGGCAGGCGCCCACGGTGATGCTCGATATCAGCCCCGCGAGCATCGGCTTCGCAGGCCCGGGCACACCGGTGGTGGTACGCATCGACGCATTCCCCTACCAGCGCTACGGCGTGATCAAGGGCCGCATCGTGCACAGCACCGCCAGCACCTACCGCGACCCGCAGCTCGGTGCCGCGGCGGGCGCGCAGGATCAGGCCATGTACCTGGTGGAAGTGGCCCTGGACTTCAGCGACCCGCGCACGCGCATCCGTGAGGCCTGGCTCAAGGACGGCATGACCCTGCGGGGGTCGCTGCGCCTGGAGTCCCTGAGCCTGGTCGAGTGGCTGTTCCTGCCGCTGCTCAAGGGCAGCCAGCGCAACCCCGATTTTCTCCGCGGGCTGGCGACGTGAGCCTGTTCGCGGATGTTCTTGGCCAGGCGCGGCTGGGGCTTGCCCGGCGGGTGCCGGTGATCTTGCAGGACGAGATGGCCGAGTGCGGGCTGGCGGCCATCGCCATGATCGCCAGCTACCATGGCCAGGCCACCAGCTTGCGGCAGATGCGCCAGCGCTGCACGGTGGCCCGGGACGGCATGTCGCTGTTCCAGATCATCAAGGTGTGCGAAGCCGTGGGGTTCGCCTGCCGGCCGCTGCGGGTGATGCTCGATGGCCTGCGCCAGGTGCGTGCGCCGTCGATCCTGTTCTGGAACAAGATGCACTTCGTGGTGCTCGAGGCTGTGGATGGCCGCGGCCTGCATATCGTCGACCCGGCCCTGGGGCGGCGCTTCTACACCTGGGAGCAGGCGCTGCCGCTGTTCAGCGGCGTGGCGCTGGAGCTGGTGCCGGGCCTGCAGTTCACCTTGCGCCGCGCCACCCCGGGGGGCCAGGCGCTGAGCTTTGCCAGCGTGCTGGCCGGCAACCCCTGGCTGTTGCGCTATCTGCTACCCATGGGCCTGTTGCTCATCGTCACCTACCTGGGCGCCATCGCTGCACCGAAGCTCTTTTCGCTGACCATCGACGAAGTCGTGGCGAAGAACGACACGGATTTTCTCTTCCTCATCCTGTATGTCTTCGGCGCCGTGTTCCTGCTCAAGTCCGCCGCTGCCTGGGCCCGCACCTGGCTCGACACGCAGTTGCGCATCGCCCTCAGCCAGGACCTGGGCATCGGCCTGGTGGCGTGGCTGTTGCGCCTGCCGGTGGGCTACTTCGAGCGGCGTGCGGCGGGCGATATCCTGCGCCGCACCCAGGCCAGCGACCGCGCATACCTGCAGTTCACCGCCGGCTGGATGGACCTGGCCATCGACAGCGTGTTCGGCGCGGCATTCCTCGCGCTGATGGCGCTGATCAACCTGCAACTGGCGCTGCTGTCGCTGGGGTTGTGCCTGCTGTTCCTGCTGTTTCGGCTGTTGACCCTGCCGATGATGGAGCGCACCCACAAGGCTGCCATCGAGGCCGAGACTGCCCGCAACGTGACCTTGCTCGGCACCCTGGCGGCCGTGGAGTCGATGAAGCTCTACCGCTACGAGGGCGCCAGGCTGGCGAGCTGGAGCAACCAGCATGTCGAGACCGAAGCCGCCCGGGCTCGTGTACAGCGCCTGCAAGCCATGAACGGCGTGGTGCATGAAGGCCTTTCCCACGGTCATTCGCTGCTGGTGAGTGCGTTGGGCGCATTGGCGGTGCTGCAAGGCGATAACAGTGTGGGCGACCTGTTCGCCTTCGTGCTCTACAAGGACCTTTTCATGAGCTGCACGCTCAAGGTGTTAGACCGCTACGCCAACCTGCGCCTGTTGCAGGTGGAGCTGGGCCGGGCGGAGGACATCATCGACGCGCAGCCCGAGACGTTGGACGACAACCCCTACCAGGCGCGGGCGGATGAGCCGGTGCCGGTCCTGCAGAGCCTGCAGGTGTGCGGCGGGGTATACCGCTACAGCAGTTTCGAGCGGCCGGTGTTCGCCGATGTCGAGCTGCAACTGCAGGCCGGCAGCAAGGTCGCCATCTTCGGGCCGTCGGGCTGCGGCAAAAGCACCTTGCTCAAGGTGCTGGCCGGTTTTTACCGGCTTGATGGCGGGCAGTTGCGGGTCAATGGCATCGACCTGCAACGGTTCGGCTTGCAGCGTTTTCGTCAGCAACTGGCCTACGTCACGGCCCATGACGAAATCATCAGCGGCAGTGTCATGGACAACATCACCCTCGACGGCGACCGCTGCGACGGCGCCTGGCTGCAGTCCTGCGTGCAGCAGGCCGGGCTGCTGGAGGCGGTTCAGGCCCTGGCCAATGGCTTCAACACCAGCCTGGGGCCGGCCGGCGTGCAACTGTCCACCGGGCAGAAGCAACGGCTGCTGATCGCGCGCGCGCTGTACCGGCGCCCGCAGTTGCTGCTGCTGGACGAGCCCACCTCGCACCTGGACGCCGAGGCCCGCGACCGGATCATTGCCACCCTTGGGCAGTTGTCGATGCTGTGCGTGGTGGTGACCCATGATCCGCAAGTCGCCAAGGCCTGCGATCGGGTATTGCGCATGCACGCTGGGCGATTGCAGCCGATGCTCGCGGGCGCGCTGGATGACTGAGCCTCAGCGTGTGAGTGTGCGGGTGCGCTACTGGCTGCTGCGCAAGCACGTCAGGGCTCGCTTGGCCTGGCTGTTGGCAGGGGGGTTGGCCTGGGGTGCGCCTGTGCTGCCATTGGCCGGGTTGTTTCGCCTGCTGCCGGCGTTGCTGGAGCATTTGCCGACGGCCTGGCGGGGTGTGGATTACAGCCTGTGTCGGCAGAACCTCGAGGCGTTGGGCCACCCGCCAACGCAGGCCACGGCCTTGGCCTGCCGCCATGCCGTGCTGCAATGGCAGCGGGCGGTGCACGAGCGGGTCTACCCGCGTCATCAGCCAGAAGCGCTCAGGGCCTGGGTGAGGCGTATCCCGGAGGTCGACCCGCAGGGCTGTGGCGCGGCCAGCCGGCCTGCGTTGTATCTGCTGACGCACACGGGCGAATACTGGATGGCGGTGGTCAGTGTCATGGCCCGCGAGCGCCTGCCGACGCGCTTCCTGATTCCGGTGTGGAATTTTTCCGACCCGTTCACCCGGGCTTCACTGCTCCAGCTCGAAGGGCTGGGGCACGATGTCGAAGTGCTGGACGCCGCCCATCCCGCAACGGCGCTGGCCATGGCCCGTGCGCTGAAGCGCGGTGAACGGGTCATCGTGTTCTGCGACCTGCCGGTCAGCGTCGGCGCCTTGCACTTCGGCGAACCCTTGCCAGGCAGGTTGTTCCGGCGACCTGCGCAGTTCGTCAAAGGGCCGCTGTTCCTTGCCGCCAAGCTACGCTGCGATGCCTTGCTGCTCGGCCATCGGGCCGTGCTCGGCGCCGAGGGTGAAGTGCATGTGCTTGCGCGTATCCCCGCCGCGCCCCTGGAGATCATGCAAATGGCCTGGATGACCGCGCTCGAGCGCTTCCTGGCGGCAGCACCGGAGCAGTGGCTGTACCTGCCACGATTGGAGGCGTTCTACCATCGCCAGCGCTCGACGGCGGAGCAGCGCCGCGCGGCTGGCGGCCGAGGCAGGCCATGAGCTGGCAAGGGCTGTGGGGGCTGCTGGCGAGCCTGGCGCTGGCGGGCTGCAGCTTCGTTCCCAGCTATGTCCGCCCGCCGTCCCCGGTTGCCGCCCAGTGGCATGATGCGCCTGCAGAGCCTGCCACCGCGCCGTTGCCCGGTTGGCAGCAGATGTTCAACGACCCGCAACTGCGCGAGCTGATTGCCCTGGCGCTGGAGCACAACCGTGGCCTGCGTATCGCCGTGCAGCGTATCGACGAGGCGCGGGCGTTGCTTGGTGTCGCCACTGCCAACCTGGGGCCGACCCTGGGGCTGCAGGGCGCGACCCAGCGCAGGCAGCTATCAGCATTGGATTCACCTTCCGGTGAGCGGAAAATCGTCGAGCAGGGGCGGTTCACCCTGGGGGTGGGCATCACCGCCTACGAACTGGACATCTGGGGCCGTGTTCGCGCCCTGCGCGCGAGCGCTGGCGAGCAACTGCTGGCGACCGAGGAAGAGGCCCGGGCAGTGCAGATCAGCCTGGTGGCGGAGGTGGCCGCAGCCTATTACGAAGCGCTGGCCTACCTGAGCCTGAAAGAGCGCCATGGCCAGCTGCTGGCGGCCGGCGAGCGCTCGCTCGGGTTGATCGAGCGGCGTCGCGGCCAGGGCCTGGCCAGCGAACTGGAAGTGCGCCAGGCCCAGGCGCTGGTGCTGGGGCTGGTGGGCGAGCAGGCCAGTGCCGAGCGCAGCCAGGTGCAGGCGCTCAACCGCCTGGAGCTGTTGAGCGGTAGGGGTCTGGCGGCTTCGCGCTTGCAGCCTGCGGCACTGGAAGGCGATCAGCTATTGGCGCCGGTCACCGCCGGGCTGCCTTCAGACCTGCTGACACAACGCCCGGACATCCGCGCAGCCGAGGCCCGCCTCAAGGCCTACAACGCCAATATCGGCGCCGCCCGGGCGGCCTACCTGCCGCGTATTTCCCTGAGCGGGCTGCTGGGCTTCAGCAGCCCCGAGCTCAACCAGCTGTTTCGCGGCGGCGCGAAAGCCTGGTCGTTCGTGCCTGACGTGACCTTGCCGTTGTTCGACTTCGGGCGCCGGCAATCGCAACTGGCCTTGGCCAGTGCCCAACGTGACATTGCGGTGTCCGAATATGAACGGGTGATTCAGCAGGCCTTTCGCGAAGTGGCCGATGCACTGGGTTCGGCCGAACCCTTGCACCGCGAACTGGAGGCCCAGCGCTTGCTGGTGGCAAACGAACGGCGCCGGGTGGAGCTGGCGACATTGCTGTATGAGGACGGGCTCAACAGCTATCTGGAAGTGCTGGATGCGCAACGCAGCTTGAGTGCCGCGCAGCAGGGGTTCATCCGGGCGCGGCTGGCCGGGCTGGGCAACCAGTTGTCGCTGTACAAGGCGTTAGGGGGCGGCTGGGGCTGACCGTACTCAGTGGCCGTGGCTGCGCCCCACATGGGAGTGCTCGGTTTCTGGCACGGATACCGCCCCGTTCACCTCCAGTTGCTGCAAGATCGCGCATTCTGCCCCCTGCGCATTGCAGCGTTGGCGCAGCTCCACCAGTTGCGCCTGCAAGGCCACCAGGCCGTCGATCCGCGCCTGCACATGCTCGATGTGCTCGTCGATCAGCGCATTGACGCTGCCGCATGAGCCGTCGGGGCTGTCGCGCAGGCGCAGCAGGCTGCGGATCTCGTCGAGGGTCATGTCCAGGGTCCGGCAGTTGCGGATGAAGGTCAGGCGCTCGACATGGGCCTGGGTGTATTGCCGGTAGTTGCCTTCGGTGCGGGCCGGTTCCGGCAGCAATCGTTCACGCTCGTAGTAACGAATGGTTTCCACGGGGCAGTCGGTGGCTTTGGCCAGTTCTCCGATCTTCATGGCGAAATCTCCAGCAAGTGGCTTGACCCTATAGTGGCTACAGGGTGTTCACTTGGCAACAGGCTCACTTTAAGGACAACCCCATGAATTCGCCTGTCAGCCACGAACACAAGCATCCCCACGGCGATGAAGGCCACGGCCATGCGCCCCATGCCCACAGTTGCTGCGGCTCGAAAGCCGCGCCGGCCATGGTGCAACTCAGTGAGACGGCCAGCGCCCAGGCACAGCTCAGCCGCTTTCGTATCGACGCCATGGACTGCCCCACCGAGCAGACGCTGATCCAGGACAAGCTGGGCAAGCTGGCGGGTATCGAGCAGCTGGAGTTCAACCTGATCAACCGCATCCTTGGCGTGCGCCATACCCTGGCTGGCACTGCACAAATCGAGCAGGCCATCGACAGCCTGGGCATGAAGGCCGAGCCGCTGGTGGCTGAGGACGATGGCACAGCCAGCCCCCCACCATCGCCCAGGACCCGCTGGTGGCCGCTGGCCTTGTCGGGTATTGCCGCGATCGGCGCCGAAATCGCGCACTTCAGCGGGCTGGCCCCCGAGTGGCTGGTCGCTGCGCTGGCGCTGGCGGCGATCCTCGGCTGTGGCCTGGGCACCTACAAGAAGGGCTGGATCGCCCTGAAGAACCGCAACCTCAACATCAATGCCCTGATGAGCATCGCCGTGACCGGCGCAGTGCTGATCGGCCAATGGCCGGAGGCGGCCATGGTGATGGTGCTGTTCACCCTGGCCGAGGTGATCGAAGCCCGTTCGCTGGACCGGGCACGCAATGCCATTGGCGGGCTGATGCAGCTGGCCCCGGACGTGGCCACGGTGCAGCAGGCCGACGGCCAATGGCGCGAGGTCGAGGTGCGCGAGGTGACCATTGGCGCCCTGGTGCGGGTACGGCCCGGTGAGCGTATCGGCCTGGACGGCGAGGTGGTCAGTGGGCAATCCAGCGTCGATCAGGCGCCGATCACCGGCGAAAGTCTGCCCGTGGAGAAGGCCAAGGGCGACAAGCTGTTCGCCGGCACCATCAACCAGGCCGGTGCCCTGGAGTACCGGGTGACCGCTGGCGCCGGGCAATCGACCCTGGCGCGGATCATCAAGGCCGTCGAAGAAGCCCAGGGCGCGCGGGCACCGACCCAGCGCTTCGTCGACCAGTTCTCGCGCATCTACACCCCGCTGGTGTTCGCCCTGGCCCTGGCGGTGGCGCTGATCCCGCCGCTGTTCATGGGCGCCGCCTGGTTCGACTGGGTCTATCGCGCGCTGGTGCTGCTGGTGGTCGCCTGCCCCTGCGCCCTGGTGATCTCGACCCCGGTGACCATCGTCAGCGGCCTGGCCGCGGCGGCGCGCAAGGGCATCCTGATCAAGGGCGGGGTGTACCTCGAAGGTGGCCGCAAGCTCGATTTCCTGGCCTTGGACAAGACCGGCACCCTGACCCACGGCAAGCCGGTGCAGACCGACGCCACGGTGCTCGAACCGCTGTTCGAAGGCCGCGCCCAGGTCCTGGCCGCGAGCCTGGCCGCCCGTTCCGATCACCCGGTGTCCGGCGCCATCGCCCAGTTCGCCAAGGCGCAGGGCTTGCCGCTGAGCGAGGTCAGCGAGTTCGCCGCCCTGGCCGGCCGTGGCGTGCGCGGTGACGTCGACGGCGAAACCTACCACCTGGGCAATCATCGCCTGGTCGAGGAGCTCGGCCTGTGCTCGCCGGCACTGGAAGCGCAGCTGGACGTGCTGGAGCGCCAGGGCAAGAGCGTGGTCCTGCTGCTCGACCGCTCCGGCCCGCTGGCGCTGTTCGCCGTGGCCGACACGGTCAAGGACAGTAGCCGCCAGGCCATCGCCGAACTGCATGCACTGGGTATCAAGACCGTCATGCTCACCGGCGACAATCCGCACACCGCCCAGGCCATCGCCGCCCAAGTGGGCATCGACCGCGCCGAAGGCAACCTGCTGCCGGCCGACAAGCTGCAGAGCATCGAGCAGCTGTATGCCCAGGGGCATCGCGTCGGCATGGTGGGCGACGGCATCAATGACGCGCCGGCCCTGGCCCGGGCCGAGATCGGCTTCGCCATGGCCGCGGCCGGCACCGACACCGCGATCGAGACCGCCGACGTGGCGCTGATGGACGACGACTTGCGCAAAATCCCGGCGTTCGTCAGGCTGTCGCGGCAAAGTGCGGCCATCCTGGTGCAGAACATCGTTCTGGCCCTGGGCATCAAGGCCGTGTTCCTGGCGATCACCTTTGCCGGCATGGCCACCTTGTGGATGGCGGTGTTCGCCGACATGGGCGTGAGCTTGCTGGTGGTGTTCAACGGCCTGCGCCTGCTGCGCAAATGAGGTTTTTCAATGCTGAGTGCCGAGCTCAAAGCCTTCTACATGGTGGCCCGCCTGGGCAGCATCACCCTGGCGGCGAAGAAGCTCGGCCTCAGCCAGCCGACGGTGACCACGCAGATTCGTAACCTGGAAAGCCAGTACGCGGTGGAGCTGTTCTACCGCGGCGGCCGGCGCCTGGTGCTGAGCGAAGAGGGCGTGCGCCTGCTGCCGAGGGTCAAGGCGCTGCTGCAGCAGGAAGCCGACATCGAGTTCGAGCTGCGCAACAGCGGCCAGGCCCAGGGCAGACTGCGCATTGCCGCCACTGCGCCGTACTACATCCTCGACCTGGTGAAGATCTTCCGCGAGCGCCTGCCGCAGGTCGAGGTGGCGGTGGAGATCGGCAACTCTCAGCAAGTGCTGGAGATGCTCGAGGACTACCGGGTGGATATCGCCGCCTCGTCGCAGTTGGTGGAGGATGCGCGGCTGGTGCGACGGGTGCTGGGCACCGACCCGCTGGTGGTGGCGGTGCACCGCAACCATCCGTTGGCCCATCGCCAGGCGGTATCGATCGATGTCGTGGCGGGCCATTGCCTGCTGATGCGCGAACAGGGCTCGACCACGCGCAAGCTGACCGAGCAGATGCTGCTGGATGCCGGGGTGAAGGCCGGGGCGTTGCTGGAAATCGGCAGCCGTGAGTCGATCCGCGAGGCGGTGCTGCGCAACATCGGCATCAGCGTGATTGCCCGGCACGAGGTGCCGCACAACTCCGAGTTGCGGGTGCTGGCGCTGGAGCAGGCGCCGGTGATGCATGAGTACCTGTATTGCCTGAAGGACCGGCGCCAGGCCCGGTTGCCGGCGGCATTCCTCGGGGTGGCGCAGGAAGTGCTGGGTTCGCACCTCTAGATCGGTACTGGATTCTTCGCGGGTAAACCCGCTCCCACAGGCTGTGGGCATCCTGTGGGAGCGGGTTTACCCGCGAAGAGGCCCTTAAGGCCACTACAAAATCTGCCTATACCACTATCACCGGCTTTTGCCCAAACGCCACAGAACCTTCGCACTGCCTTCCTAGCATGGCCCTCACTTGTTCGATGAGGCCTTGCCATGAACCACGCCACCCCGGGCGCACCGATGAAAGTGCGCGGTATCCACAAGCGTTTCGGTGCCTTCACGGCGCTCAACGACGTGTCCCTGGACATCGCCGCCGGCGAGCTGGTGTGCCTGCTGGGCCCATCCGGCTGCGGCAAGACCACCCTGCTGCGCTGCATCGCCGGCCTCGAGCGCCAGGACCGCGGCGCGCTGTACATCGGCGAGCGCGACATTTCCGAACTGCCACCCCAGGCCCGTGACTACGGCATCCTGTTCCAGTCCTACGCGCTGTTCCCCAACCTCACCGTCGAGGCCAACATCGCCTACGGCCTGACCGGCAGCAGCCGCGACGAGAGCCGCCAGCGTGTGGCCGAGATGCTCGACCTGGTGGGCCTGGCGGGCAGCGAGAAGAAGTACCCCGGGCAGCTGTCCGGCGGCCAGCAACAGCGTGTGGCCCTGGCCCGCGCGTTGGCACCGTCGCCCTCGCTGCTGCTGCTCGACGAACCGATGTCGGCGCTCGATGCCCGGGTCCGCGAGCACCTGTGCACCGAGCTGCGCCAACTGCAGCGCCAGCTTGGCATCACCACGCTGATGGTCACCCACAACCAGGACGAAGCCATGCTCATGGCCGACCGCATCGCGGTGATGAACAACGGCCAGGTCGAGCAGTACGCCACCCCGCAGGAAATCTACGACCAGCCGGCCACGCCATTCGTCGCCGAATTCGTCGGCCAGGGCAACTGGCTGCCGTTCCAGCGCAGCAGCGCCAGCCATGCCCAGGTCGGTGGCATGAACATGCGCCTGGCGGCCAACGCCGGTGCCGCCAGCAGCGGCCGGCTGTTCTGCCGCCCGGAGGCGATCACCGTCAACCCGGTGGTGCATGAGGAGAACCTGTTCCCGGCCAAGGTCCGTGAGATCACCTTTCTTGGCAACCGCTGCCGCATGAGCTTCGAACTCGAGGCCCTGCCGGGCCACGCGCTGCTCGCCGAACTGGCGCCAGAGGCCATGCCGCGCCTGGGTTCGCAGGATATCTGGGTGGCCCTGCCACCGCAGAGCCTGCAGGTGTTTGCCTGAGATGGCCGCGCCCATGTCCCTGCCGCTTGCCCAGGCCAAGGAAGCGCGACGCAGCGACGTCGCCCTGGGGGATCGCCTGTTCGTCGTCGGTGGCAAGAGCTTGCTGCTGGTCCTTCTGCTGCTGGCGGTGGTGATGCCGCTGCTGGCCATTTTCTGGAAAGGCTTCAGCAGTGAAGCCGGCCAGGGGGGCGGCCTGCAGGCTGCCCGTGAGCTGTTCGCCAGTGCCAACTTCCGCTGGTTGCTGGGCAACAGCCTGGCCGTGGCGTTCAGCGTGGCGGCGATCGTGGTGCCGCTGGCCTACCTGTTCGCCTACGCCCTGCAACGCACGCTGATTCCGGCCAAGGGCCTGTGGCGCGGCATCTCGCTGTTGCCGCTGCTGGCGCCGTCGATGCTGCCGGCCATCGCCCTGGTGTACCTGTTCGGCAACCAGGGCCTGCTGCGCAGCCTGCTCAGCGACAATATCTATGGTTTCTGGGGCATCGTCCTCGGCGAGGCCATCTACACCTTTCCCCATGCGCTGATGATCCTGCTCTCGGCCCTGTCGCTGGCCGATGCACGGCTGTTCGATGCGGCGTCGAGCATGGGCGCAGGCCCTTGGCGAGCCTTCCTCAGCATCACCTGGCCGGCCACGCGCCAGGCGGTGTTCGCCGCGTTCTGCCTGGTGTTCACCCTGACCATCACCGACTTCGGCGTACCGGTGGTGGTGGGCGGCGATTACCAGGTGCTGGCGCTGGAGGCCTACAAGGCGGTGGTCGGCCAGCAGCAGTTCGGCCGTGGCGCACTGATCGGCATGGTGCTGCTGGTGCCGGCGCTGCTCAGCTTCGGCGTCGATGCCTGGCTGCGCCGCCGCCAGGGCGAGGCCATGAGCGGCCGTGCCCAGGTGTTCGAGGCCAAGCCGTCGCGCGGCCGTGATGCCTGCTTCCTGGCCATCGTGCTGCTGGTGTGCGCGGCCCTGCTGGTGGTGATCGGCATGGCGGTGTACTCGTCGCTGGTGACCTTCTGGCCGTACAACCTGACCCTGTCGTTCAAGCACTACATGTTCGACGACACCGCCGGTGGCGGCTGGCTGGCCTACCGCAACAGCGTGACCATGGCCCTGTGCACCGCGCTGATCGGCAGCATCGTGATCTTCACCGGCGCCTACCTGATGGAGAAGACCCAAAGCCAGCGCCTGCTCAACCAGGCCCTGCGCCTGCTCAGCTTCATTCCCATGGCCGTGCCGGGGTTGGTGCTGGGCCTGGGCTACGTGTTCTTCTTCAACCTGGGTGGCAACCCGCTGCATGTGTTCTACGGCAGCATGGCGCTGCTGGTGCTGTGCACCATTGCCCACTACCTGACCACCGCGCAGATGACCGCGGCTACTGCGCTGCGCCAGCTCGACGGTGAGTTCGAGGCTGCCGCGCTGTCGCTCAAGGCCCCGCTGTACAAGCACTTCATGCGGGTCACCGTGCCGATCTGCCTGCCGGCGCTGCTGGACATCATCCGCTACCTGTTCGTCTCGGCGATGACCACCGTGTCGGCGGCGATCTTCCTCTATAGCCCCGACACCATCCTGGCCGCCGTCGCCGTGTTGAACATGGACGACGCCGGCAACGTTGGTGGCGCCGCTGCGATGTCGACCCTGATCCTGCTCACCAGCGCCGCCGCATCCCTGCTGCTGGCCGCAGCTTCCCGCGGCCTGCTGCGCCGTTCCCAGGCCTGGCGCCAGCGCGCTCCAAGCCATTGACCGACTGCCCATACCCATAGGAAACGCATCATGTTCAAGCCCTTCGCACTTGCCGTTGCCGTATCCGCCGTCTTCAGCCTGCAGGCGAGCGCTGCTACCCAGCTGACCGTGTACACGGCCCTGGAAGCCGAGCAGCTGAAAAGCTACAAGCAGGCATTCGAGAAGGCCAACCCGGACATCGAGATCAAGTGGGTACGTGATTCCACCGGCATCATCACCGCCAAGCTGCTGGCCGAGAAGGACCGCCCGCAAGCCGACGCGGTGTGGGGCCTGGCTGCTTCCAGCCTGGCCATCCTCGACCAGAACGGCATGCTCGAAGCCTATGCACCAAAGGACCTGGGCAAGATTTCCGCCAACTACCGCGACGCCGCCAACCCGCCGGCCTGGGTCGGCATGGACGTGTGGGCTGCGACCATCTGCTTCAACAGCATCGAGGCCGAGAAGCAAGGCCTGACCAAGCCAGTCAGCTGGCAGGACCTGACCAAGCCGGAATACAAGGGCAAGATCGTCATGCCCAACCCGGCGTCTTCCGGCACTGGCTTCCTCGACGTCAGCGCCTGGCTGCAGACCTTCGGCGAGCCGCAGGGCTGGGCCTACATGGACGCCCTGCACCAGAACATCGGCCAGTACGTGCACTCCGGTTCCAAGCCGTGCAAGCTGGCGGCGGCGGGCGAGTTCCCGATCGGCATCTCGTTCGAATACCCGGCCGTGCAGCTCAAGCGCCAAGGTGCGCCGCTGGACATCGTGCTGCCCAAGGAGGGCCTGGGCTGGGAAATCGAGGCGACCGCGGTGATCAAGGGCTCGCCGAAAGCCGATGCGGCCAAGCGCCTGGCCGACTTCTCGGCAAGCCCGGCGGCCATGGAGTTGTACAAGGAAAACTTCGCCGTGCTGGCCGCCCCAGGCATCGCCAAGCCGCAGACCGAACTGCCGGCCGACTATGAGCAGCGCCTGATCAAGAACGACTTTGCCTGGGCTTCGAAGCACCGCGACGAGATCCTGAGCGAATGGCGCAAGCGCTATGACGGCAAGTCGGAGAAGGTTGCCCAGCAGTAATTCTTCACTTGGCAGGACCGGCCTCTTCGCGGGCAAGCCCGCTCCCACAGGTACAGCACAAGCCCCAATGCCTGTGCTATCCCTGTGGGAGCGGGCTCGCCCGCGAAGAGGCCAGACCTGCCATCACGCCAGGACAATTTTCCGATGCCCACGCCCACCCAGATCATCGACAGCACCTTCGCCCTCTACGAGCAGCACGGCAGCGACGACTACATCGGCGAAGCCATCACCCAGCTCGAGCACATGTCCCAGGCTGCACAGTTGGCCATGGCCGAGGGTTACGACGACGAAGTGGTGCTGGCCGCGTTCTTCCACGACATCGGCCACCTGTGCGGCGGCGACGCCAGCATGGGTGGCTATGGCGTTGCCAGCCACGAGCGCATCGGCGCCGAGTACCTGCGCCGTTGTGGCTTTGGCGAGCGCATGGCGCGGCTGGTGCAGTACCACGTGGAGGCCAAGCGCTACCTGACCTTGCGCCAGGTGGGGTATTACGAGCGGTTGAGCGAGGCGAGCCGGCGGACCTTGGGCTATCAGGGGGGCGTGATGAGTGAGGCCGAGGCCGACGCGTTCGAGGGCGATCCGCTGTTCGCGGTGAGCTTGCGGATGCGCCAGTGGGATGAGATGGCCAAGGAGGTCGGGGTGCCGGTGGTTGACCTGGTGGTGCTGAAGGAAAAGGCACTGGCCTTGCTCTGAGGGTGCCTGTGCCGGCCTCTTCGCGGGTAAACCCGCTCCCACAGGATTACCTTTTCCTCAGGGCTTGTGTGGTACCTGTGGGAGCGGGTTTACCCGCGAAAGGGCCGGGCCTGCTTACTCAGATCTGTGAAACCAGCGCCTCCAGCTGCTCCTGCCGCTCAGCCTGATTCACCTTCGCCCCAGGATTGAGCGTCGACCACTGCGGATGCGCCCGGGCCTTGCTCAGCGCCTCCGGCAGCTTGCCTTCGCGCCAGGCCTTTTCGTCCACGGCGCCCAGCCGAATGCTGTCCTGCGCCGCATGCCCGCGCCCCTCCAGCGCCACCATCAACTGCTGCTGACGCAACGCCAGCAGCCGCAGCACCGTGTCATCCACCGTCAGCTCCCGCTGCCCCCTCAACTTGCCCATCAACCTCGACCCATAGTTGCGCGCCGTTTGCAGCGCACCACCCGCGATCGCACCCGCCAACGCTGCCGCGCCCAGGGTGAGGCCACCCACCAGCAGATCGACTCCGGCCCCTGCAGCCGCGCCGGCTGCCACCCCGCTGCCCAGGCGTACGCCCAGCAGCTTCAACGTTTCGGGGTTGAACAGGTCATCGCCCCAGCGGCCATCCAGCAAGGGCAGGTCACCGGCATTGGCATCCTCGCGGCGGAAGGCATACAGCTTGAGCAGCGCCTCCACGCAACGCTGCTCGCGCTGGCGCACATCCTGGCGCAGCGCCTCGATGGCGCGGGCCTCGGCTGCCGGTTCGGCTTCGACGCTGCGGCGGCAGGCGGCGCAGTCGAGCAGCAGTTCGGCGATCAGCCGCTTGCCGCTGTGCTGGCGCGCCACGCGTTGTGCCTGCTGGTCGTCGATCAAGCGTTGCAGGGCCGCTCGGGCGTCCTCCAGCAGCAGCGCCAGGCTTTCGTACAAACGGCGCTCGCCATCCTCCGGCGGGGCCACGCTGTCGAACCGCACCAACGCGTGAAGCCCAAGCCGGGCAAGGGCTTCACGCCATTCCGGCTCACGGTGTTGGTGGCTGGCGACGAAGTTGAGCACCGGCAACAGCGGCTTGCCGCAACTGGCCAGCACTTGCAGTTCGTCGCGGTACTTGGCCAGCACCGGCTCGCGGGCGTCGATCACGTACAGGCCGGCGTTGCTGGCCAGCAGTTGGCGCAGCACCTTGGCTTCCTGTTCGAAACGCTGGCGCGCCTCGCTGCCTTGCAGGAAGCGTTCGAGGCGGGCCGGGCCGTCCAGGCGCTCGCCGGGGCGTTCAAGGCGCTCCAGGTAATCGAGCAGGGCAATGGCGTCCTCCAGGCCGGGGGTGTCGTAGAGCTCCAGCAGTGGCTCGCCGTCCACCGACAAACGCGCGCCTTCGACGTGGCGGGTGGTGCTGGGGCGGTGCGAGACTTCACCGAAGCCGACGTCGCGGGTGAGGGTGCGCAGCAGCGAGGTCTTGCCGACGTTGGTATGGCCGACCACGGCCAGTTTCAGCGGCTCAGTCATGGCCATGCTCCAGCCAGGTCAGGGGCGAAGTATCGGCGTGGGGCAGGCCGAGGCGGTCGAGGGCATCGTGCCAGTCGCCCAGGCGCTCGGCGTCCAGGGCCTGGCCGGGGGCGGCCTGGAGCAGCCAGATGCGCGTGGCGCCGGCATGCCGGGCAAGCTCGGCGAGCAGCGCCAGGCTGCCGCGGTCGGGCGAGCGGCGAGGGTCGCAGGCGATCGCCAGGCGTGCCGGGGGGAAGCGGCCGAGCTGTTCGAGCAGCTTGTTGCGCGATTCGCGGCTGTCGAGCACGCCGGCGTCGGTCACGGCCTTGGGCAGTGCCGGTGGCCAGGGGCGTTGATCGTCGAGTTCCAGGCCCACCAGCAAGGCGCCGCTGCTGCCGCTTTGCAGCTGGCCGGCGTGGAACTGCGGCAGGGCCTCGGGGGCGGCGTCCTGGACGCCGATGCGCTCGCTGCGTGGCATCAGTTGATCACGCAATTGCGCGTAGCCGGGCAGGCTGAGGTCCAGTGCCAGGCGGGTGCGGCCCTGGCGCCAGCGCCACAGGCACAGCCCGGCCAGCAGCAGGCGCGGCAGCAGACCGTACACCAGCACCACACCGAGCAGCCAGCTGGCCCAGGCCTGGCGGGCGGCATCCAGGGCGGGGAAGGTATCGCCGCTGGCGCGGATCATCGCCTCGCTCGGCACGCCGAAGCCAAGCAGCGAGGGCAGCGCGCCGAGGGCCTGGGTCAGGTGGACGAACGGGTCGGCGGCGAGCAGGGTGGTTTCCCAGACGAAGCCGTAGCGCCGGGTGGCCAGGAGCGTCAGCAGCATCGCCAAGGCCGCGACCATCGCCAGCAGCCACAAGCTGTGTACCAACGCGCCGAGCAGCCAGCGATTGAGGCGTTGGCGCTGTAACAACACCAGCAGCGCCGGGGCCAGGTGCGCAGCCTTGGCGTCGCGGGCGAGGCGTTCGCTGAGCCATAACCACAGGCGGCCGAGGCTGGCGCCATGTTCGCCGCTCAAGGCCAGGCCCACGGCCCAGCCCAGCAACATCAGCAAGTTCAAGCCGAGCAGGCTGCCCAGCGCCCAGAACACGTTGACCGGGCGCTGGCCGTCGCCAAGGGCGGCGAAGGCCAGGCCGGTGCCGCTGAGCACGGCCAGCAGCAGCAAGGCCAGCAGCGCCAGGCGCGCGCCCTGCTTCCAGTGGCGCAGGGCGCCGGTCATGCCATCGCGTTCGGCCAGGAACAGGGCACGGGTTTCGATGCGCGCCGCCAGGTCGCCGCCCTGCTGGCGGGCGTGGCGGTTGGCCTGCTGGTCGTCCAGCAGGCCTGCGTGTTCCTCGCGCAGGCGTACCGCTTCGGTGAGCCAGCGCTTGTCCAGTGGAGTCGGTGCAGTCACAAGGTCTTCCATTGCACGGTTCAGGGCAGCAGCATAACCCACACGCCCGGTGCTATCCTCGCTGGCATGAATACATCACTCCCCCTCAGCCTGATCGCGGCCCACGCCGAGAACCGCGTGATCGGCATCGACAATTCCATGCCCTGGCACCTGCCGGGGGACTTCAAGTACTTCAAGGCCACGACCCTGGGCAAGCCGATCATCATGGGCCGCAAGACCTGGGACTCGCTGGGCCGGCCATTGCCGGGACGGTTGAACATCGTGGTCAGCCGCCAGCCGGGGTTGCAGCTGACCGGGGCCGAGGTGTTCGCTTCGCTGGAAGCGGCTGTGGCGCGGGCCGAGCAGTGGGCGCGCGAGCAGGGCGTTGGCGAGCTGATGCTGATTGGCGGGGCGCAGCTGTATGGGCAGGCGCTGGAGAAGGGGCTGGTGAGCCGGATGTACCTGACCCAGGTCGAGCTGGCGCCGGAGGGGGACGCCTGGTTCCCTGAGTTCGATAAGGGGCAGTGGACGTTGGTGTCCAGCGAGGCTCAGGCTGAAGAAGGCAAGCCTGTGTACCACTTCGAGGTCTGGGACAAGATCTGAAATGGCTGGGGCTGCTGTGCAGCCCATGGCCGGCAAGCCAGCGCCTGAAAGCATCAATTGCGAATGCATCTCATCTTCTGCTAGCGTGCGCAGCTCTTGAGACCTTGAGCCGAGACGAGCCGTGTCTTCATGGAACAAGCAGATCGCTCGGCTGTTCACCGAGCAGAAAAAAGCGCTGGAGGCTTTTGTCGCACGGCGTACCGGCAATGCCCAAGTGGCCGCCGACCTGACCCAGGAGTCGTTCTTGCGCCTGGCGCGGCTGCCTGCCGACAAGCAGATAGACAATCTGCCTGCCTTTCTCTTCACCATTGCCAGCAACCTGGTACGCGACCACCAGCGGCAGGTCATCCGTCGCGAGCGCCTTGAGTGTGGCGAGCCGAGTGAAGCACTTGCCAGCGATGACCCCGGTGTCGAAGAGCAACTGTTCGACCAGCAGCAGAACGCCCTGATGCAGGCCGCGATCGAGTCTCTGCCCGAGGCTACCCGGCACATCTTTCTGCTCTATCATGTGGACGGCTGCAGCTACCGGGAAATCGGCGAGCGCATGAACATTACGCCACGCAGCGTCGAATACCAGTTGCGCCGAGCACTGCTCGACTGCCGCGCCTTCATCAAGCGACAACTGGCGGGCCAGGCGAGGGTGCCGCAGTCATGAAATCTGGATCAATGAATAACCCGATGAGCGAAACGCCCGACAGCGATCCGTTGTTCGCCGAAGCCGCGGGCTGGTACTACCGGCTGCAGGCAGACGATGTCACGTCCGAAGAACAGGCAGCGTTTGCTGCATGGCACGCATCAGGGGCCGCGCAGGAGCAAGCCTGGGACGAGGTTATCCTGTTGCTCGGCGCCTTGCGTGAACCTGCTGCCCGCCTGCGTGAACAGCAGCGCCAACAGTGGCGCAAGCCTGCTCGGCGAACGTGGCGCAAGGTTGCGCAGGGTGCGGCAGCGGCGCTGTTACTTGGCCTGTTGATTGGCCAGACGCCCCTGCTCGACCGATGGCGCGCCGACTATGCGACGACCACGGGTGAGTCGCGGAGCGTCCGGTTGGAGGATGGTTCGCAGCTGCAGTTGAACACCGACACAGCACTGCAGGTCGAGCTGGCGAAGGGGGAGCGGCGGGTGCGGCTGTTGCGCGGTGAAGCCTGGTTCGACGTGGCGCGCGACCCCAATCGGCCGTTCGTGGTGAATGCGGGTGACGGTTGGGTTCGGGTTGTTGGCACCCGCTTCAGCGTGGCCAGTGTTGCCGGGCAGACCCGCGTTAAAGTCGCCCAGGGCAAAGTCGAGGTCAATGCAGGAAGCGGCCTGGGCGTCTTCCTCGAACCGGGTCAGGCGGTAGAGTATGCGTCGGGTGAGCTGGCCGCCCTGCATCCGTTCGACCAGGCCAGTGCCTTCGCCTGGCGGCAGCGCCAACTGGTGTTCAGCCAGCAACCGCTGGCGCAAGTGGTCGCCGAGTTGAATCGCTATTGGCCGGGCCAGACCGTGCTGCTGGGCGATGACTTGCGTCAGCGCAAAGTGTCTGGCGTATTCGAGATCGACAAGCCCGATGCCGTACTCAAGGCGCTGACCCATACTTTGGGGGTGCGTGCGGAGCAGTACACACCTTACCTGCGTGTTCTTCATGAAAGCTGAACGAAGAATCTGAAAAAACTTTCGGGGATTTCTCGGAGACCGTCGTCCTTGATTGGGTAGGCGCAAATAATAAGCACTCTCAGACAGTGCCGCGCCATCGACCATCAGGACGAACTCGGGGAGCCTCACCACATGAATATCATCGCCACGCGCACTGCGCTCGGCCTGGCTGTCGCGCTTGGCTGTGGCGCACTGGCCGTGCCCTTGCACGCCAGTGCTGCCACTCAAGCTCAGGCCTATCGTTTCGAGATTCCAGCGCAGCCGCTGGACTCGGCCCTGGCAGCTTTCAGTGCGGTGACGCGGGTTCAAGTATTGGTGCCCGGTGAGTTCACCCAGGGCCTGCGTTCGCCAGGGGCAAGCGGCAGTTACTCGCAGGACCAGGCGCTGAGCCGCCTGCTGCAGGGAACCGGGCTGAGTGCCAGCTACATCGATGGCGATAGCGTCACCCTGCAGCGAGGTGGCAGCGGCGACGATGGCTCACTGCAGCTGGGGGCCACCAGGATCGACAGTCAGCAGCTTGCAGCCACCACCGAAGGTAGCGGCTCCTACACGACCGGCGTCCTGACAATCGGCAAGGGTGAGCAGAAACTCAAGGACATCCCACAGTCGGTCTCGGTGGTTACCCGCCAGCGGCTGGACGACCAGAACATGAACAGCCTGCAGGACGCCATGCGGCAAGTGACGGGTGCCACGATCAAGTCCTATAACGCCGGCTCCAACCTGAACGATGTGTACATGCGCGGCTTCCTGGTCGACCAGGTGCAAGTCGACGGCGTGTCGCAACGCACGGGCCAGGGTGACATGGCCACCAGCTTCGATCTGGCAATGTTCGACCGGGTCGAGGTGCTGCGGGGGCCTTCAGGATTGTACCAAGGAGCGGGCGAGCCGGGAGGCACCATCAACCTGGTGCGTAAACGGGCGCTTGGCCAGTTCGGTTTGTCTGGCGAGTTGTCCGCCGGTAGTTACGATCATTACCACTCCACGGTCGATATCACCGGGCCGCTGAACGACCAGGGCACTTTGCGTGGTCGATTCGTCACGGCCTACGAGAACAACCAGTCGTTCGTCGATCATGCGCAGAACGAGCGGCCGATGATCTACGGTCGCCTGGAATACGACATCACGCCGGCGACCACACTGTCGTTCGGTGGCGCCTATCAGCGTAACAACTCTACGCCAGCTTTCGGCTTGCCGGCCTATGCCAGTGGCAAGCTGCTCGATGTCAACCGCTCAACCTTCGTGGATGCCAAATGGAACGAGCTGGACGAGCGCCTGTGGGAGAGCTTCTTCGAAGTCGACCATGCGCTGAACAATGGCGGCCAGTACAAGACCTCGTTGACCTACCGTGATGCCGAGACACCGACCCGCAACTTCACCTGGAGCGATGATGCGGTCAATCCGCAGACCGGGGACAGCGCTGCGGTCGCCTACTCCTACTACACGCACATCAAGTCGGTAGGTGTGGACAGCTTCGTCACCTTGCCGGTGGAGGTATTCGGGCGCAGCCATGAGTTTACCGCCGGGGCTGAATATCAGCATGTGGACAAAGACTTTACCTACGGTGGCGGCGAGTACTTCGACATCAATGTCTTCAACCCGGGCAGTATCGATATTCCCAGGCAGGACTACGAGATGGTCAACGGCAACTGGTCAAAGTCCAACCAGTACGGGGCTTATACTCGAGCCAAGATCAGTGCCACCGAGTGGTTGGATGTGATTGTCGGCGGCCGCTTGACCTGGTTCGACAGTGAGGCGCGCAACGCCAACCCGTTCTTCAATCAGTTCAACAGCTCCGAGACCAACATCGATCACAAGTTCATCCCCTACGCGGCGCTGGTTGCCAAGCTGACCCCGGAGCTTTCGGCTTACGCCAGCTATACCAGCATCTTCAAGCCACAGACCGAGGTCGATGCCGCCGGCCAGCCGATCGACCCGCGCAAGGGTAAGCAGTACGAGCTGGGGTTCAAGCGAGAGTTTCTGGAGGGGCGCCTGAATGGCAGCGTGGCGCTGTTCCGCATCTATGACGAAAACCGCGCGCAGTCGGTAAGCCAGACGGCGTACTACGAGGCGCAGGCCAAAGTCCGCAGCCAGGGCTGGGAGACCGAGCTTTCCGGTAACCTGACCGATAACTGGAGCATCAGCACGGGTTACGCGTTCACCATGCTCAAATCGATGAGCGAAGAGAACTATCAGGGCATCAGCATCACGCCGAAGCACAACTTCAACCTGTGGACACGTTATGAATTCAGCGATGGGCCATTGCAGGGGCTAAGCCTGGGTGGCGGGGTGCGGGTGGTCAGCGAGACCTATTACAAGCGCGACGTGGACTTTGTGCAGGGTGGCTACAGTGTGGCGACTGCGCAGGTTGGCTACCGCTTCAACAAGCACCTTACGACGACGCTGACGGCCAACAACCTGTTCGATCGCAAGTATTACGAGCGGGTGGACAGTGCCTGGGGCTCGAACTTCTATGGTGAACCGCGCAACCTGACATTGACCTTGCGGGCCAGTTATTGATTTGAGATTGTCGGGGGCGCAAAGCGCCCCCGGCGATCCGTCAGGTGTGACTCAACTCGGCATGCGCGTCACCGCCCAGCACATCCTTGTCAGTCTCTTTCAACAACTGGCTGGTCACCACGCCGGCCGTCATCGACCCACTCACGTTCAACGCCGTGCGGCCCATGTCGATCAGCGGCTCCACCGAAATCAGCAGTGCCACCAGCTCGACCGGCAGGCCCATGGCCGGCAGCACGATCAGTGCCGCAAAGGTCGCCCCGCCACCCACGCCGGCCACGCCGGCCGAGCTCAGTGTCACGATCGCCACCAGGGTCGCGATCCACAGCGGGTCGAAGGTATCGATGCCCACCGCAGGCGCCACCATCACCGCCAGCATGGCGGGGTAGAGCCCGGCGCAGCCGTTCTGGCCAATGGTGGTGCCGAACGAGGCGCTGAAGCTGGCGATCGACTGCGGAACGCCCAGGCGGCGGGTCTGCGCCTCGATGTTCAGCGGGATGCTGGCCGCGCTGGAGCGGCTGGTGAAGGCGAAGGTCAGCACCGGCCAGACCTTGCGGAAGAAGCGCAGCGGGCTGACGCCGGTGGCGGCGAGGATGACGGCATGGACCACGAACATCAGCGCCAGGCCCAGGTACGACACCACCACGAAGCTGCCCAGCTTGAGGATGTCTTCCAGGTTGGAGCTGGCCACCACCTTGGTCATCAGCGCCAGCACGCCATAGGGGGTGAGCTTCATCACCACGCGCACCAGGCGCATCACCCAGGCTTGCAGGGTGTCGATGGCCGACAGGGCGCGCGCGCCTTTCTCGGCGTCGTCCTTGATCAGTTGCAGCGCGGCCAGGCCGACGAACACGGCGAAGATCACCACGCTGATGATCGAGGTCGGCTTGGCCCGCGCCAGGTCGCCCACCGGGTTGCTCGGGATGAACGACAGCAGCAGCTGCGGGATGTTGAGGTCGGCGACCTTGCCCGCATAGTCGCTGTGGATCACCTGCATGCGCGCGCTTTCCTGGGCGCCGGCCACCAGGCCCTCGGCGCTCAGGCCGAACAGGTTGGTCAGGACGATGCCGATCAGCGCGGCGATGGCGGTGGTCAGCAGCAGGGTGCCGATGCTCAGCACGCTGATGCGGCCCAACGACGAGGCATTGTGCAGGCGCGCCACGGCGCTGAGGATCGAGGCGAAGATCAGCGGCATGACGATCATCTGCAACAGGCCTACGTAGCCGTTGCCGACCAGGTCGAGCCAGCCGATGGTGGCCTTGAGCACCGGGTGGCCGGCGCCGTAGATCGTGTGCAGCACCAGGCCGAACACCACGCCGACCGTCAGGCCCAGCAGGACCTTCTTGGCCAGGCTCCATTGGGTGCGGCCGGTTTGCGCCAGGCCTAGCAGCAAGGCCAGGAACGCCAGCAGGTTGAGGGACAACGGCAGGTTCATTGAAGCTCCAGGAAAAAGCAGAAGAGGCATCGCCTCTGGTGAGCGATTGCGAACGGAAATGCTAACAGGCTGAAAAGAAACGAATTTATACCCAAAAGTAATTTGCTTAGTCGTTAATGGAATAAAGGTCTGTTGCGGATGGCAATGAACACGGCGTTCATAACTGCGCAAGGGTCGTTGTGGGTGCCTGTAAACGCGGAATGTTGCACTAGTTTTTCCGAGTCATTTCAGGAGAACCGCCCATGAAGTTCGCTCCGAAAGCCGTCGCCCTCGGCCTCTCATTGCTGTTCAGTGCTGGAAGCTTCGCCACCGAACTGAAGCACTGGCCCATTGAAGCGGCGAAGCAGCTCGACGCCATGATCGCCGCCAATGCCCACAAAGGTAACTTCGCGGTGTTCGACATGGACAACACCAGCTACCGCTACGACCTCGAAGAAGCGTTGCTGCCGTACATGGAGAACAAGGGGCTGTTGACCCGCGACAAGCTCGACCCGTCACTCAAGCTGATCCCGTTCAAGGACACCGCCACCCACAAGGAAAGCCTGTTCAGCTACTACTACCGGCTGTGCGAGATCGACGACATGGTTTGCTACCCGTGGGTGGCCCAGGTGTTCGCCGGCTTCACCCTCAAAGAGCTCAAGGAGCAGGTCGATGAGCTGATGGCCTCCGGCAAGCCGGTACCCAGCACCTATTTCGAAGGCGATCGGGTCAAGGCCATCGAGGTGCAGCCACCAGAGGTCTTCACTGGTCAGGCCGAGCTGTACAACAAGCTGATGGAGAACGGCATCGAGGTCTACGTGATCTCGGCAGCGTCCGAGGAGTTGGTGCGCATGGTCGCCTCCGACCCCAAGTACGGCTACAACGTGAAGCCGGAAAACGTGATCGGCGTGAGCCTGCTGCTGAAGGACCGCGCCAACGGCCAGCTGACCACGGCGCGCAAGCAGATCAGCGCCGGGCACTATGACGCCAAGGCCAACGAAGGGCTGGAGCTGACTCCTTACCTGTGGACCCCGGCTACCTGGATGGCGGGCAAGCAGGCGGCGATCCTCACCTATATCGATGAATGGAAGAAACCGGTGCTGGTGGGTGGCGATACGCCGACCAGCGATGGCTACATGCAGTTTCATGGGGTGGATGTGGACAAGGGCGGCATCCACCTGTGGATAAACCGCAAGGCCAAGTACATGGACCAGTTGAACGGGATGATCACGAAGAATGCGGCGGCACAGGCCAGGGAAGGGTTGCCGGTGACGGCGGACAAGAACTGGGTGATCGTGACGCCGGAGCAGATTCAGTAAAGCCCAGCCGAAGGTGAAAATGAGCAGCTATGCTGATGGCTAAATAACATCTCACTGCTACCCAAGGATTGGTAAATGCCTGATGATATTCAAAGCGGCAAGCTGCTCTACCACCTGACAAGTCTCGAGAATGTCCCCTCGATTTTCGAACGCGGTTTGCTGCCTCGTTCGCAGCTTGCGGGCTTTCATGATGTAGCTGACCAAGAAATCATCAAGGGGCGTGGTACTCATGGTTTGGAAAACTACGTTCCCTTCCACTGGTTTGCTCGCAATCCCTTCGATGGCCGCGTTCAACGCGACCATCCCCAAAAGCAGTTTGTCTTGATCACAGTTCATCGCTCCCTGGCTGAGCGTGATAACTGGAAGGTCATACCTTGTCACCCTTTGGCTGGCACGGAATTCAGGATTCTTGATTACCGCGCTGGTTTGGCTGCTATAGACTGGCAAACCATGAACAGACGTGACTACCTGAACCAAGACTGCAAGAACGTGTGCATGGCAGAATGTCTGTCCCCGCATGCTGTGTCTTCAGCATTGTTCTTCAAGATTTTTGTACCTTCCGAAGAGGTTGCAGCAGCGGTGAACGCCAGCGGCGGGAACAAGGTTAGCGCTGAGGTCAAGGTCATGAGAGCTATGTTTTCCTGATGCTTTACAGCAACCTTAACGCGTCCAAAGCGCTGATTTGGCGAGTTGTGCATAGAGACAACCTGGGCTGGCTGTTGGATAACGGCCTGTTTCCCATGTCGTCTGACCGTCGATCGGGGCAATACGTAAGCATTGGAAATCCAGACCTCATAGACAAGCGAAGCCACAGGGTGGTACCTATCTCTCCAGGTGGCACACTGTCAGATTACGTGCCGTTCTACTTCACCCCATTCTCCGTGATGATGAAGAACATCCATTCGGGGTGGGGTGTACCTCAGCGACGGAACGAAGAGATCGTGATTCTTGTCTCCAGCCTGTACCATGCTCAGTCGCTGGGCCTGCGTTTCGTCTTTACGGATGCTCATGCCTATCCGCATTGGGCAGGCTACTACAGCGATCTCACGCAGCTGGACAAAATCGATTGGGAGATTTTGCAGCGCAGGGACTTCAAGCGTGATCCTGATGACCCTCGAAAAATGGAGCGTTACCAGGCTGAGGCGCTTATCCATGGACATGTCCCGGTTGCTGGCCTTCTTGGAATTGTCTGCTACAACGAAGCTTTGAAGAGTCGTGTCGGCAAGGAGGTTCAGCAACGTCAGCTGAATCTTCCCGTGCATGCTCGCCCTGGGTGGTACTTCTGATGATCCGCTTTATGCAAGGTAACCTGCTGGAGGCAAAGGCCGAAGCGTTGGTTAATACAGTCAACACCGTAGGGGTGATGGGGAAAGGCATCGCGCTGATGTTCAAGGAGCGTTTTGCTAATAACTATCGCCAGTACGCGGCTGCCTGCAAAGCGAAAGAAGTAGTCACCGGAAAAATGTTCATCACTGAAGTACGGGAGCTGGACGGCCCGCGCTGGATTGTGAATTTTCCAACCAAGCGGCATTGGCGCTCACCTTCGCAAATTGGTTGGATCGTCGATGGCCTCCATGATTTGCGCAACTTCATTATAGAGAACCAAGTGGCATCGATTGCTATCCCTCCACTTGGCGCTGGTAATGGAGGGTTGCCTTGGGCTGCGGTACGAGAACAGATTCAGAGCGTTCTGGATGGTCTCGATGCGGATATCCTTGTTTTCGAGCCCACGACAAATTATCAAAACGTTTCCAAGCGCAGTGGTGTTGAGAAGCTAACCCCGGCTCGAGCCTTGATTGCAGAGCTGGTGCGCCGCTACTGGGTGCTTGGGATGGAGTGCAGTTTGCTGGAAGTGCAGAAGCTTGCCTGGTTTCTGGAGCGATCAATCGAGCGGTTCACGCCGGGTAGCAATCCGCTGGAGTTAAAGTTTGTTGCTCATAAGTATGGCCCTTACGCCAACCGACTCGAACATTTGCTAGACAACCTTGATGGCAGCTACTTGCACTGCGGGAAGCGGATCAGCGATGCAGGCCCTCTGGACGTGATCTGGTTTGATGAGGGCCGCAAGTCGTTTGTACAAGCTTATTTGAACAGTGAGGCCAAGGTCTATTTGCCAGCGTTGGAGTTCACTGCCGATTTGATCGATGGCTTCGAGTCTCCGTTTGGCATGGAACTACTGGCCACTGTTGATTGGCTATTACATGAGGATGGTGTTGAGCCGACAGTCCAGGCAGTTCGCGAACATCTGAAAAGTTGGTCTGGAGGTGCAGGTGCCGCTGCTCGAAAAAGCAAACTGTTCGATGACGAGTCAGTTGCAATTGCTCTTCAAAAGCTATCGATGTTTCGCTCGGACCCGGCCACCTGTCTTCATTGATCATCAGTGAGCAATAAAAAACCGGCGCTCAAGGCGCCGGTTCTTGTTTCAGCGCCGTCAGCGCCTCACAGCCCTTCTAGCATCTCTTTGTTACGCACAGCACCCTTGTCGGCACTGGTCGCCAGCAGGGCATACGCCTTCAGCGCGGTGGTCACCTTGCGCGGACGAACTTCAACCGGCTTCCAGCCCTTCTTGTCCTGCTCGACGCGACGCTCGGCCAGCTCTTCGTCGCTGACCAGCAGGTTGATCGAACGGTTGGGGATGTCGATCAGCACCTTGTCGCCGTCGCGCACCAGGCCGATGGCGCCGCCCGCGGCGGCTTCCGGCGAGGCGTGGCCGATCGACAGGCCCGAGGTGCCGCCCGAGAAGCGGCCGTCGGTGAGCAGGGCGCAGGCCTTGCCCAGGCCCTTGGACTTCAGGTACGAGGTCGGGTAGAGCATCTCTTGCATGCCCGGGCCGCCTTTCGGGCCTTCGTAACGGATGATCACGATGTCGCCGGCCTTCACTTCGTCGGCGAGGATGCCGCGCACGGCGCTGTCCTGGCTCTCGAAGATCTTCGCGGTGCCTTCGAACACGTGGATCGACTCGTCGACGCCGGCGGTCTTCACCACGCAGCCGTCCAGGGCGATGTTGCCGTACAGCACGGCCAGGCCGCCTTCTTGCGAATAGGCGTGCTCGAAGCTGCGGATGCAGCCGTTTTCACGGTCGTCGTCGAGGGTTTCCCAGCGGGTCGACTGGCTGAACGCGGTCTGGGTCGGGATGCCGGCCGGGCCTGCCTTGAAGAAGGTGTGCACGGCTTCGTCATCGGTCTGGGTGATGTCCCACTTGGCGATGGCTTCTTCCATGCTGCGGCTGTGCACGGTCGGCAGGTCGGTGTGCAGCAGGCCGCCACGGGCCAGCGAGCCGAGGATGCTGAAGATGCCGCCGGCGCGGTGCACGTCTTCCATGTGGTACTTCTGGATGTTCGGCGCCACCTTGCACAGCTGCGGCACCTTGCGCGACAGGCGATCGATGTCGCGCAGGTCGAACGCCACCTCGCCTTCCTGGGCCGCGGCCAGCAGGTGCAGGATGGTGTTGGTCGAGCCGCCCATGGCGATGTCGAGCATCATGGCGTTCTCGAACGCCTTGAAGTTGGCGATGCTGCGCGGCAGCACCGACTCGTCGTTGTCGCCGTAGTAGCGCTTGCACAGCTCGACGATGGTACGGCCGGCGGTGAGGAACAGCTGCTCGCGGTCGGCGTGGGTGGCCAGGGTCGAACCGTTGCCCGGCAGGGCCAGGCCCAGGGCTTCGGTCAGGCAGTTCATCGAGTTGGCGGTGAACATGCCGGAGCACGAACCGCAGGTCGGGCAGGCGCTGCGCTCGTACTCGGCGACCTTTTCGTCGCTGGCAGTGGAGTCGGCGGCGATGACCATGGCGTCGACCAGGTCCAGGCCGTGGCTGGCCAGCTTGGTCTTGCCGGCTTCCATCGGGCCGCCGGAAACGAAGATCACCGGGATGTTCAGGCGCAGGGCGGCCATCAGCATGCCGGGGGTGATCTTGTCGCAGTTGGAGATGCAGACGATGGCGTCGGCGCAGTGGGCGTTGACCATGTACTCGACGGCGTCGGCGATGATCTCGCGGCTCGGCAGCGAGTACAGCATGCCGTCGTGGCCCATGGCGATACCGTCATCGACGGCGATGGTGTTGAATTCCTTGGCCACGCCACCGGCGCGTTCGATCTCGCGGGCGACCAGCTGGCCCAGGTCCTTGAGGTGCACGTGGCCCGGGACGAACTGGGTGAACGAGTTGGCGATGGCGATGATCGGTTTCTTGAAGTCTTCGTCCTTCATCCCGGTGGCGCGCCAAAGGGCACGGGCGCCGGCCATGTTGCGGCCTTGGGTGGAAGTCTTGGAACGATAATCAGGCATGAAACACTCCTGGCGGCTTAATCAGGTCACAAAATGGGGAGTGAGCTTCTCTTGTCCGGTGTGCCGCAGGCCGGTTGCCACTGGCACGGATGGGGCCGAAGACCGCGCGGGATCGCCGCGTGCTTGGCCAGAGCTCATAAACCCGCCGGGGATGACTGGCGATGAATAGCCCGATTCTACACCGCTGGCGCGGCGAGGGAATGAACAAGCGCATCAAATCCGAGGTTCGGTCGGCCCCGGGGCTGCCTGGCTAGATAAGTACCACTCGGCCGAGCTGCCCGTTCATTACCCTGGTCAGGTTGCAATCACCCGGATGACCTGAGCATGCGCGCTTTCTTCAACCTCGCAGCCCTCTGCGGCCTTCTCGTTTTGCTTGGCGTCGATGCCCGTGCGCACACTGACGATGCCTATTCCCACGATCCCCATGACGCCTTCGCCGACCAGCGCGACTGGATGAAATCGATACGCGATGACGTGCACCTGAGCGAGATGGCGCTACCCGGCACCCATGACTCGTCCACCTTCGACAAGATGCTGTTCCCCATCGTCGACGATATCGTCGTCACCCAGACGCTCAGTTTCGATGAGCAATTGAGGTATGGCATCCGCGTGCTGGACCTGCGACTGCGGCGCACGGGTGACAGCCTGGCCCTGCACCATGGCTCGGTCTATCTCGACAAGATGTTCGGCTCCGCGCTGCGTTCGGTAGAGCGTTTTCTGCAGGCCAACCCCAGTGAGACGGTATTGCTGCGGGTCAGGGAAGAACACACGGCCGATGCCAATGTGACGGTGAGACTGGTTGAGGTGTTCGAGCGCTACATGAAGGAGTTTTCCGCCGTCTACCTGCGCGCACCGCGCAGCAATGTCACCTTGGGCGAGGCACGTGGCAAGTTCGTGGTGCTTTCCAATGTTGCCAGCCTCAACCCTTACGGCCTCAGCTACGGCAACTTCGACATCCAGGATGACTACTACCTGTTCACCAACTGGAGCCTGCATGAGAAATTCATGAAGGTGATGCGTCAGCTGTATCGCGGTGCGGCGGGTGACCCAGGCAAGTTCTATGTGAACTACCTGTCCGGCAGCGGGGGATCGTTCCCCTATTTTGTCGCCAGCGGCCATGTGCTGCCAGGTACGGGCGCGCCCAGGCTTTCGACCGGCCTGGTAACGCTGGGGGATGACGACAGATACCCGCGTTTCCCGAGGACGACCTGCCTGGGCAGGCTCTGCACTATTTCCTTCGAAGGCACCAACGTACTGACCCGTGATGACCTGAAGAGCCTGAACGACTCGGGCACGAGCAGGCGCACCGTAGGCATCATCATGGCCGACTTTCCGGGCGCGTCGCTGATCGCCAACATCATTGCCAACAATCACCATGTGGCCCATGACCTTGGGCAGTGATCGTAGGACAAATCTGTAAATGCCCTGGCGGCGGCTTTCACCGGTGACAACCGCCCTGATGCTTGTCACTATCCCCGCGCCGCATGTGCGGCCTCACGAGAAACAGACTCAATGGACCTTCCCAGTTTCAGTTCATCGCGAACTTGCAAATTGGCACTGAGCGCGCCGTCGCCAGGGCATCCCAAGGCTTGAGCCTGTCTGGCTGAGGTTCGCGGGTGCCTGTGTCGGCGCCTGGAGAACTTCATGCAACATGTATCCGACACCCTCGTTTCCCCACGTGACCTGCGCCAGGCCGCCCAGGCCCGCCGTGACCACTTCCTTCGCCCTGAAGGCTATCCCGAAGGCACCGCCGGTTACCTCATGACCAGCGAGTATTCGAGCCTCGATGCCAGCCTCACCGCCAGCCAGGCCATCGACATGCTGCGCCGCGAAGCCGCCGACGCCGAGACCATCTATCAGTCCTATGTGCTCGACGAGCAGCGCAACCTGCTCGGCACCCTGTCCCTGCGCGAACTGATCCTGGCGGCGCCCGAGCAACCGATCGAGCAGATCATGGTGCGCAAGGTCATCTGTGTCTGTACCACGTCGCGGCAGGAGGAAGTCGCCCGGCTGATCCGCGAACACGACCTGCTGGCCGTGCCCGTACTGGACCAGGCCGGGCGCCTGGTGGGCCTGGTGACCTGCGACGATGCGCTGGATGTGGTGGTCAATGAGGCCACCGAGGATTTCCACAAGGGCGCGTCCATCACCAATCATGTGGGCAACCTGCGTGATGCCACTGTCGGCCTGCTGTACCGCAAGCGGGTGCTGTGGCTGGTGCTGCTGGTGTTCGGCAACCTGTTCTCGGGGGCGGGTATCGCAGCCTTCGAGGAAACCATCGCCGCGCATATCGTGCTGGTGTTCTTCCTGCCGCTGCTGGTGGACAGCGGTGGCAATGCCGGCGCCCAATCGGCAACCTTGATGGTGCGTGGCCTGGCGACGGGCGAGGTGGTCATGGGTGACTGGCTGCGCATGCTGGCACGCGAATGCGGGGTCGCGCTGGCGCTGGGCTGTACCATGGCGGTGGCGGTGGCAGCGCTGGGCGCGCTGCGTGGTGGCGCGGACATCGCGCTGATCGTGGCCAGCAGCATGCTGGTGATCGTTCTGCTGGGTAGCCTGATCGGCATGAGCCTGCCGTACCTGTTCACCCGGTTCAAGTTCGACCCGGCGACGGCCAGTGGCCCCCTGGTGACCTCGATTGCCGACGCGGCGGGCGTGCTGGTGTACTTCGGGATCGCCTCGTACGTGCTGGATATCTGAGGCAGCCCGGGGGCCGCAATACGGCCCCCGGGTGGGCTTAGCTGTTGGGCAGCAAGCGGCAGGTGATGCTCTTGATGTAGCGGGTCTCGGCGATCGCCGGGTGGACCGGATGGTCCGGGCCCTGGCCGCCGCGCTCGAGCAGTTGCAGGTTGCGGTCCAGGTGGCGGGCGCTGGTCAGCAGGATGCTGTGCAGGTCGTCCTCGGGCAGGTGCATCGAGCACGAGGCGCTGACCAGGATGCCGTCCTTGTTCAGCATGCGCATGGCCTGTTCGTTGAGGCGGCGGTAGGCCGCTTCGCCGTTCTTCAGGTCCTTCTTGCGCTTGATGAAGGCGGGCGGGTCGGCAATGATCACGTCGAAGCGCTCTTCGGCGGCCTTCAGCTCGCGCAGGGCCTCGAACACGTCACCTTCGATGCAGGTCAGCTTCTCGCTGATGCCGTTCAGCGCGGCGTTGCGCTCGACGCCGTCGAGGGCGAAGCCCGAGGCATCCACGCAGAACACTTCGCTGGCGCCGAACGCGCCGGCCTGCACGCCCCAGCCACCGATGTAGCTGAACAGGTCGAGCACACGCTTGCCTTTCACGTAGGGTGCCAGGCGTGCGCGGTTCATGCGGTGGTCGTAGAACCAGCCGGTCTTCTGCCCTTCGCGCACCGGGGCTTCGAACTTGACGCCGTTCTCTTCCAGGGCGACCCAGTCCGGCACTTCGCCGTAGACGGTCTCGACATAGCGCTCGAGGCCTTCGGCGTCACGGGCGGCGGAGTCGTTCTTGAACAGGATGCCGCTGGGCTTGAGCACCTGCACCAGGGCGGCGATCACGTCGTCCTTGTGCGCTTCCATGGTGGCCGAGGCCAGCTGCACCACGAGGATGTCGAAGAAACGGTCGACCACCAGGCCCGGCAGCAGGTCGGAATCGCCGTATACCAGGCGGTAGCACGGCTGCTCGAACAGGCGCTCGCGCAGCGACAGGGCGACGTTCAGGCGGTGCACCAGCAGCGACTTGTCCAGCGGCAGCTTGATGTCGCGCGACAGCAGGCGGGCGCAGATCAGGTTGTTCGGGCTCAGGGCGACGATGCCCAGCGGCTTGCCGTTGGCAGCCTCGAGCACGGCCTGCTGGCCGGCCTTCAGGCCTTGCAGCGGGGTCGCGGTGACGTCGACTTCGTTGCTGTAGACCCACAGGTGGCCGGCGCGCAGGCGGCGGTCGGCATTGGCTTTGAGGCGAAGGCTGGGCAGGGACATGACGTCGCTCCGGGAAAAAAGAGCGGGAGTATACCCTGTCGGCCGCCAATTCGGTTCCGGGCGCGACAAAGCGCGGCCCTGAGCAACTGGGTTAGAATCGCCCGGTCTCCCAAGAGTAAGCACGCATGTCCCAGGAACTCAGCGCCGAACAGATCCAGCAAGCCTTGCAAGGCATCACCATTCCGCCGCAACCGCAGATCATGGTCGACCTGCAGTTCGAGCAGTACATGCCTGACCCGGACCTGGATACCATCGCCAAGCTGATTGCCCAGGACCCTGGCCTGGCCGGGGCCTTGCTCAAGCTGGTCAACTCGCCGCACTTCGGCCTGTCGAACAAGATCGGCTCGATCCAGCGCGCGGTCAACCTGCTGGGCAGCCGTTCGATCATCAACCTGATCAATGCCCAGTCGATCAAGGGAGAGATGAGCGACGAAACCATCGTCACCCTCAACCGCTTCTGGGACACCGCCCAGGACGTGGCCATGACCTGCCTGACCCTGGCCAAGCGCACGGGGCTGCAGGCCGCCGACGAGGCCTACACCCTCGGGCTGTTCCATGACTGCGGCGTGCCGCTGATGCTCAAGCGCTTCCCCGACTACATGGAGGTGCTGGAAGACGCCTACGCCAAGGCCAGCGAGGAGACCCGCGTGGTCGACACCGAAAACCGTGCGTTCAACACCAACCACTCGGTGGTCGGCTACTTCACCGCCAAGTCCTGGCGCCTGCCCGAACACATCAGCGCGGCCATCGCCAACCACCACAACGCCCTGGCGATCTTCCGCGAGGAGTCTTCGCGCAATGCCCAGAGCCAGCTGAAGAACCTGCTGGCGGTGCTGAAGATGGCCGAGCACATCTGCGCTTCGTACCGGGTACTGGGCAACCAGAGCGTCGACCACGAGTGGCAAGTGGTCGGCCCGCTGGTGCTGGACTACATCGGCCTGACCGAGTACGACTTCGAAACCCTCAAACAGAACATTCGCGAACTGGGCGGGCACTGATCCATGCCGGAACTACCCGAAGTCGAAACCACCCGGCGCGGAATCGCGCCACACCTGGAAGGCCAGCGCGTCAGCCGCGTGGTGGTGCGTGACCGGCGCCTGCGCTGGCCGATCCCCGAGGACCTCGACGTGCGCCTGTCCGGGCAGCGCATCGTCAGCGTCGAGCGGCGCGCCAAGTACCTGCTGATCAATGCCGAGGTCGGCACGCTGATCAGTCACCTGGGCATGTCGGGCAACCTGCGCCTGGTGCAGCTGGGCTTGCCGGCGGCCAAGCACGAGCACGTGGACATCGAGCTGGAATCAGGGCTGATGCTGCGCTACACCGACCCGCGCCGTTTCGGCGCCATGCTCTGGAGCCTCGACCCGTTCAACCATGAGCTGCTGCTGCGCCTGGGGCCGGAGCCGCTGACCGAGCTGTTCGACGGCGAGCGGCTGTTCCAGTTGTCGCGCGGGCGTTCGATGGCAGTCAAGCCGTTCATCATGGACAACGCTGTGGTGGTGGGGGTGGGCAACATCTACGCGACCGAGGCGCTGTTTGCGGCGGGCATCGACCCGCGCCGGGAAGCCGGCGGAATTTCCCGGGCGCGCTACCTGAAGCTGGCGATCGAGATCAAGCGGGTGCTGGCGGCGGCCATCGAGCAGGGCGGTACGACCCTGCGCGATTTCATCGGGGGTGACGGGCAGCCGGGGTACTTCCAGCAGGAATTGTTCGTCTACGGGCGCGGCGGGCAGCCGTGCAAGCTGTGCGGCACGGCCTTGCGCGAGGTGAAGCTGGGGCAACGGGCGAGCGTGTTCTGCCCGCGTTGCCAGCGTTGATTGCCGGGGCCGCTGTGCGGCCCATTCGCGGGCAAGCCCGCTCCCACAGGCACGGTGTATACCTGGGGTTAGCATCAATCCTGTGGGAGCGGGTTTACCCGCGAACAAGGGCGAAGCCCTTGCCAGGCGGTGCTCACTCCTTGCCGGTGATACGGCGGTACTTGGCCATCAGTTGCTCTTCGCTTTCCGGGTGCGCTTCATCCAGCGGGATGCAGTCGACCGGGCAGACCTGCTGGCACTGCGGCTCGTCGTAGTGACCCACGCACTGGGTGCACAGGTTCGGGTCGATCACGTAGATCTCTTCGCCTTGGGAGATGGCCTCGTTCGGGCACTCGGGTTCGCAGACGTCGCAGTTGATGCAATCGTCGGTGATGATCAGGGACATGGGGACTCCGGCCGGGGCGCATCGCCCGGGCATGTTCAGCGCAATGGGCACAATTGTGCCGCATTCGCGCCCGCAGTGCACGCGGGCGCGTAGATACGTCAGCCGTGCTGGCTTACTTCTTGAAGCGTTCGGTCAGTGCCTCGGCCACCGCAGGGTGGACGAACTTGCTGATATCACCGCCCAACGCGGCGATTTCCCGGACCAACGTCGAGGAAATGAACGAATAGCGCTCCGAAGGCGTGAGGAACAGGCTCTCGACGTCGGGCGCCAGTTGCCGGTTCATGTTCGCCAGCTGGAACTCGTACTCGAAGTCCGATACCGCGCGCAGGCCGCGCAGGAACACGTTGGCGCCCTGGTCCTTGGCGAAGTGCGCCAGCAGCGAGGAGAAGCCGATGACTTCGACATTGGGCAGGTGCTTGGTGACCTCCCGCGCCAGCTCCACCCGTTGTTCCAGCGGGAACAGGGGGTTTTTCTTCGGGCTGGCCGCCACCGCGATGATCACGTGGTCGAACAGGCGCGAGGCGCGCTCGACCAGGTCGCCGTGGCCTTTGGTAATGGGGTCGAAAGTACCCGGGTACAACACTCGGTTCATCGCGTCATCCTGGCTGGAGTGCGTTGGGGAGTCGGATGGTAGCGCAGCGATGGCGCCCCGGCCAAGTCATGCGGCCGGCTGAAGGCACTATAGACAGCGGGGCTGTTTGTTGTCATGCACTCTGTGCCAGGCGGGCGATCAGCGCTTCGGTCAGCCGGGCGGCGATGGCGTACACCGACAACTGCGGGTTGGCGCCGATGCTGGTGGGGAACAGCGAGCCGTCGTGGACTGAAAGGTTGGCCAGCTGGTGATGCCGGCCAAGGCTGTCGCACACCGCCTGGCGCGGGTCTTCGCCCATGGCGCAGCCGCCCATCACGTGGGCACTGCCCAGGCGGGTGCGAAACGGCTCGAGGCTCAGGCCGTCGATCATCTGCCGGGCCTCGGCCAGGCTGGAAGCGGGGCGGGCATCGGCATGCAGCGGCGTGACCTGGGCGGCACCGGCGGCGAACTGGATCTGCGCCATGCTGTGGTAGGCCCGGCGCAGGCCGTCGCGCAGGTAGTCGGTGACCGGGTAATCCAGCAGCGGTGAGCCGTCGCTGCGCAATTCCACGTTGCCGCCCAGGCTTTCGGGGTGGAAACCGTCGCGCAGCAACGCCAGCATCACGTGGGTATGCGGCAGTTCGGCCATGCGCCGGGCATTCTCCGTGCCATGGCCGCCCAGCAGCGTACTGGCCAGGGCTGGGTGCAAGGGCGGCACTTCCAGTTTGTAGCCCACCGGCCCGACGGTGCCGTCCTGCCACTGGAAGTGGTCGCTGTAGATCGACTGCGGAGCGCCGTAGTAGGGGTCGATACGCGCGTCGAAGCGCGCCGCGCTGAAGTTCACCAGGTGCAGGAAGGTACGTTTGCCCAGGCGCCCATGGGGGTCTGGGGCCCTGGAGCGCAGCAGCAGGGCCGGGCTGTTGATACCGCCACCGGCGACGATGTAGTGGCGGGCGCGCACGCTCACCTGGCGCCCGGTGGCGTAGATGCCCTGGGCATCCAATGCCTTGCACTGGAGCTGGCGGATGCGCTCGCCGTCATGTTCGAAATGCTCGGCACGGGCCAGGTAGAGCAGTTCGCCGCCACGCTCGAGGGTGGCGGGGATGCGCGTCACCAGCATCGATTGCTTGGCGTTGACCGGGCAACCCATGCCGCAGTAGCCCAGGTTCCAGCAGCCACGCACGTTGCGCGGGATCACCGCCCAGCGGTAGCCGAGCTGTTCGCAACCACGCTTGAGCACTTCGTTGTTGGCATTTGGCGGCAGGGCCCAAGGGCTGATGCCCAGTTCCTGCTCGACCCTTTCGAACCAAGGGCGCAGGTCGTCCTCGCCCAGCCCCTGCACAGCGTGGGCCGTGGCCCAGTGCGAAAGGGTCTGGGGCGGTGTGCGAAAGCTCGATGTCCAGTTGACCAGGGTGGTGCCGCCCACGGCGCGGCCCTGGAGGATGGTGATGGCGCCATCCTTGCTCATCCGGCCCAGGCCTTCCTGGTACAGGCTGGCGTAGGCCTCGCTTTCCAGCAGGTGGAAGTCGCTGCTGGTCTTCAGCGGGCCTTCCTCGATCAGCAGCACCTTGAAACCGGCGGCGCTGAGCAGCTGCGCGCTGGTGGCGCCGCCGGCGCCGCTGCCGATCACGGCGATGTCGGCCTCCAGGGTCAGGTCCTGTTCCAGGCGTGAGCCGTCGTGGGTGAGCCAGCCGCGTTCGAGGCCTTAGCGAAACGGGTCGGTGACAGGCATGGGCGATGCTCTTGTTGTCGTCAGATCTTTGGGGGGCCGGGGTAGCCGCAGGCCGCCCAGGCTTGCGGGCGTTCGTACCAGGCCATCAGCAGCAGTTGCAGGAGCGAGGCGTGGCCCATGCGCAGCAGGTTCAGCGAGCTGTTCTGCCAGCGTTGCAGGAAGGCCGTGACCTGGGCGCCACTCGCCTGCTCCCAGGCGCCCCAGACGCCGGTCAGCGGGCCACGGGTGAAGGGCAGGTCGAGCACGTCGAACAGCTGTCGGGTGAGCTTGAGCATCTCCGGCGACAGTGCAGCCAGCTTGTGGTCGAGGCTCTTCAGCACCAGAGGGGCAGTGGCCGACGTCCCGGCCAGCACCACCGGGATCAGCGCCTGCAGCAGCGGCAGGTCGTGGTCGCGCAGCACCTGGTAGCCGGCGGCGGGCGTCTGCGAGGTGCAGCCGACCAGGCTGGCTCCGCTCAGCAACACGCTGGCGCCAAGGCTGAAGCGCAGCAGGTCGCGGCGCAGCATCAGCGGATGAACAGCTTGTAGACCAGGCGCTGCAAGGCCTTGCCATAGGGCGGGTAGATCAGCCGGGCGGCGTTGAGGCGCTGCTTGGCCAGCACCGCCTTGGCCTTGCTGAAGGTCTGGAAGCCTTCGTGGCCGTGGTAATGGCCCATGCCGGAGGGGCCGATGCCGCCAAACGGCAGGTCGTCCTGGGCCACGTGCAGCAGGGTGTCGTTCAGGCACACACCGCCAGAGTGGCTGTATTGCAGCACGTGGGCCTGCTCGCTGCGGTCGTAGCCGAAGTAGTAGAGCGCCAGTGGGCGAGGGCGCTGGTTGATGTAGTCCAGGGCTTCATCGAGGCGGTCGTAGGGCACCAGCGGCAGCAGCGGGCCGAAGATTTCGTCCTGCATCACCTGCATGCCATCGTTGACCCTGGTCAGCACGTGCGGCGGCAGGCGCCGGCCCTGGCGAGGTTCGTCGGGGTACAGGTCGAGCACCTCGGCGCCCTTGGCCCGCGCATCGTCCAGCAGATGTTGCAGGCGCTGCAACTGCCGTGGGTTGATGATCGCGCTGTAGTCGGGGTTGTCGGCAATGCGCGGGTAGAAGCGGCGCACGGCGTCGCGGTAGGCATCGGCGAAGGCATTCAGGCGCTCGCGTGGCACCAGCACGTAGTCGGGGGCGACACAGGTCTGCCCGGCGTTGAGGGTCTTGCCGAAGGCGATGCGCTCGGCGGCGGCGTCCAGCGGCACGCTGGCCGAGACGATCGCGGGCGACTTGCCGCCCAGCTCCAGGGTCACCGGGGTCAGGTTGTGCGCGGCCGCCAGCATCACTTGGCGGCCGATGCTGGTGGCCCCGGTGAACAGCAGATGATCGAAGGGCAGGCGGGCGAAGGCCTGGCCGACTTCGACCTCGCCCAGCACCACGCTGACCAGGTCCTCGGGGAACACCCGTTGCAGCAGCGTCTTCAGTGCCTGTGCGCTGGCCGGGGTGGATTCGCTGAGCTTGAGCATCACCCGGTTGCCAGCGGCCAGGGCGCCGGTCAGCGGGCCGATGGCGAGAAACAGCGGGTAGTTCCACGGCACGATGATGCCGACCACCCCCAGGGGCTGGTACAGCACCCGCGCGCTGGCCGGCTGGAACGCCAGGCCCACGGCGCGCCGGGACGGACGCATCCAGCGTTGCAGATGGCGTTCGGCATGGCGAATGCCCTGCACCGACGGCAGCAGCTCGGCCAGCAGGGTTTCGTCGGCGCTGCGGCCATCAAAGTCGCTATCGATCGCCTCGATCAGTGCCTGCTGGTCCGCCAGCAGGGCCTCGCGCAGGCTTTTCAGCCATTGCCGCCGCTGCGCCGGAGGGGGCATGGGGTTGCCGGCGAACGCCAGGCGCTGGGCGGCGAACGTCGCCTCGAGGTCGGTATCGGCAGGCATGGCAGGCAAGGCGAAGGGCGAGGTCACGGCAGCGTCCCGTCTGGGCTGAGAATCCCTAGAGCCTATACTCTAGTTCGTACCATGGTGCGATTTTTTTTCACCCTGGCAGGCGGTGCATTGCGGGCACGTTACACCGTAAGATGGCGGTCAATCGAAAGCCTGCAGACTGGGAACCGAGCATGGCCCCGCGCATGAAAACCCGAGAGCGCATCGTGCAGAACAGCCTGGAGCTGTTCAACCAGCAGGGCGAACGCAGCGTCAGTACCAACCACATCGCCGCGCACATGGAAATCTCGCCCGGCAACCTCTACTACCACTTCCCCAACAAGCAGGCGATCATCGCCGTGCTGTTCAGCCAGTACGAAGAACTGGTGGACAGTTTCCTGCGCCCGCCGCAAGGCCGCGCGGCCACCGTCGAGGACAAGCGCTTCTACCTCAAGGCGCTGTTGGCGGCGATGTGGAACTACCGTTTCCTGCACCGCGACCTGGAGCACCTGCTGGACAGCGATACCGAACTGGCCGTCCGCTACCGGCGCTTTTCCGAGCGCTGCCTGCGCCAGGGCCAGGCGATCTATCGTGGCTTCGTCGACGCCGGGATCCTCGCCATGGAGCCCACGCAGATCGAATCGTTGACCATCAACGCCTGGATCGTGCTGACGTCCTGGGTACGTTTTCTCAGCACCACTCGCGAACATTCCGCACACCTGGGTGAAGAAGCCTTCAAGCGCGGCGTCTATCAGGTGCTGGTGCTGGAACTCGGCTTCGTCACCGCCAACGCCCGCAGCGCCGTGGACACCCTGTGCCAGGAGTTCCACGTACCGTTCAACCAGGCCCTGGAACACTAGGCCAGGGCCTTCGTGCCATCGATCAGGAGATAGTCATGCCCCTTGCGCAATTGATCACCCCGCAACAGCTGGCCGAGCGACTGGACTCGCCCAGGCTGGTGATCCTCGATTGTCGTTTTGCCCTGGAGGATGTGGATTACGGCCAACGCAGCTATGCCGAGGGGCATATCGCCGGGGCGCACTTCGCCGACTTGGAGCGTGACCTGAGCGGGCCGGTGCACAAGGGCCGCACTGGCCGCCACCCGCTGCCGGAGCCGCAGCGGTTGATCGAACGCCTGCGTGAGTGGGGCCTGGATAATGACAGCGAAGTCGTGCTGTACGACGACGGCCCTGGCGCCTTTGCCGCGCGGGCCTGGTGGCTGCTGGCCTGGCTCGGCAAGCGTAGCGGTGTGGCCATCCTCGATGGCGGCCTCAAGGCCTGGCATGCCGCGCACCTGCCGCTGAGCCTGGACGCACCGGCCAGGCGCGAGGGAAGTTTCCACGGCGAGGCAGATGCCACGCTGCTGATCGACGCCGAGCACCTGGCCAAGCGCCTGGGCAGCCCTGACCTCACCTTGATCGATGCCCGCGCCCTGCCGCGTTTCCGTGGCGAGGTGGAGCCGATCGACCCGGTGGCCGGGCATATCCCTGGCGCGCAGTGCGCTGCGTTCAACGACAACCTCGGTGCCGATGGGCGCTTCCTGGCGCCGGAACAGCTCAGGCAGCGTTTTGCCGAAAAGCTGGCAGGGCGCTTGCCGGAGCAGCTGGTGGCCTATTGCGGGTCAGGGGTGACGGCGTGCCATAACCTGTTTGCCCTGGCGCTGGCGGGGTATCCGTTGGGCAGGCTGTATGCCGGGTCGTGGAGCGAGTGGATCAACGATCCCAAGCATGGCGTGGCGACCGGCCTGTAGGAGCGAGCAACGCTCGCTCCTACAGGGCTTGCATCAGCCATTGGGGAATCCTGCGCTCCAGGTAGTAACCAGGATTGCGCAGGCTGCCCTCGACAAACCCCACATGGCCCCCGCGCGCATGCAGCTCGAACTGCGTCTGCGGCGCCAGTTCGGCGGCCGTGGGCAGGCTGTGGTCGAACACGAACGGGTCGTCGGCGGCCTGGATGATCAGCGTCGGCGTGCAATTCGCCCCCAGGTAATAGCGGCTCGAGGCGTGCCGGTAGTAGTCGTGCGCGTCGCTGAAGCCGTTGAGCGGCGCGGTGACCTTGCCGTCGAAGTCCCAGAACGTCTTCATCTTGCCCAAGGGCCCCAGCCGGTCGAGCGCGGCCAGGCCTTCGTGATGCCCACGGTCTCGGAACAAACGTTGCTTCACCTGCACATAGGCCATCATCTCGCGCATGAAATGTGCCTGGTACACCTTGGAAAAACCCTGGCCGATGCGGTCGGCGCACTGGTCCAGGCGAAACGGCACCGACACTGCCACCGCCGCTTGCAGCTGGCTGGCGGCGCCACGCTCGCCCAGGTACTTGAGCAGTACATTGCCGCCAAGTGAGTAACCGACGGCATACAGGGGCGCCAAGGGCCGCTGGGCGCGCAGGTGGGCGACCACCGCGGCGAGGTCCTCGCTGGCACCGGAATGGTAGCTGCGCGGCAGCAGGTTCGGCTCGCCCGAACAGCCGCGCCAGTTCACCGCCACGCTGGCCCAGTCGCGGGCCTGCAACGCCTGCTGCAAGCCTTTGACATAGGGCGAATGGGAGGAACCGGTGAGGCCGTGCAGTACCAGCACCAGGGGCGCGTCCGGCTGGTGCGGCCCATGCCAGTCAAGGTCGAGAAAGTCGCCATCGGCCAGCCACAGGCGCTCGCGGTTGCGCTCGATTGCGGGCAGTTTGCGCCACAACGGGCCCCACAAGGTCTGCAGGTGGGGGTTGGACAGGCCGATGGCCGGGCGGAATGTGGCAGTCAGGCTGGGCATGCTCGGTGACTCGTGATGTGCCTGCCTAGAGTGCCATGAAAAACCACCGCTGTACCTGCGCTATTGGTCGGCAAGGATGCCTGTCGGCAAGGCTTGCTGGTCGACGGTCGGGCCGACGCTTACCAGAATCTGGCTCGCCAGCTCCAGCCTCAGCTTGAAGGCCAGGTGTGCGGCCTCGGGGGTTACGGCCAGGACACGTTCGATGTAAGTCTGCAGGGCATCTGCGGGCAAGCCGGCATGAAGCGTGGCGATAAGCTCGACCAGCGAGCCATTGTTTGCCAGCGCGCGGCGCAGATCGCCGAGCAGGGCCTGCCTGGCCAGCTCCAGCTCATCCTCGCCAGGCCCCTTGGCGGCGTAGTCCTGCAGCACACGGCCCAGCTGCCGGGTGAAGGCATCCAGATACTCGGCCGCCACCTCGCCCTGGATGTAGAGCATGTTGGTATCAGGTGCCAGGCTGGAGTACACCCCATAGGTCAGGCCTAGTCGCTGACGAAGTTCCTTGAACAGGCGCGAATCCGGGCCGTGTCCCAGGACGTCGTTGGCCAGGACCAGGGCTGGGTAATCGGCGTCAGCGCGGCTTGCGCGCATGGGCAGGAGCAACATGACCGCATGGTTGACACCGGGTTGTTCGACGCTCGCCACAGCGGCCTTGAACGAGGGCAAGGCTGGCGGCTCGGCCGCCGCCCAGTGCTGTGGCAGCGCCGCGCAGATGCGCCGGGTGAGGGCCTCGGCCGCTTCGCGGGAAATATCGCCGACCATCGAAATTTCAAGGTTGCTCGCCGAATAGGCCCGCCGGTGAAAATGCCTGACATCCTCAGGGGTGATCAGGGCGATGCCGGCGTTCGTGCCCCTTTCAGGGGAGCCATAGGGGTGCTCGCCAAAGGCAAGCGACAGGGCGGCATGTTGGGCCTTGCGCATCGGGATTGCCTGGGTTTGCCTGTTGCTTTCCAGCAGATGTGCCTTCATCAGTTCGAACTCGCCAGCCCTGAATGCAGGGCGTGCAACCATGTCGATGATCAGGTTCAGCGCAGGCGTCAGCGTCTCATTCGTCAGGCAGCGCAGATGAATGTGGGTCTGGTCGCGGGTGATCGACTTGCTGTACTGCGCGCCGAGTTTTTCCATGTGCTCGGCAAAGGCGCCAGCCTCCAGTTCCAGCGTGCCTTCGTCGAGCATGAACAGCGTCATCGCGGCGAGCCCGGGCTTGTCGCCATCCAACCGGCTGCCGGCGTTGAAGCTCAGCATCAGGTCGAGCATGGGCTGCTCGTGGCTTTGCACCAGGCGTGCCACCGCGCCCTCGGCGGTTTGCCAGGCCTGCACTTTCGGCACCGGCAGGTCGAGGGTGCTCATGTCGAGCGTTTGCAGGGAGGCCAGGGTGGGTGGTTGCGGTGGGCTACCGGCCGTTTCCTGCTCGGCGTCACCCACATCGTCCAAGTAGGTGATGGTCAGGCGCTCATGGGTGAGGAACGTGTCCGCTGCCACCCGAACCTCTTCGGCAGTGACACTTCGTATCCCATGATGCTCCTGCTCGAGCATGCCGGGATCGATGCCGCATACCGCGTGCTGGCCGATGGCCTCGGCCTGTGCCTCGACGTTTTCCCGCGCGAAGACCAGGTCTGCCAGCAGACGGTTCTTTGCCCGCTGCAGTTCGTCTTCGGCAGGCGCTGCGTGGCGCAAGTCTGCTATCTCCTCCAGCGCCGCAGCCGTTGCCGATTTTGCCGTGGCTGTGGCGGGGTTGGCGTAAAGCGAGAGGGTCAGCAGGCTGTCGCCCCGTTGCAGGTGTTGATACCCGGCTTCGGCCTGAAGCAGGCTTTGATCGCCGCGGACTCTGCGCAAGAACAGGCGCGAGCTGCTGCCATTGGCCAGTAGCTGAGGAATAAGCCGTAGCGCATAGGCGTGGCCCGGATGGTCGGCGGTAGCGAGGCTGGGTGTGTTGAAGGCCAGGATGGCGCCCTTGGGCAGGCTTGGCAGGGCAATGGTCTGGCTGCGATGAGCGAAATGCCGGGTCGAAGGCGGCGCCCAGCGTTGCGGCAAGGGGGCCGCAGCAATGCCGGCGAAGTGGCGTTCGACCAGGGTCCGCAGCGCTGGCATGTCGATGGCACCGGCCACCACAAGGGAAGCGTTGTTGGGCTGGTACCAGTTCTGGTACCAGCTGCGCACTGCGCTGATGTCCAGGTGCTGCAGATCGGCCGGATAGCCAATCGGCGGGTCGGCGTAAGGGGTGTTGCTGTTGGCCAGGATGAGCGCGCGCTCACTGGCCACCTCCAGCGGCCGGTTATCCACGCGCTGGCGCCGCTCGGCCTTGACGATATCGAGTTCACGCTTGAACACAGGCTCGCCGAGCGTTGCGCTGGCCATGGAGTCGGCCATGATTTCCAGGGCGACCTCGAGGCGGCTGGCGGGCAGGGTGATGGGAAAGCAGGTCGCATCCGCCGTGGTGAACGCATTCGGGTTGCCACCAAGGCGTTGCATGATTTCATTGTACTGGCCGGGGCCCAGTTTGCTGCTGCCTTCGAACATCAGGTGCTCGACCAGGTGGCATAGCCCGCTTTGTCCCGAGGGCTCCTGGCTCGAGCCTACGTGGTACCAGAGTTGGGCGCTGACCAGCGACGAGCGGTGGTCTTCGCGCAGATAGACCGCAAGGCCGTTTTCCAGGTTGAAACGTTGCAGGGCAGATGCAGCAGGCATGAACGAAGTGCTCCGGTAGGCAATGTGCCGGAGCAGCTTCGATCAAGTGGTGAGGCCACCTGCGTTACATAAGTCGGTAGGGCCTAGCCCCGTTGCCAGAGCGCATAGTGCACCTGGCCGGTCTTTTTTTCCCGGTGCAGGCGCCAGTTGCCAGGCATCGCCAGCGTCGACGGGGCGGCTTCGCTTTCGGTGTAGATCCAGGCCTGTTGACGCAGCCACTGGTTCTGTTCCAGCAGGTTGCAGGCGTTGGCCAGCAGGTCCTGATGGAACGGCGGGTCGAGAAACACCAGGTCGAACTGCTGCTTGGCCGGGTTCTGCAGGTAGCGCAGGGCGTCGGTCTGGAGGATCTGCCCGCGCGCGCAGCGGAGGATCTCGAGGTTGTTCTTCAGGTTGGCGATGGCGGCCGGGTTGCTGTCCAGCGCCACGGCATCCTCGGCGCCGCGGGACAACGCCTCCAGCACCAGGGCGCCGCTGCCGGTGAAGGCATCCAGCACCCGGGCACCTTCGATGTAGGGCGCCAGCCAGTTGAACACGGTTTCGCGCACGCGGTCCGGGGTCGGGCGCAGGCCGTCGCCATCCGGCACCGCCAGGCGGCGGCTGCGCCACTCGCCGGCGATGATGCGCAGGTGACCCTGGCCCTTGCTTTGGCCCTGCTGCGGGCGGGCGGGAGGGGTGGATCTAGGCATTAGTGCTCCGGTACGCCGAGCGGCTGCTCGGACGGTTTGTCAGTGGGGGCCGGCAGCGGCTTTTGCGGCACCTTCGGGCCGACGGTGACGATCACCAGTTTATCGCTTGCCAGGTGCTTGTTCATCGCCGCCTTGACCTGCTCGACGGTCAGCGCCTGGGACTGCTGCATGAAGTCTTCGAGCCAGGTCAGTGGCAGATTATAGAAACCGATGGCGCCCAGTTGGCCGACGATGCTCGCGTTGCTGGCATTGGACAGCGGGAAGCTGCCGGCCAGTTCGCGCTTGGCGTCGTCCAGTTCCTGCTGGCTCGGGCCGTTCTTGAGGTAGTCGGCGAGGATGTCCTGCACCAGCTTGAGCGTGCCTTCGCTGAGCTCGGCGCGGGTCTGCAGGTTGATCATGAACGGGCCGCGCACCTGCATCGGGCTGAAGACCGAGTAGACGCCGTAGGTCAGCCCGCGTTTCTCGCGCACCTCGCTCATCAGCCGGGTACCGAAGGCACCGCCGCCGAGGATCTGGTTGCCCAGCGACAGCGCTGGCCAGTCCGGGTCCTGGCGGTCGATGCCCAGTTCGGCGAGCATCAGGTGGGTCTGTTTGCTCGGGAAGTCGATGTGGGTGATACCTGCCTTGGGTACCCCAGGCTCGGCCGGCTTGGCCAGCGCGGGGCCTTTGGGCAGGGCGGCGGAAACCTGGGCGGCGACGGCTTGGGCTTCTTCCCGGCTGAGGTCGCCGACCAGGGCGATCACCGCGTTGCCGGCGGCATAGGCCTTGGCGTGGAAGGCGCGCAACTGTTCCAGGGTGATGCCCGGGATGCTCTCGGCACTGCCGTCGCTCGGGTGGGCATAAGGATGCTCGCCATACAGCTTGGCGAACAGGGCCTTGCCGCCGATCTTGCCAGGGTTCTGCTTCTCGTACTCGAAGCCGGCCAGCAGCTGGTTCTTGATGCGCTTGAGCGCGTCTTCCGGGAAGGTCGGCTTGCCGGCCACCTCGGCGAACAGCTGCAGGGCCGGCTCGCGCTTGTCCTTGGCGCTCAGGCTGCGCAGCGAGGCCACGGCCATGTCGCGGTAGGAACCGTTGCCGAAGTCGGCACCCAGGCCTTCGAAGCCCTGGGCAATGGCGGTCACGTCCTTGCCGGCCACGCCTTCGTTGAGCATGGCGTTGGTCAGGGTGGCCAGGCCCGGCGTGTTGCCGTCCTGGCTGCTGCCGGCGGCGAAGGTCACGCGCAGGTCGAACATCGGCAGCTCGCGGGCCTCGACGAACAGTACGCGGGCGCCTTCGGCGGTGGTCCAGTGCTGGATGTTCAGCTGGCGCCGGCTCGGCGCCTTGCCGTCCAGCTCGGCCAGCGACTGCAGGGTATTGGCCGGGCGGGCCGCGGTGCCTTCGGCCTCGGCGTGGGTCGGGCGCGCCAGCACGGCGGCCACGGCCACCACCAGGGCAATGATGCCGGTGCCGATCAGGGTGTAGCGGGGGGCGCGATCACTCATGAGCGGACTCCTCGGGCAATACGTGGGCAACGCTCAGGCGTTCGCGGGTGAAATAGGTGCGCGCGGCGTTCTGGATGTCCTCGGGGGTGACCTGCTTGAGTTCGTCCAGTTCGCTGTCGATCAGCTTCCACGACAGGCCGACGGTTTCCAGCTGGCCGATGGTGGTGGCCTGGCTGCTGATGGAGTCGCGGTCGTAGACCAGGCCGGCGATCACCTGGGCGCGCACGCGCTCGAGTTCCTCGGCGCTGGGCGGGGTGGTCTTGAGCTCGTCGAGCAATTGCCAGACGCCTTTTTCGACATCGGCGAGGGTTTTCTGCTTCTGCACGTTCGGCGTGGCGGAGATCAGGAACAGGCTGTCGCCGCGGGTGAAGGCGTTGTAGCTGGACGAAGCACCGGCCACCAGCTCCTGGCCGCGTTCCAGGCGGGCCGGCATGCGTGCGCTGTAGCCGCCGTCGAGCAGGGCCGAGATCAGGCGCAGGGCGTGCACGGTGCGCGGCGCTTTGGCGGTGGCCAGGCTCGGCACGTTGAAACCGTAGATCAGGCTTGGCAACTGGGTGCGCACGTGCACGGTCAGCTGACGCTGACCTGGCTCGGCCAGCTCCAGTGGCAGCTTGGCGGGCGGCAGGGCACGCTTGGGAATACTGCCGAAGTACTTCTGCGCCAGGCTCTTGACCTCGTCTGCGGTGACATCGCCTACCACCACCAGGGTCGCGTTGTTCGGCACGTACCAGGATTCGTACCAATGGCGCAGCTCCTCGACCTTCATGCGTTCGAGGTCGGCCATCCAGCCGATGGTCGGGGTGTGGTAGCCGCTGGCCGGGAAGGCCATGGCGCGGAACAGCTCGAAAGCCTTGGCGCTGGGCTGGTCGTCGGTGCGCAGGCGGCGTTCTTCCTTGATCACCTCGATCTCGCGGGTGAATTCGTCTGCTGGCAGGCGCAGGCTGGCCAGGCGGTCGGCTTCCAGCTCGAGGGCGATCGGCAGGCGGTCGCGGGCCAGCACCTGGTAATAGGCGGTGTAGTCGTCACTGGTGAAGGCGTTTTCCTCGGCGCCGAGGTCACGCAGGATGCGCGAGGCCTCGCCGGGGCCGACCTTGGCGCTGCCCTTGAACATCATGTGCTCCAGGGCATGGGAAAGGCCGGTCTGGCCCGGCGTCTCGTAGCTGGAGCCGACCTTGTACCAGATCTGCGACACCACCACCGGCGCGCGGTGGTCCTCGCGCACGACCACCTTCAGGCCGTTGTCGAGGATGAACTCGTGGGTAGGTTGCGCATCGGCGGCCAAGGCCGCGAGCGGCAGGCAGAGCGTGCTGAGCAACAGGCCAGCGGCGCGGCGGGCTAGAGCATTCATACGGTGGTTAACCTGTTTGGCGGCCTGCTCGGTTTAGCGTCGGCGGGCCAGGAGGTGCTAGGATACTGATCCGGTTGCCTGGCGACCATGCCTGTCGCCGTTCTGGCCCACGGGCCAATACGACAAAACATTGCGCATGAACCAGCCGGATTCAAAATAGTCTGTTCTGCGTTTAGAGAATTCCCGATGGACCACTGCTGGCCCATCGCTACCCTGAGATAGCCGTCTTCCATGTTTGGTTCCAACGACGACAAAAAAGCGCCGGCCGAGGCTGGTGAGAAAAAAGGCCTGTTCAGCTGGTTTCGCAAGAAGCCGCAGCAACCTGTGGGAGCGGGCTTGCCCGCGGACGAAACCCACGCCGTCGAGCAACCTGTAGCCGCTCCGGTCGAGCAATCCACCGCTGAAACGCCACAGGCCGCTGAGCCGGCCCAGGCACCGGCGGCCCCTGTGCAGGTCGAGCCGCAGCAGGCCCCGGAACCGGCACCGGCCCCGGTCGCCTCGGCCCCCGAGCCGCAGCCTGAGGTTTCCCAGCCAGTTCAGGCCGCAGCGCCTGAGCCAGTCGCCTCCACACCGCCACAGGCTGCACCTGTCGAGGTTGCGCCGGTGGTCGAGCATGCCGCGCCTGTGAGCAACCTGGTATTGCCGGTGGCCGAAGAACCAGTGGCCCTGGTTCCTGACCTGGAGCCAAAGGCACCGCCGGTCATCCCTGAGCGCCCGGCACCTGAGCCTGTGGTCGTCGCTCCAGCTGCCGACCCAGCCCCGGTCGTCGCCCCTGTCGAACCTGAGCCCGAAGCGGCTCCTGTGATTGCCGCGCCCGCCGCAGCCGAGCAGGCCAAGCCCGGTTTCTTCGCCCGTCTCAAGCAAGGCCTGTCGAAGACCAGCGCCAGCATCGGCGAGGGCATGGCCAGCCTGTTCCTGGGCAAGAAGGTCATCGACGACGACCTGCTCGACGAGATCGAGACCCGCCTGCTGACCGCCGACGTCGGTGTCGAGGCCACTTCGGCCATCGTCCAGAACCTGACCCAGAAGGTCGCCCGCAAGCAGTTGGCCGACGCCGATGCGCTGTACAAGTCGCTGCAGGATGAGCTGGCCGCGCTGCTGCGCCCGGTCGAGCAGCCGCTGAAGGTCGAGGCGCAGAACAAGCCCTACGTGATCCTCGTGGTCGGCGTGAACGGCGCCGGCAAGACCACCACCATCGGCAAGCTGGCCAAGAAGCTGCAGCTCGAAGGCAAGAAGGTCATGCTGGCCGCTGGCGACACCTTCCGCGCCGCCGCCGTCGAGCAGCTGCAGGTGTGGGGCGAACGCAACCAGATCCCGGTGATCGCCCAGCACACCGGTGCCGATTCCGCCTCGGTGATCTTCGACGCCGTACAGGCCGCCAAGGCCCGTGGCGCCGACGTGCTGATCGCCGACACCGCCGGCCGCCTGCACACCAAGGACAACCTGATGGAGGAGCTGAAAAAGGTCCGTCGGGTCATCGGCAAGCTCGACGCCGACGCGCCGCACGAGGTGCTGCTGGTGCTCGACGCCGGCACCGGGCAGAACGCCATCAGCCAGGCCAAGTACTTCAACCAGAGCGTCGAGCTCACCGGCCTGGCCCTGACCAAGCTGGACGGCACCGCCAAGGGCGGGGTGATCTTCGCCCTGGCCAAGCAGTTCAATATCCCGATCCGCTTCATCGGTGTCGGTGAGGGCATCGACGACCTGCGCACCTTCGAAGCCGAGCCGTTCGTCAAGGCTCTGTTCGCCGAGCGAGACTGACCATGATCCGATTCGAACAGGTTGCCAAGCGCTACCCCAATGGCCATGTCGGCTTGCATGAGCTGAGCTTCCGGGCGCGCCGGGGCGAGTTCCTGTTCGTCACCGGGCACTCGGGCGCCGGCAAGAGCACCTTGCTGCGCCTGCTGCTGGCCATGGAGCGCCCGACCAGCGGCAAGCTGATGCTGGCCGGGCAGGACCTGGGGCAGATCAGCAATGCGCAGATCCCGTTCCTGCGCCGGCAGATCGGCGTGGTGTTCCAGAACCACCAGTTGCTGTTCGACCGCACCGTGTTCAACAACATCGCTCTGCCGCTGCAGATCCTCGGCCTGTCCAAGGCCGAGATCGCCAAGCGCGTGGACTCGGCACTGGAGCGCGTGTCGCTGAGCGACAAGGGCGAGCTGTTCCCGGCCGACCTGTCCACCGGCCAGCAGCAGCGGGTCGGCATCGCCCGCGCCATCGTCCACCAGCCGGCCCTGCTGCTGGCGGACGAGCCCACCGGTAACCTCGACCCGCGCCTGGCCGCGGAGATCATGGGGGTGTTCGAGGACATCAACCGCCTGGGCACCACGGTATTGATCGCCAGCCACGACCTGGCACTGATTGCGCGCATGCGCCACCGCATGCTGACCTTGCAGCGCGGCCGTCTGATCGGCGATGGGGAGGCCGGGCAATGAGCACCACACGTACACCAAAGGTTTCCGAGCGCGTCGCGCCGAAGGCCGCCGACCCGCAGCCGGCGAAGAAGAAGGGCGGCGATCACGACGATGACGGCCCGGACTTCCGCACCCTGCTGCACGCCTGGCTGGAAAGCCACCGCGCGAGCCTGGCCGACAGCCTGCGGCGCCTGGGCAAGCAGCCGATCGGCAGCTTCTTCACCTGCCTGGTGATGGCGGTGGCCCTGAGCATGCCCATGGGTCTGTCGCTGCTGCTGAAGAACGTCGAGAAGCTCGGTGGCTCGTGGCAGCGCGCGGCGCAGATCTCGCTGTACCTCAAGCTTGACGCGGGTAGCCGCCAGGGCGAGGCGCTGCGTGACGACATCCGGCACATGCCAGGCGTCGCCGATGCCCAGTACGTCAGTTCCGCCCAGGCGCTGGAAGAGTTCCAGCATCAGTCCGGGCTGGGCGAAGCCTTGCGTGAACTGCCCGACAACCCGCTGCCCGGGGTGGTGGTGGTGACCCCGACCGAGGTCGACAAACCGGCCCTGGAAGCCCTGCGCCAGCGCCTGGCGGAGCTGCCCCAGGTGGAGAACGCACAGCTGGACCTGGTGTGGGTCGAGCGCCTGGCGGCCATCCTCAAGCTGGGTGATCGTTTCGTCTTCGGCCTGGCGGTGATGCTGATTTCCGCGCTGCTGTTAGTAATCGGTAACACAATTCGTCTACATATCGAAAACCGCCGCATCGAGATCGAAGTGATCAAGCTGGTGGGCGGCACCGACAGCTACGTGCGCCGGCCTTTCCTGTACATGGGGGCCTTGTATGGCCTGGGCGCCGGCGTGCTGGCATGGGCCATCCTGGCGTTCGGCCTGAACTGGCTGAACGAGGCCGTGGTAGGGCTGTCGGGGCTGTATGGCAGTGACTTCTCCCTGGGGGGCGTGCCGGGCTCCGATGGTCTGTCGCTCTTGATCGGAGCGGTGCTGTTGGGGTATATCGGTGCATGGATCGCCGTCGCCCGCCACCTGAACGAGCTGGCACCGCGATAGTTTTTACGTGCCAGCATTGACATTTTCTTCACTTTGGAACTTGTACCGTCGTTCCGGGTCAATGTTGGCAGCGCTCACAAGGCGCGAGTTTAGTAAGTCGGAGGTTCTTGAATGACCACATCGTTGCAACCTGCCTATGCCCTGGTACCCGGTGCGAACCTGGAAGCCTACGTGCACACGGTCAACAGCATCCCGCTGTTGTCTGTCGAGCAGGAGCGTGATCTGGCCGAGCGTCTCTACTACGAGCAGGATCTCGAGGCCGCTCGGCAAATGGTGATGGCCCACCTGCGTTTCGTCGTACACATCGCCCGCAGCTACGCCGGTTACGGGCTGGCCCAGGCCGACCTGATCCAGGAAGGCAACGTCGGCCTGATGAAGGCGGTCAAGCGCTTCAACCCAGAGATGGGCGTGCGCCTGGTGTCCTTCGCCGTGCACTGGATCAAGGCGGAAATCCACGAATTCATCCTGCGCAACTGGCGTATCGTCAAGGTCGCGACCACCAAGGCCCAGCGCAAGCTGTTCTTCAACCTGCGCAGCCAGAAGAAGCGCCTGGCCTGGTTGAACAACGACGAAGTGCATCGCGTGGCGGAAAGCCTCGGCGTCGAGCCACGTGAAGTGCGCGAGATGGAAAGCCGCCTGAGTGGCCAGGACATGGCCTTCGACCCGGCCGCCGAGGCGGATGACGACAGCGCGTTCCAGTCGCCGGCACACTACCTGGAAGACCATCGCTACGACCCTGCCGTGCAGTTGGAAGACGCCGACTGGAGCGACAACTCCACCAACAACCTGCACGTGGCGTTGCAGGGGCTGGACGAGCGTAGCCGCGATATTCTCTACCAGCGCTGGTTGGCTGAAGAGAAGGCCACGCTGCATGAGCTGGCAGACAAGTACAGCGTGTCGGCCGAGCGGATTCGCCAGCTGGAGAAGAATGCGATGAACAAGGTCAAGGCGCTGATCACGGTCTGATCACGCCTGGCTGCAATGAAAAGCCGCTGGCCCGGCTAGGGCCAGCGGCTTTTTTATTTGAACGATTTTGGGGCAGCTATGCGGCCCTTTCGCGACACAAGGCCGCTCCTACAGGAGCACGCGATCGCCTGTAGGAGCGGCCTTGTGTCGCGAAAGGGCTGCGCAGCAGCCCCAAAACCTCAAAGCCTCAAAGCCTGCGCGAACTGTCCAGCTGCATCAGATAGCTCGGCCCGCCCAGCTGGCTCATCTGCCGGCGAATCCACCCCGCCCGGCTCGCCACATAGGCACTTGGCCGGCTGGCACTCCACTTGATCGGGCTCGGCAGCACCGCCGCCAGTTGCGCAGCCTGCTGGCGACTCAGTTTGCTGGCATCGATGCCGAAGTGATGACGCGCCGCCGCCTGGGCGCCGAACACGCCCTTGCCCCATTCGGCACTGTTCAGGTACACCTCGAGAATCCGCTCCTTCGACCAGAACAGCTCGATCAGCGCCGTGAACCAGGCCTCCAGCCCCTTGCGGAACCAACTGCGCCCCGACCACAGGAACAGGTTCTTGGCCACCTGCTGGGTCAGCGTACTGGCCCCGCGAACGCTGCCGCCCCGTTCGTTGTAGGCCAGCGCCGCCTGGATCGCCGGGATGTCGAAGCCCCAGTGGCTGGCGAACTTCTGGTCTTCGCCAGCGATGACCGCCACCTTGAGCTCATCGGAGATGTTCTCCCACGGCTCCCAGTCGCGCTGCAGGTCGATCGGCTCGCCACTGACCCACGACTGTACCTTGCGCTCGACCATCAGGGCCGTACCGGGTGGCGGCACCCAGCGGAACACCAGCACCAGCACGATGCTGCCGGCGGCAAACCAGAGCAGGGCACGGGCGAGGCGGCGGATAAGGGATGACAGCATGGCGATGGCTTGGCCGGACCAGTGGAACGGGCCATTATACAGACCCGATACAAGGAGTCGTCCCATGCTTCGCAGCTTCCTGATGCTCGCCGCCTTTTTCGGCTTTACCGGTGTCGCCCTGGGCGCCTTCGCCGCGCACGGGCTGAAGAATCGCCTGAGTGCCGATTACCTGGCGATCTTCCACACCGGTGTGACCTACCAGCTGGTGCATGCCCTGGCGATCTTCGGTGTCGCCCTGCTCGCGGCGCATTTGCCGGGTCGCCTGGTGGGTTGGGCCGGTGGTCTGTTCGCCCTGGGCATCGTGCTGTTCTCCGGTAGCCTGTACCTGCTGACCCTCAGCGGTATCGGCAAGCTGGGCATCATCACCCCCATCGGCGGCCTGTGTTTCCTCGCCGGCTGGCTGTGCCTGGGCCTGGCAGCCTGGCGCCTGGGCTGACCAAGCGGTCCACAATCGCGACTAATGGTGCGCGCTGCCCTTGGGTTAAGCCGTTGATCGGCGCTAGAATGCGGGCCCCCAAAGCACAATGGTGGCCGTGCGCATGCGCATTCAACTGAACGGTGAAGCTTACGAATTGCCCGCTGGCGAAAGCGTCGCGGCGCTACTGGCCCGCCTGGAACTCACCGGGCGCCGGGTGGCGGTGGAACTCAACCTGGATATCGTGCCGCGTAGCCAGCACGACAGCACGCAGCTGAACGAAGGCGACCAGGTCGAAGTGGTCCATGCCATTGGCGGCGGCTGAGCCGTTTCCGGCATTCACCTGCCCGCGCTTCACCAGATAGCCCCGTAACCTTTCCAGAGGAACATCGATGAGCAACGTTCGCAGCGACAAGCCCTTCATCCTGGCCGGGCGCACTTTCCAGTCGCGCCTGCTGGTCGGCACCGGCAAGTACCGTGACATGGAAGAAACCCGTCTGGCCACCGAGGCCTCGGGTGCCGAGATCGTCACCGTGGCCGTGCGCCGGACCAACCTTGGCCAGAATGCGGGCGAGCCGAACCTGCTCGACGTGCTGTCGCCCGACAAGTACACCATCCTGCCCAACACCGCCGGTTGCTATGACGCCGTCGAAGCGGTGCGTACCTGCCGCCTGGCCCGTGAACTGCTCGATGGCCACAAGTCCCACGAGTCGCGGACCCTGGTGAAGCTGGAAGTACTGGCCGACCAGAAAACCCTGTTCCCCAACGTGATCGAGACCCTCAAGGCCGCCGAAGTGCTGGTCAAGGACGGTTTCGACGTGATGGTCTACACCAGCGACGACCCGATCATCGCCCGCCAGCTGGCCGAAGCCGGCTGCATCGCGGTGATGCCGCTGGCCGGCCTGATCGGCACTGGCCTGGGCATCTGCAACCCGTACAACCTGCAGATCATCCTGGAAGAATCCAAGGTGCCGGTGCTGGTCGATGCAGGTGTGGGTACCGCCTCCGACGCCACCATCGCCATGGAAATGGGCTGCGAAGCGGTGCTGATGAACTCGGCCATCGCCCACGCGCAACAGCCGGTGGTCATGGCCGAGGCCATGAAGCACGCCATCCTCGCCGGCCGCATGGCCTACCTGGCCGGCCGCATGCCGAAAAAACTCTATGCCAGCGCCTCCTCGCCGCTGGATGGTCTGATCAAGTAAGAGCCCCTGATGACTGATTCGCACGATACGCCGAACGCCACCGACGGCGACCAGCGCCCTCACCGCCGCATCAAGAGTTTCGTGATGCGCGCCGGGCGCATGACCGAAGGCCAGCAACGCGGCCTCGACCAGGGTGGCCCGCTGTTCATCCTGCCGCTGGCCGACAGCCCGGTGGACTACGACCAGGTGTTCGGCCGCTCGGCGCCGCGCACCCTGGAGATCGGCTTCGGCATGGGCCACTCCCTGCTGGAGATGGCGGCGGCCGCGCCGGAGCAGGACTTCATCGGTGTCGAAGTGCACCGTCCAGGTGTCGGCGCACTGCTCAACGGCGTGCTGACCCAGGGCCTGAAGAACCTGCGGGTGTACGACTGCGACGCCATCGAGGTGCTGAACCGCTGCGTCGCCGACAACAGCCTCGATCGCCTGATGCTGTTCTTCCCCGACCCATGGCACAAGGCGCGTCACCACAAGCGCCGCATCGTCCAGCTGGAATTCGCCGAGCTGGTGCGCCGCAAGCTCAAGCCCGGTGGCGTGTTCCACATGGCTACCGACTGGGAGCCGTATGCCGAGTACATGCTGGAAGTGATGAGCACCGCCCCGGGCTATCGCAACCGTGCTGAAGATGGTGCCTACGTGCCGCGCCCGGAAGAGCGCCCGATCACCAAGTTCGAACGCCGCGGCGAGCGACTGGGGCATGGGGTGTGGGATCTGAAGTTCGAGAAGGTGGATTGATTGGCTGACTAAGCCTTTCGAATTGCTGAAGCCTGTAGAAATGCAGGCGAAAAAAAACCGCTCTGAGAAGAGCGGTTTTTTTATGGGAGCGACAGGACTGAGTATCCTTCGCTCTGGGACTTCACCGAAAACCCCGCACAGTCAGTGGATCATAGGCAGCACGAGACAATGGGTCAATGGCTGGAAATATTCAGCATCACGTGTGTCGGAGCAGTTAACAGATTCGACCGCGGATCCCAAGTATCATCGTGCTGCTCCTGTGTGGGTGATTTTCGGTGATGGGCCGGGTAGGCGAAGAATTCTGCTCTCCGGCCCCTTCGACACGGCCTGAGAACCGTGCCGGTGACTTGATTCGAAGGGCCATTGACCTGGCCACTTCACCGAAAACCCCGCACGGTTTTCGAAGGCATCGAAGTACCGGTTAGATGCTGGAAGATTGGCCCGCCAACACGGAGGCCAAGGCATATGAAGCGTTTGCTTGATGCGCTGAGCCGCGTCTGGAAGCTCATTCGGATCTTGACTGTGCTCAAGACCGCTCGGGATTTCATGCGCGATCACTTTGACGATGCCCAGTAAGGGCTAGTCTGGTGGTAGGGCTGCCCCGGTTCACCGGGGCAGCTTTTAGCAACCTCACCCGCGGCGATCCGCCACCACGCCAATCAGCACCAGTACGACCAGCAACACCGGCGCCAGCGCGTAGTTGTTGAACTGCCCCAACCCCTTAACCACCCAGGGCGTCGCATAGATCAGCGCCGCACCACTGCCGATCATCACCAGCGCAGCCATCACCGGCACCCGCAATGCACCCGCCAAGGCACCCAGGCGCTGGTCGACCCAGCCCTTGATGTCGGTGCCGAACAGCACCAAAAGGCAGCCTACCAGCGCCAGGGAAATCTCCGACAGGTTGCTGCGGCTCCAGCGGGAAACCGTGGCGAGCAGATCAAGTACCAGATCCATGGGTCATCCTTAGGTCAAGAAATACTGCAGCAGGTCATTGAGGAACAGCTGGCCGCGCGGCGTGGCCACCAGTCGATCCGGTTCGACCTGCAAAAGGCCCTTTTGTTCGGCGGCTCGACGAGCCTCGGCCAGCTGTGCCAGGGGCAGCCCGGTGCGCTGGGTGAACAGCTCGGCCTGCACGCCATCGGTGAGGCGCAGGGCGTTCATCAGGAACTCGAACGGCAGCTCGTCGACCGGCAGCAGTTTCTCGCCGGCCTTGAATGGCTTGGCCAGGTTCAGGTAATCCTTGGGCAGGCGGGTCTTCCAGGTGCGCAGGATGCGACCATCGGCGAAGGTCAGCTTGCCGTGGGCGCCGGCACCGATGCCGATGAAGTCGCCGAACTGCCAGTAGTTGAGGTTGTGGCGGGCGGCGCGATCGGGCTGGGCGTAGGCCGAAACTTCGTATTGCCGGAAGCCGTTGGCCGCCATCAGCGTTTGGCCGGCTTCCTGGATGTCCCAGAGGATGTCGTCCTCTGGCAGCTCAGGAGGCTGGTTCCAGAATACCGTGTTCGGCTCGACCGTGAGCTGGTACCACGACAGGTGGGTCGGGCCGAGGTCGATGGCCTGTCGCAGGTCGCCCAGGGCGTCGTCCAGCGACTGCTCGGGCAGGCCGTGCATCAGGTCCATGTTGAAGTTGTCGAAGCCTGCCGCGCGCGCCATGCCGGCAGCGCGAATCGCTTCGTCACCGTTGTGGATGCGCCCCAGCGCCTCCAGCTTGGCCGGCTGGAAGCTCTGCACGCCGATCGACAGGCGGTTGATGCCGGTCTGCCGGTAGGCCTTGAACTTGTCCTGCTCGAACGTGCCCGGGTTGGCTTCGAGGGTGATCTCGATGTCCGGGGCGAACGGGATGCGTTGCTCCACGCCGCGCAGCAGCCGACCCAAGGCGTTGGCACTGAACAGGCTCGGCGTGCCACCACCGAAGAAGATCGACGACAGCGGCCGGCCCTGCACGGCAGCCTGCTCCAGGTCGAGGTCGGTCAACAGCGCGTCGACGTAGGCCTCTTCCGGCAGCTCAGGCCCGGCGGCGTGGGAGTTGAAATCGCAATAAGGGCATTTGCGTACGCACCACGGGATGTGGATGTACAGCGCCAGCGGCGGCAGGCTGCTGAAGGCCGCCGCACCGGCTTGGGACAGCGTCGCGATCATGCCAGGCCCAGACGTTGACGCAGCAGGACCATGGCGCGGGCGCGGTGGCTGAGCTGGTTCTTATCCACAGGGGCGAGGTCGGCGCTGGAGCAGTTGCGCTCCGGTACCCAGAACAGCGGGTCGTAGCCGAAGCCATGTTCGCCACTGGCCTCATGCAGGATGCGCCCGTGCCACAGGCCTTCGCAGAGGATCGGCAGCGGGTCGTCGGCGTGGCGTACCAGCGCCAGGACGCAGACGAACTGGGCGCCGCGCTGGTCGTCCGGCACGTCCTTGAGGGCGTCGAGCAGCTTGGCGTTGTTTGCCGCATCACCCTGGCCATCGGCGTAGCGTGCCGAATAGATGCCGGGTGCGCCGCCGAGGAAGTCCACTGCCAGCCCGGAATCGTCGGCGAGCGCCGGCAGGCCGGAGATGCGCGCGGCGTTGCGCGCCTTGAGGATGGCGTTCTCGACGAACGACAGGCCGGTCTCTTCCGGCTCCACCTGGCTGAACTCGCCGATCGAGCGCAACTGCACCGACTGGCCGAGCATGGCCTGGAGTTCCTTGAGTTTGCCGGCGTTATGGCTGGCCAATACGAGTTGCTGGAAATTCATCATTCGCCTGGGAACACTTCCTGGTTGAAACTGAGTGAGTGGCTGATGCCACCGGTTTCGATGTTGAGGTCGAAGGTCAGGGTATCGGCCTGCTCGATCTTGAACTGGGCGATGTAGTACACCGCGCCCTGGTCGGTTATCTGCTTGAACGACAGCGGGCTGGTGCGCCCGGTCAGGTCCTTCACCGTGCCGCTGACCACCGCCATGGCCGGCTTGCCGGCCTTGATCACGGCGATGTTGAGCACGCCCTGGTTCTTGCTGCGGGTGAGCCCGGTGGCGGCGGCGATGTCCGGCTGCAGCATGCTCGAGGTGAAGGCGCTGTAGTGCACCGTCACGTCGCCGAAGACTTCCTTGCGCTCGGGGCGGGCGGCATCGGCCGCCAGCACTGGCAGGGCCAGGCACAGGCTGATCAGGAACAGGGCTAGGCGACGCATGGTGCGGATCCTCCGGTGGGCGTCAGACCGCCAGCTGGTGCTCCTGCAGGCCGGGGCTGCTGACGCGATAAATGCCGATTTCCCCTAGAAGATTAGGCCAAAGCCGCCCACCCCACCCGTTGCGGTGCAAGTGGTCGACGGCCAGGCGGTCGAGGACCTTGGCACGGCGCTCGTGGCACAGCTCTTCGAAGTCGGCGAAGGTGCAGAAGTGGATGTTCGGCGTGTTGTACCAGGTGTAGGGCATGAAGTCCGACACCGGCATGCGGCCCTTGGTGGCCAGGTACCAGCGGCAACGCCAGTGGCCGAAGTTGGGGAAGGTGATGATGCACTGGCGGCCCACCCGCAGCATCTCGTCGAGGATGCGGTCAGGGTACTCCACGGCCTGCAGGGCCTGGGTCATGATCACCACGTCGAAGCTGTTGCTGGCGAAGTTGCCCAGGCCCTTGTCCAGGTCCTGCTCGATCACGTTGACGCCCTTGGCCACGCAGGCGGCGATATTGTCGGCGTCGATTTCCAGGCCATAGCCGGTGACCTGCTTGCGGTCACGCAGCGAGGCCAGCAGCTCGCCATTGCCGCAGCCCAGGTCGAGGACCCGGCTGCCGGCGGGAATCCACTCGTGGATGATTTCCAGATCGGCTCTCATGCTGTCCTCAGATGGCGATGCGGTTCATGTAGTTCGCGAAACCCTGCATGTAGCGAGGCGTGGGGATCAGGAAGGCATCGTGCCCGTAAGGCGAGTCGATCTCCAGGTAACAGACGTTCTTGCGCGCCGCCATCAGGGCGTCGACGATCTCCCGCGAGCGGGCCGGCGAGAAGCGCCAGTCGGTGGTGAACGACATGATGCAGTAGTCCGCCTTGACGTGGGCCAGGGTGGCGGCCAGGTCGCCGCCGTGGGCCGCGGCCGGGTCGTAGTAGTCCAGGGCCTTGGTCATCAGCAGGTAGGTGTTGGCGTCGAAGCGGCCGGAAAACTCCTCGCCCTGGTAGCGCAGGTAGCTCTCGACCTGGAACTCGACGCTGTGGAAGTCGTAGTTGAGCTTGTCGCTCTTGAGCTCGCGGCCGAATTTCTCGCCCATCGAGTCGTCGGACAGGTAGGTGATATGGCCGACCATGCGCGCCAGCATCAGGCCGCGCTTGGGGATCACGCCCTGGTCCTGGAACGAACCGCCGTGGAATTCGGGGTCGGTGAGGATGGCCTGGCGTGCCACTTCGTTGAAGGCGATGTTCTGCGCCGACAGCTTCGGTGCCGAGGCGATGTCCACGCAATGGCGCACGCGCTCGGGGTAGGTCATGGTCCATTGCAGGGCCTGCATGCCACCGAGGCTGCCGCCGACGATGGCGGCCCACTGCTGGACGCCGAGGCGATCGGCCAGGCGCGCCTGGCTGTGCACCCAGTCCTCCACGGTCAATACCGGGAACTCGGCGCCATAGGGCTTGCCGGTGGCCGGGTTGACGCTGCTGGGGCCGGTGCTGCCATTGCAGCCGCCGAGGTTGTTCAGGCTGACCACGAAGAAACGGTTGGTATCGATCGGCTTGCCGGGGCCGATGCAGCTGTCCCACCAGCCCGGCTTGCGGTCGGTGGTGGCATGGTAGCCGGCGGCATGGTGGTGGCCGGACAGGGCATGGCAGATCAGCACGGCATTGCTCGCGCTGGCATTGAGGGTGCCATAGGTCTCGTAGACCAGCTCGTAGCTGTTCAGCGAGCGGCCGCAGGCCAGGGCCAGCGGTTCATCGAACTTGGCGATTTGCGGTGTAACCAGACCGACGGAATCTTCGGGAAGGACAGTGGACATCGACCCTGCTCACGCTTGACGGAGGCGTAAGTCTAAAGAGCACTACCCCCAGCGGCAAGCAAAGGCTTGCCGCTGGGCGCAGCTGGGGTCAGATCATCCGCCACAGCTCTTGGGGCATGCCGGCGTAGGCGGCCAGCGGTGGCATGACGAACGACTGGATCACCTGGATCGCCAGGAAGGCGAAGATCGGCGAGATGTCCATGCCGCCGAGGTTGGGCACGATGCGGCGGAAGGGCGCCAGCACCGGCTCGCTGATCTGCCAGGCCAGCTCCGCCGCCGGGTTGTGGCTGTTCGGCGCGACCCAGGAGACGATCACCATGACGATCATCGCCACCCAGAAGATCTTCAGGAACAGCGAGGTGATGCCGATGATGGCCCACATCAGCAGGTGCAGGACGTCGCCGAAGGTGCCGTAGGTGACCATCAGCACGAAGCCCATCAGCAGTGCCTGGATGACGATCGCCAGCAGCAGTGACGAGGTGTCCAGGCCGCCGATGCTGGGGATGACCCGGCGGATCGGCTTGAGCAGCGGCTGGGTCGCGCGCACGGCGAACTGGCTCAGCGGGTTGTAGAAATTGGCCTTGACCAGCTGCAGCACGAAGCGCAGCAGGACGATCACCAGGTACAGGCTGACCAGGGTTTGCACCACGAAGATCGCGGCGCCGGACAGTGCATTCATCAAGAACTCCTTATTTGCCCAATTGTTCGGCCAGCTCGGCGGAACGCTTCGATGCGGCCTGCAGTGCCTGTTCGACGATGGCTTCGAAGCCGTTGCCCTGGAACGACTTGATCGCAGCTTCGGTGGTGCCGGCCGGCGAGGTCACGCGGCGGCGCAGCTCGGCGGCGTCGACGTCGCTGGCCACGGCCATGCGGGCGGCGCCCAGGGCGGTCTGCAAGGTCAGTTGCGAGGCGGTTTCGCGTGGCAGGCCGAGCTTCTCGCCGGCGGCGGTCATGGCTTCGATCAGCAGGAAGAAGTAGGCCGGGCCGCTGCCGGAGACGGCGGTGACGGCATCCAGTTGCTGCTCCTGCTCCAGCCACAAGGCGGTGCCCACCGCCGACAGCAGCTGTTCGGCCTGCTGGCGTTGTTCGCTGGACACTTCCTCGGTGGCGTACAGGCCGCTGACGCCCTGGCGCAGCAATGCCGGGGTGTTGGGCATGCAGCGCACCACCGAGCGAGCACCGAGCCAGGCTTGCAGGCTGGCACAGGTGATGCCGGCGGCGATCGAGACGATCAGCTGGCCGTCTTGCAAGTTCGGCTTCAGGGCCTCGCACACCGCCTTCATGACCTGCGGCTTGACCGCCAGGACCACCACGTCGGCACCGGTGATGGCCTGGGCGTTGTCTTCGAATACGTCGATACCGTGCTCGGCCTGGACGCGGGTGCGGGTCTCGGCGCCGGGGTCGCTGGCGCGGATCTGCGCCGCGTCCAGGCCCTGGGCACGCAGGCCGCCGATCAGGCTGGCGGCCATGTTGCCGGCGCCGATAAAGGCAATTCGAGTCTTGCTCATGTCAGGTCCTTGAGGGAAAGAGTGAGTAAAGCATGGAAATCAGAGGGGGCCGTAGCTGCGGGCGCCGAACAGGGCGGTACCGATGCGTACCCAGGTCGCGCCCTGTGCGATGGCCGCTTCCAGGTCATGGCTCATGCCCATGGACAAGGTGTCCAGGCCAAGGTCCAGGTGTTCCTGGAGCTGGCGCAGGCTGGCGAAAGCGGCTTCCTGGGCAGCGCGGTCGTCGGTCGGCTCGGGAATCGCCATCAACCCGCGCAGGCGCAGGTTGGGCAGGGCGGCCACGGCCTTGGCCAGTGCCGGCAGGTCGGCCGGGTTGCAACCGGACTTGCTGTCCTCGCCGCTGACATTCACCTGCAGGCAGATGTTCAGCGGGGCCAGGCCTGCTGGGCGCTGTTCGGACAGGCGTTGGGCGATCTTCAAGCGGTCCACGGAGTGTACCCAGTCGAAATGTTCGGCAATGGCTTTGGTCTTGTTCGACTGAATGGGGCCGATGAAGTGCCAGATCAAGGGCAGATCGCGAAGTTCATCCTGCTTGGCCAGGGCTTCCTGCAGGTAGTTCTCACCCACGTCACACACGCCGGCGGCGTGGATTTCGCGGATGGCACTGGCCGGTTTGGTCTTGCTCACTGCCAGCAGGCGAACGCTGGCCGGGTCGCGCCCGGCGGCCTCGGCGGCGCTGTGGATGCGGGCGGCGAGGGCGGAAAGGTTGTCTGCTATGGTGGACATGGATCGATGCCGTCGGCTCTGGAGGTCTTCGGCATTCTACCTGCTTGATGGCTATTGGGGAGTCTCATGGACGTGACCGACCTGTTGGCCCGGGCTGCTGAGGCGGGCGCAAGTGACCTGCATCTGGCGGCGGGCGAAGTACCGATGCTGCGTGTGGATGGCGAGCTGCGGCGCCTGGCATTGCCGGGCATGACCACGGCCGCGCTGGGCGATGGCCTGGCATCGCTGCTCGATGAGAGCCAGTACCGGCAGTGGCTGCAAGGTGGCGAACTGGACATTGCGCTGGAGCTTGCGTCCCTTGGGCGTTTTCGCCTCAACCTGTTTCGCCAGTTGCGCGGCCTGGCCGCAACGTTTCGGCTGATCCCGACACGCATGGCCAGCGTCGATGAACTCGACCTGGAAGATGTGTTTCGAGCTGTTGCGCAGTACACCGATGGCCTGGTGCTGGTGGGCGGCCCGACCGGCAGCGGCAAGTCCAGCACCCTGGCGGCGCTGATCGACCGGCTCAACCGCGAGCGGGCGTTGCACATCATCACCCTCGAAGACCCCGTCGAAGTTATCCACAGCAGCCAGTGCAGCCTGGTCAACCAGCGCGAAATCGGCCGCCATTGCCGAGATTTTGCCCAGGGGCTGCGCAGCGCCCTGCGCCAGGACCCGGATGTGATCATGATCGGCGAACTGCGTGACCTCGAGACCATCCGCCTGGCGTTGCGCGCGGCGGAAACGGGGCATCTGGTGCTGGCCACGGTGCACACGCGCTCGGCGGCCAGCAGCATCGACCGCCTGGTGGAGGTGTTCGCGGCGGAGGAAAAACCGCTGGTGCGGGCCATGCTGGCGGAGTCGCTGCGGCTGGTGGTGGCGCAGGTGCTGGTCAAGCGCGTGGGCGGCGGGCGGGTAGCGGCGCGGGAAGTGCTGGTGGCGACGCCGGCGGTGCGCAACCTGGTGCGCGAGGGACGGATGGCACAGCTGTGTTCAGTGATGCAGGCCGGTGCGGCCGACGGGATGCGGACGATGGAAGGGGCGATGCGGGGGCTGAGGGAGAAGGGATTGATCAGCAATCTCTAGCGCCTGTTCCGGCCCTTTCGCGGGTAAACCCGCTCCCACAAGTACAGCACCGACCTTGAGGGTGGTGCAAAGCCTGTAGAAGGTACAGCATCGACCTTGAGGGTGGTGCAGAGCCTGTAGAAGGTACAGCACCGACCTTGAGGGTGGTGCAGAGCCTGTAGAAGGA
>NZ_JBIVIA010000004.1:16293-398845 GCF_044749485.1 Pseudomonas sp. NPDC089401 | reverse complement strand
CAGCATCGACCTTGAGGGTGGTGCAGAGCCTGTAGAAGGTACAGCACCGACCTTGAGGGTGGTGCAGAGCCTGTAGAAGGTACAGCACCGACCTTGAGGGTGGTGCAGAACCTGTAGAAGGTAAAGCACCGACCTTGAGGGTGGTGCAGAACCTGTAGAAGGTACAGCACCGACCTTGAGGGTGGTGCAGAACCTGTGGGAGCGGGTTTACCCGCGAAGAGGCCGGTGCAGGAAAGCGCCTGTCAGATCAGCGCTTGGCCAGGCTCAATTGTTGCTGCCCTTTCGGCAGCACGCGCTTGGCGACAACATAATGCTGCTGCCAATACGGCTTGCTGAGGTTGTCGATGCTCACCCGCTTGCCGGTGCGTGGCGCGTGGATGAAGCGGTCGTTGCCCAGGTAGATGGCCACGTGGTTGACCCGGCGGCTCTTGATGTTGAAGAAGATCAGGTCGCCAGGCTTGAGGTCACTCTTGGCCACCTTCACGCCGTGGCCCTGGGCCATGGCGTTGGAGGTACGCGGCAAGTCGACGTCTGCCACGTCGTTGAACGCATACTTGACCAGCCCGCTGCAGTCGAAGCCTTTTTTCGGGCTGCTGCCGCCCCAAACATAAGGGGTACCGAGCACATTCACCGCGCGGCTGAGCACATCGCTGCTCTGCTTTGGCGACATGGCCGCCACGGCTGGCAGGTTGTGGGCCTTGGCCGAGGTGACAGGGCGGGCGCGCAGGGCGGCATGCTTGACCGGGGCGTGCTTTACCGAGGCATTGCTGGTGTAGCCGGTGAAACCATTGGGAAGACGTTGCTCACGATTGGTGGCGTGGGCGGCCAGGGGCAATAATAGGCAGAGGGTCAGCCATGTCTTGAAGAAAGGCGGCATAGATGAAGCTCTTATGAATGTTTGTGTGTTGGCGCGCAACTTTATAACAGCTTTTTTCCCAGGTTCCGGGCCGTTGGTCGATTGTCATGTTGCCGTACGTCGGGCTGCGGCGGAAAAGTCACATTTTTATTTAGAAAATTTTCGGATAACCCACGAGGGCTATGAATGAACAGTTATCAACAGGGGGTGCCGTACCACGACACCCACAGCAAGGTCATCGGCTACCTGCTGTGGATCTTCGGTTTCACCGGCTCCCATCGCTTCTACTACGGCAAGCCGGTCACCGGGACGATCTGGTTCTTCACCTTCGGCCTGCTCGGCATCGGCTGGCTGATCGACCTGTTCCTGATCCCGTCGATGGACCGCGAGGCCGACCTGCGCTTCCAGTCCGGGCGCGTGGACTACAACATCGCCTGGATCCTTCTGACGTTCCTTGGCGTGTTCGGCCTGCATCGCCTGTACCAGGGCAAGTGGGTCACGGCGATCATCTACTTCTTCACCGGTGGCCTGTTCCTGGTGGGTGTGCTGTACGACTTCTGGACGCTGAACAGCCAGGTTTCCGAAAGCAACAGCCGCAATTGACGCGTATCGATTGTAGGAGCGAGCGTTGCTCGCGATGCGCCGCATAGCGGCGCTCGATCTCCCAGGCGAAAAAAAGGCCTTGTCGCGCTGAGCGGCAAGGCCTTTTCAATTACTGGCGAGTCTGTCGCTGCTGCAGCAGCAGGTTGCTGAAACCTGCCCCCGCCAGCTGCTTCTGCGCCCCGGTGAGCTGTTCACGGTTGCTGAACGGGCCGACCAGCACGCGGTACCAGGTTTCTTCCTTGACCGTGCCCGACTCCACCTTCACTGCCTGGCCGAGCAGGATGATCTGCGCGCGGACCTTGTCGGCATCGGCTTCCTTGCGGAACGAGCCGGCCTGGAGGAAGTACTGCGTGGTCGCCGCCGGCTTGATCACCGGCGGCGCCGGTGGTGGCGTCTGGCCCAGCAGTGCGGCCTGGGCTCGAGCGGTGTCGATCTTCGCCGCTTCCGCTGGGGTCACCGGTTGCGCGGGTACCGGCGGGGTTTTCTCCGGCACGGCCTCCGGCGGCACGATCACCTCCGACTCCGGCAGCAGGGTGTAGAAGTCGTATTTCGGCTTCACCGGCTGTTGCACAGTCGCGGGGGTGGTCGACTTGCTGGCTTCGGCCACCTTCTCGGTTTTCTGCTGCTCGGGCTTGGTGCGCTTGATATCACCGCCGCCGGGCTCGAGCTTCATCAGGAAGACGATGAACGCACCGACCGTCAGGCCGACCGCCAGCCACACCCAGCCGGGGATCGGTGCCTTGGCCGGTGCGGTCTGGCGGCTGGCGCCGCGCTTGGGAGCGGGTTTTTTCTTGGCAGCCAACTTACATGCGCTCCAGGGTTTCCAGGCCGAGCAGTTCCAGACCTTGCTTGAGGGTGCGGCCGGTCAGGGCCGCCAGGCGCAGGCGGCTCTGCTGCTGCTGCGGGGTCTCGGCGGTGAGGATCGGGCAGTTGACATAGAAGCTGGAGAACAGCCCGGCCAGATCGTACAGGTAGCTGCACAGCACATGCGGCGTGCCTTTGTCGGCGACGTTGTTGAGGATCTCGCCGAACTGCGCCAGGCTCGCGGCCAGGTCCTGCTCCTGGGCAGCCTCCAGCACGATGTTGCCGTCGATGTCGTCGTAGCCCTTGCCCAGCTTGCGGAACACGCCGGCCACGCGGGTGTAGGCGTAAAGCAGGTACGGCGCGGTATTGCCTTCGAAGTTGAGCATCAGCTCGAAGTTGAAGCTGTAGTCGCTGGTACGGTGCTTGGACAAGTCGGCGTATTTCACTGCGCCGATGCCGACCACTTCACCGATGTGACGCAGTTCGTCTTCGCTGAACGCCGGGTTCTTTTCCTTGACCAGCGCGTAGGCGCGTTCCTTGGCCTCGGTGAGCAGGTCAATCAGCTTCACGGTGCCGCCGTCGCGGGTCTTGAACGGGCGGCCATCGGCGCCGTTCATGGTGCCGAAGCCCATGTGCTCCATCTGCATCGGGTGGCCGACGAAGCCGGCGCGGCGGGCCACTTCGAACACCTGGTTGAAGTGCAGGGCCTGGCGCTGGTCGACGAAGTACAGGGCCCGGTCGGCCTTGAGCACGTTGCTGCGGTAGCGCACGGCGGCCAGGTCGGTGGTGGCGTACAGGTAGCCGCCGTCGGCCTTCTGCACGATCACCGGCAGCGGGTCGCCGTCGCTGTTCTTGAACTCTTCGAGGAACACGCACTGGGCGCCCTGGTCCTCGACCAGCAGGCCCTTGGCCTTGAGGTCGGCGACCACGTTGGCCAGGTCGGCGTTGTAGGCGCTTTCGCCCATCACGTCGGCCATGGTCAGCTTGACGTTGAGCAGCTCGTAGGTCTTCTGGCAGTGCGACAGCGAGATGTCCTTGAAGCGCGTCCACAGGGCCATGCACTCCGGGTCACCGGCCTGCAGCTTGACCACCAGGCCACGGGCGCGGGTGGCGAAGTCTTCGGACTCGTCGAAGCGTTTCTTGGCGGCGCGGTAGAAGTTCTCCAGGTCCGACAGTTCGTCGCTGGTGATCGGGTTCTCTTCCAGGTAGGCCAGCAGCATGCCGAACTGGGTGCCCCAGTCGCCCACGTGGTTCTGGCGGACCACGTCGTCGCCGAGGAACTCCAGCACACGGGCGACGCTGTCGCCGATGATGGTCGAGCGCAGGTGGCCGACGTGCATCTCCTTGGCCAGGTTCGGCGCCGACATGTCGATCACCACCTTCTGCGCCGGGCCGGCCTTGCGCGCACCCAGGCGGGCGTCGGCGAGGGCGGCATCCAGGCGGTTGGCCAGGGCGTCGGTGTTCTGGAAGAAGTTCAGGAAGCCGGGGCCGGCGATTTCGACCTTGCTGATGTCGGCGCTGGCCGGCAGGGCGTCGATCAGTTTTTCGGCCAGGTCGCGCGGCTTCATGCCGGCCGGCTTGGCCAGCATCATGGCGATGTTGCTGGCGAAGTCGCCGTGGGTCTTGTCCCGGGCGTTTTCCACCTGGATCGCCGGCGACAGCCCGTCAGGCAGCACACCGTCGGTGACGAGTTGGGTGAGGGCTTGCTGGATCAGCTGGCGAATGGTGTCTTTCATGGGGATCTCTTTTCGACCGCAAGCGCGGTGGAGCGCCTGGATGCGCAGGTGGAAAAACTGGGCATTATCCGTTGCCGGGGCCGGGTTGCCAACCTTTGGGGCGCAGGCTTAATAAAGGTCGACCGGGTCGACATCCAGCGACCAGCGCACCTGACGCCCGCTGGGCAGTTGCTCCAACACTAGCAACCAGGCGCTGATCAGTCGATGCAAGGGCGCCCGGGTGTTGGCCTGAATCAACAATTGCGCGCGGAAACGCCCGGCCCGGCGCTCCATCGGTGCCGGCACCGGGCCCAGCAGTTCGATGCCCGGCAGGCGTTGTTCGGCGACCAGGCGCTCGGCGGCGGCGCAGGCCTCGTCGAGGAAGCCTTCGGCCTGCCCGGGCTTGTGCGCTTCGGCGCGCAGCAGGGCCAGGTGCGAATAGGGAGGCAGGCCGGCATTGCGCCGTTCGTCCAAGGCTTGCTCGGCGAAGGCGAAATAGCCCTGCTCGGTCAGCTGGACCAGCAGCGGGTGGTCGGCCAGGTGGGTCTGGATGATCACCTTGCCGGGTTCTTCGGCACGCCCGGCGCGCCCGGCCACCTGGACGATCAGCTGGGCCATGCGCTCGCTGGCGCGGAAGTCGCCGGAGAACAGCCCGCCGTCGGCGTCGAGGATGGCGACCAGGGTCACCCGCGGGAAGTGGTGCCCCTTGGCCAGCATCTGGGTGCCGACGAGGATGCTCGGCTGGCCGCGCTGGATGGTATTGAACAGGTTCTGCATGGCGTCCTTGCGTGCGGTGCTGTCGCGGTCCACGCGCAGGATCGGGTAGTCGGGGAACAGCACTTTCAGGCGTTCTTCGGCACGTTCGGTGCCGGCACCCACCGGGCGCAGGTCGACGTGGTTGCATTGCGGGCACTGGTGCGGCAGGCGCTCGTCGTAGCCGCAGTGGTGGCAGCGCAGCACGCCGGAGCGCTGGTGCACGGTCATGCGCGCATCGCAGCGCGGGCATTCCGACAGCCAGCCGCAGTCGTGGCACAGCAGGGTCGGGGCGAAGCCGCGGCGGTTGAGGAACACCAGCACCTGCTGGCCGGCCTCCAGGGTCTGGCGGATGGCCTGTTGCAGCGGGCCGCTGATGCCGCTGTCCAGCGGCAGGCTCTTCACGTCCAGGCGCAGCATGCGCGGTGCGCGGGCGCCGCCAGCGCGCTGGTTCATGCGCAGCAGGCGGTAGCGGCCGGTCAGGGCGTTGTGCAGGGTTTCCAGCGAGGGCGTGGCGGAACCGAGCAGGATCGGCACGTTCTCCTGGTGGGCGCGCACCAGGGCCAGGTCACGGGCGTGGTAACGCAGGCCTTCCTGCTGTTTATAGGAGCCGTCGTGCTCCTCGTCGATGATGATCAGGCCGGGGTTCTTCATCGGCGTGAACAGCGCCGAGCGCGTGCCGATGATGATGTCGGCCTCGCCATCGCGGGCCGCCAGCCAGGCATCGAGGCGCTCACGGTCGTTGACCGCCGAGTGCAGCAGGGCGATGCGCGCGTTGAAGCGCTGCTCGAAGCGCGCCAGGGTCTGCGGGCCGAGGTTGATTTCGGGGATCAGCACCAGCGCCTGCTTGCCGGCCTCCAGGGTTTCGCGGATCAGCTGCAGGTAGACCTCGGTCTTGCCGCTGCCGGTGACGCCGGCCAGCAGAAAGGCGCCGAAGCCGCCAAAGCCCTCGCGGACGGTGTCGAAGGCCGCACGCTGCTCCTCGTTGAGCGGCAGCTCCGGCTGTGCCAGCCAGTGTTCGTGGCGGTGCGCCGGCAGGTGGCGGCGCACTTCCAGCTGCACCAGCTCCTTGGCCAGCAGCAGGTCGAGGCTGTCCTTGTTCAGGTTGAGCTTGCTCAGCAGGCTGTGCGCCACGCCGTGGGGGTGCTGGGCCAGGGTCTTGAGGGCGTCGCGCTGGCGCGGCGCGCGGGCGATGCGCGGGTCGTCCAGGCGGGCGCCGGGGGCCACGTGCCAGAAGCGCTCCTGGCGCATTTCTGCCGGCTCGCCCTGGCGCAGCAGGGTCGGCAGTGCCCAGCTCAAGGTGTCGCCGAGACTGTGCTGGTAATACTGCGCGGTCCACAGGCACAGCTTGAACAGTGGCGCGGGGATCGGCGACAGCGGGTCGAGCAGGGCGCTGGCCGGCTTGAGCTTGTCGGCGGGGACTTCGCTGTGGTCGCACACCTCCACCAGCACGCCGATCATCTCGCGGCGGCCGAACGGCACGCGGATGCGCATGCCCGGGGTCAGGGGCTGGCGCGCCATGCTCGCCGGGGCCCGGTAGTCGAACAGGCGACGCAGCGGGGAGGGCAGGGCAAGGCGCAGGATGACGTCGGACACGCGAAAGGTCTCGGGAGGGCATTTCAAGGAATGGCGAGCCTAGCAGACGACGGTCGGTGCAAGCGACACCTTGCGTTGGGGCGGTGCTCTGGTATTATTCGCCGCCTAATTACGTGCGGTATTCAACAATTGGTGTTGGGTGGCGGCACGCAGCTCGAGGAAGTGACCATGAAAGAAGGTATCCACCCGAACTACGAAGTAGTTGCAGTCACCTGCAGCTGCGGTAACAAGTTCGAAACGCGTTCGACCCTGGGCAACACCCTGGCGATCGACGTTTGCAACCTGTGCCACCCGTTCTACACCGGTAAGCAGAAAGTCCTGGACACCGGTGGTCGCGTACAGAAGTTCGCCGACCGCTTCGGCATGTTCGGTACCAAGAAGTAATCATGCGCATGGCGAATCCTTCGGGTTTCGCGTTGTTGCTGAAGAAGGCGCCCCTCGTGGGCGCCTTTTTTGTGGGCGCCATCTGGCACCTCCCGGCCCTGGCGTACTGCCCGGTGCCGGAACGGCCGCAACAGGTCACGGTGCGCCAGGTAATCGATGGCGACACCCTGCGCCTGAGCGACGGCCGCAGTGTGCGCATGATCGGCATCAATGCCCCGGAAATCGGGCGCAAGGGGCGCGCCAGCGAGCCCTATGCCGACGCCGCGAGGCAGCGCCTGCAGGCGCTGGTCAAGGCCAGCGACGGGCGCCTCGGCCTGGTGCCGGGCGTCGAGCGCAAGGACCGTTACGGTCGCACGCTGGCGCATCTTTATGGCCGCAATGGCGACAACCTTGAAGCGCAGCTGCTCAGCGAAGGTTTGGGCTACCGCGTGGCCGTGGCGCCCAATGTACGCCTGACGGCCTGCCAGCAAGTGGCCGAGCAGGCTGCGCGCAAGGCGCGCGCCGGCCTGTGGCGGCGCTCGCCGGTGCAGCGCGCGGTGCAGGTCAGGCAGCCCGGCTTCGCCGTGCTCACCGGCACCATCGGTCGCATCGAGCGCAACCGCGCTGGCACCTGGCTGGTGCTGGACGACACTGTGGTGCTGCAGATTCCCGCTCGTCTGCAACGCACCTTCCCTGCTGGCTTTCTGGATAATCTCAAAGGGCGCCAGGTCGAAGCGCGTGGCTGGGTGAAGGACCGTTCCAGCAAGGCTGGGCTCAAGCCGGGGCAGCGGCGCTGGGTGCTATCGGTGACCGACCCGAGCATGCTGGAGCGGATTTCGGGGTGAAAAGATGTAGACATTATGCCACCAGATTGTACACACTGTCGGTCGAATGCCCCCGTGCGTGATAGCGTAAAGTCGTAGGCCGAAGGCCTTGACACAAGTGACTGACCAGTCTTGTGGCTCCCCGGCTCTTTGCGTATCCTCGGCGGTCCGTCAGAACAGTAAATAGCGGAATGCCCACCATGTCAGACCTGAAAACCGCCGCTCTCGAATACCACGCTCAACCTCGTCCGGGGAAACTGAGCGTCGAGCTCTCCAAGCCCACCGCCACCGCCCGTGATCTCGCCCTGGCCTACAGCCCAGGCGTTGCAGAACCGGTGCGTGAAATCGGCCGTGATCCTGAGCTGGCCTACAAGTACACCGGCAAGGGCAACCTGGTCGCGGTAATCTCCGATGGCACCGCCATCCTCGGTCTGGGTGACCTTGGCCCACTGGCTTCCAAGCCGGTCATGGAAGGCAAGGGCGTTCTGTTCAAGCGTTTCGCCGGTATCGACGTGTTCGACATCGAAGTCGAATCGGAAAGCCCACAGGCTTTCATCGACACCGTTCGCCGCATCTCGATCACCTTCGGTGGCATCAACCTCGAAGACATCAAGGCGCCAGAGTGCTTCGAAATCGAGCGCACCCTGATCGAGCAGTGCGACATTCCGGTGTTCCACGATGACCAGCACGGTACCGCCATCGTGACCGCCGCCGGCATGATCAACGCCCTGGAAATCGCCGGCAAGAAGCTGGAAGACGCCAAGATCGTCTGCCTGGGTGCCGGCGCTGCCGCCATCTCCTGCATGAAGCTGCTGGTCAGCATGGGTGCCAAGGTCGAAAACATCTTCATGATCGACCGCAGCGGCGTGATCCACGCTGGCCGCGACGACCTGAACCAGTACAAGGCCCAGTTCGCCCACGCCACCGACAAGCGCACCCTGGCTGACGCCCTGGACGGCGCGGACGTGTTCGTCGGCCTGTCCGGCCCGAACCTGCTGAGCCCGGAAGGCCTGAAGTCGATGGCCGCCAACCCGATCGTGTTCGCCTGCTCGAACCCGGACCCGGAAATCTCGCCAGAACTGGCTCACGCCACCCGCAGCGACGTGATCATGGCCACCGGTCGTTCCGACTACCCGAACCAGGTCAACAACGTGCTCGGCTTCCCGTTCATCTTCCGTGGTGCCCTGGACGTTCGCGCCAAGCGCATCAACGAAGAGATGAAGATCGCCGCCGCCATCGCCCTGAAAGACCTGGCCAAGCTGCCAGTGCCGAAGGAAGTGTGCGAGGCCTATGGCGTCGAGGGTCTGGAATTCGGCCGTGAGTACATCATTCCGAAGCCGCTGGACGCTCGCCTGATCACCGTCGTCTCCGACGCCGTGGCCAAGGCCGCCATCGAATCCGGCGTGGCTACCCTGCCGTATCCGAAGCACTACCCGCTGAACAGCGTGGATGAAGTGTTCAACGGCTGAACCCAGCCGTAGCGACACGAAAAAGCCCCGGCTCGCGAGAGCCGGGGCTTTTTCATTTGAGCTGGCAGGCCTGGCGCGGACCCTGTGGGAGCGGGTTTACCCGCGAATGCGTCAGTGAACCCACTATCGCTTTCGCGGGTAAACCCGCTCCCACAGGGGGCTGTGTCGCCTTTAGAACAGATCCATCGGCGCCGCTTCATCCGCCGGCAGCGGGCTGCCTGGCGCCGCTCCATTACCCAGCTCATCCACCGACGGTGGCGAGTCCTCGGCCTTGAACAGCTCGAAGTACGCATTCGGCGTGCTCGGCGAGGCCGCGCGGCCGCTGACCGGGTCGACCCGCAGGCTGAGGATGCCTTCCGGCTCGGCCGGCGCATGGCTCGGCTTGTCCTTCAATGCTGCGCCCATGAACTTCATCCAGATCGGCAGCGCCGCGGTACCGCCGTATTCGCGGCGGCCGAGGCTTTCCGGCTGGTCGAAGCCGACCCACACGGTGGTCACGTAGTCGGCGTTGTAGCCGGAGAACCAGGCATCCTTGGACTCGTTGGTGGTACCGGTCTTGCCCGCCAGGTCGTCACGCCCCAAGGCCAGCGCCCGGCGGCCGGTGCCGCGCTTGATCACGTCCTGCAGCATGCTGGTGAGGATGTAGGTGGTGCGGCCATCGATGATCTGCTCGGCGATGGCTGGCGTCTGCGGCGGCGGGGCGATCTGGCCCAGGGCCGACGGCGCCTCGCCCGGCATGGCGGCGGTGCTGATCGGCTGCTCGGGGGCGGCCAGGCCGGCAGGGGCCTCTCCACCTTGCGGCACATGGGCCGGGTTGGCGGTGAACAGGGTTTCGCCGCTGCGGCTCTCGATGCGCTCGATCAGGTACGGGTTGACCTTGTAGCCGCCGTTGGCAAAGGTGCTCCAGCCGGTGGCGATCTCCATCGGTGTCAGGGTCGCCGTGCCCAGGGCCAGCGACAGGTTGCGCGGCAGGTCCTGCTTGTTGAAGCCGAACTTGGCGATGTAGTCGATGGTGCGGTCCACGCCCATGGCCTGCAGCAGGCGGATCGACACCAGGTTGCGCGACTTGTACAGCGCTTCGCGCATGCGGATCGGGCCGAGGAAGGTGTTGGTGTCGTTCTTCGGCCGCCACTCATTGTTCTGGTACGGGTCGACGAACACGATCGGCGCATCGTTGACCAGGCTGGAGGCGGTGTAGCCGCTGTCCAGGGCCGCGCTGTAGATGAACGGCTTGAAGCTCGAGCCTGGCTGGCGCTTGGCCTGCATGGCGCGGTTGTAGTTGCTCTGTTCGAACGAGAAGCCACCGACCAGGGCGCGGATGGCGCCGTTGTACGGGTCGAGGGTGACCAGAGCACTTTGCGCGCCAGGCACCTGGCTGAACTTCAGCTTGCCATCGTCCAGGCGCTGCAGGCGCACCAGGTCGCCGACCTGGGCGACGTCGGCCGGCGACGACGGCGCACGGCCCTGGGAATTGGTGTTGATGAACGGGCGCGCCCATTTCATGGTGTCCCAGGCGACGTCTTCTTCCTTGCCGCCGCGGGTCAGCACCTTGAGGCCGCTCTTCTCGACCTGGGTGACGATGGCCGGCTCCAGTGCGCCGAGGTTGCGCTGCTTGCTCAGCTCTTGCAGCCAGGCAGCGTGGGTCTTGCCTGGGAAGCGCACCTCGGGGCCGCGGTAGCCGTGGCGTTCGTCATACTCGGTGAGGCCGTTGAGAATGGCCTTGTTGGCCATGTCCTGCATGTCGCTCGGCACCGTGGTGGTGACCCGGAAGCCCTCGGTGTAGGCATCGCTGCCGTAGCGGCCGACCATTTCGGCGCGGGCCATCTCGGCGACGTAGGGGGCATTCACTTCAGGCGTCGGCACGTGGTAGCTGGCATTGAGCGGCTCGGCCAGGGCGGCCTGGTAGCTCGCCTCGTCGATCTTGCCCAGCTTGTACATGCGGCCGAGGATCCAGTCGCGGCGCTCCTTGGCGCGCACCGGGTTGGCCAGCGGGTTGAATCGCGACGGCGCCTTGGGCAGGCCGGCGATCATCGCCATCTGCGCCAGGCTCACGTCACGGATCGACTTGCCGTAGTACACCTGCGCGGCGGCGTCGATGCCGTAGGCGCGGTTGCCCAGGTAGATCTTGTTGACATACAGCTCGAGGATTTCATCCTTGGTCAGCTCACGCTCGATCTGCAGGGCCAGGAGGATCTCGTTGGTCTTGCGCGAGAAGCTGCGCTCGCTGGTGAGGAAGAAGTTCTTCGCCACCTGCATGGTGATGGTGCTGCCGCCGGTCTGGATATGGCCGGTCTTCACCAGCTGGGTGGCGGCGCGCATCAGGCTGCTCGGGTCGACCCCGTAGTGGTTGAGGAAATTGTCGTCCTCGGCTGACAGAAGCGCCTGAATGAATTGCGGGGGAATTTCCGCGAAACGGATCGGCGAGCGGCGCATTTCGCCGAACTCGGCAATCAGTTTGCCGTCGCTGCTGTAGACCCTCAGGGGGATTTGCAACTGAACGCTTCTGAGCGAATCGACCGACGGCAGGTTGGGGCTAAGATACAGAAACGCACCGCTCACACCGAGTACGAGCGCGCAGATGACTGCGACGAAAGACCACCAGAAGAACTTCAGCAGGCGTATCAAGGCTTTTCGGTGTCCAGATTGAGGGGTGAATTGCGCACGGGGCCGGCGGACTAAAAAACGCTGGGCATTATAAGCATTTTTCGCTTCGCCGGGTGACCGGCCGGGCGGCCCGCTGCACCATCCGGCCGGCAAGGCCCGATGCAGACGCGGGTTCATGGTTGTAACAAGGAAGTCGAGATGCTTGGACGCTTGGGCAAGGATGCCGGTTCATTGTTGGGGGTGGAAATCGCTCCCGACTCCATACGCATGGCGCAACTGCGCCGACGCGGCGGGTGCTGCGAACGGATTGCCTGGGCCTACCAGGCGTTCGACCCCGGCACTGCCGCCAACGGCTGGCAGGACCTCGATCGGGTCGCGTCGGCCTTGCGCAGTGCCCACCGCCAATGCGGCAGTCGGCAGCGCCGGGCCGCGGTGGCATTACCGGCCTCGCAGGTGATCTGCAAGGTGATCGAGCTGCCTGCCGGGCTGCCCGACAGCGAGCGGGAAACGCGGTTGCTGGCGGATGCGGAACAGCTGTTTCCGTTCCCCCTGGAGGAACTGGTCCTCGATTTCCAGGTGCTGGGTACCTCGGCGGCGCGGCCAGGCCACCGGGATATCCTGGTGGCGGCTTGCCGGCAGAGTGCGTTGCGGCCCTACGAGACGGTGTTCGACGAAGCGGGGCTGCAACTGGACGCGGTAGAGGTCGACAGCATTGCCTTGCGTCGGATGATTCCGCTCCAGGCCAGTGGCGATGCGGCATTGCTGCGTATCGAAGCTGGCAGCCTGACGTTGCATGGCTGGCGGCAGGAGGCACTGCCCTTGCGCCGGGAATGGCCGGCTGGCGCGGTGCTGGAGCGGTCTGCTGGCGTCTTTGGCGATGGCCTGGCCCCTGACGAACTGTTCGTCACGGCGGTCGAGGGTGTCGAGCGGGATGCGCCAGCCCGGCTGAGCGAAGCCCTGGGGGTGCCGTGCAGGCCGCTGCCGCCGGTGGCTGGCCTGGATTGCAGCGACAGCGCCATGACACTTGCCTGCGCCTTGGCCCTGGGAGGGATGCGCTGATGCTGCGCTTGAACCTCCTGCCCTGGCGTGAACGGCAACGCCAGGCAGCACAGCGGCGCCTGGGCCTGACGCTGGTCGGCAGCCTGGTTCTGGCCCTGTGTGCAGTGCTGCTGATGGACCAATTGGCCCGCCAGCGGGTCCAGCGCCAGGCGCTGGCCAATGACGCCCGGCAGATCTTAATCGATGCAGCTGCCCGGCAGGTGACACAGCATGAGCAGATCAGTCAGGCCCACCAGGCGGTAATGGCGCAAATTGCGGCGCTGGAGGGGCTGCGTGCTGATCGGCCGTTGCTCACGGCGCTCTTCGGCGACGTGGAGCGGGCCTTGCCCGAAGGCGTTCAGCTGGTGGCGTTGAAGATTCAGGGCGCAGACCTGCGCATTGCCGGGGTAGCAGCTTCCACGGCCGTGGTGGCGCAGTTCATGCGCGACCTCGAACGCTCCAGCGTGCTGCGCGAACTGGAACTCAAGCAGGTCAGGAGCCTGCCGGGCGGCGATGAGTTCCTGTTGACGGCACGCCTGTCGGGTGCCTGGTCGTGAAGCTGGTGCAGCGCGCGGTGTGGCAGGCGCTCATCGAGCCATCAGGGGCGTTACGTATTGCGCTGCCAGTGATGGCAGGTTTCCTGCTGTTTGTACTCGGTTGCCTCATTCGCCTGCCGCACTGGTCGCAGCTCCAGGCGCTGGAGGACGACAGGCGAAACGCATTGCTGCAGGCGCACCAGGCCCAGGCCGCGGACGGCATGACGTTGGTGTCGGCCAGTCAGGCGCTTGCGCAAGCCAGGCAGCTTCTGCTGGATGCCCGCTGGCGCCTTGCCGCCGGGGCAGGCATGAGCGACCTGCTGGACCAGCTGGCGGCATCGGGGCATGCCCATGGCCTGCACTTCGAGCGCCTCGATGTGCTGGATGAGGTAAAGCAGCCCGGCTTCTGGCTTACACCGCTGGACATCGAGGTCGTGGGGCGTTACGCGGCGCTGCGCCTGTGGCTGGATGACTGGCTTGGCCAGGTTCGTCTGCTGCGTCCCGAAGATCTGCGGCTGGTGCCAGTGGATGGCAAGCCTGGATTGTTGCGCTTGAACCTGCGGGTCAATGGCTATCGAGCCGATGGGCCGGTACCTGAGCCGAAGTTCCTGGCCGACGTGCCCGCGCGGGACGAAGCCCTGCCACCAGCGCTCGATCCATTTTCCGCCTGGGCGACCCGAGTCACGCAAACGGGGCTGGCCCGCGTGCCGCTGGCCCAGCTGGAAATGGTCGGCAGCTTCCAGCGAGGGCTCGAGCATGAAGCGTTGCTGTCGTCGGCGGGGCGGCTGTATCGCGTACGGGTCGGTGATCGCCTGGGGCGCGATGGTGGGCTCGTGACGCAGGTCGGCGAGCAGCAACTGGATGTGCGGGAACGGCTGTTCGTGGGCGGCGTGTGGCGCGAACGAACGGTGATGCTGATGCTCAGGAAGAGCGTTGAGGGGGAGGCCAGGGATGGCGATGAAGCAGCTGTTGAAGTGGGTGGCGGTGGGCCTGATGCCGGCGACCGTGGCGATGGCGGCGCCGTATCGGGGTGAACCGATATCGCTGAACTTCCAGGATGTCGAAGTGCGTTCGGTGTTGCAGGTGCTGGCCGACTACGCCGGCATCAACCTGGTGGCCAGCGACGCAGTGCAGGGCAGCATCACGCTGCGCCTGCAGGATGTTCCCTGGGACCAGGCGCTGGACCTGGTCTTGCACAGCAAGGGCCTGGCCCGGCGTGAAGAGGGCAACGTGCTGCTGGTCGCGCCAGCCGCCGAGTTGGCAGAGCAATCCCGTGAAGCCCGCATCGGCCAGGTGCTCGATGCCCAGTTGCAGCCGTTGAAGCGCGAGTTGCTGCCGATTCACCATGCCGAAGCCTCCGAACTCGCCGAACTGCTGTTGTCGACGCTGGCCGACGACGGCCCGTTGACCGGCCGTGGCAGCCTGAGCGTGGATACCCGCACCAACACGCTGGTGGCGCATCTGCCCGCCGAGCGCATCGCCGACCTGCGGCAACTGGTGGCGCAACTGGATGTGCCGGTACGCCAGGTTTCGATCGAGGCGCGCATCGTCGAGGCCAATGTCGACTATGAGAAGTCGCTGGGTGTGCGCTGGGGTGGTGCTCTTTACCAGGAGGCTGCCCAGCTGGGCAAGGATGTGTTCATCGACCTCGGCGTCGAGCGGGCCGCTGCCGGCGTCGGCCTGGGGGTATTGCGTGGCGATGTGCTGCTGGACCTTGAGCTCAGCGCCATGGAGAAGAGCGGCAATGGCGAAATCATCTCCCAGCCCAAGGTGGTCACTGCCGACAAGGAAACCGCCCGGATCCTCAAGGGCACCGAGGTGCCCTACCAGGAAACCACCCGCAGCGGCGCCACTTCGGTGGCCTTCCGCGAAGCCTCGCTGTCGCTGGAGGTCACCCCGCAGATCACCCCGGATGGCAAGGTGATCATGGCCGTGAAGGTGACCAAGGACGAGCCTGATTTCGTCAATGCCCTCAACGACGTGCCGCCGATCCGCAAGAACGAGGTCAATGCCAAGGTCCGCGTGGCGGATGGCGAAACCATCGTGATTGGGGGCGTGTACTCTACCGCACAAAACAAAGTGGTCGACAAGGTGCCATTTTTCGGCGATCTGCCGTATGTTGGGCGGCTGTTTCGACGCGATGCATTACAAGAGAAAAAATCCGAGCTGCTGGTCTTCCTGACTCCGCGTATCATGAGTGACCAGACGATTGCTGTGAGTCGTTGATTCTGTGCGAAATTTGATACTTGTAGGGCCCATGGGCGCTGGTAAGAGCACCATCGGACGCCTGTTGGCCAAAGAACTGCGCCTGCTGTTCAAGGATTCCGACAAGGAAATCGAACTGCGAACCGGCGCCAACATCCCGTGGATCTTCGATCGTGAAGGCGAACCGGGTTTCCGTGACCGTGAGCAGGCGATGATCGCCGAGCTCTGCGCGCTCGATGGCGTGGTCGTGGCCACCGGCGGTGGCGCGGTCATGCGTGCGGAAAACCGCCAGGCACTGCATCGAGGGGGGCGGGTGATCTACCTGCACGCCTCGGTGGAGCAGCAGGTCGGCCGTACCGCGCGTGACCGCAACCGCCCGTTGCTGCGCACCGCCAACCCGGAAGCGACCCTGCGTGCCCTGCTGGAGGCGCGTGACCCGCTGTATCGCGAGATCGCCGACCTGGTCGTGGAAACCGACGAACGGCCGCCGCGCATGGTGGTGCTCGATATTCTCGAACGCTTGCAGCAGTTGCCGCCCCGCTAAGCCGGGACTATTCTCGGCCGGCGCCGAGGCGAGGTTCATCGTTACCGCGTGGCACGCTCAGTCGACGCCGCGCCCAAGTACATTGTGGGGATACATGCAGACACTAAAGGTCGACCTGGGCGAGCGCAGCTACCCGATCTACATTGGCGAAGGCCTGCTGGACCAGCCCGAGCTGCTGGCGCCGCATATCCGCGGGCGGCAAGTCGCCATCGTTTCCAACGAGACCGTCGCGCCTCTGTATCTCGAACGCCTGAGCAAGACCCTCGGTGCCTACTCGGTGGTGTCGGTGATCCTGCCGGACGGCGAAGCCCACAAGAACTGGCAGACCCTGCAACTGATCTTCGATGGCCTGCTGACCGCCAGGCATGACCGCCGCACCACGGTCGTCGCCCTCGGCGGCGGCGTGATCGGGGACATGGCCGGCTTCGCCGCGGCCTGCTACCAGCGCGGTGTCGACTTCATCCAGGTACCGACCACCCTGTTGTCCCAGGTCGATTCGTCGGTCGGCGGCAAGACCGGCATCAACCACCCGCTGGGCAAGAACATGGTCGGGGCCTTCTATCAGCCCAACGCGGTGCTGATCGACACCACCAGCCTCAAGACCCTGCCTGCGCGCGAGCTGTCGGCGGGCCTGGCCGAAGTGATCAAGTATGGCCTGATCTGCGACAAGCCTTTCCTGGCCTGGCTGGAAGACAATATGCAGGCCCTGCGCACCCTGGACAGCGCGGCCCTGACCGAGGCGATCCGTCGCTCGTGCGCGGCGAAAGCTGCGGTGGTGGGGGCCGATGAGCGTGAGTCCGGCGTGCGCGCCACGCTGAACCTGGGCCACACCTTTGGCCACGCCATCGAAACCCACATGGGCTATGGCGTGTGGCTGCACGGCGAAGCCGTGGCGGCGGGCACGGTAATGGCCCTGGAAATGTCCATGCGCCTGGGCTGGATCGACCAGGCCGAGCGCGATCGCGGTATCCGCCTGCTGCAGGATGCAGGCTTGCCGGTGGTGCCACCACAGGAAATGACCCCGGCGCATTTCATGGAGCACATGGCGGTCGACAAAAAGGTGCTCGACGGCCGCCTGCGCCTGGTGCTGCTGCGCCAGCTGGGCGAGGCGGTGATCACCGACGACTATCCGAAAGAGATTCTTCAGGCCACATTGTCGGCGGATTACCGCGCGATCGTGGCCCAGCTTTGAGGTTGTGACAGCGTAATGACCAGTTTGCATGCCGATGAGGCGTTCCTCGAACATTACCAGTTGAGCCACGATCCGTTCGCACCGCGTGTGCCCGGCTTCAAGTTCTTCCCCGCCCAGCGCAAGCCGGTGCTCGGCCAGCTCCACCACCTGGCCCGCTACAGCCAGCTGATGCTGGTGGTGACCGGCCCGGTGGGCAGCGGCAAGACCCTGCTGCGCCAGGCCCTGGTGGCCAGCACCAACAAGCAGTCGGTGCTCAGTGTGGTGGTGTCCGCCCGCGGCGCCAGCGATGCTGCCAGCGTGCTCGGCCAGGTGGCGCAGTCGCTGGACGTGGGCCAGCTCGAGGTTCAGGCGATCCTGAACAAGGTGGTGCAACTGGCGCTGACCGGCCAGGAAGTCTACTTGCTGGTGGACGATGCGGAACAACTCGACGAGTCGGCACTCCAAGCGTTGCTGGAACTGGCGGCAGGCCTCCCGGAAGGGCGCCCGCACGTGTTCCTGTTCGGTGAGCCGTCGCTGATTGCCGGGCTGGACGAGATCAATGTCGAGGAAGAGCGCTTCCACATCATCGAGCTCGCGCCCTACAGCGAGGAAGAAACCCGCGAGTACCTGGAACAGCGCCTGGAAGGTGCTGGCCGGGGCATCGAGGTGTTCAGCCGTGAACAGCTTGTCGATATCCATGAAAACTCCGACGGATGGCCAGGCAATATCAACCAGGTCGCCCGCGATTCCTTGATCGAAGCCATGATCGCCAGCCGTACCACGGCCAAGCGACCAGCCATGGGGTTCAAAATGCCTAAGAAACACGTGCTCGCGCTGTCCGCTGTCGTCGTGGTCGCCGTTGGTGCCGCGGTTCTGATGCCGAAGAAGAGCGACAAGGCCCCCGCCGAGGCGCCTGTGGCCCAGGCCCAGTTGCCACTGGGCGAAGGCCAGCCAGGTGGCGCCCAGTCGAACAACGGCAACCCGGCCATCGAGTTCTCCGGCCAGTCGCAGCCGATGCCGCTGCCACTGGTGGGCCAGTCGCAGCCGGTGATGCGCGAGCCACTGGCCCAGGCCGCCGGCATGGGTGACGGCGAAGAGGGTGGCCCGGCCGGTAACACCGCGCTGCAGCCTGCCGTTCCGCCAACCGTGACCACCACCGCGCCGCCCCAGGGCGTGCCGGCCGGCCCGGCCCCGAGCATGGCCCAGGCCACCGCGCCGGCGCAGCCGGTTGCACCGGCACCCAAGCCTGTCGCGACCCAGCCGGCCAAGCCGGTGGCAGCTGCCAAGCCGGCACCCGCGCCGACCCAGGTCGCCACTGCCAAGCCTGCCGCCAAACCGGTCGAGAAGCCGGCCGCTGGCGGCGCTGGCAACAGCGGCTGGTACTCGGGCCAGAAGCCAGGCAACTACGTGGTGCAGATCCTCGGCACCAGCTCCGAGGCGTCGGCCCAGGCGTTCGTCAAGGCACAGGGTGGCGACTATCGCTACTTCAAGAAAAACCTGCAGGGCAAGCCGCTGTACGTGATCACTTACGGCAGCTTCGCCAACCGCGATGCGGCGGTTGCGGCAATCAAGAACTTGCCAGCGAAGGTCCAGGCTGGTAAACCTTGGCCACGTACCGTCGCCAGCGTCCAACAAGAGCTGGCCTCGGCCCGCTGATACCTGCCGGGCGGCAGCACCCCGCCGCCCAGTTGCTGAGCGATTACTGACTTTCGACTAGCCTGCTGCGCTTCAAGCGCGGCAGGCTTTTCTGTCCCAGACTGCCGGCCACAAGCCAACCTTGCAGTCAGGGCTGAAACGCTTCAGACTCGAGCCAAGCCGCTATCACGGCATCCGGCGCAAAAACATTCAAAATTGCGACATAAATTTTCAATGGTGAGACATGAAAATTTGTGGGTATGACTGTCGCTGTGCAACAATGGTTTTCCATGGCCACCGCAAAAAAGCTGGCATTTGATCGGCGTGGATGGTAAGTGGTTGTACATAAAAGAGATTTGCCTCCGGTTGAGAGGTGAACCTGGTGAGAAAGTGTCTATGAAAACAGGTCTGTACCATCCCGAAGAATTCAAGGACAACTGTGGTTTTGGCCTGATCGCCCATATGACGGGCGAGCCGAGCCACCACCTTCTGCAAACCGCCATGCAGGCGCTGACCTGCATGACCCACCGCGGCGGCATCAACGCCGACGGCAAGACCGGTGACGGTTGCGGTCTGCTCATGCAGAAGCCTGATCAATTCCTGCGTGCCGTGGCCCAGGAACACTTCGCCGTCGAGCTGCCCAAGCAGTACGCCGTCGGCATGGTGTTCTTCAACCAGGACCCGGTCAAAGCCGAAGCCGCCCGGGCCAACATGGACCGCGAAATCGTCGCCGCCGGCCTCAAGCTGGTCGGCTGGCGCAAGGTCCCGATCGATACCAGCGTGCTCGGCCGCCTGGCCCTGGAGCGCCTGCCGCAGATCGAACAGGTGTTCATCGGCGGTGAAGGCCTGAGCGATCAGGAATTCGCCATCAAGCTGTTCAGTGCCCGTCGCCGTTCGTCCGTGGCCAACGCCCACGACGCCGACCACTACATCTGCAGCTTCTCGCACAAGACCATCATCTACAAAGGCCTGATGATGCCGCGCGATCTCGCGGCGTTCTATCCGGACCTCGGTGACGAGCGCCTGCAGACCGCGATCTGCGTGTTCCACCAGCGCTTCTCCACCAACACCCTGCCGAAATGGCCGCTGGCGCAGCCGTTCCGCTTCCTCGCCCACAACGGCGAGATCAACACCATCACCGGCAACCGCAACTGGGCCATGGCCCGTCGCACCAAGTTCGCCAACGACCTGATCCCCGACCTCGAAGAGCTCGGCCCGCTGGTCAACCGCGTCGGTTCCGACTCCTCGAGCATGGACAACATGCTGGAGCTGATGGTCACCGGCGGCATCGACCTGTTCCGCGGCGTGCGCATGCTGGTGCCGCCAGCCTGGCAGAACGTCGAGACCATGGACGCCGACCTGCGCGCCTTCTACGAATACAACTCCATGCACATGGAGCCGTGGGACGGCCCGGCCGGCATCGTCATGACCGAAGGCCGCCACGCGGTGTGCCTGCTCGACCGCAACGGCCTGCGCCCGGCGCGCTGGGTGACCACGACCAATGGCTACATCACCATCGCCTCGGAAATCGGCGTGTGGGGCTACCAGCCTGACGAAGTCCTGGCCAAAGGCCGGGTCGGCCCGGGGCAGATCCTTGCCGTGGACACCGAGACCGGCCAGATCCTCGACACCGACGCCATCGACAACCGTCTGAAGTCGCGCCACCCGTACAAGCGCTGGCTGCGTCAGCACGCCACGCGCATCCAGGCGACCCTGACCGACGACCAGGGCGCGGCCAGCTACGACGCTGACCAGCTCAAGCAATACATGAAGATGTTCCAGGTCACCTTCGAGGAGCGTGACCAGGTGCTGCGCCCGCTCGGCGAGCAAGGCCAGGAAGCGGTCGGCTCGATGGGCGACGACACGCCGATGGCCGTGCTGTCCCAGCGCGTGCGTTCGCCGTACGACTTCTTCCGCCAGCAGTTCGCCCAGGTGACCAACCCACCGATCGACCCGCTGCGCGAAGCGATCGTCATGTCCCTGGAAATCTGCCTGGGCGCCGAGCGCAACATCTTCCAGGAGTCCCCGGAGCATGCTTCGCGGGTGATCCTCAGCTCACCGGTCATCTCGCCCGCCAAGTGGCGTTCGCTGATGAGCCTGGAGCGCGAAGGTTTCGAGCGCCAGCTGATCGACCTCAACTACGACGAGAGCATCGGCCTGGAAGCCGCCATCCGCAACATCGCCGACCAGGCGGAAGAAGCGGTGCGCGGCGGCAAGACCCAGCTGGTGCTGAGCGACCGCTACATCGCCCCGGGCAAGCTGCCGGTGCATGCGTCGCTGGCCGTTGGCGCGGTGCACCACCGCCTGACCGAACAGGGCCTGCGTTGCGACAGCAACATCCTGGTCGAGACCGCCACCGCCCGTGACCCGCACCACTTCGCCGTGCTGCTGGGCTTCGGCGCCTCGGCCGTGTACCCGTACCTGGCCTACGAAGTGCTGGCCGACCTGATCCGCACCGGCGAAGTGCTGGGCGACCTGGACGAAGTCTTCAAGTACTACCGCAAAGGCATCTCCAAGGGCCTGCTGAAAATCCTCTCGAAGATGGGTATCTCGACCATCACCTCGTACCGTGGCGCGCAGCTGTTCGAAGCCATCGGCCTGTCCGAGGAAGTGGTCGGCCTGAGCTTCAAGGGCGTGTCCAGCCGCATCAAGGGCGCGCGCTTCGTCGACCTCGAAGGCGACCAGAAGCTGCTGGCCGCCGAAGCCTGGAGCGCGCGCAAGCCGATCCAGCAAGGTGGCCTGCTGAAGTTCGTCCACGGTGGCGAATACCACGCCTACAACCCGGACGTGGTCAACACCCTGCAGGCTGCCGTGCAGCAGGGCGACTACGCCAAGTTCAAGGAATACACCACGCTGGTCGACCAGCGCCCGGTGTCGATGATCCGCGACCTGCTCAAGGTGAAAGTGGCCGACCAGGCCCTGCCACTGGAGCAGATCGAGCCGCTGGAGGCCATTCTCCAGCGCTTCGACTCCGCCGGTATCTCCCTGGGCGCGCTGTCGCCGGAGGCCCACGAGGCCCTGGCCGAGGCGATGAACCGCCTGGGCGCGCGCTCCAACTCCGGTGAGGGCGGCGAAGACCCGTCGCGCTACGGCACCATCCGCAGCTCGAAGATCAAGCAGGTGGCCACCGGCCGCTTTGGCGTGACCCCGGAATACCTGGTCAACGCCGAAGTGCTGCAGATCAAGGTCGCCCAGGGCGCCAAGCCCGGCGAAGGCGGCCAGCTGCCAGGCGGCAAGGTCAACGGCCTGATCGCCAAGCTGCGCTATGCGGTGCCGGGCGTGACCCTGATCTCGCCACCGCCGCACCACGACATCTATTCGATCGAAGACCTGGCCCAGCTGATCTACGACCTCAAGCAGGTCAACCCGCAGGCCCTGGTCTCGGTCAAGCTGGTGGCCGAAGCCGGCGTTGGCACCATCGCCGCCGGCGTGGCCAAGGCCTATGCCGATCTGATCACCATCTCCGGCTACGACGGCGGCACCGGCGCTTCGCCGCTGACCTCGATCAAGTACGCCGGCGCCCCGTGGGAACTGGGCCTGGCCGAAACCCACCAGACCCTGCGCGGCAACGACCTGCGCGGCAAGGTGCGGGTGCAGACCGACGGCGGCCTGAAGACCGGCCTGGACGTGATCAAGGCGGCCATCCTCGGCGCCGAGAGCTTCGGCTTCGGCACCGCGCCGATGATCGCCCTGGGCTGCAAGTACCTGCGCATCTGCCACCTGAACAACTGCGCCACCGGCGTTGCCACCCAGAACGACAAGCTGCGCAAGGACCACTACATCGGCACCGTCGACATGGTGATCAACTTCTTCACCTTCGTCGCCGAAGAAACCCGTGAATGGCTGGCCAAGCTGGGCGTGCGCAGCCTCGGCGAGCTGATCGGCCGTACCGACCTGCTCGACGTGCTGCCAGGCGACACCGAGCGCCAGCAGTACCTGGACCTGACCCCGCTGCTGGGCAGCTCGCACATCCCGGCCGACAAGCCGCAGTTCTGCGAAGTGGACAAGAACCCGCCGTTCGACAAGGGCGAGCTGGCCGAGAAGATGGTCGAGATGGCCCTGCCGGCGATCCGCGACCAGGCCGGTGGCGAGTTCAGCCTCGACATCTGCAACTGCGACCGTTCCATCGGTGCCCGTATCTCTGGCGAAATCGCCAAGCTGTACGGCAACCAGGGCATGGCCGCCAGGCCGATCACCTTCCGCTTCAAGGGCACCGCGGGCCAGAGCTTCGGCGTGTGGAACGCGGGTGGCCTGAACCTGCACCTGCAGGGCGACGCCAACGACTACGTCGGCAAGGGCATGACCGGCGGCAAGGTGACCATCGTGCCACCGGCCGGCAGCCCGTTCGCCACCCAGCACAGCGCCATCGTCGGCAACACCTGCCTGTACGGCGCCACCGGCGGCAAGCTGTTCGCCGCCGGCACCGCGGGCGAGCGCTTCGCTGTGCGTAACTCCGGCGCCCACGCTGTTGTCGAGGGCACTGGCGATCACTGCTGTGAATACATGACCGGTGGCTTTGTCTGCGTCCTGGGCAAGACCGGTTACAACTTCGGTTCTGGCATGACTGGCGGCTTCGCCTACGTGCTCGACATGGACAACAGCTTCGTCGACAAACTCAACCACGAGCTGGTGGAAATCCAGCGCATCAGTGGTGAAGCGATGGAAGCCTACCGCAGCCACCTGGCGCGGGTCCTGGGCGAGTACGTGGAAGAGACCGGCAGCGAGTGGGGGCGTGAGCTCTTCGAGAACCTGGACGACTACGTGCGGCGCTTCTGGCTGGTCAAGCCGAAGGCGGCCAACCTCAAGCAACTGCTGTCCAGCACCCGTGCCAACCCGCAGTAAGAACAGCTGCAAGTGACGGCCCCGTGCGCGGGGCCCGTCGTGCTCAAGTGATCGTCTTGCAGCTTGCGGCCCGAGGCCGGCAACTGCGGTAAAGAGGTTTTGAAAAATGGCTGAACGTCTGAACAACGACTTCCAGTTCATCGAAGTGGGCCGCAAGGACCCGAAGAAAAAGCTGCTGCGCCAGCGCAAGAAGGAGTTCGTGGAAATCTACGAACCGTTCAAGCCGCAGCAATCCGTGGAACAGGCGCACCGCTGCCTGGGCTGCGGTAACCCGTACTGCGAGTGGAAGTGCCCGGTGCACAACTTCATCCCCAACTGGTTGAAGCTGGTTTCCGAAGGCAACATCCTGGCCGCGGCGGAACTGTCGCACCAGACCAACACCCTGCCGGAAGTGTGCGGCCGCGTGTGCCCGCAGGACCGTCTGTGCGAGGGTGCCTGCACCCTGAACGACGGCTTCGGCGCGGTGACCATCGGCTCGGTGGAGAAGTACATCACCGACACCGCCTTCGCCATGGGCTGGCGCCCGGACATGTCCAAGGTCAAGCCGACCGGCAAGCGCGTCGCCATCATCGGTGCCGGCCCGGCCGGCCTTGGCTGCGCCGACGTGCTGGTGCGTGGCGGCGTCACCCCGGTGGTGTTCGACAAGAATCCCGAGATCGGTGGCCTGCTGACCTTCGGCATCCCCGAGTTCAAGCTGGAAAAGACCGTGCTGAGCAATCGCCGCGAAGTCTTCACCGGCATGGGCATCGAGTTCCGCCTGAACACCGAGGTGGGCAAGGACATCACCATGGAACAACTGCTCGCCGAGTACGATGCAGTGTTCATGGGCATGGGCACCTACACCTACATGAAGGGCGGTTTCCCGGGCGAGGACCTGCCAGGCGTGCACGACGCGCTGGACTTCCTGATCGCCAACGTCAACCGCAACCTCGGTTTCGAGAAATCGCCGGAAGACTTCGTCGACATGCAGGGCAAGAAGGTCGTGGTGCTGGGCGGTGGCGACACCGCGATGGACTGCAACCGTACCTCGATCCGCCAGGGTGCCAAGTCGGTGACCTGTGCCTATCGCCGTGACGAAGCCAACATGCCGGGTTCGCGCAAAGAGGTGAAGAACGCCAAGGAAGAGGGCGTGAAGTTCCTCTACAACCGCCAGCCCATCGCCATCGTCGGCGAGGACAGGGTCGAAGGCGTCAAGGTGGTCGAGACCCGTCTCGGCGAGCCGGATGCCCGTGGCCGCCGCAGCCCCGAGCCGATCCCGGGTTCCGAGGAAATCCTGCCGGCCGATGCCGTGGTGATCGCCTTCGGCTTCCGCCCGAGCCCGGCGCCGTGGTTCGAGCAGCATGGCATCCAGATGGACAGCCAGGGCCGCGTGGTGGCACCGGAACAAGGCAAGTTCAAGCACCAGACCAGCAACCCGAAGATCTTCGCCGGCGGCGACATGGTGCGCGGTTCGGACCTGGTGGTGACTGCCATCTTCGAAGGCCGCAACGCCGCCGAAGGGATCCTGGACTACCTCGAAGTCTGACCCATCGCATTCGCGGCTAAAGCCGCTCCCACAGGGAACGCGCAGCTTCGAAGCCAGCGCAGTACCTGTGGGAGCGGCTTTAGCCGCGAACACCGGCGAAGCCGGTGCCATCCTTCTCAACACGTTTGTATACAAAATCGTTTGATCTGTGGCACCCAATAGACAAAACGCATGGCCTTGGCCGTGCCTTTTGCGCTGGCGTCTGAGAAAATGCCCGCACTATTTTTCCGGATGCCGACATGACTGCCCTGAAGAACGATCGTTTCCTGCGCGCGCTGCTCAAGCAACCCGTGGACGTCACCCCTGTCTGGATGATGCGCCAAGCCGGCCGCTACCTGCCGGAATACCGCGCCAGCCGCGCCAAGGCCGGTGATTTCATGAGCCTGTGCATGAACCCGCAGTTCGCCTGCGAGGTCACCCTGCAGCCGCTGGAGCGCTACCCGCTGGACGCGGCAATCCTGTTCTCCGACATCCTCACCATCCCCGACGCCATGGGCCTTGGCCTGTACTTCGAAACCGGCGAAGGCCCGCGTTTCAAGAAGACCATCAGCACCCCGGCCGACATCGAAGCGCTGCCGATTCCCGACCCGCAGAAAGACCTCGGCTACGTGATGGACGCGGTCAGCACCATCCGCCGCGAACTCAATGGCCGTGTGCCGCTGATCGGCTTCTCCGGCAGCCCCTGGACCCTGGCCACCTACATGGTCGAGGGCGGCTCGTCGAAGGACTTCCGCAAGACCAAGGCGATGGCCTACGACAACCCGCAGGCCCTGCACCTGCTGCTGGACAAGCTGGCCCAGTCGGTCACCAGCTACCTCAACGGGCAGATCCTCGCCGGTGCCCAGGCGGTGCAGATCTTCGACACCTGGGGCGGCAACCTGTCGGCGGCGGCCTACCAGGAGTTCTCCCTGGCCTACATGCGCAAGATCGTCAGCGGCCTGATCCGCGAACACGAAGGGCGCAAGGTGCCGGTGATCCTGTTCACCAAGAACGGCGGCCTGTGGCTCGAAAGCATCGCCGAGGCCGGTGCCGACGCGCTGGGCCTGGACTGGACCTGCGAGATCGGCGACGCCCGTCGCCGCGTGGGTGACAAGGTGGCCCTGCAAGGCAACATGGACCCGACCGTGCTCTACGCCAAGCCAGAAGCCATCCGCCAGGAAGTCGCGCGCATCCTCGCCAGCTATGGCAAGGGCACCGGCCACGTGTTCAACCTGGGCCACGGCATCACCCCGGAAGTCGACCCGGCGCATGCCGGCGTGTTCATCAACGCCGTGCATGAACTGTCGGCGCAGTATCACCAGTAAGTGCTCTGCAACAAAAAGCCCGGCCAAGTGCCGGGCTTTTTGTTGGATTAAGCTTTGATTCAGCGATCGTCGTTAATCTGGGCCCATCGAAACCCAAACAGGACCCGATCCCATGAAAACCCGTTACCTCGCCCTGATCCTCGCCCCGCTGTTCAGCACCGCCGCCCTGGCGGCCGGCTATACCGGCCCGGGTGCCCAGTCGGTGACCACCGTAGCCGCCGCCAAGGAGGCTGCCGACGACACCCCGGTGGTGCTGCAAGGCTACGTGACCAAGAAGATCAACAACGACGACAAGTACGAATTCAAGGACAACACCGGCACCATCACCGTCGAAATCGACAATGAGGACTTGCCGCCGACGCCGTTCAACGACAAGACCAAGGTCAAGCTGACTGGCGAAGTGGAGAAGCACCTGATGAGCCGCGAAGTGGATGTGGATATCGTCGAGATCATCAACTGATCCGAGATTTTGGAGGCTGCTTTGCAGCCTATCGCGACACAAGGCCGCTCCTACAGGGGTTACGCGATCCCTGTAGGAGCGGCCTTGTGTCGCGATAGGGCCGCAAAGCGGCCCCAAGGTTTAGCTCGATTTCGGAGCTAACTTGCTCAACCGCCACGCCACCAGCAACGCCACCGCCAGCAAGCTGCCGATGAACATCCCGATCCCGTTCCACCCCCACTGGTGCCAGAACACCCCGCCCGCCGTACCCGCCACGCTCGACCCGGCGTAATAGCAGAACAGGTACAGCGACGAAGCCTGCCCCTTGGCCTTCAACGCCCGGCGGCCGATCCAGCTGCTGGCCACCGAGTGCGCGCCGAAGAAGCCGAAGGTGAACACCAGCATGCCGACGATCACCAGCGCCAGCGGGCTGGCCAGGGTCATCAGCAAGCCCCCGGCCATCACCACGATACTGGCCCAGAACACCTTGCGCCGGCCCAGCTTGTCGGCCAGGGCGCCGACCTGCGCCGAGCTGTAGATACCCGACAGGTACACCACCGAGAGCAGCCCGACCAGTGCCTGGTTCATGTGGTACGGCTCTGCCAGCAGGCGATAGCCGATGTAGTTGAACAGGGTGACGAACGCGCCCATCAGCAGGAACGCCTCGAGGAACAGCCACGGCAGGCCGGCGTCCTTGAAGTGCATCACGAAGCCATCGAGCAGGCTGCGCGGATTCATCTGCTGCGGGCGGAAGTTGCGCGATTCGGGCAGCACCTTCCAGAACACCAGCGCCGCCACCAGGGCCAGGCCGCCGATGGCCAGCATCGCCGTGTGCCAGCTGACGAAGTCGATCAGCACGCCGGTGATCAGGCGCCCGCTCATGCCGCCGATGGCGTTGCCGCCGATGTACAGGCCCATGGCCAGGCCGATGTGCTGCGGGTGGATCTCTTCGCTGAGGTAGGTCATCGCCACCGCCGCCAGGCCGCTCAGCGACAGGCCGACCAGGGCGCGAGTGGCCAGCACCAGTTCCCAGCTCGGCATCACGGCGCTGGCCAGGGTCGACAGGGCGGCGCAGACCAGGGCGAAGACCATCACCGGTTTGCGCCCGATGCGGTCGGAGATCGGCCCGGTGACCAGCAGGCCGAACGCCAGCATGGCGGTCGACACCGACAGCACCAGGCTGCTCTGGGCCGCGTTGATGGAAAATTCCTTCGACAGCAGCGGCATCATCGGCTGCACGCAGTACAACAGGGCGAAGGTGGCGAAGCCGCCGCTGAACAGCGCCAGCACGGTCTTCATGAAGGCGGGGGTGCCCTTTTCGATCCACATGTCGTTGAGGATGGCAGATTCGGGCTCGGCGGGAAGGGGGGCTACAGCAGTTTTCACGGGGGGTACCTCTGGCGCAATGAAAAAAAGCATATAGCTGGCTAATGATTAGATCCAATATATTGTTCGACCTATTTAAGACGTTTAGCGACCTGTTCGGAGCTGACCATGGAACTGCGCCACCTGCGTTACTTCATCGCCGTCGCCGAAGAGCTGCACTTCGGCCGTGCGGCCCAGCAACTGGGCATTTCCCAGCCGCCCTTGAGCCAGCAGATCCAGGCCCTCGAGCAGGAGCTGGGGGCGCGCCTGTTCGAGCGTACCAATCGTCGGGTCGAGCTCAGCGAGGCGGGCCGGCTATTCCTCGAAGAGGCGCGCCAGGTGCTGGCGCAGGTGGAAAAGGCCGCCGACGTCGCACGCCGCGCGCAGCTCGGTGAGCTGGGGGAAATGAAGATCGGTTTCACCTCGTCGGCGCCATTCACCTCGAAGATCCCCAAGGCGATCCATGCCTTCCGCCAGCGCTTTCCGGCGGTGCACCTGAACCTCAAGGAAATGAGCAGCCGCGATGTCGCCGAGGGGGTGTTCGACGAGTCCATCGAAGTGGGGCTGATGCGGCCCATGCCGCTGCCGGAAGGCTTGGTGGCCACCGAATTGTTCCGCGAGCCGCTGGTAGCGGTGATCAACGCCTCGCATCCGCTGGCCGCAGGCACGGAAGCCGGCGTGCACATGGCGGCGCTGGCCCATGAACCGTTCGTGTTCTTCCCGCGCAGCTATGGCAGCGGCCTGCATGCGCAGTTGCTGAGCCTGGCGCGGCAGGCGGGGTTCAGCCCGCATTTCGCCCAGGAGGCGGGCGAGGCGATGACCATCATCGGGCTGGTGTCGGCGGGGTTGGGGGTGTCGGTGCTGCCGGCGTCGTTCAAGCGCATGCAGATCGAAGGGGTGGTGTATCGCACATTGCTGGATGAGGAGGCGATGTCGGCGGTGTGGCTGGTGCAGCGCGAGCGCGGCAGCTCGGCGATGGCCAGGGCCTTTGCCGAGCTGGTGACCGGGCAGGTCCAGGGCTGAAGCATTTCGAGCCTGCCATTCATACGGTCTCTGTGGGAGCGGGTTCATCGAGGCGTCGAACCGCCGCGAAGCAGGCACCACGGTGAATGGCACCGGCTTCGCCGGTGTTCGCGGGTGAACCCGCTCCCACAGAATCACGCAGGGGCAGCTACTGGCGATCAGTCCACGCGCGCCAGGTCACCCTTGATCGCAACGCCGGCGATCACTGCACCGGCATGGCATTCATAGGTCGCGGCATCCTTGCGTTCGTTGCGCTTGTAGTAGCTGACGATGTTGGTCACCGCGTTGGCACTCACCTTCTTCGCCGCATCCTGCATGGTCAGCAGGGCCGACTGCAGGGCCCACTCGCAGGCCGCTTCGTCGCTCTTGTTGAAGGCGTTGGTCTTCTTGTTGGTGACGGCCGCGGGGCTGAGCACCTTGACCTTGCCGCGCGGCTGCACACCGGCCAGGTAGAACTTCACCGAACCGTCGAGCTTCTTCTCGGCCAGCATCTGCTGCACCACCTTGTCGAACGGCAGGTACAGCGCAGTGTCGCGAGCCTGGCTGATGCCTGGCAGGGCGGCCAGTAGCAGGGCGGTGGCGGCGGTTAGGGTCTTCAGGCGCATGGGGTCTTCCTTGGTTCAGTTGAGGGTATCGGATGACTGCTGGCTGAGGCTCTGTTGCTGCTGCAGCAGGAGCTTCTGCGTGTCGTAGGTTTTCAGCTGGCGCAGGATGCTGCCGGACAGGTTCTTCACCCAGCGGTTGTAGTTGCGGTGGATCTTGCCGTCGGCGTAGTCCATGCCGCGGCTGTCGCGGTAGCTGATGCGGTAGTCCCTGGGCGTGTAGTCGATGTTCACCGCCGCATAGAAGGTGTTGCGCACGGTGATGTCGGCCTGGATGCGCTGCGCGGTGATGCTGCGGGCGGTCCAGCCGCGTTCGGCAACGGCCATCAGGATTGCCTGCTGCACCTGGGCCTGGCTATAGCTGTGGTCGGCGGCCAGCGGCCGCGAGGGGGTGAGCACCGCTTTCGAGGTGCAGCCGGCCAGGGCGGTCAGCGCCAGGCCCAGGGCCGCGGCGCGGATCAGTGGGGACATTCCTTGCTCTCCAGTAGGGGTTACGGCCAGCGGCGGAAGATCAACGAGGTGTTGACCCCGCCGAAGGCGAAGTTGTTGTTCATCACGTATTGGTGGCTCATGGCGCGGAACTCGCCGCGCAGGTAATCCAGCTCGCCGCAGCGCGGGTCGACCTGGTCGAGGTTGAGCGTGTGCACGTAGCGGTCGCTGTTCATCATCTCGATGCTGAACCACGACTCCAGCGCGCCACAGGCGCCCAGGGTGTGGCCGAGGAAGCTCTTCTGCGAGCTGATCGGCATGCGCGGGCCGAACAGGCTGCTGGTGGCCAGGGTCTCGGCGATGTCGCCCTGTTCGGTGGCGGTGCCGTGGCCGTTGACGTAGCCGATCGCCTCGGGGGCGAGGCCTGCGTCTTCCAGGGCCAGTTCCATGGCGCGGCGCATGGTCAACTGCTCGGGGCGGGTGGTGTGCTGGCCGTCGGCGTTGCTGCCGAAACCGACGATCTCGGCGTGGATCCTGGCGCCACGGGCCAGGGCGTGTTCCAGCTCCTCGAGCACCAGCATGCCGCCACCCTCGCCGATTACCAGGCCATCACGGCCGCTGTCGTAGGGGCGCGGGCTGAGGTGCGGGGTGTCGTTCTTCAGGCTGGTGGCGTACAGCGCGTCGAACACCATGGCTTCGGTCGGGCACAGCTCCTCGGCGCCACCGGCGAGCATCATCGGCAGGCGGCCGAACTTGATCGCCTCATAGGCGTAGCCGATGCCCTGGCTGCCGCTGGTGCAGGCGCTGGAGGTGGGGATCAGGCGCCCGGTGAGGCCGAAGAAGATGCTGATGTTGGCGGCGGTGGTGTGCGGCATCATGCGCACATAGGAGTTGGCGTTGAGGCCGTCGGCTACCGAATTCAGCAGCATGTTGCCGAACGCCTTGATCTCGTCGGTGCTGCCGGTGGACGAGCCGCAGGCCACGCCCATGCGCCCGTCGCGGATGCTCGGGTCGTCGAGCAGGCCGGCATCGGCCAGGGCGCGTTCGGCGGCGGCCACCGCCAGGCGCGAAACCCGGCCCATGCTGCGCAGCTGCTTGCGGGTCCAGTGCGCGGGCACCGTGAAGTCATCGATGGGGCCGGCCAGGCGCGTGTTCAGCTCCTCGAACCGGTCCCATTCGTCCATGCGGCGGATGCCGCTGCGCTGGTTGGCGAAATGCCCGGCGATGGTCGCCCAGTCGCTGCCCAGGGCGGTGATGCCGGCCATGCCGGTGACGACGACGCGGCGCATCAGCACAGCCCCCCGTTCACCGCCAGCACCTGGCGGGTGATGTAGCCGGCCTCCGGCGACATCAGGAAGTTCACCGCGCCGGCCACCTCTGCAGGGGTGCCCATGCGCCCGGCCGGGATCATCTTCATCAGTTCCTCCACCGGCACGTGCTCGTCGAGCATGGCCGTGTCGATCAGCCCGGGGGCCACGCAGTTGACGGTGATGCGGCGCTTGCCCAGCTCGATCGCCAGGGCCTTGGCGGCGCCGATCAGGCCGGCCTTGGAGGCGCTGTAGTTGACCTGGCCACGGTTGCCGATCAGCCCGGAAACCGAGGTGATGCAGACGATGCGACCCGGCGCGCGGCGGCGGATCATCGGCATGGTCAGTGGCTGCAGGACGTTGTAGAAACCGTCGAGGTTGGTGCGCAGCACCTGGTCCCAGTCATCGTCGGTGAGCGCCGGGAAGGCGCCATCGCGGGTCAGCCCGGCGTTGCACACCACGCCGTAGTAGGCGCCGAAGCTTTCCACGTCGCTTTCGAGGATGGCCCGGCAGGCGGCGCGGTCGCCGATGTCGAACTGCAGCACCCGTGCCTGCCGGCCCAGCGCCCGGACTTCCTCGGCCACCGCATCGGCCTCGGCGCGGCCGCTGCGGCAATGCAGTACCAGGTCGAAGCCGGCCCGGGCCAGGCGCAGGGCGATGGCGCGGCCGATGCCACGGCTGGAACCGGTAACCAGGATGGTATCAGTCATGGGAGGACTCCTCTGGGCCGGCTTCGGCCAGGTAACTGGCCGCTTGCGGCGGACGGTAGACGTTCAGGCGGGCGCTGGCGTAAAGGCCGGGGCCGCGCAGGTGGCATTCGAACACGCCCATGCCGTTCTCGTCTTCGAGCGAACGCAGGGCGTGGATGTGCAGCTCGGCGCCGGCCGGGAAGTGCTCGACATCGCACTCGAACCTGCGCGTGCCGAGCAGGAAGCCCAGCTCGACCGGCTGGCCATTGCGCCGCGCACGGCAGCCGGCATAGGCCGCCACGCTCTGGGCCATCAGCTCGACGCCGAGCCAGGCCGGCAGGCTGCCGTCGGCGCGGTTGAACAGGCCGCCGGGGCGCACGGTGGCGCGGGTGTGGATCTGCTCGTCGTCGCAGCGGTCGACCTGGTCGATCAGGATCATGTCGCCGGCGTGGGGCAGCAGCTCGGCCAGGGGCCAGGGGATCATGGGGTGTCTCCGAGAATCAGGCTGACGTTGTTGCCGCCGAAGGCGAACGAGTTGCTCATCAATCGGCGTGGACGCTGCGCCCTCAGGCGCTGGCTGCCATCGACCAGGGCCAGGGCCGGCAGCGCCGGGTCCTGCTGGCCGTCCCACACATGCGGCGGCAGCAGCCCCTCGGGGTTGTGCGCGCTCAGGGCCAGCCAGCAGAACGCCGCTTCCAGCGCGCCGGCGGCGCCCAGGGTGTGGCCGGTCATCGGCTTGCTCGACGAGCAGGGCAGCGTGGCGCCGAACAGCGTGTGCACGGCCAGGCTTTCCATGGCGTCATTGTGCGCCGTGGCGGTGCCGTGCAGGTTCAGGTAATCGATCTGTGCGGGCGCAAGGCCGGCATTGTCCAGTGCTTTGCCCATGCACTGCAAGGCGCCGGCACCGGTCGGGTCGGGCGCGGAGATGTGGTGGGCGTCGGAGCTGGCGCCGGCCCCCAGCAGCGCGACGGTGGCGCCGTCGGCATTGCCTTCGCGGGTCATCAGGAACAAGGCCGCGGCCTCGCCGATGTTGATGCCGTCGCGGTTGGCCGAAAACGGCTTGCAGCGCTGCTCGCTGATCGCTTCCAGGGCGCCGAAGCCGTTGAGGGTCAGGCCGCACAGGCTGTCGACCCCGCCGCACAGCACCGCGTCGCACAGCCCCAGGTCGAGCAGGCGCCGGGCGCTGAGCAGGGCGCGGCCGCTGGAGGTGCAGGCGGTGGAGATCACGTAGGCCGGGCCGCTCAGTTGCAGCCAGTCGGCGAGGAAGTTGGCCGGTGCGCTCAGTTCTTGCTCGGCGTAGCGGTACTCGGCAGGGAACTGCCCGCTGCCCAGGTACTGGGCAATGCCTGCGCTGGCCTCGGCAATGCCCGAGGTGCTGGTGCCGAGGATCACCGCGACCCGGTTGGCGCCATGGCGGGCGATGGCCTGGCGGATGGCCGGCTCGATCTGCAGGGCCGCGGCGTACAGCAGCTGGTTGTTGCGGCTGTGCTGCTCGGGCCGCGGCACGGCGGGCAGGGCGCCGCTCACCGCACCGACCGGAGGCTGGCGCTCGGGGATCCAGCCCGGTGCAGGCTGCATGCCGGAACAGTCGCCGGCGAACAGGCGCGCGGCCACGTCGGCCTGGCCTTGGCCAAGGGCGCAGACCAGGCCCAGGGCATTGAGGTAGGCGGTCATGGGGTGTCCTCGCGGGGCAGAGGGTCGACTACATAGCGCAGGCCCTCGCCGAGGTTCAAGTCGAAGGCGTCGGCGGCCCGATAGGTGACCTGCCAGCGCTCGCCCAGCCAGCGCCGCTCGTTGTCCTGACGCGCCTGTGGATAAAGCTGTGCCAGCTGCCCGGGCGGGGTCAGGGCGAACAGCACGGCGGCGAACAGCTCGCGCGCGGCCGGGTTCGGCGGCAGCAGGCCGTCGGCCTGCCATTGCTGGCCATCGAGCAGCTGGCGTGCCTGGGGGATACCCAGCAGGTCGAGCAGCGACCAGCGCAGGTGGCCGTGCTCGCCCTGGATCACCAGCAGCCAGTCCTGGCGCTGGCCGGCCTGTTCACGTTCGACATGCAGTTGCTGGGGCAGTTGCAGCACCGGCAGTTGCGCCGGCAGCGGCGGGCGCGCGGCGCAGGCGCCGAGCAACAGGCACAGGGTGATCGCCAGCAGGTGTTTCATGGCTGCTCCAGAGGCTTGCGCGCCACCACGTTGACCAGCGTCTCTTCGCGCTGGCCGACCGGTGGCGGCTGGCGCAGGCCCAGGCGCTCGAGCAGGCCGAAGTCTTTGGCGCGACTCCACCACAGGTACGGGTACGAAACGTTGCGCGGGCCGAACTCGAAGCCCTGCTCGCGCAGCATCTGCAAGTAGCCCTCGGCGCTCTTCTGCACGTGCATGGGGTGACGGAAGAACCAGCGGATCACCCAGGTATCGATGTAGGCCTCGGTGGACTCGGCGAACAGCAGGTAGCCACCGGGCTTGAGCACCCGGTAGAACTCGGCCAGGGCCTTTTCCTGCTCCACCAGGTGGTGGAAGGTCTGGTGGCAGAACAGCATGTCGACGCTGGCGTCCGGGTAGTGCAGCCGGGCGCAGTCGCTGCCCTGCAGCTCCACTTCGAGGCCCAGGCGGCGGGCCTCGGCGGCGCTCAGTTCGAGGCTGTGCGGGTCGGCGTCGGTGCCCAGCAGCCTGGCGGGGGCGAACACCTGCTGCAGGTGCTTGAACGACTTGCCCTGGCCGCAGCCGGCGTCGAGCAGCACCGGCGCCTGGGGCGGCTCGCCGTCGAACAGCTGGCGCAGGTCGTTGATCGCCACGCGCAGCACATGGTGCTGCCAGACGTGGCTGGCGAGGAAGCGGAAACCGATGCGGGTTTCCTCGACGTAGGTGTCGCTGAGGTACGGGCGCTGGTTCATGCCGGTTCCCTCGCGCACAACTCGGCCAGGGTGCGCAGGCGCCGCTTGGGTTCGGCGACGAACGGGTTGCGCGTGTCCCAGGCATAGCCGGCGAGGATCGAGCTGATCATGGCGCGGATCTCCGGCGAGCTGCCGGGGTGGTAGATCACATCCTGGAAGCCACCGTCGTACCAGCCCTCGACGTACACGCGGAAGGTGTCGACGCCACGCTTGAGCGGCTCGGCGAACTCACCCTGCCAGTCCACTGCCTCGCCCTGCAGCTGGCGGTGCAGCAGGCCGGCGGCCATGCTCGCCGAGCGCATGGCGATGGTCACGCCCGAGGAGAACACCGGGTCGAGGAATTCCGCGGCGTTGCCCAGCAGCGCGAAGCCCTTGCCGTGCAGGGCCTTTACGTTGGCCGAGTAGCCACCGATGGTGCGCGCCGGGGTGTCCCACACGGCGTTCGCCAGGACCTTGGCCAGGCTCGGCGTCTGCGCGACGAAGTGCTTGAGGCAGGCGTCCAGGTCCTCTGGCGCATCGGCGAAGCGCTCGGCGGCGGCGACCACGCCCAGCGAGGTGCGGCCATCGCTGAAGGGGATGGTCCAGAACCAGATGTCGCGGTGCTCCGGATGCGTGGTGATGAGGATCTTGTCGCGGTCGAAGCCCGGATGGTCGATGCGGTCCTCGATGTGGGTGAACACCGCCTGGCGCACCGGGAAGTTCGACGGCGCCTCGAGGTCGAGCAGCTGCGGCAGCACGCGGCCGTAGCCACTGGCGTCGAGCACGAACTGCGCCTGCACCTGGTATTCGCTGCCATCCGGGCGACGGGCGCGCACGCGCGGGTGTTCACCGCCCATGTCGGCGCTGACGATCTCGTGCTCGTAGCGGATCTCCACGCCCTGGGCCTCGGCCTGGTCGGCCAGCAGCTTGTCGAAACGAGCGCGTTGTACCTGGAAGGTGCTCGGCTTGCCCTGGCTGAAGCCCTGGCCGAAGTCGAAGTCGGTGTACTCATCGCCCCAGGCGAAGGCGGCGCCGTTCTTGTACTGGAAGCCGGCGGCGTGCAGGGCATCGAGCATGCCCGCCTCCTCGACGAAGTCGAGGCAGTGGCACAGCAGGCTTTCGCCGATGGAGAAACGCGGGAAACGCTGGCGCTCGATCACCAGCACGTCATGGCCCTGGCGCTTGAGCAGCGCGGCAGCGATGGCGCCGGACGGGCCGGCACCGATCACCAGCACCTGACGTTGTTGCAGTTCAGTGTTCGGCATGGGGGCTCCTTGCCATGGAAACGGAATTCAGAGGGATACGGTGCAGGCCGGCCAGCGCGGGCATCAGCGTGGCGACCAGGCTCATCAGCATCAGCGCGAAGTACAGCGCCGGGCTGATCAACTGCTGCGACAGCAGCAGGTTGAGGAAGACGATTTCGCTCAGGCCGCGGATGTTCAGCAGCAGGCTTTCGCGCCACTTGCTGGCCCCGGTGAACGAGGGCGCGGCCCAGCTCAGGCCGAGCCAGTTGCCGAGCAGCTTGCTGGCGATCGGCAGCACCAGCAGGGCGGCCAGCTGCCAGGCGTCGAAGCCGCTGAGCGCGTGGTGCACGTCGATCTGCACCACGCCGTAGGTAAGGATCAGCGGCACCGCCAGGGCCTGCTGCAGGTTGCGGTTCCAGGCCTCGGGCAGCGGCAGGCGCACCGGCAGCTTCAGCCAGGCCAGGCAGCCCAGGTAGCCGATGCCGAAGATCAGCGCGTTGAGCTTGTAGTGCTCGGCGCCGAACAGCAGGGCCAGGAACAGCAGGCCGTAGGCCTTCGGCGCGCGCAGGCCGAGGGCATGCAGCGGCAGTGGCAGCAGCGCGGCCAGCAGCGGCAGGGCCAGGCTGCCCGGGTGCAGGCTGCCCTGGCCGAGGCCCAGCAGCAGCCAGCAGGCCAGGTCGATGAGGATCGCCGCCTGCAACAGCCGCCGGCCGGCGGCGGCGGGGTAATCGATGGCGCGCAGGTACAGGTACAGCACCGGGATCGCGGTGATGGCGAACACCAGGCCCAGGGCCAGCGCGGTGACGCCGCCGAGGTCGAGCATCCACAGTGCGCAGGCCAGGCCACAGGCGAACGGCAGCAGGAAGCTCGGGATCGCCAGCTTCAGCGCCTCGCGGTCGGGGCGCAGCTCGACCACGTCGGTGAGGATGTGCCCCAGCAGCAGGGCGAAGCTGCAGCCATACAGGGTCTTGACCCAGGCGGGGGCGACCAGCGCGGCGCCGTCGAGTTGCCAGTGCGGCTCGACCCACAGCAGCATCAGCGGCGGCAGCACCAGGGTCGCCAGCAACAGCTGGCTGACGATCGGGATCAGCCCCAGGCGTTTGCCCAGCACGCTGGCCAGGGCGAACAGACACAGGGCCGAAGCCCAGAACAACAGCGGAGTCATGGGTGCGTTTGCGCTCCATCGCGAGGGGCGGCCCAGGGGGCCAGAAGGAAGCTGAAGGCCAGGCCCAGGCTCACGGCCAGGCCAAAGTTGCTCACCGCCGGGGTGCTCGACAACGCCAGCAGGCCGAACGACAGCCAGGTGGTGAGCGCCGCCAGCAGGGTGCCGAGCAGGCTCACCGCGGCGCCGCCGATGCGCTCGTGCATGAGGATCGCGTAGTCGACACTGATGGCGGTCACCAGCAGCAGGCCGAACAGGCTGAACAGGGTCAGCGGCTGGCCGAGCCAGCCAAGGCTGGCCAGGCTGCACAGCGCCGCCAGCAGCGGCAGGGCGACGATGCGCAGCGAACCGCGCAGGCCGAACGGCAGCACCAGCAGCACCAGGATCAGCACGCAGGACAGCAGCTTGAGCTCCGCCGCGCTCACCTGGGTGGCGGCGAACAGCTCATTCAACTCGCCGAGGCGGTCGACCAGCTGCACGCCGTCGAGGTCGTCGGTCTGCAGGCGCAGCAGTGCGGTGTCGCTCAAGCCTTGCAAGCTGACGATGGCGGCCACGCCGCTGCCATCCTGGCCCAGCCACAGCGGGCGCCAGGCCTCGCCGAGCGGGCCTGCCAGCACCTGCTCGATGGACTGGTCCGGCAGCTGGCGCAGTTGCTCGATTTCAGCGGTCAGCGCGGCTTCGGGCACGCCCAGGGCCAGCAGCGGCTGCCAGTGTGCCGGCAGCGCAGCCAGGGCCTGGCGCACCTGGCCTTGCTCGGCCGGGCTGGCGAGCAGCTGGCCGAGGCTCATGAAGCCCTTGAGCTTGCCCAGCTCGACCAGCTCCTGAAGCTTGCCGCAAAGCGCATCGAGGCGCGCCAGCAGCTGTTGCTGGTCAGCCCCGCGCACCAGGTAGAACTGGCTGGTGGGCTGGTAGCCGGTGATGCGCGCCACGGCCTGGGCTTCTTCCATCAGCTGCGGCGGGGTGCCGACCCACTGGCGGATGTCGTTGCGCGTCTGCAGGTGCCACAGGCCGGCGGCGCAGAACAGCAGCAGCAAGGCCAGCAAGGCGCCGCTGGGTACCTTGCGCAGCAACCGTTCGCGCCAGCGGGTAAGGGTTTCGGCGATGCGCAGCGGCCACTGCGCCGGCTCAAGTTCGACCTTGGCCAGCAGCGCCGGCAGCAGGCACACCGCGCTCAGGTAGGCGCCGACCAGGCCGGCGGCCGAGAACGCGGCGATCTGGGTCAGGGCCGGGAATGGCGTGAAGGCCAGGGCCAGGTAGCCAATGCAGCTGGTGGCCAGGCTCAGGCTCATGCCCGGCAGGGTCAGGCGCACTGCCGCCCAGCTGCGCCAGGGCTTGAGGCTCCAGCCTTTGGACAGGTAGTGCAGCGGGTAGTCGACCGCCACGCCGATCAGGCTGGAACCGAGCACCAGGGTCATCACATGCATCTGGCCGAACAGCGCCACGCACACCACCGCGCCAAACAGCATGCCCACCAGCACCGGGACGAACGCCAGCAGCGCCCGCCAGCGGCGGAAGGCCAGCAGCAACAGCAGCAGGATGCCCAGCGTGGCGCCCCCCCCGACCCAGGTAATCTCCCGGCTGGCCTGCTGCTGGCCGGCGGCGGCGTGCAGCAGGCCGCTGGCCGCCAGCAGGTGCGCGCCGGCCTGGCCAGCCTGGGTGCGGCCCTGCTCGAGCAGCCCGGCCACCTGCAACGGCAGGTGCATGTCGAAGGCGTTGCCCAGGGTGCGCGCACGCAGCAGCACCCACGACTGGCCATCGGCCTGGGCCACCAGCGCGCCGCTGGCGGTGTCCAGTTCGACGTTGGCCGGTTTCGGCTGGCTGTTCTGGATGCGCCCGGTGAGGCCCAGCCAGTCGTCCTGGCTGGGCACCAGGCTGAAGCCGGCGAAGGGGTCGAACAGGCTCTGCACGCGCAGCTCGATGAAAGCGTCGGGGTGCTCGCGCAACTGCTGCCGGTCCTTGCCCGCGAGCATCGCCAGGCGGCCTTGCAGCAGTTGTTCGCGCACCGCTTGCAGGTCGGTCTGCAGGCTCCACTGGACCTTTTCGAACAGGCCGCTGGCCTGCCATTGCCCGGCCAGTTTTTCCGCCAGGGCCAGCGCCTGCTGGCGATCGGCATGGCCGACCAGCACCAGCAGTTCGCGGTTGAGCGGCTCCTGCATGCGCTGCTCGGCGCGCTTGACGAGTGGGTCCTGGGTCGCCCCAGGCACCAGGGTCATCAGGTCGGCGGACAGCGGCGCAGCGCGGTGCCACTGCCAGCCGGCGATCGCCAGCATCGCCAGCAGCAGGCAGACGAACAGGCGCGGCAACAGGCGTTCAGTTGGCAAAATCACTGCGCTCCGCATCGCTCAGGGCGGCGCTGCCGCTGCTTTCGGGCATGCGCAGCACGGTGCTGTCGCCCTGGGTTTCGCTCAGCTCGATGCGCTCGACGTAGCGCCCGCCGCTGATGTCGATACGGCTGAATACCTGCTTGAGCAGCAGCGAACGGGGGGTCAGGCGCAACTGCCAGTGTTCGGCCGCGCCGCTCAGGCTCAGCTCGAAGTCACGTTGCAGGCCGCTGCTGTCGCCTTGCAGCACGGCGAAGAACAGGCGGTTCTGCTCGGCCCCGGCGCTGCGGCTGGGCAGGGCCTGCCAGCCGCTCGGGTCGCGGCGGGCGATGCCCTGGGCGTCGATGCGGTAGTCCTGGCGCAGCGGCGTCTGCAGCAGCCACAGCAGGCCGTGGTCGCGGGCCAGCACGAAGCGGCCCTTGCTCAGCAGCGGCTGGGGCAGGGCGCGCAGGTGCTTTTCCTGGATGAACGGGCCCTTGACCACTGCCGGCTCGCTGAGCTGCTTTTGCAGGTCGTCGAGGCTGAATGCGAAGGTCAGCGGGCTGGTGATAAACAGGGCGAGGGTGATGCAGATGCGTTTCATACCAGCACCTGCTGCACGGCATCGAGCATCACCTGCGGCGAGGCCAGCTGCATCTCGCCGCTTTCGATGTGCACGGCCACCTGCACGGTGCTGGCGCGGGTCATGCGCTCGCCGGTGTCGGCATCGCTGATCAGGTAGTGGATCTTCAGGCGGTTTTCCCATTCCACCAGGCTGGCGCGCACGCTCAGGCGCTGGCCGAAGGTGGCGCCGCGGATGTAGCGCAGCTGCAGGTCGATCACCGGCCACGCATAGCCGCTGGCCTGCATCTGCAGGTAATTGTGCGCCAGGCGGTCGAGCAGGGCGCAGCGGGCAACTTCCAGGTACTTCACGTAATGGCCGTGCCAGACGATGTGCATGCTGTCGACATCGAAGAAGGGCACGATGACTTCGCTGTCGACATGGAACACCCCGGGGTTACGCATGCAGCCTCCAGTGGCGCTGGGCGATGCGCTGCAGGCAGTGGCGCAGGTCGCTTTCCAGGGCGCGGTCTTCGATGACCGGGGCGAAGTCTTCCAGCAGCGCTTCATGCATGCGCGCCAGGGCCGGCGGCAGGGGCCGCGCGTCGGCCTGGCGGCCGCGCAGCCAGACGCCCTGGTTGGCGGCCAACAGCGCGGCGGCGGCGACCTGCTCGGTCAGCTCCAGCACGCGCAGGGCATCGCGCGCGGCGATGGTGCCCATGCTCACCTTGTCCTGGTTGTGGCACTCGGTGGAGCGCGAGAACACGCTGGCCGGCATGGTCTGCTTGAGGGCTTCGGCGGTCCAGGCGCTGGCGCCGATCTGCACGGCCTTGAAGCCGTGGTTGATCATCGCCCGCTCGGCCTCGGCGCCGGACAGGTTGCTCGGCAGGCCGTGGTTGTAGCGCACGTCCACCAGCAGTGCGAGCTGGCGGTCGAGCAGGTCGGCGACGTTGGCCACCAGGGTCTTGAGGCTGTCCATGGCAAAGGCGATGTGCCCGCCGTAGAAGTGCCCGCCGTGCAGCACGCGCTCGGCGTCGCCGTCGATGATCGGGTTGTCGTTGGCGCTGTTCAGTTCGGTCTCGATGAAGCCGCGCAGCCAGCCCAGGCTGTCGGCCAGCACGCCCAGTACATGGGGCGCGCAGCGCAGCGAGTAGCGGTCCTGCAGGCGGTGCAGCGGCGGCAGCGGCGCGTCGATGGCCAGGTCCTGGCGCAGCCAGGCGGCAACCTGGGTCTGGCCGGGGTGCGGCTTGGCAGCGAACAGGCGCTCGTCGAAGTGCTCCGGGTTGCCCTGCAGGCCGATGACGTTGAGCGCGGTGATGCGCGTGGCCAGTTGCAGCAGGTAGTCGGCGCGGGCGAAGGCCAGGCAGGCCAGGCCGGTCATCACCGCGGTGCCGTTCATCAGCGCCAGGGCTTCCTTGGGGCGCAGCACCAGCGGTTGCCAGCCCAGCTCGCGGTGCACCTCGGCACTGCTGCGGCGCTGGCCCTGGTACATCACTTCGCGCTCGCCGGACAGGGTCGCGGCCACGTAGGACAGCGGCGTCAGGTCGCCACTGGCGCCCACCGAGCCCTCTTCGGGGATCAGCGGCAGGATGTCGTGGGCGAGGAAGTCGCGCAGGCGCTCCAGCAGCTCCAGGCGCACGCCGGACACGCCGTGGCTCAGCGAGCGCAGGCGCGCGGCCAGTACGGCACGGGTGGCGGGGGCGTCGAGCAGCTTGCCCAGGCCGCAGCCGTGGAAGGTGTACAGGTGCTGAGGCAGGGCCTCGACGTGCTCCAGCGGCACGGCCACCACGCAGGAGTCGCCATAGCCGGTGGTGACGCCGTAGATCACCCCTTCCTTGTCGAGCAGGGTGTCGAGAAAGCGTGCGCCGCGGGCAATGCGCTCGCGGTAGGCGGCGTCGTCCTGCAGCTGCACCGGGGCGCGGCGCTCGGCCAGGGCCAGGACATCTTCGATTGCCAGCGGCGTTTCGCCGAAGGTGACAGGCTCATGCGGATGCATCGTCATCGGTCTTCCAGAAAGGGTAGAAATTGAACCACTGCAACGGTGCCCGGGAGCAGTAGTGCCCCAGGCGTTCGGCGTAGCGCGTGGCCCACTCGGCGATTACCTGATCGCGCTGGCCGCGCCGCCATTGCAGGCGTTCGGCAAAGGGTTCGAGGGTGACGCGGTAGCGGCCCTGGTGCTTGAGGCAGAACAGCAGGTTGAGCGGGCATTCGAGCATCCCGGCGAGCAGCCACGGGCCTTGCGGGAAGGCCGCCCGGTGGCCGAGGAAATCCACCTCGACGGTGCGCGCGCCGTGCAGTGGCACACGGTCGCCGGCGATCGCCAGCCACTCGCCGCGCTCCAGGCGCTCGGACAGCTGCAGCATCACCGCCGGGTCCAGCTCGCTGACCTGGATCAGCCGCAGGTTGCTGGCGCCGGCCTCGCCGAGCAGGCGGTTGAAGCGCTCGGCGTGGCGGGTGTGCACCAGCACGTTCATGGTCACTTGCTCGCCGATCTCGGCCAGGGCCCGGCACACTTCGAGGTTGCCCAGGTGCGCGCCGACCAGCATCTGCCCGCGGGATCCGCGCAACTGCTGGCGCAGGTTGGCGGGGTCGTGGATCTCGATGTCCTCGATGCGCAGCTTGCCGTTCCACACGTCGAGCTTGTCCAGCAGCGCTTCGGCGAAGGCCATGAACTGGCGGAACACCTGCCATTGGCTCGGTGCGGCGGTCTGCCCGGCGTTCCACTGGCACAGCCGTTGCTGGTACTGCCAGGCGCTGCGCCGGGCGCGGCGGCCGAACAGGAAGAAGTAGGCGACGATGACGTGGATCAGCGGGCTGAGTACACGGCGCCCGAGCAGGCGGACCAGGGTCGCGGTCAGCTTCATCAGCCAGAAGCTGCCCCGTTCCTGGTGCGCGGCCCAGTGTTGCGGCTGCTCGCTCATGCCCGCCACCGGCGCCAGAGGATCAGCGGCGCGCGCAGCAGCATGCCGAAGAACAGCTTGGCGTGCATCTTCGAGATCAGCGCGTTGTCGTGGAACAGGCGAAAGTGCGACAGGCCGTCCTGCGGGTAGTGCACGCGGGTCGGCAACCAGCGCATCGGCTGGTTGCGCCAGGCCAGGCGGACGAGGATTTCCGGGTCGAAATCCATGCGTTTGCCCAGTTGCACGCTGTCGATCATCGCCAGGGTCGCCGGCAATGGGTAGACGCGAAAGCCGCACATGGAATCGGGGATCTGCAGCGACAGGCTGTTGATCCACACCCACACGTGGGTCAGGTAACGGGCGTACAGGCGGCCCTTGGGCACACTGGCGTCGTATTGTGGATAACCGCACACCAGCGCCTGTGGATAAGCCTGCGACTGGTCGAGGAAGTGGCTGACGTCGGCGAGGTCGTGCTGGCCGTCGGCGTCCACCTGCAGGGCGTGGCTGAAGCCCAGCCGCGCGGCTTCGCGCAGGCCGGCCATGACCGCGCCGCCCTTGCCTTGGTTGACCGCCAGGGTCACCAGGTGCACGTCAGGCTGCTCGGCCAACTGCGCCAGCACCCGGGCGCAAGGCGCGTGGCTGGCGTCGTCGACCAGCACGCAGGGCAGGCCGGCACGCAGCAGGTCGGCGACCACGGCCGGCACCGCCTGCTCGTGGTTGTACACCGGGATCACCGCACAGGGCTTATGCACAGGCGGCCTCCAGCAGGATACGGCCACTGGAGCAGGGCAGCCCGGCGCAGGTGAAGGCGAAGTACAGCTTGCCGCGCTCGACGTCCAGGCGCAGGGTCAGCGCCAGTTCGTCGCCCGGGCGCACCAGTTGCTGGAACTTGAGCACTTCCATGCCGCCGAAGCGGCGCTCGCGGTCCAGCAGTTCGCCGGCCAGGGCGATGGCCCAGTCGATCTGCACCACGCCCGGCAGCACCGGGGTCTGCGGGAAGTGCCCGGGGAAGCAGGCCAGGTCCAGCGGCACGGCCAGGCGCAGGTGCAGCTCTTCGCCTTCGCGGCGCTGTTCCAGCACCTCGGGGGCCATGTTGCGCTGGGCCATCAGCAACCCCTGGAGAGTGGCCTGGGGCAGCTTGCCCTGGCTGTTCAGCGGCAGCTGGCGCAGCAGTCGCCAGCGGCGGGGCAGGGCCAGCGCTTCGCAGTGGCCGGCCAGGTGCGTGCGCAGGGCTGCGACCAGCGCCCGGCGGCCTTGATTGCGCAGGGCGTGCAGGCCTGCCGCGCTCGGCACCAGCAGCGCGCCAAGGAAGGCGCGGCCTTCCTCGATCATGCCCAGGCGCGCCTCGGCGACCCAGGGGTGGCTGCTCAATGCCTGTTCCAGCATGGGCAGGGAGATGCGCTTTTCTTCCAGCTTGACGATGCGGTCGAGGCGCCCGAGCAGGCGAAAGCGCCCGTCGCCGGTGAACTCGACGGCGTCGGCGCTCTGTTCGACATGGCCCGCCGGCAGGTAGCTGGAAGCGATGCGCAGGGCACCGTGTTCATCCTGGCTCAGTTGCACATCGGCGAACGGTTGCCACAGGGCCTCGCCCTGGCGCCAGGCGATGCCGCCGGTTTCCGAGCTGCCGAGGATTTCCGCCGGCCACTGGCCCAGGCGCTGGTGCAGGCGCTCGCAGGCCTCGGCCGGCAGTTCGCCGCCGGAGGAGAACACCTGGCGCACCGGGCGCAGTGCCGGCCAGTCGAGGTTGTCGCCCATGCGCTTGAGCAGCGCCGGGCTGGCCACCCAGGCAAATGCCGGGTGCTCGCGGCTGGCCCGTTGCAGGTCTTCGGGAAAGGGCAGTTGGCGGCGCTCGAAGCCGCGCCCGGCGCACAGCGGCCAGAGCACGCGGAACAACAGGCCGTAGATGTGCTGGGTGGCGACGCTGCCGATGATCCAGGCATCGCCCAGGGTGCCGCCCCAGAGCTGTTCGAGGGCGGTCACCTCGTTGGCCAGCTGGCGCAGTTGCTTGTCGATGCGCTTGGGCTCGCCGCTGGAGCCGGAGGTGCACAGGCTGATGCGGCACTGCGCGAGGTCAAGGTCGGCAGGTTGCAGGGCGGTGCCGAGCAAGGCGTCCAGCGTGGCGTCGCCCGGCTGGTCGCTGAGCCACAGGTCGACCTGGGCATTCCAGCGTTCGCGGGTGGCCGGCTGCAGGTCGGCGGGCAGCAGCACCTCGACCCCGGCGCGCCAGGCACCGAGCAGTGCGGCGGCCAGTTGCGCGGCGTCCTCCAGGTGCACGGCCAGGCGCGTGACACCGCGCTGGCGCAGGCCGCCGGCCAGTTGCAGGGCCTGCCGGCACAGCGTGGCGTGGTCCAGGGCCGGGGCCTGGGTCACCTGGCGCGGCGCTTCCAGCGGGCGCAGCAGGTGTTCGAGGTTGATCCAGTTCATGAGCGTCCTCGCACACGTTGTCTTATCAGCCATTCGATGGCGAACAGCAGGCCCATCGCGGCATAGGCGATCACGCCGTTGTACAGGGTCCACCAACTCAGCGGCGCCCACAGCGTGAGGCTGGCGGCGATCAGGCCGTTGAGCAGGAAGAACAGGCTCCACGCCTCGGTGACCCGGCGCGTGTAGCGCACCGCCCGGAGCGGCAGTTCAGGGTCGCGCAGGCGTGCCAGGCGTTCGGCCATGGGCATGCCGTGCAGCAGGGTGCTGCCGAACAGGGCGAGCATGAAGGCGCTGATCAGCACCGGGTACCAGCGCAGCAGTTGCGGGCTGTCGGACAACCCCAGCACGGCGCAGAACGCCAGCGCGGCCAGCGCCATCCACAAGCTGCCCGGGCGGCGCGGCGCGCTCAGGGCGCGGGCCAGCCACAGGGCACCGAGCAGCAGGCCGAACTGCCACGGGGCGAAATGGGCCATGCCGAAATGCACCGCAAACGGATACAGCAGGCCGGCCAACAGCAGGCCGAGGCCGATCAGGCGTTTCATGCCGCCGGGTTGACCAGGCGGAACACGGCCTCGACCACGTCATTGACGGTGCGCACCGACTTGAAATCGTCGGCGGCGATCTTCTTGCCGGTCTGGCGCTTGATGTGGTCGATCAGGTCGACGGCGTCGATGCTGTCGATTTCCAGGTCCTGGTACAGGTTGGATTCCAGGGAGATGCTGGCCGGCTCCAGTTCGAACAGTTCGACCAGGGCGTCGCGCAGGATGTTGAAGATGTCTTCGCGGGTTTGCATGGTGCGGTCTCAGGCGGCCTGACGGGCGGTGACGAACGCGGCCAGGGTGGCGACGTTGCTGAAATGGTTGCGGGTGTCCTTGGCATCGGCGTCGATCTTGATGCCGTAGCGCTTCTGGATCGCCAGGCCGAGCTCCAGCGCGTCCACCGAGTCCAGGCCCAGGCCTTCGCCGAACAGGGTCTGTTCATCGTCGATGTCCTGGACGCTGATGTCTTCCAGGCCCAGGGCGTCGATGATCAGCTGTTTGAGGTCACGGTTCAGGTCTTGCTGTGGCGCGCTCATCGGCGGCGAGCTCCTTGGTGAAGTAGTGGTGCAGGTGGTCGTTGAGCAGGCGCGATGCCTTGGGCGCGGGGCCCAGGGCGGCGAAGGCCTGCGGGTCGATGTCGGCGCCGACGTTGAGGCTGAAATGCACGCGGCGGCTGGGAATGCGGTACCAGGGTTCGTTCTTGGTCAGGGTGGTGGGGCTGACCCGGATGGTCACCGGGGTGATGATCTTCGCACCGCGCAGGGCGATCGCGGCGGCGCCGCGATGAAAGGCCGGGACCTGGCCGGGCGCGGTGCGCGTGCCTTCCGGGAAGATCACCAGTGGCTGGCCCTGGCGCAGCGATTCGACGGCGGCGTCGAGCATGTCCATGCTGCCGTCGTTGCCGATGTACTGGGCTTCGCTGACCGGGCCACGGGTGAACGGGTTGTCGAACAGGCTCTGCTTGACCACGCAGTTGGCCTGGCGCACCAGGCCGATGAGAAACACCACGTCGATCAGCGACGGGTGGTTGGCGATGATCATCTGCCCGGGGCGGCCGAGGCGCTCGGCGCCGTCGATCTGGTAGGTCAGCACGCCGGCGCTGTGCATGAACCGCACGAAACGCCAGAACAGCCAGCCGATGGTGCGCCGCGCGCGCAGGCGGTGGCGTTCGGCGCCGCCTGGCAGCCAGGCCAGCAGCGGGAACACCAGCAGGCGCAGGCACAGGCCGCCCAGGCCGAACAGAAAGAAGCTCGCGGCGGTGGCCAGCAGACGCCAGTAGTACGCGTCGCGTGGCCGGCTCACGGCTGTCGTTGCCAGTTCCATGTACGACGCTTCCATGTGTGAGTGAAGGAATTGCAGCCCGTCAGCGCAGCCTTGAGCCAGCTGAGGCCGTGGGGCAGTTCCGCGGTGTTTTCAGCCGGCGCTTCTGCGGGCGTCAGTTGCCATTGCCCGCCCGGGGTCAGCAGCAGGCCCAGGGCATAGGCAAAGGGCACGTCATCGATCCACGGGCGGTAGGCCTCGGGTGGCAGCTCCTCGGTCACGATCAGCAGCACGGCGGGGGCGCCCTCGGCCAGCAGCGCCGCTGCCTCCAGCACACCTTGCTCGAAGCCGTCACCGGCGGCGGCGAGGGCGGTCATCTCGCTGGTCGAGCCGCGCAGGATCGACCACAGGCCGATCACCGCGTTGTGCACCGACAGGCTGAACTGGGTGGGCGACAACGGCTGGCGTGCGGCCAGTTCGCTGAGGATCGAGAAGGTGCGGGGCGTTTCACCGTGGCGCGAGACGAACACCAGCGGCAGCTGCTCGTGACCCTCGGCCAAGGGCCAGCCCACGGCAAAGGCCATGCGCGCCAGGTGGCTGAGGCGACGGCGTTGCATGGCGGGCAGAAAGCTGACGTCAGGCGCGTCGGCAGCACTGCACGGCGGTTGCTGGCCATTTGCCCAAAGCTGCCAGTCGGCGTGTGCCGAGAGGCCAGGGGCCCACGCGCGCCATTGGCTGATATCGAAGGTGATCACGGTGCTTTGTTTCCCGCCCTGAGGGACTTCCATGCCGAGGGAGTGACTCGGCGTAACGACCTGACAGGGTTGGCGCATTCATCGAGTGGCGCGCATTATCCCGGTGCCGAGGTCATGTATCAATGCATACGGTTTCAATCAGACATTGCCTTCGGCTCTGCATGGCATTCTCTGATCTTTTATGTACGCATTTTCCGACAACCGGTCAGGGCAAGGTTGTCGGTCGGGGCACGCCCAACTTGAATGAAGAATGCTGGCCAATGCCGCCGTGCCGCCACATACTCGGGCATTCGTTGGTACACGGAGGTCTCTCATGCGGCGCGTGGTGTTCAATCAGAAAGGTGGCGTGGGCAAGTCGAGCATCGCTTGCAACCTGGCGGCAGTCAGCGCCAGTGAAGGTTACCGGACCCTGCTGATCGACCTGGATGCCCAGGCCAACTCGACTCAGTACCTGACCGGCCTGACCGGTGACGACATCCCCATGGGCATCGCCGACTTCTTCAAGCAGAGCCTGTCCACCGGGCCGTTCAGCAAGAAGAACAAGGTCGATATCTACGAAACCCCGTTCGACAACCTGCACGTGGTCACTGCCACCCCCGAACTGGCCGACCTGCAGCCCAAGCTCGAAGCCAAGCACAAGATCAACAAGCTGCGTAAGCTCCTCGACGAACTGGACGAAGACTACGAGCGGATCTACATCGACACCCCGCCAGCCCTGAACTTCTATGCGGTTTCCGCGTTGATCGCGGCCGATCGCGTGCTGATCCCCTTCGACTGCGACAGCTTCTCGCGCCAGGCACTGTACGGCCTGCTGGCGGAAATCGAAGAGCTCAAGGACGACCACAACGAAGACCTGCAGGTCGAAGGCATCGTGGTCAACCAGTTCCAGTCCCGCGCCAGTTTGCCTCAGCAGATGCTCGACGAGCTGTTGGCCGAAGGTTTGCCGGTGCTGCCGGTGTACCTGGGCAGCTCGGTGAAGATGCGCGAATCGCACCATGCCAGCTTGCCGCTGATTCACCTGGAGCCGCGGCACAAGCTGACCCAACAGTTTGTCGAGTTGCATTCGTTGCTAGAGGAGAACGGCTGAAGATCACGAGGCGTAATCGCTAAATCCCCTGACTGCGCACCCACTCCAGCAACGATTGCAGTGGAAACGCTCCGGCCTGACGGCTCACTTCGCGGCCGTTCCTGAACAGGATCAGGCTGGGGATCGAGCGAATGCCCAGTTGTCCGGCAAGATTGCGGTTGGCCTCGCTGTCGAGCTTGGCCAGGCGGCAGCGCCCGCTAAGCTGGCGGGCGGCTTGTTCGAAGGTGGGGGCGAAGGATTTGCACGGGCCGCACCAGTCGGCCCAGACGTCGATCAGCAGCGGCAGGTCGCCCTTGATCTGGCTGGCGTAGTTGGCCTCGCTGAGTTCAAACGGGGTACTCAGCAGCACGTCCTGTTTGCAGCGGCCGCATTTCGGCGCGTCGCCCAGGCGGGCGGCGGGCAGGCGGTTGAGGCCGTTGCAGTGGGGGCAGGGGATTACCAGCGGGTCGGTCATATCATCTCCAGTATGGTTATCACGGATCCCCTGTGGGAGCGGGTTCACCCGCGAACACCGGCAAAGCCGGTGCCATGCACCGCGTCGCATTCTTCGCGGGTGAACCCGCTCCCACAGGGATCGCGCCAGCTTTCAGAAATTGAGCAAGGTAGTTGTTCTCAGGAAGAGCAGCTGATTTCCAGGTGTTTGCCCCACTCCGGCGGCCGCTCGGCATAAGCCTGCATCCCTGGCTGTTCCTCGAACGGCCGGCTCAGCACCTGGTGCAGCCGGCGCACTTCACTGTAGTCACCCGCTTCGGCTGCTTCGATGGCCTTTTGCGCCAGGTAGTTGCGCAGCACGTACAGGGGGTTCACCGCGTGCATCCGCTCGCGCCGCCCCTCGGCATTGCTGGCTTCACGCTCGCAGCGGGCCAGGTAGTCCGCGCCCCAGGCATCGAAACCGGCCAGGTCGACGAAGTCTTCGCGCACCACTTTCAGGGCTTCGGCCAGCGGCTGCTCACCCAGCCTGCGGAAGAACAGGTTGTAGTCCACACCGCCGCTCTGCATGCGCTGCAGCAGGCGTTCGACCAGGGCCATGTCATCGTCCTCGGCCGTGGTCAGGCCCAGGCGTCGGCGCATCAGGTCGAGGTAGTGCGCCTGGTACAGAGGCAGGAACAGGCCCAACGCTTCCTTGAGCGCCTCCACCTCGATCACCGTGGTCAGGGCCTGGGCCAGGGCGCTGAGGTTCCAGTGGGCGATCGGCACCTGGTTGGCATAGCTGTAGCGGCCACGATCATCGGAGTGGTTGCAGATGAAGTTGGCGTCGAAGTCATCGAGGAAGGCGAACGGGCCGAAGTCGAAGGTGATGCCGAGGATCGACATGTTGTCGGTGTTCATCACCCCGTGGCAGAAGCCATAGGCCTGCCAGCGTGCGATCAGCTCGGCGTTGCGCTCGACGATGGTGCGGAACATCGCCAGGTAAGGCTGCTCGGCGTCGCGGCATTGCGGGTAGTGCTGCTCCAGCACGTGGTCGATCAGCACCCGCTGCTGCTCGGGCTGCTTGGTGTAGTAGAAGTACTCGAAGTGGCCGAAGCGCACGTGGCTCTGCGCCAGGCGGGTGAGCATGGCGGCGCTTTCACGGGTTTCGCGCCATACCGGGGTGCTCGAACCGATCACGCACAGCGCGCGGCTGCTGGGGATGCCGAGGGCATGCAGGGCTTCGGAGGCGAGGAATTCGCGGATCGACGAGCGCAGCACGGCGCGGCCGTCGCCCATGCGCGAGTAGGGGGTCTGGCCGGCACCCTTGAGGTGCAGGTCCCAGTGTTCGCCGCGGTCGTTCAGCACTTCGGCCAGCAGCAGGCCGCGGCCGTCGCCCAGGCGCGGGTTGTAGGAGCCGAACTGATGGCCGGAGTAGACCATTGCCCGCGGGTCGGCCTCTTCCCACAGCTTGAGGCCGCTGAACAGTTCGGCGAACACTGGCTCATCGGCCTGGGCCGGGTCGAGGTCGAGCAGGGCCATGGCCGACTCGCTCGCCACCACCAGGCGCGGCTCGGCGATCGGCTCGGGCAGGACCTGGGTGGAGAACGCATCGCCCAGGCGGGCGAAGCGGTTGTCGAAGGTGAGTTGGTCGAGGGCTTTCACGCGCTGCTCCTGGAGATCGGTGCCAAGGGGGCCGCGTTGCGGCCCTTCGCGGGTAAACCCGCTCCCACAGGTACGGCGCTGTTCTCAAGACCGGTGCTGTCCCTGTGGGAGCGGGTTTACCCGCGAACGAGGGCGAAGCCCTCGCAGGGGATTTTGCACAGAATAAAGTATTCGAGCCCGTTCAGGCCGAAGCAGTGCCATCGGATTTCGGCTGTTCCATCGGGATCAACTGCTGCTTGCCACCCTTGGTGTCCATCAGGAACACCTCGACCTGGCGCACCGAGATCTTGATGTTGTGGGCCTTGAACTCGCGGTTGATGTAGCGGTTGAGCTCGTCCAGGGTCGGGTTGCGGTCGCCCAGGTCGCGCACGTGCATGCGCAGTTCGTGGTCCAGCGAGCTTTCGCCGAAGTTGAGGAAGTACACGATCGGCTCGGGGTCCTTGAGCACCCGCGGGTTCTGGTGGGCGCCCTTGAGCAGCAGCTCGCGCACCAGGTCCAGGTCCGAACCGTAGTCGATGCCCAGCTTCAGGGTCACCCGGGTCACCGTGTCGGTCAGCGACCAGTTGATCAGCTGGCCGGTGATGAAGGTCTTGTTGGGGACGATGATGTCCTTGCGGTCGAAGTCGGTGATGGTGGTGGCGCGGATGCGGATCTTGCTCACCGTGCCCGAGAGATTGCCGATGGTGATGGTGTCGCCGATGCGCACCGGGCGCTCGAACAGGATCATGATGCCGGAGATGAAGTTGGCGAAGATCTCCTGCATGCCGAAGCCCAGGCCCACCGACAGCGCCGCCACCAGCCATTGCAGCTTGTCCCAGCTGACCCCGAGGGTGGACAGGGTGCTGACGATGCCGACGCCGACGATGGTGTACGACAGCAGCGTGGTGGTGGCGTAGGCGCTGCCCTGGGCCAGGTTCAGGCGCGACAGCACCAGCACTTCCAGCAGGCCCGGCAGGTTGCCGGCCAAGGCGAAGGTGATGCCGACGATCACCAGTGCGCCGAGCAGGTCGCCGAGGCTGATCGGCACCATGCTGGCGGCGGCACCGGTGCCGCTGGTGTATTCGTAGAGGGTGAAGTTGTTGAGGTAGGCGAACACCGAGATCAGGTCCGACCAGACCCAGTACAGGCCGGCGATGAAGCCGCCGAGCAGGGCCAGGCGGATCAGGCGCAGGGACTGCTGGTTGACCTGCTCGATGTCCAGGGTCGGCTCTTCGCTGACTTCGCCGTCCAGCCCTTCCTTGGCCGCCGCCCGTTTGCTCAGGGCGCGCTGGTAGGCCAGGCGCCGTGCCGCCACCGACAGGCCGCGGACGAAGGCGGCCTCGATCACCAGCCAGAACATCAGCAGGTACAGGGTGTAGATGAGCCGGTCGGTGAGCTTCAGGGCGGTGTAGTAGTAACCGAAGCACACCGCCACGAACAGGGCGATGGGCAGGGCGGTGAAGGCCACCCCGACCGCCTTGCGGAACAGCGAGGTGTCGCGGTGCGCCGGGCTGCTCAGCAGCAGGCGGCTGAGCAGCCAGGCCATCAGCGCGTAGCAGGCCAGCACCACGCCGATGCCGAGCACGTCGTCGGCCAGCGCCGAAGGCTGGTGTTCGGCCACCGCCACCACACCGACCAGGAACAGCACCACGGTGCCCAGGCGGCGCACCCAGCCGCGCAGGAACTCGACCTGCGGCTTGTGCCAGCGGAAGTGGATCTCCGCCACGCCGCCGGGGGCGAGGATGCGGTAGGCGGTGTAGAACACCAGCCAGGCCTGGGCCAGCTGCCAGAGGGCGGCGCCGAGGTTGGCGTTCTGCCCGCGGGCGTCGATCTGCAGGGCGTAGCTGCACAGGGCCAGGCCCAGGCTCACCGGCATCGCCAGAAGGATGTTGATCAGGATCGCCTGGGGCGTGTGCCACTGGCTGTCACGGCGGAAGTGGCCGATGTCCTGGTGCACCTTGCCCAGGCGCTGGTACAGGTACTTGCGCCGCCACAGCAGGGCGCCGATCGCCAGCAGCAACGGCAGGAACAGCAGCGGGCGCTGGATCAGGCCGTCGGCCAGTTCGGTGATGCCCGAGCCCCAGGGCAGGCTCGCGACCTGGTCGGCAAAGCGTTGCGGCACGTAGCTCAGCCAGTCCCAGTCCAGCGGCTTGTTGCTGGGGATCCAGAACATCTGTTCGTCGAGGGTGGTGCGCAGGCCCTGGGCGGTGCCCAGCAGCTGCTTCTGGTTGAGCTGCAGGGTGATCGATTCGTTGAGCAGCGCCGACAGTTCGCGGTTGAGCCGCTCGAGCAGGTCGCTGCGGGTGATCGCCACTTCCAGCAGGGCCTTGCGCAGTGGCGGAGTGACGTCTTCCTGGGGCTGGCTGGCCAGCAGCTTGTCGACGTAGGTCACCGGGCTGCTCATCTGCTCGCGCTGCTGGTTGACCTCGAACTGGTACAGGCGGATGTCGGCGATCTGGTCGGCCAGGTCACGGTCGAGCCGCAGGTGCGGCAGCGCCTGCTTCTGCTTGTAGAGGATCTTGGACAGCAGCAGGCTGCCCTTGAGCACGCTGATCTGCTCGTCCAGGGCCTGGTCGGCCTGGGTCAGGCTGTCGAGCTGCTGCTTGGTGCGCAGGTTCTGCTGGGTCAGTTCGTTGAGGCGGTCGGTGCTCTTGAGCAGGTAGTCCGACAGCTTGAGGTTGGCCGCGCTCTCGCTGGCCAGCAGGGTGCTGCCGCCGGCCTTCTGCGCTTCGATCGACTGCTGGGTGACGGTCTGCTGGGACTGGGCCAGACGCTTTTCGTTGATCAGCGTCTGCAGGTCCTGGATTTCCTGCTCCAGGCGCGCGGCACGCTCGATCAACAGGTCGTGGCGGGCATTGCCCAGGTCTTGCAGCAGGCCGTTGCCGGCCAGCTCCTGGCGACGCAGCAGGGTGGTGGCATTGAGCGCGGCCAGTTCGGCGTTGAACTGGTTGCGCTGGTCGGCGCTGATCGGCTTGCCGCCGTCCTTGCCGCTCTTGAGGATGTTGTTGATCTGCTGGGTGCGGGTCTGGTTGCTGCTGATCTCGGCCTGGGCGCGCTCGGGGCGGGTCTGGGAGTTGATGATCAGGCTGTTGGCTTCGGACAGCGCCTTCTGCAGTTCGCCCTGCAAGGTGTTGCGCTCGCTGAGCAGTTGTTCCAGCTGCGGCACCGTGAGGCTGGCGTAGCGCTGGGCGACCGGCTGCGGCTTGCTGTCCTTGAGCTTGGCCAGTTCCTTCTGGCTGTCGGTGGTTTCCTTGGGCGCGCTGACCAGCTGCTGCTTGAGCGCGGCCAGCTTCTTCTCGTTGTCGTCCTTGCCGGCCAGCAGCGTCAGGGTCTGTTCGAGCACCTGCTGCAGGGCCTTCTGGTCGGCCTCGGGCAGCTTGCGCTCGGCGATCTTGTCGAGGCTGTTCTGGATGCTGGCGGTGGTCGGGGCTTCGGCCGCGGTGGCGGCAAAAGAGAGGGACAGGCACAGCCCGAGCAGGGCTGCGCGAAGGTGCACGCGCAGGGACATAGGCAGACTACTTTGGATCGGGCGGAAACGGAGTTTAGAGGAACAATCCTGGTCCGGGTCGCGTTCCTTCGGGGAATCTGACGCCGACTTTCTGGATCTTGTTCCCGTCCATGGTCGCCACGGTCCAGATGGTGCCGTGCCATTCGACCTGATCGCCTACTACTGGAGCGCCTCCGACCTTCTGTCGGATGAACTGCGCCAGGGGCATTTTCGCGTCCAGGCCGTCCAGTTTCAGGCCATAAAGGGCTGCCACTGCGCCGAGCTCTGCATCGCCTTCGAGCACGAAGTCGCCGAAGAAGCGCAGGTCCAGGCCACGCTGCGGTGCCTGGCTGAACAGTTTGCCCAGGGCCGGCAGGTTGTGCTCGTGACCGATCACGCAGAGCATGTCGCCGACTTCCAGCACGGTACTGCCGGACGGGTGCAGCAGTTGCTCGCCACGGAACAGCGCGGCGATGCGCGTGCCCTCGGGCATCTTCAGCTCGCGCAGGGCGGCGCCGATGCACCACTTTTCCGCACCCAGGCGGTAGACGAACAGCTCCCACTCGCTGGTGATGTGCACTTCCAGCGCCGAGCGGGAAATCGGCGCCGGATCCGGCGGTACGGTGACCTTCAGCAGCTTGGCCATCCACGGCAGGCTGGTGCCCTGCACCAGCAGCGACACCAGCACGATGAAGAACGCCAGGTTGAAGAACAGCTGGGCATCGGGCAGGCCGGCCATCAGCGGGAACACCGCGAGGATGATGGGTACCGCACCGCGCAGGCCGACCCAGGAGATGAAGCCCTTCTCGCGGCCATGGAACGCCTTGAACGGCAGCAGTGCGGCGACCACCGACAGTGGCCGCGCCACCAGGATCATCCACAGGGCCAGGCCCAGTGCCGGCAGGGCGATCGGCAGCAGGTCGTGGGGCGTGACCAGCAGCCCCAGCACCAGGAACATGCCGATCTGCGCCAGCCAGGCCATGCCGTCGAGCATGTGCAGGATGCCGTGGCGGCTGCGGATCGGCTTGTTGCCCAGCACCAGGCCGCACAGGTACACGGCGAGGAAGCCGCTGCCGTGCAGGGCGTTGGTCAGCGAGAACACCACCAAGCCGCCAGCGACGACCAGGATCGGGTACAGGCCGCCGGCCAGGTTGATGCGGTTGACCAGTTGCAGCATCAGCCAGCCGCCGCCCAGGCCCAGCAGGCTGCCGATGCCGAACTCGCGCAGCAGGTGGGTCAGCAGGCTCCAGTGCAGGCCGGTCTGGCCACTGGCGATCATGTCGATCAGGGTGACGGTGAGGAACACCGCCATCGGGTCGTTGCTGCCCGACTCGATCTCCAGGGTGGCGGTGACCCGCTCGTTCAGGCCCTTGCCGCCGAGCAGCGAGAACACCGCCGCGGCGTCGGTGGAGCCGACGATGGCGCCGATCAGCAGGCCCTGGATCAGGCTCAGATCGAACAGCCAGGCGGCCACCAGGCCGGTCAGGGCAGTGGTGATCATCACCCCGACGGTGGCCAGCGACAGTGCCGGCCAGAGCGCCACGCGGAAACTCGCCACCCGCGTACGCAGGCCGCCGTCGAGCAGGATCACCGCCAGTGCCAGGTTGCCCACCAGGTAGGCGGTCGGATAGTTGTTGAAAATGATGCCGCCACCATCGACCCCGGCGACCATGCCGACGGCGAGGATGATGACCAGGATCGGGATGCCCAGGCGCGACGACAGCGAGCTGACCAGGATGCTAGCGCCCACCAGCAATGCGCCGATCAGGAACAGGCTGTTGATGGTACTGGCATCCAAGGGCAGGTACTCCGGGGTGGCGCGGAAAAAAGGACTGACTGGCAAGTCGCGTGCCAATCGATTCTAACCTGATGAATTGGCAGCATGTAAAGCGTTTCTGCAGATGTAGAAAAGGCACCTCGGTGGGTGCCTTTTTCTCGCTTGCCTGGGAGGGCCCTTTCGCGGGTGAACCCGCTCCCACAGGGGAGATCACAAGGCCCTGTGGGAGCGGCTTTAGCCGCGAAGAGGCCGGGGCAGGCTTATGCCTGCTTCACTTCACGCATGGCTTTGCCCTTCACCGGTGCACCTTCGGCCTTGTAGTACTTGGCCGTGCTGCGCGCCAGAGGCTTGCGGTTGCGGATCTTGTCCGAGATCTTCTCGGCGATCATGATCGTGGTGGCGTTGAGGTTGCCAGTGATGATGATCGGCATGATCGACGCATCGACCACACGCAGGCCCTTCATGCCGTGCACGCGGCCTTCGCCGTCAACCACTGCCATGTCATCGGTGCCCATCTTGCACGAGCACGACGGGTGGAAGGCGGTTTCGGCGTGCTCGCGGATGAACTTGTCCAGCTCTTCATCGGTTTGCACGTGCTCGCCCGGGCTGATCTCGCGGCCGCGGTACGGGTCCAGCGCCGGCTGGGCCATGATTTCGCGGGTCAGGCGGATGCCGTCACGGAATTCCTGCCAGTCCTGCTCGGTGGCCATGTAGTTGAACAGGATGCTCGGGTGCTGGCGCGGGTCCTTCGACTTGGCCTGGATACGGCCGCGGCTTGGCGAACGCATCGAGCCCATGTGCGCCTGGAAGCCGTGTTCCTTCACGCCGTTGGAGCCGTTGTAATTGATGGCGACCGGCAGGAAGTGGTACTGGATGTTCGGCCACTCGAACTCGGGGCGGGTGCGGATGAAACCACCGGCCTCGAACTGGTTGCTGGCGCCGATGCCGGTGCCGTTGAACATCCACTCGGCGCCGATGGCCGGCTGGTTCCACCACAGCAGCGAGGGGTACAGCGACACCGGCTGGGTGCAGGCGTATTGCAGGTACAGCTCGAGGTGGTCCTGCAGGTTCTCGCCGACGCCAGGCAGGTCGTGGACCACCGGGATGTCGAGGCTTTCCAGCAGGGCGCGCGGGCCGACGCCGGAGCGTTGCAGCAGCTGCGGCGAGGCTATGGCGCCGGAGCTGACGATCACTTCCTTGCGTGCACGGGCTTCGACGCGCTCTTCGCTGTCGCCGACCAGGTAGGTCACGCCAACGGCGCGCTTGCCGTCGAACAGCACGCGGTCGCTCAGGGCGTGGGTGACGATGGTCAGGTTCGGGCGCTTCTTGGCCTGGTCCAGGTAGCCGCGGGCGGTGCTGGAGCGGCGGCCGTTCTTGGTCACCGAACGGTCCATCGGGCCGAAGCCTTCCTGCTGGTAGCCGTTGAGGTCTTCGGTGCGCGGGTAACCGGCCTGCACGCCGGCTTCGACCATGGCGTGGAACAGCGGGTTGTTGCCCGCCTTCGGCGTGGCCACGCTGACCGGGCCTTCGCCGCCGTGGTAGTCGTTCGGGCCGATGTCGCGGGTTTCGGCTTTACGGAAGTACGGCAGGCAGTCGAGGTAAGTCCAGTCCTCGAGGCCTGGCAGTTCTGCCCAGCCGTCGAAGTCCATGGCGTTGCCGCGGATGTAGCACATGCCGTTGATCAGCGACGAGCCACCCAGGCCCTTGCCGCGGCCACATTCCATGCGGCGGCCGTCCATGTGCGGTTCCGGGTCGGTCTCGTAGGCCCAGTTGTAGCGGCGGCCCTGCAGCGGGAAGGCCAGGGCGGCCGGCATCTGGGTGCGGAAGTCGAAGCGGTAGTCGGGGCCACCGGCTTCGAGCAGCAGGACGCTGACGCCGGCGTCTTCGGTCAGGCGGGTGGCCAGGGTGTTACCGGCGGAGCCTGCTCCGACGATGATGTAATCGAATTCTTGGGACATGAATGTACCCTCGTGTTGGCGGTGGACAGGGAGCGGGAACGCCCGTGCGCAAGGGCACGGGCGGGGCTGGACAGGGCCTTAGAAGACCGAGTTGTAGCCGCCCAGCTCGACCTGGACCGACTTGATGCGAGTGTATTGAGCCAGCGAGCTGACGCCGTTCTCACGGCCGACGCCCGACTGCTTGTAGCCACCGACCGGCATTTCCGCCGGCGATTCGCCCCAGGCGTTGATCCAGCAGATACCGGCTTCCAGCTGGTGGATGATGCGGTGGGCGCGGGAGATGTCGTTGGTGCAGACACCGGCGGCCAGGCCGTAGTCGGTGTCGTTGGCGCGGCGGATGACTTCTTCTTCGGTCTCGTAGGTGAGGATGCTCATCACCGGGCCGAAGATCTCTTCCTTGACGATGGTCATGTCGTCGCTGCAGTCGGTGAACACGGTCGGGGCCACGAAGGCACCGTTGGCGAAATCGCCTGCAGTCAGACGCTCGCCGCCGCACAGCACGCGGGCACCTTCTTCTTTGCCCTTGGCGATGTAGCCGAGCACGCTTTCCATGTGCTGGAAGCTGACCAGCGGGCCGAAGTTGGTGTTTTCGTCTTCCGGGTTGCCGACGCGGATACGGGCGACGCGCTCGGCGATCTTGGCTTCGAAGGCAGCCTTCATTTCAGCCGGGATGAACACGCGGGTGCCGTTGGTGCAGACCTGACCGGAGCTGTAGAAGTTGGCCATCATGGCGATGTCGGCGGCCTTGTCCAGGTCGGCGTCGGCGCAGATGATCAGTGGCGACTTGCCGCCCAGTTCCATGGTGACTTCCTTGAGCGACGAGCTCGAGGCGCTGGCCATGACTTTCTTGCCGGTGGTGGTGCCGCCGGTGAAGGACACCTTCTCGATGCGCGGGTGCTCGGTCAGCCAGGAGCCGACTTCGCGGCCGCTGCCGGTGAGGACGTTGAACACGCCGTTCGGCAGGCCGGCTTCGGTGTAGATCTCGGCCAGCTTCAGGGTGGTCAGCGAGGTGACTTCCGACGGCTTGAAGATCATCGCGTTGCCGGCGGCCAGGGCCGGGGCGGACTTCCACAGGGCGATCTGGATCGGGTAGTTCCAGGCGCCGATACCGACGGTCACGCCCAGCGGCTCGCGGCGGGTGTAGACGAAGGACGATTCGCGCAGCGGGATCTGCTCGCCTTCGATGGCCGGTACCAGGCCTGCGTAGTACTCGAGCACGTCGGCGCCGGTGACGATGTCGACGTAGCGGGTTTCCGAGTACGACTTGCCGGTGTCCAGGGTTTCCAGCATGGCCAGCTCGTCGTTGCGCTCGCGCAGGATGTCGACGGCGCGGCGCAGGATGCGCGAACGCTGCATGGCGGTCATCGCGGCCCAGACCTTCTGACCGCGCTCGGCGCTTTCCACGGCCTTCTCGACGTCAGCCTCGGTGGCACGTTGCACGTGGGCGAGGACTTCGCCGGTGGCCGGGTTGATGGCCTCGAAGGTGGCATCGCTGCCAGCGTCGACGTAAGCGCCATCGATGTAGAGTTTTTGCGTTCCGAAACGGGCCATAGTGTCCTCGCAAGTGCAGTGTGTGGTTGGCTTGCGCGTCACGCTCCTGCCGGGTTGGCGTGAGCCGTGCGCGCTGGGTCAGCGGCCTGGTCGGTGGTGTCCAGGGTGAGCTGTTTAGCCAGTTGTAGATCCATGTATTCGTATGCAATCCGTATCGCCTGGCCGGTGTCGAATGCATCACCCGACAGGGCACCACGCAGCCACAGGCCGTCGATCAGGGCCGCCAGGCCGCGGGCGGCCTTGCGCGCATGGTAGGGCGGCAGGGCGCGGCGGAACTGGCAGCACAGGTTGGAATACAGGCGGTGATCGTTGATCCGCTGCAACCGGTGCAAATCGGGCTGGTGCATGCTGGAAGCCCAGAAGGCCAACCAGGTTTTCATTGCCGGGCCGTTCACCTGGCTGGCATCGAAGTTGCCCTCGATGATCACTTTCAGGTGGGCACGCGGGCTGTCGTCCGTCAGGGCCTGGCGACGTGCTCGAACGCCTTCGTTGAGCATGTTCATGATGTAACCCATCGTCGCTGCGATCAGGCCGTTCTTGTCCCGAAAGTAGTGACTGATGATGCCGTTCGACACACCGGCCAAACGGGCAATCAGCGCAATGCTGGCGTCCCCCAGTCCGACCTGATCGACCGCCTGCAACGTGGCTTCGATCAACTGCTGGCGGCGGATGGGTTGCATACCGACCTTGGGCATCTTGCTATCTCCTCAGGCCCAGCGAGCAGACGACAGGCGGCTGACTCGGCGAAGGCCAGTCTATTTTGTTTTGATTGAACGTTCAATCAATAAAGAATAAGCTCTGCGACAATTTGTGCCATTGACAGTTTTTCAGGCGGTCGAGAAGGCACGGATTGACACCCCAGGAAATCGCGTAACCCCCGGAATACAAGGCGTTGACGGGCATGAGCGATGCGAAATGCAGATTCTGCCGTACGGTCACTGGCCCTGCGACAGGCCCTTGGAGCGGGCGGGGTGATCTGTGACGAATGCGCGCACCTCGGTCGAGATGCGGCATTTTCAACAGGCCACCTGTCTGTTTTTTGCAACGTATCGATTCGGGATCGCGGTTTCCAGGGTGCTTTTATAACACCTGACGCAGTGGGGACATTCCACCAATTGCTCGGGAAGACTGATTAGCCTCCACAAGCCGTACTGCCCGGAGCATTCGTGCAATGAGTTCTGCCTCACTTACCAAGCCCCCCGCCGAGAGGGTACGGGTCAACCGCGTGGTGTTCTTCACCTCCGCGCTGATGATCCTCGTTCTGACTGCCTTGCTGATCGCTGTCCCCGAAACCGCCGGCCAGGTGCTGGGCGTGGCCCAGAAATGGCTGACGCGCACCTTCGGCTGGTACTACATGCTGGTGATCTGCAGCTACCTGCTGTTCGTCGTCTACCTGGCCTTCTCCGACTACGGCAAGCTCAAGCTTGGCGGCAAGGACGACCAGCCCGACTTCAGCTACGGCGCCTGGGCCGGCATGCTGTTCTCCTCCGGTATCGGCATTTCGTTGCTGTACTTCGGTGCCTCCGAGCCGCTGGACCACTACTTCAACCCGCCCGAAGGCACCCCTGCCAGCCTCGAGGCCGCACGTCAGGGCCTGCAGCTGACCTTCCTGCACTGGGGCCTGCACGGCTGGGCGATCTACGCCCTGGTCGGCCTGGCCGTGGGTTACTTCGCCTACCGCCACAACCAGCCGCTGGCCCTGCGCTCGGCGCTGTACCCGCTGGTCGGTGAACGCTGGGTCAAGGGCGCAGCGGGCAATGCCGTGGACATCTTCGGCATGTTCGTCACCCTGTTGGGCCTGGTGACCAACCTCGGCATCGGTTCGATGCAGGTGGCCTCGGGCCTGGAATACCTGTTCGGCATGGACCACAGCAAGACCAACCTGCTGGTGGTGATCCTGGTGATGGCCGGCGTGGCCACCGTGGCCGCGGTCTCGGGCGTGGAAAACGGCATCCGCCGCCTGTCCAACCTGAACATCATGCTGTTCAGCGGCCTGCTGATCTTCGTCCTGCTGGGCGGCTCGACCCTGCACCTGCTCAACGGCTTCGTGCAGAACGTCGGCGACTACCTCAACGGCATCGTGCTGAAGACCTTCGACCTCTACGTGTACGAAGGCGAAGCCGGCAAGTCCGAGCGCTGGCTGGGCCTGTGGACCGTGTTCTACTGGGCCTGGTGGATTTCCTGGGGCCCGTTCGTCGGCATGTTCATTGCCCGTATCTCCAAGGGCCGCACCGTGCGCCAGCTGGTCAGCGGCGTGCTGCTGATCCCGCTGGGCTTCACCCTGGCCTGGCTGTCGATCTTCGGCAATACCGCGCTGGACCTGGTGATCAACCACGGCGCCGTGGAGCTGGGCAAGACGGCGCTGGAACAGCCGTCGATGTCGATCTACCAGCTGCTGGAATACTTCCCGGCGGCCAAGATCGTGATCGGTGTGGCGGTGTTCGTCGGCTTCGTGCTGTTCCTCACCCCGGCCGACTCCGGCGCGGTGATGATGGCCAACCTGTCGTGCAAAGGCGGCAAGGTCGACGAAGATGCGCCGCACTGGATGGTGGTGTTCTGGTCGGTGATCATCACCCTGGTCACCATCGGCCTGCTGTTCGCCGGTAACTTCGAAGCCATGCAGACCATGGTGGTGCTGGCGGGGCTGCCGTTCTCGGTGGTGCTGGTGCTGTTCATGTTCGGCTTGTACAAGGCCATGAAGCAGGACGTGGTGGTCGAGCAGGAGCGTGCCGAGCTGGCCGCCCGCGGCCGCCGCGGCTTCAGCGAGCGCCTGACCCAGCTGGAGCTGCAGCCGACCCAGGCCGTGGTCCAGCGGTTCATGGACAAGCACGTCAGCCCGGCGCTCAAGGAAGCGGCCGCGCAGTTGCAGACCCTGGGCTTCGAGGTGGAAACCCGCGTCGGCCAGGCGCGCGACATGATGGGCCTGCGGGTGATGATGGACGAGGGCAACCCGTTCGTTTACGAAGTGAGCCTGGACGGCTACATGGCCGCGCCGAGCGAGGCGCCGGTCGAGGGTGAGCCGGAGGTGCGCCAGCGCTTCTACCGTGCCGAGGTGTACCTGCACGACGGCAGCCAGGAGTACGACCTGATGGGCTTTGCCCCCGAGCAGATCGTGCGCGATGTGCTGGACCAGTTCGAGAGCCACCGCCAGTTGCTCGGGCGCGTCTACAGCTGACTGAAAGGCAGGCCACCCTGGTGGTCTGCCTGAGCAGTATCTAACACCCGGTTCGGCAGCGCTTCGGGACTCTTGTGGTTTGCCCCGAAGGAGTTCCAGAGCGATGCCGAATCCCGCCCCATTCGATCTCAACCATGCTGTCGCCGCACAGTTCGCCAGCCGCCCGACCCTGCGCCAGGTCGCAGGTGCGCAGGTGATGAAGGTGATCACCGGGCACTACCCCCTGCTCGCGGTGCACCGCCCTGGGTTGACCTGCGCCGAGCCGCTGCTCCTGATGTCCCGGCAGGCGGATGGATCGTTGCGCAACCAGCCGTTGGTCGATGTGGTGCTGCAGGCCATGCTCGAACCTGAACCGCTGGTTTTCAGCGTCGACGACCATCTCAGCCTGGCACCGCCCCGGCGCCTGTACGCCATCGAGGACCGTTTCGAAACGGCCGAGGGCGACCGCATCGAACCGGCGCCCCTGACCGATGCCATCAACGCCTTGCTACCGATGCTGCCGTGGCATTTCCAGCAGGCGCAGATCGATTACTGGAATGGCAACGGTGAGCTCGACCGTGACCTGTGGCTGCAACAGGTATTGCGCGCAAGCCTGCTCGACGGCCTTGCGGACCAGACGCTGGACGATGAGCAGCGTGGGGTGCTGCGCGACCTGCTGATGGGGTACGGCGAAGGCATCGAGGTGCAGGTGGTAGAGGTGACCCTGCGCACTGGCGAAGGCAGCCATGACGAGCGACTGCCCGGATTGCTGGTCATGGCTGGCAACGAAGTTCGTCAGCTGACGCTCTGGTGCAGCCCCGATGGGTTGGTGCGCGGGTTCGATTCGCCGGGCGCCTTCGGCATCGCCCTGCAGCTGCAGATGGCGCGGCGCTACCAATTCGAGGCATTGCACTGGAGGGGCTTGCAGATCGAGGGCGAGACCTTCGCCCTGTACAGCTCGATGCTGCTGGAAATCCTGCTCGCGCGCTGCGCTCGTCTGCGCTGGAGTTCGATCGACACCATCGCCCAGCTGGACGCGCTCTATCACCAGGCCACTGACCCGGCCGTGTTCTTTGCCGAACGCAGTGCCGCATGGCCCACGGCACCCGGCCTGGCCCTGCCCGGTGGGCTGCGACGGGCCGCCAAGGACGACCAGAGCGCCTACCTGCAAGCCATGATCGACCTGTCGCTGCTGCAGCAGCGCGGCCCTGACGTCGACCAGCCGGACACCGTACCGAGCCTGCAGGCCTATGCCGCCAGGCGCTTGCGCGAGCAGATGCTGGCCGACCACCCGGTAGACGCCAACTATTTTCCCGACGATCTCATCCTCACGGTCGATACCTTTGTCGGCGATGGCCATGGGCTGGGTTTCGGCCAGAAGATCGGCAGCAAGACGATGTCGCTGACGGCGCTGGCGATCGGCCGTCTGAATGCCACCGCCGAGGGCATCGTGACGCATGTCGCGCACCGTGAAGGCCAGCTGATCATGCAATGGATGACAGTCGACTACATCAATGACCTGGTGGCGCGGGTGGACATCGGCGCCAGTTACCCGATCCATGTCCGGTCGATCATTGACGATCCGCTGGGCCGTGACGCGCGCGTCGCCACCTTTGCCAGGCACTGGCGCATCGCGCTGCTGTTCGATGCCGCCCGGGCGCGGGTGGTCAAGCGGCTCGACAGGCCCACCTATGACGTGCTGGCGAGGTTTTGCCGCGCAGGTCGGCACGGTGCAGCAGGCATTCGCATCGCGCCACTGGCCTTCAAACGCTCGCCGACCTCGAGGCTGATCGACCGGGCCCATGGCTTCTATGTGATCGAAGTCATCGAAACCGGCGCGCTCCTGCTCTATTGCCCGTTGTACAGCAACAGCGCCCTGCTGCAGTACCAGGACATGCAGGCGTTACGGGCCGCCATCGGCGCAGCGGGCGAATTGCAGGACCGGGTGCTGACCTGGCTCGAACAAGGCCAGCGAGCGGTCTACGACCATGGCGGTTTCAATGAACCCCATCTGCCCCACTGGCTGCCCGACCCTTACACGCCTGTGGAAAAGCCCGAGCCGGTTCGAGTGCTGTTGCAGTTCTGGAGCGAGGACGTGGATCGCCAGCTGTTCGAGGCCAAGGGCAGGATGTTGATCGAGCTGGCCGATCGCAGCACCCTGAGCAACAGCGCCTTGCGCTGGCAATTGGTCAGCGTGTTTGCCTGGACGCTTCTGAATGTCGCGATGCCCTTGGTGTCGGGGCCTTTGGCCTCGGTGGCCTGGTTGTATACAGGGATCCGCAGCCTGGTCGAGGATGTGCAGGGGCTGGTCAGCGAGCACGCAGGTGAGCGGGCGCTGGCCATGGTCGATGTGCTGAACAACACGCTGATGGGCCTGATTCATCTGCAGACACCCAGGCTGGCCGCTCGCCCGGCGCTGCAGAGGCTGCCGCCCGCGCGCCTGGCGGGGCCACCTGCCGCCAAGGGTATCGAGGTGTCATCACTGCCTGCGCCGACCCAGGGTGCGTCTGTCCCGGTCGGCAGCTTGCAGGCCGCCGCCTCTGCACACCTGGATTTTTCCTGGCGAGGCGCCGGTGGCCTCAATGGTTTTTCAGCACGCCAGCGCAGCAGCCTGCGGGCCTTGGCCGCGAACGTGTCGCTGCAAGGGCGGCTACCCCAGGCCGAGGGAGAGGCGGCTGGCCTGGTGATGATCGAGGGCAGCGGCTACCTGGGATTGGACGGTGGTGTCTACCAGGTAGGTTTCGCGCAAGGCGAGGCTTTCATCGTTGGCCCCGACGGCAGCGCAGGGCCCCGGTTGCTGCGCGATGGCAGCACCTGGCGAGTGGACACCCGCCTGCGCGGGGGCAGCGGCCGCTCGGCCGCCGTGCAGGCGCGCTTGCGCAAGAAGCTGACCGGTCCCATCGACAAGGCACTGGCCGAGATCGCGAGGTATATCGAGGCGGGCAAGAACGCCGTGACCGACTTCCAGCTGCTGACCGGGAAGATGCACGATGCGCGCGATGCCATGGACAAAGTCGGCGCGCGCCTTGGCATGTCACCACCTGCCGACCCGCAGCAACTCGCCCAGTTCCAGCAGGCCAATGCGCTGTTCACGCTCAAGTACCAGCAACTCGCCGAACAGATGCTTACCTTGCGCCAGCAGGCGCTGGACAAGGTCGAAGGGGTGTTCAGCCACTATGTCGAGGCCGAACGAACCACCATTGCACTGCTGGACAATCGTATTTGCCGGCCAAGCAACGAGCTGACAGCAGGCGCCCGGGAAACCTTGATCGACGTCCGCCGCAACCTCCTCGTCTATGGCCAGTACATTTACGATGAGCGCCTGGCACTGGGCGGCTTCCAGAAATACGATGAGCTCACCCAAGCGCTCAATGGTGCCGGGGTTGAGCACAGGGCTGCGATCTACCAGGCCTACAGGGCCCTGCTCGAGAAAATGGTGCAGGAGCAGCCCGCCATCATCAAGGTCTCCAGCGAGCTGGACCGGCTGCTGGCCGTCACCGATATCGACATGCAGTTACCGTACGGCACGAGCACCAGAAGCGTCGCCCAGATCATCGCCAGCCGAAGCACCACGACGGTCAGCATCCGCTTCTTCCAGGCCATGCACCTGATCGAGTTGAGCCTGCAGCCGCACGGCAAGGCAACCGTGCAGCACTACATGATCTTCCGCGAGGCGCTATCGGGCAGGCGGCTGCGGGTGGCTGCCCAGGCCCATCACCTGCTGATGTACAGCGACCTGCCCGTGGCGCAACGCATCGAGGTGCTGCAGAGTGCCTGGGACGAATACCTGGCAGCCATTCTCAACGGGGAACGGATCAAGGCATTCGGGGGTGACCTGATCGACATCCCGCGCCTGGAAAGCTACAGGCAGCAGATGATCGAATTGAAGACCATGGCCGGTGAGTCGCTGGTCCAGGCCATGCGCGAGCAAGCCAAGGGCGAAGTGCGAGGTTCCCAGCGGGCAGTGTATCCACCGCGGAGCCTGCAGGTGGCCCATACCCGCGCGGGGCAGATTGTGCTCGGCAGTGAAGTGACGGTCGACGGGCAGCCCGAGTTGCAAGTGCTGGGTACGTTCAGTCGTGAAGTGGTGCACCGTTTCCACAAGGCGGATGGCGCCTGGGTGGAAACGGTCGCGTCCCTCGATCTCGGCACCGGCTCGCAGGCCTTGCCGCCGGAGTCGATGGCCGGCAACCGGGAAGTGGCCGAATCCATGTTGGCGCAGAACCCGCGGGTCATCGCCCAGGCCAGAGCGCTGGTGGCCAGGGACTCGGACGATCGGGGGCTGGCGTCCATGCTCGACGGGCAGATCAACGAAATGGCCGAGCTGCGTGGGCAATTCGCCGATGCCAGGCAAGCGGGAGAGCTGGTGGAGCGCCTGGACCAGGCGTTGCTTCAGCTACGCCAGGTCAGGCGCGATTGCCTGGTCGAACTGTTCACCAGAACGGCCTACCCCAGTGCCAGGGGCCTGGCGTTTCTCCATCAGCAAGGGTTGCTCGAAGTCGACTACCTCGGGCCCCGGCATGCGGTTTCCGATGGCTATCTCGACGAGTATCGGGTCAAGCTGCTGCAGGCGCCGGGTGACTTGAACGGCAAGCCACTCTGGGCCGCGCACTTCCACTTCGCCGACTCCCAGGCGGCGCCGACGGCCTTTGGCAAAGGCCACCTGAAACTCTGGAAGCAGCGCAAGCAGGGTTACCGGGAACAGATGACAGCAGCCGACGAAGGCCAGGTGCTGTACATCTACCGGGGTAACCTGACCTATGCACAGGCCAAGGACATCATTCCCTTCAACAGCTATTGAGTACGCAAGGCGGGGGATGAACCCAATCACTATGTAACGCCGGTGGCGCGGACGCCTGACGCAAGCTAGCGGTTTTCCCGCCGCAGGTGCGTGAGCATGAGCCGTTCTGAAACCCCTACCTTCGACTTCAGGCAGGCTGCTGCCAGGCAGTTCAACGACCGGCCGACGTTGCGGCAGGTTGCCAGTGAGCAACTGCTGAGCGTGTTGCTGGCAGAGCTGCCATGGCTTGCCTTCGTAACGCCGGCCCTGGCCACTGCTGATCCACTGATGCTGGACAGTCCCGACCCTTCCACTGCTCACTGGACCACCCAGCGACTGCTTGACCGGGTGCTGCAAGGGTTACTCGATCCGCAGCCGCTGAGCGTCGAACCCCTGCCGGACGGGCGTCATTACAACCTCGCGCTCGCGGCATCGCACCGCTTCGCCGGCTCGAACAGCCCATTCGATTCTCGACAACTGTCGGGTTTGTCCAATGCGCTGAACGCCCTGACAGCGCAATTGCCGCAACGCTTCCGTGAGGCGCAGCTCAGGTACTGGTCGAGCCAGGGCAGCGCTGGCGTCAGCCGGGATCGCTGGTTGCAGCTGCTGCTGAAAACCGCCTTGCTGCGCGGCCTTTCGTTTCAGGACCTGGACGAACACGAGCGGGCCTGCATCCGCGGCGTGATCCGTGGCGGCAGCGACCAGCCGTCAGCGTTCTTCGTCCAGGTGACGGTGGACAGTGCCGCGCGGCAATACGAAGAGCTGCTGTGCAACCTGCTGGTGCTCGGGGAGTGGGATGAACGGCAAGTGATCTTGTGGTGCGCGCCATCGGGTGTGGTACGCAGCTTTGCGTCGCTGACGGCCTTCGAACGTGCGCTTCGTGACGACCTCGCCCAGCGCTATGCGTTCGAGCGGATGAGCTGGCAACGTTTGCCTGTCGAAGGCAATGTCTTCGCCCAGCAAGTCGCAGTGATGCTGGACACGATGTTCAACGCTGTCGATCGGCTGCGCTACGGCGGGCTGAAGGACATCGCGGCACTGGAACAGTGCTTCGCCCGCCTGAGCGATCCGGCTTCATGGTTCGTTCGCTATGAAAATGACACTGGCGCGGTAACGCCGCCTCCGGGCTTGCTCGCCAGCTCTGCCCAGGCCAGTTTTGCCTGTGTCGCCGCGCTTGTGCAGATTGCCACCTACCACCTGGATTCGAACGGTATCGCGGCATTGCAGGGTGTTCAGTCGTTGCATGAGTTCGCCTGCCAGCGGCTGGCCGAGCGCATCCGCGAGGAGCATGCCGAGGAATGTTCGCCGGACGACATACTCGTTGACCTGTACCTGGCACGCGGCATGCCGGGCGGGGCCGCGACCGGCACCGGAGGCGGCGAGCCGCTGGTGTTCGCTGGCAGCAGGACACTGAGCGAATTGGCCATCGGTAATCTTGCCGCGCTTGGCGGTGCCAGTATCCGCCAGGTTCGCCGTCGCGATGGCGGCAATGTCGGGCAATGGATGAATGCCGAATCGATCAGGCGTCTGGTCGCCGACGTGGATATCGGTGGGCGTTACCCGGCGTATGTCGCGAACAGGCTGGATGACCCTGGCGAGCGTGCGCAGCGGGTCCGTCGATTCGGCAGGGAATGGCGCAGCACGCTGCTCTCCAGTGCTGTTACCGGCAGGCTCGAGCGCAAGGTCTCGGAAGCGGGCCTGCAGTGTGTGGTCGACTTCTGCGCGGGGCATGTGGACCCCGCTGAGCCGCGAATGATGCTGTTCCCCCTGGCATTCAGGCGCAGCGCGACATCCCGGCAACCCGACAGGGTACGCGGCATGTACATCCTTTACTGCGCTGAACCCTCGCTGGTGCTGCTGTATCGCCCTCTGTACGGCCAGGACACGCTTCGAGAGTATGCAAGCCTCGAAGCCTTGCTCGAACATGCACGCGAATCGAAGCGCTTGCAGGACAGCATTGTCGAGTGGATGGCGCCGGCTGCCAGGGCCATCTATCAGCAGGGAGGCCTCCAGGAGCCGCATATCGCCACCATCGGCACCGACTTCTTCGCGGCCCCTGCGACGCCTGAGCCTGCCCGCTTGTCCATCGGCTTCTGGCGCAACGACCTTGACCAACGGCTCTATGCGGCAAACCGAGAACTGCTTGTCGAGCTTGCGGACGAACAGTCCGTGTCCAACAGCGAGAACCGCTGGCAGACACTCACTCAAGGCGCATGGCTGCTGTTCGATGTGGCGACGTTGCTTGTCCGTGGCCCGGCAGCCGGCGTGGCATGGCTGGTGCAGCTGCTCGCCTCGTTGAACAACGACCTGCAGGTGCTTGAGCAGGGAGAGGCGTTCGCTTCGTCGGCTGCCGTTGCCGATCTGCTGCTGAACCTTTGCATGACGTTGCTGCATGCCCGTCAGCCTGCGCCGGCAGTGCTGCCGCACGAGGAGCCAGTGGATTCTTCAGGGTTCGAAGGCCCTGCTGCACAGCGCGGCGCCTTCGCCGAGATCGCAGTTGCCCCGGTGCAGGCCCCGGCAGGTTCCGGCGATGCCCTGGCAGCGCGGGCAGGGCGTTGGCTCGACTTCGCCTGGCGGGGCCAGAACGGCTTCAACGGCTTGCCGCCAGCACGGCGACAAGCCTTGCTGGGCATGCGCTCGAACGTGTCGCTCAATGGCCTGGAACCGCTGACGACCCTGGATGCCCAGGGCCTGTACCGTATCGGCGACATTCACTATGCCAGCCTGGCCGGCGACGCCTATCGCGTCGAGCGACTGCCGGAGGGTGTACGGGTAGTCGACTCGCAAGGCGCTCCAGGCCCCTGGCTGGTACGGTCCGACGGCGTCTGGCGGGTGGACTCGGCGCTTCGCCTGGCAGGCGGCATGCAGCGCAGCTCCACACGGGTTCGGCTGGCCAATCGCTTCCGTGAACTGCATGAGAAGATCAGCCAGCTGGACTTGCAGGTCAACGATGCCATGGATCGCTTCGGCACGCAGGCCAGCCAGTCGCTCGAAGCGAAGGGCAAGCTGCAAGGCCTCGAGCTGCTCCGGGCGAAGGCCGCCGCCGAACAGTCCCTTGGAGCGCAGGAAGGCGAAAGTGCTTCGATACAGGCGCTGCTGCAGCGCTACGACGAGCGCATAGCCCAGCTGGAGCAGGATGCCCTGACCCAGAGGGACCAGTCCATACAGCAGCTGGAGACCGCTGCCAGCGTCGAAAAGACCATCCTGGGCTTGCTGGCGACCATCAAGGAACCCAAGTATGCCAGCGAGCGGGTGAAGGATGGCTGGGATGCCATCATCGCGCAGCACGAGCAATCGGTTCGGGCGGGGCTCATCAGAAACAGCGACTTCATTGTCGATGAGCTGTGGAACCTTGCCGACTATCAGCAACTCGCCGAGCTGCAAAAGGGCCTGGATGGGCAACTGATCGCTCAGGTCCCCGAGCCTTACAGGCAGCTTCGCCGGAGGCTTGAAACCGTCGTGGGCCTGCAGGAGCGCATGCTCCTGGCGCAACAGCAACTGGATGAGGTGTTGACCGATACGCCAGACGATTTCGAGGTTGCCGTTGCGCCCCAGCCCACACGCACCGTTGCGCAAGTGATCGCCCTGCGCAGGTTCAACACGGTGCAATTGCGGTTTCAGCAGGTTCTGCACCTGGCCGATCTTGCCTTGCACCTGGACAGCGGCAGCGGGGCGAGCACGCTGGCGGCCTACAGGGAGGAACTGACCGGTCTGGGCCTGCGCAGCGCGGCGGATGCCCACGGTGACCTGGTGGCTTCCAACCTGCCGGCGGCGGACAGGATCGTCATCCTGCAGGAAGCCTGGGACGAATACACGGCCGCGCTGCTCAACAGTGATCGTATCGGCAAGGAGGGTGGGCAGCTCATCGACCCGGTCATGATCGAACGCTACCGGGAACATGTCGGCAGGCTCAAGCTCGATGCCGGCAGCCGCCTGGTCGATGCGATTCGCGAACTGGATGGCGCCAGTGCATCCGACAAGCGTTCGCCCTATCCGGTCTCCAGCGAGCCGCAACGTCTGGTGCGCAATGGCCAGGGGCAGTTGCTGATAGGGAACGAGGTCGAAGTGAAGTCCCAGCGCCTCGTGCAGGTGCGCGAGTCGCTCAGTGGCCAGGTGCTGGCCACGTTCGAGCAGGTGGACGGCGAATGGCGCGAGCGTGAGGGCGAGTTGCGCCCCCTGGCTGACGAGCCGCCTCCGGAAGACCTGTCGATGTGGGTTCAATCGCTGCTCGACGCAAGTGACAGTGTCCGGGAAAAGGCCAAGGCCTACGTCGAGAACGACATCAAGGGCACCCTGCTCGGTCAGCTGTTCGACCAGCAGCTGGGCAAGCTTGGGCAGGCGGCAAGCGTCGTGCGTGATGCCGGCGGCAACGATGCGTTGCTCAAGGCGCTGGAGCGCGATGAAGACGCCTTGCGTGCCGAGCGAAAGCTGCGGCTCACCACGCTCTACACCGACACCAGCTACCCGGGCGCCGAAGCACTCAGGTTCTTGCACGATGAAGGCCTGATCACCGTTGAATACGGCGAAAGACGAACCATGCAGGATGGCAGTGCGTTTGACGAATACAAGGTGTTACGTCTGCCAAGCAGGCGGAACCTCTGGGCTGCGCACTTCCATCTGCGAGCGCCAGACGCCTATGCCCAGGATTTCACGGTCGGCCACCTGAAGACCTGGAGCCAGCGTCGCCTGAGCAGTCGCCTTGCAGCCGGTGCCGGGCAACGCCTGCATCGCGGCAAGCTGACCCTGGAGCAGGCCAGGGGCATCATTCCGTTCACCTGAACCGGCCGAGGCCTGCGCTGCGCCTTCAGCGATTGCTGTAGCGACCCTGCTTGCCGTGGGCCGGCATCGCCTGGTTGCCCCGCTCGGCGATCATCTGGCTCAGGCTGATCAAGCGCACGCCTTGGCGCTGCAGGTGCGGCAGCTCGCGTGCCAGCACCTCCAGCGTCTGCGGATAGGGGTGGCCGATCAGCACTGCCGAGCCTTGCTTGTGGGCGAGGGCGATACCCTGGCGCAGTTGCCCGCTGATTGCATCGGTGGTTCGCTCGTCGTCAAGGAACACGTCCCTTGAAACATGCGCGAGCCCTTGCGCCTGGGCCTCGGCCGCCGCCACGGTGGCGGCACTGGTACGGCTGTCGACGAAGAACAGGTGGCGCCGTTGCAACTCCCCCATCAACCAGGCCATCGGCTCGCGCTGGGCGGTCATGCGGCTGCCCATGTGGTTGTTGATGCCGGCGGCGTAAGGGACCTTGGCCAAGGCCGTGTCCAGGCGCCGGGCCAGTTCTTCGATGGCGATGCCGGGGTGCCAGGCGTAGGGCCCGGTGGCCGGGTCCATGGGCATGTGCAGGATCACCGTCTTGCCGGCCTTGTGGGCCTGGCGGGCGAAGTCCGTGGCATGCGGGGTGTCGGGCATGATCGCCATCGTCACCGGGCCGGGCAGGGCCAGGGTCCGGCTGTCACGTTCGGGGCTCTGGCCCAGGTCGTCGATGATGATGCTCAGGTAGGCCTTGCCGGCCGGCGCCGCTTGCGCGACGCCGGCCAACAGGCAGAACAGCAGACACAGCAGATAACGCATGGGGGGTATCAGTCGCCCTTGGTGATGTTCAGGCCTTTGAGCAGGCTCAGTGCCTGGCTCAGCTGGTAGTCACTGTCCTGCAGGCGCTCGGTGCGCTTGCTGCTGCCGGTCGGGCGGTCGGCGCCGCCATTGCCGTTGCCCAGGTGGCCTTGCAGGTCGGCTTCCTTGAAGGTGTCGTTGTCGCTGGCATCGGCGGTCAGCTTGGCCGGGCGCACCTCGATGTCGGGGACGATGCCCTGGGCCTGGATCGAGCGGCCGTTGGGGGTGTAGTACAGCGCGGTGGTGAGTTTCAGAGCGCGGTCGTTGGCCAGCGGCAGCACGGTCTGCACCGAGCCCTTGCCGAAGCTGTCGGTGCCCATCAGCACCGCGCGTTTCGGGTCTTGCAGGGCGCCGGCGACGATTTCCGAGGCCGAGGCGCTGCCGCCGTTGATCAGCACCACCAGCGGCACGCCTTCGCTGGCGTCGGCCGGGTCGGCATAGAAGCGCAGCTCGGAGTTGGCGATGCGGCCCTTGGTGTAGACGATCAGGCCCTTGGTCAGGAAGTGGTCGGCCACTTCCACCGCGGCCTGCAGCACGCCGCCAGGGTTGTTGCGCAGGTCGAGCACTATCCCGCGCAGCTTCTTGCCGTTGTCCTTGCGCAGCTTGGCCAGGGCCTTGCCGACTTCCTCGCCGGTCTTGACCTGGAACTGGGTGATGCGGATGTAGCCGTAGCCGCTTTCCAGCAGCTGGCTCTTGACGCTCTTTACCTGGATTACCGCGCGGGCGAGGGTCACGTCGAACGGGTTGCCGCCGTCGCGGACCAGGGTCAGGGTGATCTTCTCGCCGATCTTGCCGCGCATCTTGTCGACCGCCTCGGTCATGGTCTGGCCCCGGGTCGGCGCGCCGTTGATCTTGACGATCAGGTCGCCGGCCTGCACGCCGGCACGGGAGGCCGGGGTGTCGTCGATCGGCGACACCACCTTGATCATGCCGTCTTCCTGGCCGACTTCGATGCCCAGGCCACCGAACTCGCCACTGGTGCTCTCCTGCAGTTCCTGGAAGTCCTCGGGGCCGAGGTAGGCCGAGTGCGGGTCGAGGTTGCTGAGCATGCCCTTGATGGCGTTTTCCAGCAGGGTCTTGTCGTCCACAGGCTCCACATAGGCGGCCTTGATGCGGTCCATGACCTCGGCGAAGGTGCGCAGCTCTTCCAGTGGCAGCGGCGCCTTGGCGGTGGCCTCGCTGGCTGGCACCGCGGCTGGCTTGGCAGGCGTGGCCTTGGCCGGCTCGGCGGCGACGGCCAGGGGTGCACCGACCACCAGGGCGATGGTCAGGGCCAGCTGGGTGAGGCGAGGCGAGTGCAGCATGTCGAACGAACTCCTGATCCTGTAGGCGCTCCCGCAGGAGCATCGGTGCAGCGCCAGGCGCTACGCCGTCAATGTTGTGTCAGCCTCGGCACCACTGCGAAGGGTCGGAGGGCCGGCCCTGCTGGCGGATGGCGAAGTACAAGCCTGCGGCGTCCTGGCCGCCGCTGTCGCCAACGGTGGAAATGGCCTCGCCGGCCTTGACGATGTCCCCGGCGCTCTTGAGCAGGCTCTGGTTGTGGCCGTAGAGGCTCAGGTAACCATTACCATGGTCGAGAATGACCAGAAGTCCAGCGCCGCGCAACCAGTCGGCGAACACCACGCGCCCGCCATGCACGGCGCGCACCTGGGTGCCGGGGCTGGCGCTGATCATCACCCCGTCCCACTTGGCACGGGCATCGCTGCCGCGGGCATCACCGAAGCGTGCCAGCAGTCGACCATTGACCGGCCATGGAAGTTTTCCCCGGGCTGCGGAAAAAGCACCGCCGTAGTTGGCGCCGTCGCTGGAAACCATCGGGCCGAGGGTGGTGCGGGCCTTCTTCGGCGGCTCTGCGTCTTCCTTGTCGGCTTTGTCCTCGCGGGCGGCGAGGGCTTCCTGGCGGCGCTTTTCGGCTTCCTGCTGGGCCAGCAGGGCCTTCTTGCGCGCTTCTTCGGCTTCGCGGGCCTGGCGGGCGAGGGTTTCCTCGATGGTCTTGAGCACCTTGGCCAGGTCTGCCTGGTCCTGCTGGCGTGCCTGCAGCTTCTGGTCGCCGTCCTTGACGTCGCTGTTGAGCTTGGCCAGGACCTGCTGGCGCTTGCTGCGCTCGGCGTCCAGGGCCTGGCGGCGGCCGTCGAGGTCGGCGCGCTGGGCCAGCAGCTGTTCCTGCTGGCGGGAGATGTCCTGTTCGACGTTGGCCAACTGGCGCAAGGTCTCGTTGAAGGCCTTGAGCTGTTCGAGGCGAGCCTTGCTCAGGTAATCGTAATAGGTGAGGGTGCGGGCGAACTTCTCGGGGTTCTGCTGGTTGAGCAGCAGCTTGAGGTATTCCTCGCGACCGTTGTTCTGGTAGGCCGAGCGGGCCTGGATGGCGATCAGTCGCTGTTGTTCAACGCGGGCGCTCTGGAGTTTTTTTTTCTCGGTATCAAGGCGCTCCAGCTCGCCCTCGGTCTTTTTTAGTTCTTGTTGCAGGGCCTCCACCTGCTTCTCCAGGTTGCCGATGTCGGTTTCGGTGGCCTTGAGGTCTTTTTGCACGCCGGCTTTTTCTTCCTGGAGCTTGCCCAGGGTCTTCTTGAGCTCGGCAATGTCCTGGCGGGTGGCGTCCAGTTGTTGCTGGGTCTGCGCGCGCTCGTCGGCGAAGGCCGGGCTGAGCAGGCAGGACAGGGCTAATAGGATCAGGGCGCGTAGCATGGGGTTTGGCGTACCGGGGATGGAGACTGGCCTAGTATGCCCGCCTGGGCGGGCAAAAAAAACGCCTCGCTGCGGGGGCAGCGGGGCGTTTGTCCGGAATTGACCGAGTCAGGCGTCGACCAGGATCGAGGTGCCGGTCATTTCCGCCGGTTTTTCCAGGCCCAGCAGTTTCAGCATGGTCGGCGCCACGTCGGCCAGCACGCCGCCTTCGCGGACCTGTACCTTGCGCTTGCCGACATAGATGAATGGCACCGGCTCGCTGGTGTGCGCCGTGTGCGCCTGGCCGGTGCAGGCGTCTTCCATCTGCTCGACGTTACCGTGGTCGGCGGTGATCAGTGCTTCGCCATCGACCTTTTCCAGCGCCTCGACGATGCGCCCGACGCAGCTGTCCAGGGCCTCGACCGCTTTGACCGCCGCCTCGAACACGCCAGTGTGGCCGACCATGTCGCCGTTGGCGTAGTTGACCACGATCACGTCGAAGCGCTGCTGCTCGATGGCCTCGACAATGCGGTCGGTGACCTCTGGTGCGTTCATCTCGGGCTGCAGGTCGTAGGTGGCGACCTTTGGCGACGGGATCAGGATGCGCTCTTCGCCTTCGAATGGCTCCTCGCGGCCACCGGAGAAGAAGAAGGTGACGTGGGCATACTTCTCGGTTTCGGCGATGCGCAGCTGGGTCTTGCCGTTCTTCGCCAGGTACTCGCCCAGCACGTTGTTCAGGCTGGACGGGGCATAGGCTGCCGGGGCTGCGATTTTTGCCGAATACTGGGTCAGGCCGATGTAGGCGGCCATTTTCGGCAGGCGGGCACGCGGGAACTCGTTGAACTCGGGCTCGACGAAGGCCCGCGACAGCTCGCGGGCGCGGTCGGCGCGGAAGTTCATGAAGATCACCGCATCGCCGTCTTCGACCTTGACCGCTTCGCCGATGCGCGTGGCCTTGACGAACTCGTCGTTCTCCTCGCGGGCATAGGCGGCTTCCAGGCCTGCCAGCGCGGTGTCGGCGGTATGTTCGGCAACGCTGTCGACGATCAGGTTGTAGGCGGCGCTGACGCGGTCCCAGCGATTGTCACGATCCATCGCAAAATAGCGACCGATCAGGCTGGCGATGCGGCCCTTGCCGAGCCTGGCGAAGGTGGCGTCGAGCAGTTCGATGGACGACTGGGCGCTGCGTGGCGGGGTGTCGCGGCCGTCGAGGAAGGCGTGCAGGTAGATCTTCTCGGCGCCGCGCTGCGCGGCCAGTTCGGCCATGGCGACCAGGTGGTCCTGGTGGCTGTGCACGCCACCGTCGGAGAGCAGGCCGAGGATGTGCACGGCCTTGCCGGCACCTGCTGCCTTGTCCACCGCGCCGGTGAGCACCGGGTTCTGGAAGAACTCGCCATCGCGGATGGCCTTGGTCACGCGGGTGAAGTCCTGGTACACGACGCGGCCGGCGCCGAGGTTCATGTGACCGACTTCGGAGTTGCCCATCTGCCCGTCCGGCAGGCCGACATCCATCCCGGAACCGGAGATCAAACCGTGCGGCTGGGTGGCGCGCAGGCGGTCGTAGACCGGGGTGTTGGCGGCGTAGATGGCGTTGTATTCGGGGCTTTCGCTATGGCCGAATCCATCCAGGATGATCAGGACCAGGGGTTTGGGCGTGCTCGTCATCAATCAAACTCACGGTTGTTCAAAGATGATAAAGACACGCATTTTAGGGCAAATGCGCCATCAACGGCGAATATTCGTCCTGCTCACCGACCAGCGCGGGCCGCCTGGCAACATGAAGGTACTTTTACAGCCGGCCCGCCGGGCTTTGGTGGCACTGGGGGGCTGTGTATACTGGCCGGCATTTTCAATCGACTGGAACACCGCTGATGGTTGCTCACCTGATTCAATTCGCGACAGATCACTACATCCTGGTGGCGATCTTCGTTGTGCTGCTGGTCGCACTGCTGGTCAATGAAATCCGCCGCGGCGGGCAGAGCCTGAGCAATGGCCAGCTGACCGCGCTGGTCAACGCCGACAAGGCCCTGGTCATCGACATTCGCCCTGCCAAGGACTATTCCGCCGGCCACATCGTCGGTGCGCTGAACATCCCGCAGGACAAGCTGGCCAACCGCATGACCGAGCTTGAAAAGCACAAAGAGAAGACCCTGATCATCGTCGACGCCATGGGCCAGCAGTCCGGCGCGGTCTGCGGCGAGCTGCTCAAGGCGGGCTTCACCGCCGCCAAACTGAGCGGTGGCGTTTCCAGCTGGAAAGCCGATAACCTGCCCCTGGTGAAGTGATATGAAGCCCGTCATCGTCTATTCCAGCGACTACTGCCCCTACTGCATGCGCGCCAAGTACCTGCTCGAGAGCAAGGGCGTGGCCTTCGAAGAGATCAAGGTCGACGGCAAACCGCAGGTACGCGCCGAGATGAGCCAGAAGGCCGGCCGCACCTCGGTGCCGCAGATCTGGATCGGCAGCACCCACGTCGGTGGATGCGATGACCTCTATGCCCTGGAGCGCGCCGGCAAGCTCGATGCGCTGCTGGCGGCCTGATTTGCACTGCATTCCAAAACATTAGGATAAGGATCTGCCATGACTGACCAACAGACCAACGGCGCTGCTGCAGAAGACAACAGCCCTCAGTTCTCCCTGCAGCGCATCTACGTGCGCGATCTGTCGTTCGAGGCCCCGAAAAGCCCGCAGATCTTCCGCCAGCAGTGGGAGCCGAGCGTCGCCCTGGACCTGAACACCAAGCAGAAGGCCCTGGAAGGCGACTTCCACGAAGTGGTGCTGACCCTGTCGGTCACCGTGAAGAACGGTGACGAAGTGGCCTTCATCGCCGAAGTGCAGCAGGCGGGCATCTTCCTGATCGCCAACCTCGACGCCGCCTCGATGAGCCACACCCTCGGCGCGTTCTGCCCGAACATCCTGTTCCCGTACGCTCGCGAGACCCTGGACAGCCTGGTGACCCGTGGTTCGTTCCCGGCCCTGATGCTGTCGCCGGTCAACTTCGATGCCCTGTACGCGCAAGAGCTGCAGCGCATGCAGGAAGCAGGCGAAACGCCGACCGTGCAGTAATCGCTGCCGGTACAAGAAAAGCGCCTTTCGGGGCGCTTTTTTGTTGCCTGTGCCGGCCTCTTCGCGGGTAAACCCGCTCCCACAGGAATGGCGCCAACCTTCAGGCATGCGCAGTACCTGTGGGAGCGGGTTTACCCGCGAAAGGGCCGGTACAGGCTAACGATCAGCTCCCGGCAAACCCGTTCTGCCGCCAGGCTTCATAGACGGTCACCGCCACGGTATTGGACAGGTTCAGGCTCCGGCACCCCGGCCGCATCGGCAGGCGCAGGCGCTGTTCGGTCGGCAGGCTGTCCAGCACCTCGGCCGGCAGGCCGCGGCTCTCGGGGCCGAACAGGAAGGCATCGCCAGGCCGGTAGGCCACGTCGTGGAACGGCTGCGAGCCCTTGGTGGTGAAGGCGAACAGCCGTGGGTTGCCGAGGCTTTCCAGGCACGCGGCCAGGCTCTCATGGCGCTTGAGCGTGGCATACTCGTGGTAGTCCAGGCCCGCGCGGCGCAGGCGTTTGTCGTCCAGCTCGAAACTGATCGGCTCGATCAGGTGCAGGGCGCAGCCGCTGTTGGCGCACAGGCGGATGATGTTGCCGGTATTCGGCGGAATTTCTGGTTGAAAAAGGATGACGTGAAACATGCACGGCTCCAAGCAAGAAGATGACGCGCATTCTACCCCCGAACCGGACGAGCGTTCGCAAGCTTGGCCGAAGGTGCTGTTTTCCATGGCGATCGTCGGGCTGATGGTGGGCCTGATGATCGGCCGCCTGACCGCCCCCGACGAGCGCGTGCTGGAGCAGGTGGCGGTGGTGCAGGACGGGTTGGACCTGTGGTTCAACGAAGAGCCGAAGCTGCATGGCGAGAATGTCGACGGCACCGTGGCGCTGCTGTTCGAGGCCGATGGCAAGGCGCAGCGTGGCCAGCTCGACCTGCAGGGCAAGCCGGTCGGTTGGCGGGTACAGAAGAGCGAGCAAGGGTTGCTGGTGACGCTGGTGGCCGCGCGCCCCCTGCACGGCGAGTGGGCCGGTGCAGAGGACGCTGGACGTTGGCGGGTGCAGGTGAGGCTGCACGAATAAAAGAGGGGATATCTCGGCCTGCCTGTACCAAGGTCCCCGAAAGCGGCGTTGCTGCGAATAAAAGAGGGGTCACCCGGCCTGCCTGTACCAGGGCCCCCGAAACTGGTGATGTATTAGCTATTGCAGGGGACGTGCCAGTTTTGCAAAGCCCGTGAATACTGGGGCTTGAAGGGGATTTGGCCGGATTTGAAGGGGATTTGTGCCTTAGGGAGGTGCAGGGAGCACAGGATCGGTGCAGAGCGCCGGATGGCATTTGAAGGCTGCAAATGCATTCGCGGGTAAACCCGCTCCCACAGGTATTGCACAAGCTTCAAGCCTGGCACGGTCCCTGTGGGAGCGGGTTTACCCGCGAATGCGTCGGAACAGGTGATTATGAATCAGTGATCCTCACCCTCATCCTCATCCCCGCCATCCACGTTCATCCCCAGCTCCTTGATCTTGCGGGTCAGGGTATTGCGCCCCCAGCCCAGCAACACCGCCGCATCCCGCCGGCGCCCGGCGGTGTGCTTGAGCGCGGTTTCGATCATGATCCGCTCGAAGCTGGGCACCGCGCTGTCGAGCAGGTTCGACTGCCCGCGCGCCAGGGCCTGGTCGGCCCACTGGCGCAGCGCCTGCTCCCAATTGGTTACCGGCGCGGCATCCTGGGGCAGATTGAGCAGCTCCGGCGGCAGGTCGCCGACCAGCACTTCGCGGCTGGAGGCCATCACGGTGATCCAGCGGCAAGTGTTCTCCAGCTGGCGCACGTTGCCCGGCCACGGCAGGTTGCGGATGAATTCTTCGGTTTCCGGCTTCAGCAGCTTCGGCTCCACCGCCAGCTCCTGGGCGGCGCGGCCAAGGAAGTGGCGGGCCAGGGCCGGAATGTCCTCGCGGCGGTCGGCCAGGCGTGGGATGTGGATGCGGATCACGTTGAGGCGGTGGAACAAGTCTTCACGGAATTTGCCGGCGGTGACCAGTGACTCCAGGTTCTGGTGGGTCGCGGCGATGATGCGCACGTCGACCTTCACCGGCACATGGCCGCCAACCCGGTAGAACTCGCCGTCGGCCAGCACCCGCAGCAGGCGGGTCTGGGTGTCGGCCGGCATGTCGCCGATCTCGTCGAGGAACAGCGTGCCGCCATCGGCCTGCTCGAAGCGCCCCCGACGCAGGTTGGCCGCGCCGGTGAAGGCGCCTTTCTCGTGGCCGAACAGCTCCGATTCCATCAGGTCCTTGGGGATCGCCGCCATGTTCAGCGCGATGAACGGCGAGGCCGCGCGCGGGCTGTGGCGGTGCAGGGCGTGGGCCACCAGCTCTTTGCCGGTACCCGATTCACCGTTGATCAGCACGGTGATGTTGGAGTGGCTGAGGCGGCCGATGGCGCGGAACACCTCCTGCATCGCCGGCGCCTCACCGATGATCTCCGGCGTGCGGGTCAGCGCCTGCGGCACGTCCAGGCCTTGTTGCTCCTGGGCATGCTGGTTGGCGCGCTTGACCAGGGACACGGCCTCGTCGACGTCGAACGGCTTGGGCAGGTACTCGAAGGCACCGCCCTGGTACGAGGCCACGGCGCTGTCCAGGTCGGAGTGCGCGGTCATGATGATGACCGGCAGGCGCGGGTGCTGCTCGCGGATCTGTGCCAGCAGGTCGAGGCCGCTGGCGCCGGGCATGCGGATGTCGGAAATGATCACGTCCGGCTGCTGCCGGGCCAGGCGGCCCATCACGCCGTCGGCGCTGTCGAAGCTCTGGGTGGTCATGCCTTCCTGTTGCAGGGCTTTTTCCAGGACCCAGCGGATGGAGCGGTCATCGTCGACGATCCATACGGTTTCACTGCGGCTCATGAGGCGGTGGCTCCTTGTTCCAGGGGCAGGAAGATCGAGAAGGCGGTGTGCCCCGCGTGGCTTTCACACTCGATCAGACCCTGGTGCTGGCTGATGATGTTCTGGGTAATGGCCAGGCCCAGCCCGGTACCGTCCGGGCGCCCGCTGACCATGGGATAGAAGAGGGTGTCCTGCAGTTCTGTCGGGATGCCTGGGCCGTTGTCGATGATTTCGACACGGGCTACCAGGCGATGGCGCACATGGCCGATGGTGAACTGGCGCATGGCGCGACTGCGCAGGGTGATGCGGCCCAGGCGCAGCTCGTTCTGCGAGCTGATCGCCTGCATGGCGTTGCGCACGATGTTGAGCACGGCCTGGATCATCTGCTCGCGGTCGATCAGCACATCCGGCAGGCTCGGGTCGTAGTCGCGCACCAAGGTGATGCAGCCCTGGCTTTCGGCCTCGACCAGGCTGCAGACGCGCTCCAGCACCTCGTGGATGTTGGTCATCGCCAGCGATGGCAGCTTGTTGGAGCCCAGCATGCGGTCGACCAGGTTGCGCAGGCGGTCGGCCTCTTCGATGATCACGTTGGTGTAGTCGCGCAGGCTTTCTTCCGGCAGCTCGCGGGCCAGCAGCTGCGCTGCGCCGCGGATGCCGCCGAGCGGGTTCTTGATTTCGTGGGCCAGGCCGCGCACCAGCATCTTGGTGGTTTCCTGCTTGCTCAGCTGGGCCTCTTCCTTGGTGATGCGCAGCAGCCGGTCACGCGGGTGCACTTCCAGCAGCAACAGGGTATTGCCCTGGTGCAGGATCGGCGTCACGGCATAGTCGACGGTGATCGCCTGGCCGGTCAGCGAGGTCAGTTGCGCTTCGCGCTTGGTGAACGGGTGCGCGTGCTCCACCGCCTGGCGCAGCGAGTTGAGCGCTTCGGTCGATTCGGTGAACAGCTCGCTGATGAACTGCCCGTGGCTGCGCTGGCCGCTGACGGCCAGGAGCATCTCCGCGGCCGGGTTCATGTATTCCAGGCGCAGCTCGGCGTTGAGCAGGAGCGTGGCGGTGGTCAGGTTGTCCAGAAGCAGACGGTGCTGTGCATCGCTGATGGTCATAAGGCGTCGTTGACCTCTTTTGGCGCTTGCCCGGCACGGGTTTGCCCCGGCTCGGGCGCGCTGTGGATCCGCTGATGCCTGCAAAATGCAAGAAACAAACCAAGGCTCCGAAAAGAAGCGGAATTTGCCCATAAAGGCCGGTAATTGCGCAGATTCGGACCAGAATGTCTCGGTTTAACGTTTCACGTGACCTGTTTTGGGGTGCATTCAAGGGCGTGCAGCGCTTGAGTGCACCAATATAGAGCATAGAGGATTCGCTATTTATCGCACAGTTGGCCGGTAGCGCGGACCAGGGCTTGTCGGGTCAAGGCATCCACTGGCCGGTGTGCCAGGGCCAGGGCAAGCGTTGCGTCGCAATTCTCTGGAGGCTGCTGATGGAACCTGGCCAGGCGGTCGAGCAGCTCGGTCTGCAGTGCATCGAGTCGTGGGCGGATTGTCTGCTGCAAGTCGCTGCGTTGCGTGTCGGGTGCGCGGCCGTTGGCATGCCATCGGGAAAGCAGCGTGTACTGCACCAGCTTGCTGGCTTCGATCTGGTCGACGAAAAAGGCTTCTGCACGCAGCGGGGCCAGGTCGTGGCCAGGGGCGAGCGCGCGTACGTTGCTCAGCACCTGTGCTTCGCGCAGGCTGGCCTGGACCGGCTGCTGGTTGTCCCATTTGTGCAGGGCGACGGCTTCGGCCAGGGTCAGGCGGCGTTCGATGCTGTCCAGCAAGGGTGCAAGGACGGGGTCCTTGGCAGTGGCGCAGCCGCTCAGGCTGATGATGGCGAACGCGGCGAAAGGCAAGAGACGCATGATGGACCTCCAGTGGGTGGAGGCCTGATTGTGGCAATGCGCGCAGAGGCTTCGGGTAAGACGGTTCCGAAGTTCTTGAAGGCCAAAACAGAAACGGCCTCCCGAAGGAGGCCGTCTTGATCACGTCACCGGCGCAAGGCGCCGATCAGATCAGCAGCTGTAGTACAGCTCGTATTCCAGCGGGTGCACGAAGGTGCGGACCTTGATCTCTTCTTCGCTCTTCAGTTCGATGAAGGCATCGATGAAGTCGTCGGAGAACACGCCGCCCTTGGTCAGGAACGCACGGCCTTTGTCCAGCTCTTCCAGGGCCTCTTTCAGGCTGCCGCAAACCTGCGGGATGTCCTTGGCCTCTTCTGGCGGCAGGTCATACAGGTTCTTGTCGGCGGCGTCGCCTGGGTGGATCTTGTTCTGGATACCGTCCAGGCCGGCCATCAGCAGGGCCGCGAAGGCCAGGTACGGGTTGGCCGATGGGTCCGGGAAGCGGGCTTCGATACGGCGGGCTTTCGGGCTGCCGACGTAAGGAATACGGATCGAGGCGGAACGGTTGCGCGCCGAGTAGGCCAGCATTACCGGGGCTTCGAAGCCTGGGACCAGACGCTTGTAGGAGTTGGTCGACGGGTTGGTGAAGCCGTTCAGGGCCTTGCCGTGCTTGATGATGCCGCCAATGAAGTACAGGGCGGTGTCGGACAGACCGGCATAGCCTTCGCCGGAGAAGGTGTTCTTGCCTTCTTTCCAGATCGACATGTGCACGTGCATGCCCGAGCCGTTGTCGCCGTAGAGTGGCTTCGGCATGAAGGTGGCGGTGCGGCCGTAGGCGTCGGCAACGTTGTGCACGACGTATTTCAGGGCCTGTACTTCGTCAGCCTTCTTCACCAGGGTGTTGAACTTGACGCCGATTTCGTTCTGGCCGGCAGTCGCCACTTCGTGGTGGTGAACTTCGACGGTCTGACCCATTTCTTCCAGTGCGTTGCACATGGCAGTACGGATTTCGTGGTCGTGGTCGAACGGCGGAACCGGGAAGTAGCCGCCTTTCACGCCTGGACGGTGGCCTTTGTTGCCGCCTTCGACATCAGCGTCGGACATCCACGAGCCTTGCTCGGAGAAGATCTTGAACATCGAGCCGGAGATGTCCGACTTGAACTTCACTTCGTCGAAGATGAAGAACTCTGGCTCCGGGCCGGCGAACACGGTGTCACCGATGCCGGTGCTCTTCAGGTACTCTTCGGCGCGCTTGGCGATCGCACGTGGGTCGCGATCGTAGCCTTGCATGCTCGACGGGTCGACGATGTCGCAGGTGATGATCAGGGTCGGTTCTTCGGTGAACGGGTCCAGGACAGCAGTCTCGTCGACTGGCATCAGGATCATGTCGGAAGCTTCGATGCCTTTCCAGCCAGCGATGGAGGAGCCGTCGAACATCTTGCCGACTTCGAAGAAGTCTTCGTCCAGGCCATCACGCGCCGGCATGGTCACGTGATGCTGTACGCCCTTGGTGTCCGTGAAACGCAGATCAATCCACTTGACGTCATGATCTTTGATGAGTTGAACCGACTTCGACATGTTGTCCTCCGGAGGGTCTAGAGCGCGGTAGGCCGCTGCTCTGGAAAAAGGGTGTTGCCGGGCGCGGATAGTCGGCCAAGCTTACCTGCCTCACAAGGGAGCAAATTGCATGCCAGTGCCCGAAAATGGCGAGGCCGGGATAAAAGGGGGCGTTTGCGGGCATTTGCCGGGGTGGCGGGGCAAAAAGATGCACTCTTAGGAGGCAGGAATCGAGTTTAGAGCACCAAATGGGTGCACGGCTTGAAGAGTGTGCCTTCTTGGAGGGCCTCTTCGCGGGTAAACCCGCCCCTGCAGGGGATCGCGGTTCCTGTGGGAGCGGGTTTACCCGCGAAAGGGCCGGCACTGGCGGCGCAAAACCCTGGTCCTGCATTTATCTCGAACCTTCTGATCAAAAGTTGCTCAAATCCTGAGCAATTTCCGCTATAATTCGCGCCCCTCATTTTCGGCAGGCCCTGCGCGCGCTGTTAAACCAATGAAACTTATCGTCAAAGTCTTCCCAGAGATCACCATCAAGAGCCGGCCGGTGCGCAAGCGCTTCATCCGCCAGCTCGGCAAGAACATCCGCAACGTGCTCAAGGACCTCGATCCAGAGCTCGCGGTCGATGGTGTCTGGGACAATCTCGAGGTGGTCACCCGCGTCGAGGACGAGAAGGTCCAGCGCGAGATGATCGAGCGCCTCACCTGCACCCCGGGCATCACCCACTTCCTGCAGGTCGAGGAATACCCGCTGGGCGACTTCGACGACATCGTCGCCAAGTGCAAGCAGCACTACGGCCACCTGCTGGCCGGCAAGCGTTTCTCGGTGCGCTGCAAGCGTGGCGGCCACCACGACTTCACCTCGATGGACGTCGACCGCTACGTCGGCAGCCAGCTGCGCCAGCAGTGCGGCGCCGCCGGCATCGACCTGAAGACGCCTGAAGTGGTGGTGCGCATGGAAATCCGCAACCAGCGCCTGTACGTGATCCACAACCAGCACAACGGCATCGGCGGCTACCCACTGGGCGCCCTGGAACAGACCCTGGTGCTGATGTCCGGTGGCTTCGACTCCACCGTGGCCGCCTACCAGATGATGCGCCGCGGCCTGATGACCCACTTCTGCTTCTTCAACCTCGGCGGCCGTGCCCACGAGCTGGGCGTGATGGAAGTGGCCCACTACCTGTGGAAGAAGTACGGCAGCAGCCAGCGCGTGCTGTTCATCAGCGTGCCGTTCGAGGAAGTGGTCGGCGAGATCCTCAACAAGGTCGACAACAGCTACATGGGCGTGACCCTCAAACGCATGATGCTGCGCGGCGCCGCGCACATGGCCGACCGCCTGCAGATCGAGGCGCTGGTCACCGGCGAGGCGATCTCCCAGGTCTCCAGCCAGACCCTGCCGAACCTGTCGATCATCGACTCGGCCACCGACAAGCTGGTGTTGCGCCCGTTGCTGGCGAGCCACAAGCAGGACATCATCGACCAGGCCACCGAAATCGGCACCGCCGACTTCGCCAAGCACATGCCCGAATACTGCGGCGTGATCTCGGTGAACCCGACCACCCATGCCAAGCGCCACCGCATGGAGCACGAAGAAAAGCAGTTCGACATGGCCGTGCTGGAGCGTGCCCTGGAGCGCGCCAAGTTCATCTCCATCGATCATGTGATCGACGAGCTGGGCAAGGACATCGAAATCGAGGAAGTGGCCGAGGCACTGCCGGGCCAGATCGTCATCGACATTCGTCACCCCGACGCCCAGGAAGACCAACCTCTGGCCCTGGACGGCATCGAAGTCCAGGCCATGCCGTTCTATGCCATCAACAGCAAGTTCAAGCATCTGGACCCTACGCGCCAGTACTTGCTGTATTGCGACAAAGGTGTGATGAGCCGCTTGCACGCACACCACCTGCTCAGTGAGGGACATGCCAATGTGCGTGTTTATCGTCCGACATAAGACGCCAGGGCTGTATGGCGGCAGCATCCGCCATCGCCCTCCCGACCGCCGGGCCCGCTGAGCCTAAAAGCGTACATATTCGCCACCTACACTGGGTGGCAACCGAATCCTCTGATCGAGATACAGTTGTGATCGAAAATCTGCGTAACATCGCCATCATCGCCCACGTTGACCATGGTAAAACCACCCTGGTCGACAAACTCCTGCGTCAGTCCGGCACCCTGGAGCGCAACGAGCTCAACGACGAGCGCGTCATGGACTCCAACGACCAGGAAAAAGAGCGCGGTATTACCATTCTGGCGAAAAACACCGCCATCAACTGGAACGGCTACCACATCAACATCGTCGACACCCCCGGCCACGCCGACTTCGGTGGCGAGGTTGAGCGTGTGATGTCGATGGTCGACTCCGTGCTGCTGCTGGTCGACGCCCAGGACGGCCCGATGCCGCAAACCCGCTTCGTGACCAAGAAGGCCTTCGAAGCCGGCCTGAAGCCGATCGTCGTGATCAACAAGGTCGACCGTCCGGGCGCGCGTCCTGACTGGGTTCTGGACCAGATCTTCGACCTGTTCGACAACCTCGGCGCCACCGACGAACAGCTGGACTTCAAAGTCGTCTACGCTTCGGCCCTGAACGGCATCGCCGGTCTGGACCACACCGCCATGGGCGAAGACATGACTGCCCTGTACCAGTCGATCGTCGACAACGTACCGGCCCCGGACGTCGACCGTGACGGTTCGTTCCAGATGCAGATCTCCGCACTGGACTACAACAGCTTCCTCGGCGTCATCGGTGTTGGCCGTATCGCCCGTGGCCGCGTCAAGCCGAACACCCCGGTCGTCGCCATCGACACCAACGGCAAGAAGCGCAACGGCCGTATCCTCAAGCTGATGGGCCACCACGGCCTGCACCGCATCGACGTCGAAGAAGCCCAGGCTGGCGACATCGTCTGCATCAGCGGTTTCGACGAGCTGTTCATCTCCGACACCCTGTGCGCCCCGGACGCGGTAGAAGCGATGAAGCCGCTGACCGTCGACGAGCCGACCGTTTCGATGACCTTCCAGGTCAACGACTCGCCGTTCTGCGGCAAGGAAGGCAAGTTCGTCACCAGCCGTAACATCAAGGACCGTCTGGACAAGGAGCTGCTGTACAACGTAGCCCTGCGCGTTCAGGAAACCGACTCCCCAGACAAGTTCAAGGTCTCGGGCCGTGGTGAGCTGCACCTGTCCGTTCTGATCGAAACCATGCGCCGTGAAGGCTTCGAGATGGCCGTGGGCCGTCCTGAAGTGATCATCCGTGAAGTCGGCGGCGTGAAGCAGGAACCGTTCGAGAACGTCACCATCGACATCCCTGAAGAATCCCAGGGCAAGGTCATGGAAGAGATGGGCCTGCGTAAGGGCGACCTGACCAACATGGTGCCGGATGGCAAGGGCCGTGTGCGCCTGGAGTACAACATTCCAGCCCGTGGTCTGATCGGTTTCCGTAACCAGTTCCTGACCCTGACCAACGGCGCAGGCATCCTGACCTCGATCTTCGATCGCTACGACACCATGAAGTCGGGCCAGATGTCCGGCCGCCTGAACGGTGTTCTGGTTTCGGTTGAAACCGGCAAGGCGCTGACCTACTCGCTGGAAACCCTGCAGGCTCGCGGCAAGCTGTTCGTCGAACACGGCCAGGAGATCTACAACGGTCAGATCATCGGCCTGAACAGCCGTGACAACGACCTGGGCGTGAACCCGACCAAAGGCAAGAAGCTCGACAACATGCGTGCTTCGGGCAAGGACGAAGTCATCGCCCTGGTACCGCCAGTTCGCCACACCCTGGAACAGGCTCTGGAATTCATCCAGGACGACGAGCTGTGCGAAGTGACTCCTAAGTCGATCCGTCTGCGCAAGAAGATCCTGGACGAAGGCGAGCGTACCCGCGCTGCCAAGAAAGCCAAGAACTGAGTTAGCTCAGGCTGAATGAAAACGCCCCCGGTCGAAAGGCCGGGGGCGTTTTTGTTTGTCTGGCGCAAGCTTTGTAAGTGTTGTCTCAAGCCCACGTAGGCTGCCTCTCTCAGGGACGTTCGTGCCTTGCGAGGGGAGGGCAGGGCGACCTAGGGTGGAATGCTTACTCATTCCGGACGCCCGCCCATGAAGTACCGATTCGCTCTGGCCATCCCCTGCCTGGTGGCCAGCTTCCATGCCAGTGCCCTTCAGGATTGCAGCGGCCTGCGTCCGCAGGAAATCGTCCGCTGCCATATCGGCAATGTGCAACAGGCACCCTTGGAGTACGAATTGCTCGAGGAGTCTTCCGAGACCGGCTACGCGTTTCGTCGCCTGCAGATGCGCTCTCAGTTGTGGGAGCCGGCCCCGGTCGTCGAGCCGCGTCGCTGGCAGCATGATGTCGAGCTGCATGTCCCGCATGACGCAGTGCCTGGCAATGCGTTGCTGGTGGTGAACAACGGTGTGCGCCATGGTCCGGCGCAAACGCCTGACTATTCGCGTGAAGCGTTGCGCGAAGTTGCGCTCAGGGCGCGTATCGCCGTCGTGATGGTCAGTGACGTACCCAACCAGTACGTGACCTTCAGCGATGCCGAAACGCCGATGCGCGAAGATGACGCCGTGGCCCATACCTGGGCTCATTCACTTCGGGGCGCTGCGCCGGAACTGCCGCTGCATGTGCCGATGGCTGCCGCGGCGAGCGAGGCGATGGACCTGGCCGAACAAGAACTGCTACTGCAAGGGCTCAAGGTGGAGCGCTTCATCATCACCGGTGCGTCCAAGCGCGGCTGGAGCGCCTGGCTCACGGCATTGGCCGATGAGCGGGTGATGGCCATCGTGCCCAGCGTGATAGACGTGATGGATACCTCGACGATGCTCTCCGGAATGCGTCAACGCTATGGTGGTCACTGGCCGTTGGCCCTGGGGGCCTACCAGCAGGCTGGTGTGTTGCAACAGCTGGGCACTCCGGCCTTCGAGCGGTTGATGGCGATGATGGACCCGATGCAGTACCAGAACGAGGAGGGGCAGCGCCTGGCGATTCCCAAGTACCTGGTGTCCGCCAGTGGTGACGACTTCTTCGTCCCTGACCCGGTCACCGATTACCAGCAGCGTCTGCCAGGCCAGACGAGCTTGAGGGTGTTGCCGAATTCCGATCATGGCGGGGTGCGTCGGGCAGTGCTGAGCACCCTGGTGCCGGCTGTGACGCGCTTGCGTGATGGCAAGCCGTTGCCGAGCGTGCAGGTGTCGGTGCTCAGGCAGGGTAGCCAGTTGGCCGTCGAATTCTCCGAGCCGCCGGTAGCGGTAAAGCTGTGGACAGCGATCAACCGCCAGGATCGCGACTTCCGCTATGCCTGCGGGGTGCGCTACCAGTCCGAGACGCTAACGCCCCAGCTGCGCTTCACCTTGCCGCACACGGTGCCGGCCGTCGGTTGGCAAGCGCAGTTCGTCGAAGCCAGATTCGCCGACGGCTTCATCGCCACCAGCCCGGTCAGCGTGCTGCCGCAGAGCTACCCCGGGCATCCGCCGGCGGAGCAGGGTGGGGCTTGTCGCAGCTTTCCCGCTGAGGCTGCCTGAAAGTCAGTCACTCCGGTGTTCGCGGGTAAACCCGCTCCCACAGGACTTTGCAGCGCTTGTGTGGGAGCGGGTTTACCCGCGAAGAGGCCGGAACAGGTCAGCGATCAACGCCCGACCACCTTTGGCTTGTAGGCACAATATCCCGGCCGCGGCCCGACCTTGGGGTGGTTGCGGCAGGTGTCCGGGCGCTTGTCGTAGATGGTACACAGGCGGCTCTTGCGATCCAGGTACATGCAGTCGTCGTTGCTCATCCGGGTCAGGGTGAAGATCCCCGACTTCTGGTTGAAGCGCTCGATGATGCCTTCCTTCTGCAGGCGCTTGGCCACGTTCTTCGGCGGCTCGTCTTTCTCGAACTCGTCCACCACGCCGATGCGGATCAGATCCTTGATCTTCACCTCCACCGGGAGGGTGCAGCAGGTCGAATGGCAGCCATGGCACATGTTGCTGGTGTAGCGCTGCCAGGTCTCCAGGCGGTCGACTTCGGCGGCGGCAATCAGGGTCGTTTTCATCGTTATGGGGGTGAATCACGGTCTTGGGGCGCGCGATCATACCGGAATCGTTCAATTTATGAACAACCTTTTGACCGATTGCACGCCGCTGCATGAAAACCGCGAACGCAGGCTGTCGCTCCCGGTCGAAGCGTCTAGGCTCAACACTCTCGCTCCGCTTTCGTCAAACTTGCCCGAGGATGCCGCATGTCCCAGGAACCCAAAGCACGTGACGCCGAAGTCGCGGATTTTCGCGCGGCGGTACTGAACAAGCTGACCTACGCGGTCGGCAAGGACCCGGAGCATGCCTTCGACCATGACTGGTTCGAAGCCATCGCCCTGGCCGCGCGCGATCACATGGTCGAACACTGGATGGACCACACCCGTCGGGCCTATCGACGCAGCCAGAAGCGGGTCTACTACCTCTCGCTGGAATTCCTCATCGGCCGCTTGCTGTACGACAGCCTGAGCAACCTGGGGCTGCTGGATATCGCCCGCGACGCGCTGGAAGGCTTGAACGTGGACCTGGAGCGTATTCGCCTGCTCGAGCCGGATGCCGCCTTGGGCAATGGCGGCCTCGGCCGCCTGGCCGCGTGCTTCATGGAAAGCATGTCGACCCTGGGCATTGCCGCGCACGGCTATGGCATCCGCTACGAGCATGGGCTGTTTCGCCAGGCCGTGGTCGATGGTTGGCAGCAGGAACAGACCGAGAACTGGCTGGATTTCGGCAACCCCTGGGAGTTCGAGCGCGCCGAGGTGATCTACCCGATCAGCTTCGGCGGCAGCGTCGAAACCCTGACCGCTGCACAGGGCCAGCAGCGCCAGGTGTGGTCGCCAGGTGAAACGGTGCGGGCGGTGGCCTATGACACGCCGGTTGCCGGCTGGCGCGGCGCCAGCGTCAACACCCTGCGCCTGTGGCGTGCGCGGGCGCTGGAAGAACTGCACCTGGAGCGCTTCAATGCCGGCGACCACCTGGGCGCGGTGGCCGAGGTCGCGCGCGCCGAAAGCATTTCGCGCGTGCTGTACCCGGCCGACAGTACCGAAGCCGGCCAGGAACTGCGCCTGCGTCAGGAATACTTCTTCGTCTCGGCCTCGCTGCAAGACCTGCTGCGGCGCCACCTGAACATGCACAAGGACTTGCTCAACCTGCCCGATGCGGCGGCCATCCAGCTCAACGACACCCATCCGTCGATCGCCGTGGCCGAACTGATGCGGCTGCTGGTCGATCAGCACGAAATCCCTTGGGAAAAGGCCTGGGAACTGACCGTCGGAACCTTGGCCTACACCAATCACACCCTCTTGCCCGAAGCCCTGGAAACCTGGCCGGTGGCGTTGATGGAGCGCATGCTGCCCAGGCACATGCAGATCATCTACCTGATCAACGCCTACCACATCGACAGCCTGCGCGCCAAAGGCCTGCACGATTTCGACGTGCTGCGCGCGGTGTCGCTGATCGAGGAGGACAACGGCCGCCGGGTGCGCATGGGCAACCTGGCGTTCCTGGGTTCGCACAGTGTCAACGGCGTTTCGGCGCTGCACAGCAAGCTGATGAAGAGCACGGTGTTCGCCGAGCTGCACAAGCTCTATCCGCAGCGCATCAACAACAAGACCAACGGCATCACCTTCCGCCGCTGGTTGTACCAGTCCAACCCGCAACTGACCGACATGCTGGTAGAAGCGCTGGGGCCGGAGCTCAAGGACGACCCGGAAGGGCGCCTGGCCGGCCTGGTGCCGTTCGCCGACAAGCCGGGCTTTCGCAAGCAGTTCGCTGCCCAGCGCCTGCACAGCAAGCGCGCGCTGGCCAGCATCATCCAGGACCGCCTGGGCGTCACAGTCAACCCCGAGGCGCTGTTCGACGTGCAGGTCAAGCGCATCCACGAATACAAGCGCCAACTGCTCAACCTGCTGCACACCGTGGCGCTGTACCAGGCCATACGCAACGACCCCGGCACCAACTGGGTGCCGCGGGTGAAGATCTTCGCCGGCAAGGCCGCGGCCAGTTACCACCAGGCCAAGCTGATCATCAAGCTGGCCAACGACATCGCCCGGGTGGTCAACAACGACCCGACCGTGCGCGGCCTGCTCAAGGTGGTGTTCCTGCCCAACTACAACGTCAGCCTGGCCGAAAGCATCATCCCGGCGGCGGACCTGTCGGAGCAGATTTCCACGGCCGGTTACGAGGCGTCCGGCACCAGCAACATGAAGTTCGGCCTCAATGGCGCGTTGACCATCGGCACGCTGGATGGCGCCAACGTCGAGATGTGCGAGCAGGTGGGGGCGGACAACATGTTCATCTTCGGCCTCACCGCGCAGCAGGTGGAAGCACGGCGCAAGGCGGGCGACTTCGGCGCGAGTGCGGCGATTGCCGCCTCCAGCCGCCTGCAGGATGTGCTGCAGGCGATCCGCAGCGGGGTGTTCTCGCCGGACGATCCATCGCGGTATGCGGGGTTGATCGACGGGCTGGTGGGCTATGACCGCTTCCTGGTGTGCGCCGACTTCGATGCCTACTGGGATGCCCAGCGGCGGGTCGAGGAACTGTGGCACACGCCGCAGGAGTGGTGGCGGATGGCGGTGCTGAACACCGCGCGGATGGGCTGGTTCTCGTCCGACCGGACCATTCGCGAATATGCCACCGAGATCTGGAAGGCGCTGGATTGATGTAGCTTGCACTGCACAGGGGATCTCACAGACCTGGAGATCTGTGCCGATCCCCTGTGGGAGCGGGCTTGCCCGCGAATGGCCGTTAACCTGACCATCGGCCTGGCGCCGGCTGAACTACCGACCTGATGTGCCGTCTGACAGCCCAGGCGAGTCTCTTTGCTCGCTAGCCCGCAACTCTCCCTGTAAACTGCGGGGGTTTATCTCCCCCAATCCTTTCGGAGCCATACATGTCCCGCGTTACCCTGAGTCGCTATCTGATTGAGCAGACCCGCAGCAACAATACCCCTGCCGATCTGCGCTTCCTGATCGAAGTGGTGGCGCGTGCGTGCAAGGAAATCAGCCACCACGTTTCCAAGGGCGCCCTCGGCGGCGTGCTGGGCAGCATGGGCACCGAGAACGTGCAGGGCGAAGTGCAGAAGAAGCTCGACGTGATTTCCAACGACATCCTGCTCGAAGCCAACGAGTGGGGCGGCCACCTGGCCGGCATGGCGTCCGAGGAAATGGACAACGCCTACCAGATCCCGGGCAAGTACCCGAAAGGCGCGTACCTGCTGGTGTTCGACCCGCTGGACGGCTCGTCCAACATCGACGTCAACGTGTCCGTCGGCACCATCTTCTCGGTTCTGCGTTGCCCCAACGAGTACCTGAGCCAGAACGAAACCCTGAACGAAAACGCCTTCCTGCAGCCAGGCACCCAGCAGGTCGCCGCCGGTTACGCCATCTACGGCCCACAGACCATGCTGATCCTTACCCTGGGCAACGGCGTCAAGGGCTTCACCCTGGACCGCGAACTGGGCAGCTTCGTCCTGACCCACGAGAACATCCGCGTGCCGGAAAGCACCGCCGAATTCGCCATCAACATGTCCAACCAGCGTCATTGGGAAGCCCCGATTCAGCGTTACGTGGGCGAACTGCTGGCAGGCGAGACCGGCCCGCTGAAGAAAAACTACAACATGCGCTGGATCGCCTCGATGGTGGCCGACGTGCACCGCATCCTGACCCGTGGCGGCCTGTTCATGTACCCGCGTGATGCCCGCGACCCAAGCAAGCCGGGCAAGCTGCGCCTGATGTACGAAGCCAACCCGATGTCGTTCATCATCGAACAGGCCGGCGGCGTGTCCACCGATGGTTACCAGCGCATCCTCGACATCAAGCCGGAGGGCCTGCACCAGCGTGTGTCGGTGATCCTCGGCTCGAAGGAAGAGGTCGAGCGCGTCACCGCCTACCACAAGGAGTAAGTCATGCTCGCACCTTGGCAGCCGTTGCTGGAGTGGTGGTTCGGTTGGGGCACCAGCCCCCAGGCCGTGGCTGACGAGAAGAGCACGCTGTGGTTCGGCAAGCACCATGATGCCGAGGCCCAGGCGCTGTTTGGCGACCTGGTCGAGCACGCCCTGGCGGGCGGGCTCGACGAGTGGCAGCAGAGCCCCCAGGGCTGGCTCGGCCTGCTGATCCTGCTCGACCAACTGCCGCGCATGCTCTACCGCGACACGCCGCGTGCCTTCGAGGGCGACCGGCGGGCGCAGGTGGTGGCCCTGCAGGGGTTGCAGAAGCACTGGGACTGCCAGTTGCTGCCGATCCAGCGGGTGTTCGTGCTGCTGGTGCTGGAGCATGCCGAAGTGCTGGACTGGCAGAACCTGTGCGTCGAGCGCTACCAGGTGTTGCTGGACGAGCAGCCGGAGGCCAACCAGCGCCTGTTTGCGGGCTTTCTCGACTATGCCGAGCAGCACCAGCGGGTGATTGCCCGGTTCGGTCGCTTCCCGCACCGCAACCTGGTGCTGGGGCGACCGAGCACCAGCGAAGAGATGGACTTCCTGTTGGAGCCTGGGTCCAGGTTCTGATCCGAAGGCCTTTTCGCGGGTAAACCCGCTCCTACAAGGGATCGCGGTCCCCTGTGGGAGCGGGTTCACCCGCGAAGCAGGCGCCGCGGTTTCAGATCCTGAAACTCCCCACCAGATGCTTCAACCGCTCGGCCTGGCGCTCCAGGTCGCTGCAGGCCCGCAAAGTGCTCTGCAAGTTCTGCACCCCTTCCTGATTCAGCGTATTGATCTCGATAATGTCGACATTGATCGACTCGACCACGGCCGTCTGCTCCTCGGTGGCAGTGGCCACCGACTGGTTCATGCCGTCGATCTCGCCGATGCGCTGGGTCACGCTGCCCAGCCGTTCACCGGCCTGGTTGGCGATGCCCACGCTGTGGTCGCTGTGCTGGCGGCTCTGGTTCATGGTGCTGACCGCCATCTGCGCACCGGCCTGGAGCTCTTCGATCAGGCGCTGCACCTGCTGCGCCGATTCCTGGGTACGGTGGGCCAGGTTGCGCACCTCGTCGGCAACCACGGCAAAGCCGCGCCCGGCTTCACCGGCACGGGCAGCCTCGATGGCGGCATTGAGCGCCAGCAGGTTGGTCTGCTGGGAAATGCCACTGATCACGTCGAGGATCTGACCGATGTTGGCGGTGTGCGCGTTCAACGTCTCGATGTTGCCGCACGAGTCGCTGATGCGCGCCGAGAGCTGGTTCATCACCTCGATGGTGCGCCCTACCACCTGCTGGCCATCGTCGGCCAGGCCGCGGGCTTCGCTGGAGTGCTGAGACGCCAGCGCCGCGTTCTGGGCGATTTCCTGGGCGGCGGCGCCGAGTTGGTTGATGGCGGCGGCCACGCTGCTGGTGCGGCTGGACTGCTGGTCGGCATTGCTGATCGAAGCATTCGAAGCGCTGACCACCTGGGCGGCCACGGCGTTGACCTGGCCGGTGGCCGAGGCCACTTCGCGGATCGACTCGTGGATGCGCTCGACGAAGCGGTTGAACGACTGGCCGAGGCTGCCGAACTCATCCTGGGCGTGAATGGTCAGGCGCCGGGTCAGGTCGCCTTCGCCCTCTGCGATGTCATGCATGGCGCGGCCCATCAGGTGCAGCGGTGCCATCAGCACGCGGATCAGCAGGCCGAGCAGGGCGATGATCACCACCACCGCGATCAGCGTGGCGACGATGGCCGAGGTGCGCAGTTCGCCGAGCATGGCGAAGGCGGCGTCCTGGTCGAGCACCAGCGCCACGTACCAGTCGGCCGAAGGCACGCCGTCGACGTGGGTGAAGCTGATGAACTGCTTGCGGCCGTCGACTTCGACTTCCTGCAGGCCGCTGCCGATGCGCGGGGTGCCCTGGGGGTAGACGTCGGTCAGGGCCTTCAGCGCCAGCTCGGCCTTGGGGTGGATGAGCACCTTGCCTTCGCCGTTGACGATGAAGGCATGGCCCTGGCCGCCGAAGTCCAGGGCGTTGATCAGGTTGCTGATGGTCTGCAGGTCGGTGTCGGCGCCGCTGACGCCGATCATCTTGCCGGCCTGGCGCACGGGCGTGGCCAGGGTGATCACCAGCTTGCCGGCGGAGGCCGAGATGTAGGGTTCGGTGACGATGGTCTGGCCACTGGCGCTGGCGGCCTTGTACCAGCCGCGAACGCGCGGGTCATAGTCGGCTGCACGGTTGCCCACCGGCACCGACTGCATGCTGCCGTCCTGGCCGCCGAAGTAGGTGAGCTGGAAGTTGCGGCCGTACACCGGCAGCGCCAGGCTGCGCTCGAGGCTGGCTTTGCCCGGGCCGTCGACGGCGACCTGCTGGGCCAGCGAGTCGAGCAGCTGGATGCGGCTGTCGAGCCAGTTGTGGATGTTGCCGGCGGTGAGCTCGCCCAGGTCCTGCAGGTTGGTCTGCGTGTCATGGCGCAGGGACTGGCGTTGTCGGTAGTCGTTGAACAGCACGAAACAGGTGAAGGCAGCGGCCACCACGAGGGCGGCGGCCAGCAGGATCTTGTGGCTGAACTTGAGGTTCTTGGTCATTTTTGGTCTGCACAAGGCAAGGCGTAGGAGGAGGTGCTGCGACAATCCGCCACAGCGTGCTCGCTGTGTCGACGCGGCGCGGCAAAACATTAATCGCTCGCGCGCCTTTCGCCGACCAACGGCGTACAACGAAAGCCGGGTTGCCAGGGAACCAGGGAGCGATTTTTTCGTCGAAGATCACTGCAGGCCACTCGCCTGTGTCTATTTTCCAGGAGTGTGCCTTCATGTCGTTGCGTTCCCTCGCCCTGTTGTCCTTGTGCGTCGTTCTGACCGCGTGCAGCAAGATCAACCAGGAAAACTATTCCAAGCTCAAGACCGGCATGAGCAAGGCCGAGGTCGAGCAGCTGCTCGGCACGCCTGCCGAGTGCTCCGGCGCGCTGGGCATGAGCAGTTGCACCTGGGGGGACGAGAAGAGCTTCATCAGCGTTCAATACGCCGCCGACAAGGTCCTGATCTACTCCGGGCAGGGCCTCCAATGAGGCGTCTGCACGTACTGCTGGGGTTGTGCCTGGTCGTTCTGCTGGGTGGCTGTGCCACCTCACCGAGCGACCCGCTGGCGCCGAAGACCGCCGGTCATGTCGACCTCAAGCGCTACCAGGGCAAATGGTACGAGTTGGCACGCCTGCCGATGAAGTACCAGGCCGACTGCGCCCAGTCCGAAGCCCACTACAACCTCAAGCCCGACGGTTCGTACGGTGTGCTCAACCGTTGCCGCACGATGGGCGATGAATGGCTGCGTGCCGAGGGCCACGCCAACATCCAGGAGCCGGGGCATACCGACCGCTTGTGGGTGGAGTTCGACAACTGGTTTACGCGCCTGGTACCGGGCGTGACCAAGGGCGAGTACTGGATTCTGTACGTGGACGAGCACTACCGCACGGCCATTGTCGGCAGCCCGGACCGCAAGTACCTGTGGATCCTGTCGCGCACGCCCACGCTGCCGGCCTGGGAGCGCGAGAGTCTGATGTCCAAGGCGCGCCAGCAGGGTTATGACACCAGCCGGCTGATCTGGCGTACCCCGGACAAGCAGATCGTGCAGATGCATTGAATTTTGAGGCCGCCTTGCGGCCCTTCGCGGGCAAGCCCGCTCCCACAGGAATGCGCATACCTCCCGTGGGAGCGGGCTTGCCCGCGAAGGGCTGCAACGCAGCCCCAGCTTGCTCAGCCGAGCAGTTGCCGCAACACGTCGGCAAACGCCCGCCCGCTTTCCTCTTCCTGCGCATGCCGCCCCTGGCGCACCACCCACGCACCATTGACCATCACATCCCGCACCTGACGATCCCCGCCGGCAAACAGCCAGCGGTTCAGAACCGCATCCCCCTCGGCCATGGCGATGTACGGGTCCTGCCCATCCAGCACCAGCCAGTCGGCCCGCTTGCCCACCGCCAGCTGACCAATCGGTTGCCCGAGCGCCTGGGCGCCACCGACCAGCGCCGCGTCGTACAGCGTGCGCCCGACCATTGGCTGATCACCGCGATACAACCGGTTGCGACGCTGGTCGCGCAGCCGCTGGCCGTATTCCAGCCAGCGCAGTTCCTCGACCACGCTCAGTGACACATGGCTGTCCGAGCCAATCCCCATGCGCCCACCCCGGGCCAGGAAGTCCACGGCGGGGAAGATGCCATCCCCCAGGTTGGCCTCGGTGGTCAGGCACAACCCGGCCACCGCCCCGCTGCGCGCCATGGCTGTGATTTCGTCGGCCTCGGCGTGGGTGGCATGCACCAGGCACCAGCGTGGGTCCACATCGACATGCTCGTACAGCCACTGCAAAGGCCGTAGCCCGCTCCAGGCCAGGCAGTCGTCGACTTCCTTCTGCTGCTCGGCGATATGGATGTGGATCGGGCACTGCCGGTCGCTGGCCGCCAGCACTTCGGCGAGCTGCCCGGGCGTCACCGCGCGCAGCGAATGGAAGCACAGCCCCAGCTGTTGCGCCGGTTGCGCCGCCAGCACCGGCGCCAGTTGCGCCTGCAGTTGCAGGTACTGCTCGGTGGAGTTGATGAAGCGCCGCTGCCCTTCGTTGGGCGCCTGGCCACCGAATCCGGCGTGGCTGTAGAGCACTGGCAGCAGGGTCAGGCCGATACCGCTGGCGGCTGCGGCAGCGCTGATGCGCCGCGACAGTTCGGTCGGGTCGGCATAGGGATTGCCGGCCTGGTCGTGATGTACGTAGTGGAATTCGGCCACCGAGGTGTAGCCGGCCTTGAGCATCTCGATGTACAACTGGTGGGCGATGACCTGCAGCTGCTGCGGGGTGATCTTGCCGACCAGGCGGTACATCAGCTCACGCCAGGTCCAGAAGCTGTCGTTGGGGTTGCCCGCCACTTCCGCCAGCCCCGCCATGGCCCGCTGGAAGGCGTGCGAATGCAGGTTGGGCATGCCCGGCAGCAATGGGCCGGCCAGGCGTTCGGCGCCTTCGGCAGAGGCGTTGACCTCGATGCGGGTCAGCAACCCGGCATTGGACACCTCGAGACGGACATTGCTGGCCCAGCCATCGGGCAGCAGAGCGCGGTGGGCGAAGTAGGCGGACATCAGAAAAATCCTATTATCGTTGTAGTTGTATATACATATACAGTTGTTTGCCTGCCGGGTAAACTGCGGCAAGCTACCGCTCATTCCATTGCCTAAGGACTCAACGCCGTGCCGACACCTCTTGTCTCCGCGCTGGTTGCCCAGATGGGCGAGGGCCCGGCGCCGCTGTACGCCCGGGTCAAGCAAATGATCGTCCAGCAGATCGAAAACGGCAGCTGGCCGCCCCATCACCGGGTGCCGTCGGAAAGCGAACTGGTCAGCGAGCTGGGCTTCAGCCGCATGACCATCAACCGCGCGCTGCGCGAGCTCACCGCCGAGGGGCTGCTGGTGCGCATGCAGGGGGTCGGCACGTTCGTCGCCGAGCCCAAGAGCCGCTCGGCGTTGTTCGAGGTCAACAACATCGCCGACGAAATCGCCAGTCGTGGCCACCAGCATAGCTGCCGGGTGATCGAGCTGGCCGAGCAGGCCGCCGGTTCCGAGCGCGCCCTGGCCCTGGACATGCGCGAGGGCCAACGGGTGTTCCATTCGCTGATCGTGCACTACGAGAATGGCGTGCCGGTACAGATCGAGGACCGCTACGTCAACGCAGCCATCGCCCCGGATTACCTCCAGCAGGATTTCACCCGGCAGACGCCCTACGCCTATCTGTCCCAGGTCGCGCCGCTGACCGAGGGCGAGCACGTGGTCGAGGCGATCCTGGCCGAGCCCGAGGAGTGCCGCCTGCTGCAGATCGAGCGCGGCGAGCCGTGCCTGCTGATCCGCCGTCGCACCTGGTCCGGCCGCCAGCCGGTGACGGCGGCGCGGCTGATCCATCCCGGTTCCCGTCATCGCCTTGAAGGACGTTTCAGCAAATGACCCAGCTGCAGTTGCTGCGCGCGCGGAGCTACCCGCGCATGCCCTGGAAGAACGGCGGCGGTTACACCGAAGAAATCACCCGCGACAACGGCGAGGGGCTGGAGGGTTTCGGCTGGCGCCTGTCGATCGCCGATATCGAGGAGTCGGGCGGGTTTTCCGTGTTCGCCGGCTACCAGCGGATCATCTCCGTGCTGCAGGGTGACGGCATGCGCCTGCTGGTCGATGGCCAGGCCAGCCGCCCGTTGCTGGCGTTCGATGCGTTCGCCTTCAGTGGCGAGAGCCAGGTCAGCTGCAACCTGCTCGGCGGGGCGATCCGCGATTTCAACCTGATCTATGCGCCGCAGCGCTACCGGGCTCGGTTGCAGTGGTTCGATGGCACCAGCCGGTTGTACAGCTCGGCGTCGACGGTGTTGCTGTTTGCCGCGGGCAGCCAGGTCGAGGTGGCACTGGGCGGGGCAATGCATCAGCTGGGGCTGTACGACTGCTTGCGGCTGGATGACAACGACGGGTTGCTGGGGCTGGATGTGCAGGGGCGGTTTTGCTTGATCGAGCTAATTGCAAGTTGAGATAGCCGGGGCTGCTGCGCAGCCCTTTCGCGACACAAGGCCGCTCCTACAAGGGACCGCGATCTCCTGTAGGAGCGGCCTTGTGTCGCGAAAGGGCCGCAAAGCGGCCCCAGTGCATTCATGAAATTCACAGCAGAGGTCCGTTGATTTTGGTTGTCCATGCTTGTACATACAAGTAAAGGTGTGTTTATCTATTCACCACGACACACCTGCCCGCGGACAACCGCCGAGGACCTTTCCCGTGACCGACAACAACAAATACCGTGACGTTGAAATCCGTGCCCCCCGTGGCAACAAGCTGACCGCCAAGAGCTGGCTGACCGAAGCGCCACTGCGCATGCTGATGAACAACCTCGACCCGCAGGTCGCGGAAAACCCCAAGGAGCTGGTGGTGTATGGCGGCATCGGTCGCGCTGCACGCAACTGGGCCTGCTACGACAAGATCGTCGAGACCCTGACCCGTCTGGAAGACGACGAAACCCTGCTGGTGCAGTCGGGCAAGCCGGTCGGTGTGTTCAAGACCCACAGCAACGCCCCGCGCGTGCTGATCGCCAACTCCAACCTGGTGCCGCACTGGGCCAGTTGGGAGCACTTCAACGAACTGGACGCCAAGGGCCTGGCCATGTACGGCCAGATGACCGCTGGCAGCTGGATCTATATCGGCAGCCAGGGCATCGTCCAGGGCACCTATGAAACCTTCGTCGAAGCCGGCCGCCAGCACTACGGCGGCAGCCTCAAGGGCAAGTGGGTGCTGACCGCGGGCCTGGGCGGCATGGGCGGCGCCCAGCCGCTGGCCGCGACCCTGGCCGGTGCCTGTTCGCTGAACATCGAATGCCAGCAGAGCCGCATCGACTTCCGCCTGGAAACCCGTTACGTCGATGAGCAGGCCAAGGACCTCGACGACGCCCTGGCGCGCATCGCCAAGTACACCGGCGAAGGCAAGGCGATCTCCATCGCCTTGCACGGCAACGCCGCCGAAATCCTTCCGGAACTGGTCAAGCGCGGTGTGCGCCCGGACATGGTCACCGACCAGACCAGCGCCCACGACCCACTGAATGGCTACCTGCCCGCCGGCTGGACCTGGGAACAGTACCGCGACCGCGCCCAGACCGAGCCGGCTGCCGTGGTCAAGGCAGCCAAGCAGTCGATGGCCGTGCACGTGCAGGCCATGCTCGACTTCCAGAATCAGGGCATCCCGACCTTCGACTATGGCAACAACATCCGCCAGATGGCCAAGGAAGAAGGCGTGGCCAACGCCTTCGACTTCCCAGGCTTCGTCCCGGCGTACATCCGCCCGCTGTTCTGCCGCGGCATCGGCCCGTTCCGCTGGGCCGCGCTGTCCGGCGAGGCCGAGGACATCTACAAGACCGACGCCAAGGTCAAGGAACTGATCCCCGACGATGCCCACCTGCACCGCTGGCTGGACATGGCCCGCGAGCGCATCAGCTTCCAGGGCCTGCCGGCGCGTATCTGCTGGGTCGGTCTGGGCCTGCGCGCCAAGCTCGGCCTGGCGTTCAACGAAATGGTCCGTAGCGGCGAGCTGTCGGCGCCGGTGGTGATCGGCCGCGACCACCTGGACTCGGGCTCGGTGTCCAGCCCCAACCGCGAGACCGAAGCCATGCGCGACGGCTCCGATGCGGTCTCCGACTGGCCGCTGCTCAACGCCCTGCTCAATACCGCGGGCGGCGCCACCTGGGTGTCGCTGCACCACGGCGGTGGCGTCGGCATGGGCTTCTCCCAGCATTCGGGCATGGTCATCGTTTGCGACGGCAGCGATGAAGCCGCCGAGCGCATCGCCCGGGTGCTGACCAACGACCCGGGGACCGGCGTCATGCGCCACGCCGATGCCGGCTACGACATCGCCATCGACTGCGCCAGGGAGCAGGGCCTCGACCTGCCGATGATCACCGGCTGAACGCCGCGTCTTGAGTGATACTGAACAACAAGAGGGGCCTGCGGGCCCCCGACAGAATGGAGTAGCGAAGTGATCGAACTGACCCTCAAGCCCGGCACCCTGACCCTGGCCCAGCTGCGCGCCATCCACGCCGCCCCGGTGCGCCTGCAATTGCACGCCAGCGCCGCGCCGGCCATCGACGCCAGTGTTGCCTGCGTCGAGCAGATCATTGCCGAAGACCGTACCGCCTACGGCATCAACACCGGTTTCGGCCTGCTGGCTTCGACCCGCATCGCCAGCCACGACCTCGAGAACCTGCAGCGCTCGCTGGTGCTGTCCCACGCCGCGGGTGTCGGCGCACCGCTGGACGACGCCCTGGTGCGGCTGATCATGGTGCTCAAGATCAACAGCCTCAGCCGCGGTTTCTCCGGCATCCGCCGCAAGGTCATCGACGCGCTGATCGCCCTGGTCAACGCCGAAGTCTACCCCCACATCCCGCTCAAGGGTTCGGTCGGCGCTTCCGGCGACCTCGCCCCGCTGGCGCACATGTCGCTGGTGCTGCTGGGTGAAGGCAAGGCCCGCCACCAGGGCCAGTGGCTGTCGGCCACCGAAGCCCTGGCCGTCGCCGGCCTCGAGCCGCTGACCCTGGCCGCCAAGGAGGGCCTGGCCCTGCTCAACGGCACCCAGGCCTCCACCGCCTATGCCCTGCGTGGCCTGTTCCAGGCTGAAGACCTGTACGCCGCCGCCATCGCCTGTGGTGGCTTGAGCGTCGAGGCCGCACTGGGCTCGCGCTCGCCGTTCGATGCGCGCATCCACGAAGTGCGCGGCCAGCGCGGCCAGATCGACACGGCGGCGTGCTTCCGTGACCTGCTGGGTGATTCCAGCGAAGTGTCGCTGTCGCACAAGAACTGCGACAAGGTCCAGGACCCGTACTCGCTGCGCTGCCAGCCCCAGGTCATGGGCGCCTGCCTGACCCAGATCCGCCAGGCCGCCGAGGTGCTGGGCATCGAAGCCAACGCCGTGTCGGACAACCCGCTGGTGTTCGCCGCCGAAGGTGACGTGATTTCCGGCGGCAACTTCCACGCCGAACCGGTGGCCATGGCGGCCGACAACCTGGCCCTGGCGATCGCCGAGATCGGCTCGCTGAGCGAGCGCCGCATCTCGCTGATGATGGACAAGCACATGTCCCAGCTGCCGCCGTTCCTGGTGGAAAACGGCGGGGTCAACTCCGGCTTCATGATCGCCCAGGTCACCGCTGCCGCCCTGGCCAGCGAAAACAAGGCCCTGTCCCACCCGCACAGCGTCGATAGCCTGCCGACCTCGGCCAACCAGGAAGACCACGTTTCCATGGCTCCGGCTGCGGGCAAGCGCCTGTGGGAAATGGCCGAGAACACCCGTGGCGTGCTGGCCATCGAATGGCTGGGTGCGTGCCAGGGGCTGGACCTGCGCAAAGGCCTGAAGACCTCGGCGAAGCTGGAAAAGGCGCGCCAGGCGCTGCGCCGTGAAGTGCCGCACTATGACCGTGACCGCTTCTTTGCGCCGGACATCGAGGCCGCCGTCGAGCTGCTGGCCCAGGGCAGCCTGACCGGGCTGCTGCCTGCGGGTGTCTTGCCCAGCCTGTGACGCCCCCGGGGCCGCTTTGCGGCCCTTTCGCGACACAAGGCCGCTCCTACGAAGGCAATGCGATTCCTTGCAGGAGCGGCCTTGTGTCGCGAAAGGGCGGCAAGGCAGCCCCCATCGATCTCACGACCACAACAACAATTCAAGGACGTGACATGCAACAAGCTCAAGGTCTCAAGCGCGGGCTCACGGCCCGCCACATCCGTTTCATGGCCTTAGGTTCGGCCATCGGTACCGGCCTGTTCTACGGCTCCGCCTCGGCCATCCAGATGGCCGGCCCGGCCGTGCTGCTGGCCTACCTGATCGGCGGCGCCGCGGTGTTCATGGTCATGCGCGCGCTCGGCGAAATGGCCGTGCACAACCCGGTGGCCGGCTCCTTCGGCCACTACGCCAGCACCTACCTCGGCCCCATGGCCGGCTTCATCCTCGGCTGGACCTACGCCTTCGAGATGGTCATCGTCGCCATCGCCGATGTCACCGCCTTCGGTATCTACATGGGCTTCTGGTTCCCGGAGGTGGCCCGCTGGATCTGGGTGCTGGGCATCGTCTTCGTGATCGGCGGCCTGAACCTGTGCAACGTCAAAGTGTTCGGCGAAATGGAATTCTGGCTGTCGCTGCTCAAGGTCGGCGCGATCGTCGCGATGATCCTGGCCGGCCTCGGCATCATGGCCTTCGGCTTCAGCCAGGTGACCGGCGAGCAGGCGCCGGGCTTCGGCAACCTGTTCGACCACGGCGGCTTCATGCCCAACGGCGTCGCAGGCCTGATCGCCTCGTTCGCGGTGGTGATGTTCGCCTTCGGTGGCATCGAGATCATCGGCGTCACCGCCGGTGAGGCGAAGGATCCGCAGCGGGTCATTCCCAAGGCGATCAATGCCGTGCCGCTGCGCATCCTGCTGTTCTACGTGCTTACCCTGCTGGTGCTGATGTGCCTCTACCCGTGGCCGCAGATCGGCAGCGAAGGCAGCCCGTTCGTGCAGATCTTCAGCCACCTGGGCATCGGCTCGGCAGCGGCCGTGCTGAACATCGTGGTGATCTCGGCGGCGGTGTCGGCGATCAACAGCGACATCTTCGGCGCCGGCCGCATGATGTATGGCCTGGCCCAGCAAGGCCACGCGCCACGCAGCTTCGGCCAGCTGTCGAAACACGGCGTGCCGTGGATGACCGTGGTGGTGATGGGGGCGGCGCTGCTGGTGGGCGTGCTGCTCAACTACCTGATCCCGGAAAACGTGTTCCTGCTGATTGCCTCCATCGCCACCTTCGCCACCGTGTGGGTGTGGCTGATGATTCTCGTCACCCAGGTCGCCATGCGCCGCAGCATGAGCCCTGAACAAGCGGCCCAGCTGAAGTTCCCGGTGCCGTTGTGGCCCTATGGCCCGGCCATGGCCATCGCCTTCATGCTGTTCATTTTCGCTGTGCTCGGTTACTTCCCGGACACCCAGGCGGCCTTGCTGGTCGGCGTGCTCTGGGTGGCATTCCTGGTGGCGTCCTACCGGCTGTGGTGCAAGCCGCGCGCCGGCAGGCACGCGCCCGTCGAGCTGCACCGCTAGTCAAGGAGATTGCACATGAGAACCCTCTGGCAGCACTGCCATGCGGCCACCATGAAAGAAGGCCGTTACTCGATCATCGAGGACGCGGCCATCGTCACCAACGCCGGGCGTATCGAGTGGATCGGCCCACGCGCCGAGCTGGCGCCTGTCGAGGCCGAGCGCACGGTCGACCTGGGCGGCGCCTGGGTCACCCCGGGGCTGATCGACTGCCACACCCACGCGGTGTTCGGTGGCAACCGCAGCGGTGAGTTCGAGCAGCGCCTGCAAGGCGTCAGCTATGCCGAGATCGCCGCCCAGGGCGGCGGCATCGCCAGCACCGTGCGGGCCACCCGCGCGGCCAGCGAGGACGAACTGTTCGCCAGCGCTCGCCAGCGGGTCCAGGCCTTGATGCGCGATGGCGTGACCATGATCGAGGTCAAGTCCGGCTACGGCCTGGACCTGGCCAACGAGCGCAAGATGCTGCGCGTGGCCCGGCGCCTGGCCGACGAGCTGCCACTGGCGGTGCGCGCCACTTGCCTGGCGGCCCATGCCTTGCCGCCGGAGTACGCCGGCCGTGCCGACGACTACATCGCGCATGTCTGCGACGAGATGCTGCCCGCCCTGGCCGCCGAAGGCCTGGTCGATGCGGTGGATGCCTTCTGCGAGCACCTGGCGTTCTCGCCGGCGCAGGTGGAAAAGCTGTTCATCAAGGCCCGTGAACTGGGCCTGCCGGTGAAGTTGCACGCCGAGCAGCTGTCGTCGCTGCATGGCTCCAGCCTGGCTGCGCGCTACCAGGCGCTGTCGGCCGACCACCTGGAGTTCATGACCGAGGAAGACGCCATCGCCATGGCCAAGGCCGGCACCGTCGCGGTGCTGCTGCCGGGCGCGTTCTACTTCCTGCGGGAAACCCAGCTGCCGCCGATGGACGCCCTGCGGCGGCATGGCGTGAAGATCGCCCTGGCCAGCGACCTCAACCCCGGCACCTCGCCCGGCCTGTCGTTGCGCCTGATGCTGAACATGGGCTGCACGCTGTTCCGCATGACCCCGGAAGAGGCCCTGGCCGGCGTCACCCTGCACGCTGCCACGGCCTTGGGCCTCGGCGACAGCCATGGTTCGCTGGAGGTTGGCAAGGTCGCCGACTTCGTCGCCTGGCAGATCGCCCGTCCTGCCGACCTGGCCTACTGGCTCGGCGGCGACTTGCCCAAGCGCGTGGTGCGCATGGGCCGTGAAATATCCTACTGAGAGGCACGATGGACAAGGTACTGACGTTTCACCAAGGCCGCCTGCCGCTGCTGATCAGCATGCCCCACGCTGGGCTGACGTTGACGCCGGCCGTGGACAAGGGGCTGGTCGAGGCCGCGCGCAGCCTGCCCGACACCGACTGGCACATCCCGCTTCTGTACGACTTTGCCCGTGAGATGGGGGCGAGCGTGGTGGCGGCGGAGTACTCGCGTTTCGTCATCGACCTGAACCGCCCGGACGATGACCAGCCGCTGTATGCCGGGGCCACCACTGGCCTGTATCCCTCGACCCTGTTCGATGGCGAGCCGTTGTTCAAGGAAGGGCTGGCGCCGAGCGCCGAAGAGCGTGAGCGCTATCTGGAGACGATCTGGCGCCCTTATCACGAGACGATCCGCAACGAACTGGCGCGCCTGCGTGAAGCGCATGGCTATGCGCTGCTGTGGGATGCCCACTCGATCCGCTCGCAGATTGCCCGCCTGTTCGACGGCAAACTGCCGGACTTCAACCTGGGTACCTTCAATGGTGCCAGCTGCGACCCGCACCTGGCGAAGCGCTTGCAGGACGTCTGCGCCGAAGCCAAAGACTACAGCCACGTGCTCAATGGCCGCTTCAAGGGCGGGCATATCACCCGGCACTACGGTGACCCGGCAAACCACGTGCATGCGGTGCAACTGGAGCTGGCCCAATGCACCTACATGGATGAAACCGCACCGTTCGCCTACCGTGAGGACCTGGCGTTGCCCACGCGTAAGGTGCTGGAGAGCCTGCTCATTTGCGCACGGGATTGGGCAAAGGCGCGATACGCCGCTTAGCGGCCTATCACGCCTTGCCGGCAGGGGTCACAGGGAATCGGGGTTGGCCAGCAGGGTGAGCTCGCGAACCAGTTGTCGCTCCTGCTCGGTCTTCTGGCTTTGCAGCGCCTCGTATTCGGGCGCCAGGTCTTCGATGCGGATGCCTTCCGGGTGCTGGTCGGGCAGGTCGACCACGCTGACCTGATACGCCTGTTCGATGCGTTCGAACCGCGCCGCGTGGGTAGTGCGCAAGTAGCGGCACCATTGCTCATTGTTGGCCGCGTATTCCAGGAAGTTATCGCCTTGCTGTTCCTGCCGCACCTGTTCGATCACCCGGGTCAGCTCAACGCGACTGACCTCGGCGATTGCCTCGAAGAGCATGTTGTCGTGGGGTACGCCAAGCTTCAACGAGTCGTTCGAACCTCGCCGGTAGGCCAGGCGAACTTCCGCTTCGTCGCGGTCACCGGCGTTGTCACGGGCAAGCTCATCCACCCGGTTCAGGCGGTACAGTCGCCTGAGCTCCTGGTACAGCGCCTGTTCGGTGTCGGCACTCTCGGCCAGCATACGTTGGCCAGCGATGAGAAACTCGAGGTTGTGGAACACCAGCAAGACGCCATCGTGACAGGTCTGGTCTCCCGTGTCCGGCTGTATCAGCCCTTCTTGCGCGATGTGCTCGAACAGCGTGCGATCTTCCAGGTCGACCAAGGCCCTTGTCAGCACCATGCGCACGCGCTCGGCAAATGCCGCACGCGTGCTGCCGTTGCGAAAAGGCGCCGACTGTTGCAAGCGCCCCACGAAGGTCAGCAGATTGCGTGCATCGCCCGCCTGCTTGAGCTGCTGCCAGACGTCGCGCAGCGCTTCATTCTGTTCCGGCGTGCCAAGCAACCAGCGGTGCAGGTCTGGCCGGTCTTCGCTGGCGACCGGTATGGGGTCATGCAGGTGCCCTCCGGCAGGTGCATCCGCAGGTGGGCTGAAGGCGAAGGTGAAGCGCCGCTGGGTTGCCGACGATCTTCGTGCACGCTCCACGGTCTGCGGGGTGAGTGGGTTGTCGAAGAGTGAAATCGAGGTGACCTGGGCTTGGGTGTCGGGGTTGTTGAGGATGTGTTCGGGCAACTCGGTCAGCTGATTGTCGCTGAGGTCGAGCAGTTCCAGGGGCAACAGGCTGTCTACCCAGGTGGGCCACTGGCTGAGGTTCATGTTGCTCAGGTTCAGGCGGCTGAGGTTGTGCAATGCCGGCGGCACCTGGGTGATCCGGCCCTGGCGGTTGCCGTTCAGTTCCAGGGTGCGCAGATTGCCCAATTGGCCGAACAGGTCGAGCAGGTCGTTATCGACCTCAAGGCCCATTTCATGCAGGGAAAGGTAGCTCAGTCGCGGGAGGTGCAGCAGCGTCGGCGCGAGTGCCGGGCTTGGTTGGGCATGATTGCCCAGGCTCAGGACTTCCACGGCGCCGAAGCGGCGCAGGAACGCATCCAACTGCTCGACCGTGCTGCTGGTCCGCTCCATCGACAAGGCGCGAACAGGCGGGTAGAAGAAATCCGGCAGCCGTGGCGGGAAGTGTTCCAGGGCGATGTTGTCCAGGCGCAGCGGGCTTCGCGAGCCCAGTTCCACGCCACGCCAGTAAGTGTTCAGGGTCATCGCGATGCGGTTGCGCATGGCCATGGCCGATGGGCTCGGCGCGGCCGTGGCCCAGCCGTGGCTGGCTTCATGCAGTTGCGCACGCTGCTCGGTGTAGCGTTGCATTTGCGCGCTCAGCGCAGCCGATCGGTCGAAGCGGATACGCTCGGGACTGCTCTCGTGGCTGAGCAGGATGCGCAGCAGCTGATCGTCGACAAGGTCGTTACCCTCCAGGGACAACAGGGTGTGCGGGAGGGTGGATTGCTCGTTGCCAATGAGAAAGCCCGGCAGTGTGCGAATCTGGTTGTGGCGCAGGGAAACCTCCGCGATCTGGCCCAATGCCCGTTGGTTAAGGCTCCGTGGCCAGCTGTCCAGTGACAGACGCTCAAGGCTGAGGTAGTCGAGGCCGAGTCGCCCGAACACCTCCCTGGCGTAGGGCGAAATCCGGTTGCCGTCCAGGGTGAGACGGCGTAGCCGCTGCATGCCCCGCAGCCGCTCGAAACTCTGGTTGGACAAGATCAGGTTCTGATTGGCCAGGTTGAGCGACTCCAGCGCGGGGAGGTTGTCGGCGATCGAACGCAAGGCATCGTGGGGCGCCCTGACGCTTGTCGGCTCTGCTTCGGTGGGGTGGGAGATTTCCAGCGAGCGCAAGCCGGGGAACTGTTCCAGCAGCCTCGCCAGGCTGCGCGTGCGTCGCTGCACGCCCAGGGTGTTGTCGTAGGTGTGGGCGATCAGCTCAAGGCGAGTGACCCGTTCGCCGAAGAACCTCGGCAAGTTGCCTGGGAACAGGTCCAGGAGCAGATGCTCCAGGCGCAGGACAGGCTGTTGCGTGGTCTCGAACGGCGGCGCATGGTCATACCAGCACTGCATGAGTTGCTCGCGCAGCGCGCCGATCGCTTCGGCAGGCCCTGCCGCGCCTGGGAGGGCGTTTTGCCAAGCGTCCAGGTAGTGACTCAGCGTGTTGCGCTCGCGCACCAGCCGCAGCAGATGATCGTTGATCTGGGCAACGCTCAACCCTCGTCTTTCCAAGGCATTGAGAATGTCTGCAGCCCCTTGGGACGAGTGCTGAGGCAGGCCCAGCTGGTTGATCATGCGGATCAGCGTAGGCCGCCTGATGAAGTGCCGGGCCGGGTTGCCACCGCCCATCGGGTAGCCCGGGCGGCCGTCGGCCAGGCGCATCGGCGAACGGTAGCCTGGGCGCACAGGTTGCATGCGCAGCAGCTGCCTGAGCTGCGCGCGTGGCAGCAGTGGCCTGGTTTGCAATAACCGTTTGAGTGCCGCCCCGTCGCCCATGCCAGCCGAGGCCGGTAGGGCTGCCGCCAGTGCGCTGTGCAGGGCGTCATGAAGCGGCTGCGTGCCATCTGCTGCGTTGCCGCCGATGACCAGGTAGCCTTGCTCGGTGCTCAGGATGCTGGCGTAAGGCTCGCCGCTTGCAAGGCCTGTCCGCAGGCTGTCTGCGGGCAGCGGGTGATGTTGTTCCAGGTCGATTACCAGGTCTGCTGGCCATCCGGGCAGTTGCCCGAGGGTGTGCAGGGCCAGCCGGTCGGCATCCCAGCTGCGCACCGCATCCAGGTGAAGCCCTTCATAGGCGCGTGCCAGCCGTACCTGCTGCTGCTGGGCCCGAACCTCCTCGGCAAGGCGTGGTGCAATCCTGCCTTCGCCGAGGGCGTGCAGGGTTGGGCCATCGGCATGGCGCAGCAGTTCGTCGATGACCGGCAGGGGCAGTTTCGGATAGCGCAGGCGCAGGCTTTCCCCCCCGGCGCCGTGTACGCTGTTCAACTGCTCGTAGTGCCGATCGAACGCCTCGCGGCGTGCCCGCAGGTCGCTCTCTGTCGAGCGCAGGTCCTGGTCCAGCTTGAAACGCTGCAGGGTGTCTCGCAGCAGCGCCGGCAATGGCCGGTTCTCGACCAAGGTCCGGCGTAACACGGCTTCGTCGATGCCGCTGATGGCGAGAATGCGTTGCAGCGCAGGGGTATCGAAGCTGGTACTCAGGTGCCCCATCCGGCGCAACAATTGCGTTCCGCTCCAGGTAAGCGGTTGCTCGGTCTCCAGCAGCCAGGCCCCCGCACCGTTATGCAAGGCCATCGGTTGGTAGCCTTGGACTGCGGTTGGATGTTCGAGACGATGGCCACTGCCGACCCGCCTGACCGAGAACACCCGGCTCTCGACCGGCAGCCAGGTCTTGCCGTCGTGGTGCAGCAGGCCCGATTCATCGGGCTTGAGCCCGGCCGGCAATACCTTGTCGTGGGCGAAAGGCGCAAGGTCCGGCCGCCACAGGCGCCGCTCGCCGCTGGGCAACTCGACAGGTGCGAGCTCCTCGATGAACGACGGTGTTTCCACTGGGACGCGCTCGACCACGGGCCTGCCGCCCCCGGCGTGAACTGCGGCGAGGGCAGCCATGGTGGCGACGTTCTCCAGCACATCCAGCAAGTAGTCGAACGCCTGCTGGCGCTCCCCCTCCAGCCAGCTGCCGATGCCTTCGAAGGCCTCGTTGGCCAGTTGCAGAGCGGTGATACCGAGCATCACCGCGCCTAGCGGCGGTATGAACAGGCCGGCGATATTCAAGGCGTCGAGCGAGATGGCCTGGAAGTAGGCCATGTGCCGCTGGGCCGTCTGCCCGTCCTGGGTTGCCGTCGGCACGGCATGGAACAGCCCGTCATCGCGCAGGCGTTGCTGCCGCTGGCTGACCCGCGTGTCCAGGCTCGGCGCGGTGAAGGGCTGCACGTGCAGGCTGATGCGCGCATCAGGGTCGGGTATGCGCTCCTTGAACCGGCCTCTGGGGCTCCAGGTATAGGGTTCGAGCGTGTCGGCGAGCTTGTCGAGGAAACCCTGCCGGTGTCGGTCAGCTATCAAGCGCAGGCATTCCGGGCGCCGCAATGCTGGCAGCTGCTTGAGCAGAAATGCCTCGGCAGCGGCCCTGGAGGCATGGCAGGTCAAGGGCTCGGGCAGGCCGGGCAGGTACAGCACCAGCCAGCCATCGTAGGGAAACACCGGGCCGTTCGGGAAGCGCCCGGCACCCACCGGCACACGCGCATCGACGCCAATGGCCATGGCCCCGGTGAGCGGGGCGTGCAACAACTCGATGCCGGCGCACAGCAGCGCACGCCCGTCGTGCTCGGCCTTGCCGTCGCGGTCGAGGGTGATCAGCGTGTCATGCAGGGGCTTGTCGATCTTGCCCAGCAACAGGGCGTGGTGGACATGCAAGGCGAAGGTGCAGCGTTCGGCGGCGCTGAACACGGCCCGGACGGCCTCGTCGCCTGGGTGCTCGGCAGGAGGGTCGAGCGCGTCGAGCAGCGCCTGGTACTTGCCACCGATATCCAGTTCGCGCGCCAACGCTGCGAACTCCTCCGGATTGATCGCCAAGCGCTTCGCCCTGGACACCAGGCTGACGTCATTGCTGTCGAGAATGCCTGATGGGGTGCCGCCAGCGGTCATGCCACCGGGCTGCGCCTCGAAGGCCTCGAAGTTCTGCAAGGCACTGTGCAGCAGGGATTGAGTCGCCAGCTTCAGGGCGCGGGACGAACGGGCGAATGGGTCTTCACCAAGGCTGGAGATTGAGTTCCTGATGGCGGCGGCCCGGCCCTGGTTCATCAGGTAGGTTTGCGAGACATCGACGACGAGGTCGAAGCGCTTGCTGATGGCGGCCTCCAGCAACCCAGATGCGTACTGCCGCAGTTCCGGCACGCTGGCCAGAAGTGCCTTCAGCGCGGCTTCGGCTTGCAGGTGCTCACCGTAGGTCCGTACCAGCGCACGGGCTACCGTCGGGTGTTCCTGGCAGGCGCGTTGCAGCTGAGGGTCCTGCTGTCTGGCCGCATCGCGCATGAGTTGCCGGTGCTCCGGCCGGGCGGTGACAAGCCACTCGGGCAACTTGCTGGCCAGCAGCTCGTGGTAGGGGTCAGGTTCGGGGATGGAAGCCGGGGCCGGTTCGAGCATGGGGAGAACTCACGTTGACGGAATGCCCGCCATGCTATTGAGTGCCAGCTTTTGCCTGCACTTAAGATGATGTTGCCTGTCCTTGTGGCTATGGGTGATCGGCGCGAATGCGGAAGGTCAGCTCGTCGATCAGGTCGCCCTGTTCCTGGTCGCGCTGGCTCTCCAACGCTCGGGTAGGGGCTGCCAGTTCCTCCAGGGTCGATTGCGGGTTTTCGCTCTGCAGGTCGTTGACCGCGGTCTGGAACCTTTGCTCGATCGAGGCGAAAGAACCGGCATAGGCCTCACGCAGGTAGTCGGTCCAGAACGGCGTATCGCGGGCGAACGTGATCAATGCTTCGCCATCCTCCGCTTCCCAGATCGCCAATGCCGCCGAAGTGGCCTGCGCCGAACTCACGTCGGCGCCAAACATCATTTCATCCCCAGGGGTCAGCAGGTCCAGGCGTTCGGCCAGCAGGCGCCGGTAGGCCAGCCGCACTTCGGCGGCGTCCTGATGGCGCGACCTCGCGCTGGCGATCTCGTCGAGCCGTTGCTGGCGGAACAGGCGGCGCAGCAGGTGATAGAAGTCGGCCTCCCGGCCGGCGCCGGATGCCTGCTGCGTGGCTGTGCAGACCAGGTACTTCTGCTCGATCTGCTGAAACTGCAGGAGCATGCCGTCCGGGCAGGTGCCCTCGGTGATCGCGTCCCTGGCCAGTGCATCGAACACCTCACGTTCCTGCGGGCGGTTGGCGGCCATCTCCAGGACGCGCCAGACGCGCTCGATGAAACCGGCCCTGGATTCAGGGTTGCGGTACGGCGCCGCAGTGGACAGCTGTGCCACCAGTTGCAGCAGGTTTTCCGCGTCTGCCTCCACCAGCAGGGTTTGCCAGAGGCTGTCGCGCGCGTGCCGCAGCCCTGCGGCGCCTTCGAGCCACAGACTGACATCGGGCTGCAGCACCTGGGCCCAAGGGGCGAAGCCGTGGCGGTGAAAACTGCCCGAACTGGTCGTGCTGCCGACACTGCCAAAGCTGCCCAGCGAGTTGCCGAACGCAGCCCCGGGGTCGAGGCCCAGCGGCGAGGCGTTGAGGATCTCGAATGGCAGGTCCATGTCGAACGTGAAACTGCGGTCGTAGCGCTGCGACAGGTGGGCGCTGCGCAGGGTCTGGGTGGTCAGTGGGTTGTCGGTGAGCAGGATGGCGGTAGTACCCGACGTGCTCGGTGGGTTGTCGAGGATCGCCTGTGGCAGGGTTGTCAGGCGATTGCCCTGCAGGTCCAGTACGTACCTGGGCATCAGGCTGTTCAGCCAGAGCGGCCAGCCTTCCAGGGCCATGTTGCGCAGTGCCAGGCGGTCGAGCCGCGAGCGCAGGCTGCTGAGGTCGGTGAGTTGGCCGCTGATCCGGTTGCCGGACAGGTCCAGCTCCCGCAGGGCCGGCATGCGTGCGATGACCCGCATGGCCTGGTCGTCGAGCTCCAGGCCCTGGTCGAGCAGGCTCAGCCGGCTCAGTACCGGCAGGTGGGTCAAGGCCTCGGGCAGGCTCGAGAGTGGCTGGATGTGGCCATCGAGCCTGAGGGTGGTGATACCCGGGAAGCGTCGTAGCCATTGGTCGAGTTGCGGCACGGTGGCCTGGACCCGGTTCAGCCTGACGATGTCCGCGTAGCGGCTGAAGAAGTCGGGCAGGGTGGGCGGGAAGTCTTCCAGGCTGACCTCTTCCATGAGCCAGGGCGACAGGGAGTCATCCCGCACCCTGCGCTCCCAGATGGCCAGGATCGACTGGCCGATGCTGGCCCTGCCGGGGGACGTGGTCCATTGATCGATGGTTTGCCGCAGGCCTTGGTATTGCTGGATCACTTCGCTGTTATCGAGGCTGAAGCGGAACCGACGCTGGGGGTTGCCCTGGGTGAGGTAGAGGTCCAGCAGCCGCGCGGGGCGCAGGGGATTGCCGTCGAGCAGCACCGAAGTCTCTGGACCGCGTCGTTCGGCATTGATCGAAAGCAGCGCCGGCACCTGGGCCAGCTGGTTGTCGCGCAGGGACAGGGTCCTGATCCTCTCCAGCGCAGCGTCGTCGAGCCATTCCGGCCACACGGGCAATGCCATCCGGTCCAGGCCGAGGTATTCGAGGGGCAAGTCCGGAAAACGGAACAGGGTGTAGGCCGCGAGGCGGTTGCCGCTCAGGTCCAGGTGGTGCAGGTGCTCGCGCGAAGCGAAGCGTTCGAGGTCCAGCGGGTACAGGGTCATGTTCTGGTTGACCAGCCTCAGCTCGCCCAGCTGTGGGAAGCACCTGACGATCAGCGGCAGGCTGTTGGCAAACCCTGAAGCACGGGCGAGTGGGTCGTAGCCGCGGTCGATGTCCAGGGCTGACAGCTGGGGGAAGTGCTGGAAGACGTTGTTCAGTTGCGCTTCGAAGTCCGTCCAGGCCAGGGTGTCGTTGCCAATGTAGTCGAGGGTGATGTCGGCCAGTTGCAGGCGGCTGACCCGGGAGCCGATGAAGGCCGGCAAGTGCCGGGGGAACTCGGCAATGAACATGCTGGCCAGGCGCAGGATGCCCACCGACTCGTCGAGCTCGGGTACGGCACTGTGTATCCAGTGCTGCCACAGGGCCAGTTCGATCTCTTCCCGGTTGGCACGACGGGCGCCCAGCGCGCTGATCTGGCCGGGGCCGGTGAAGGCGTCGTCGAGGCTCTGGCGCAGTTCCTGGCGTTCGGCTCGCAGTTGTTCGATACGCAGCTGAATCTGCTCGGGAGAGCGGCCAGCGGTTTCCAGGGCCTCCAGGATGCGCGCCGACGATACGGTAAATTCCGGTGCCAGGGTCATGTCATCGAGCTGCTCGAGCAGGCTGGCGCGGCTGGGCTGTTGGGGGAGCCTGCCATCGCCGCTCAGGCGATAGCCCAGGCGCCCATCGGCGAGGCGCATGGGCGACCGTGGGCCAGGACGCTGCATCTTCAGTGCCTTGCGCAGGGCCCAGCGTGGCAGCATGGGGGCTTGTGCGAGGTGATCGGCGAGTGTCTGCGCATCCACCACCCCGCTCGGCAGCAGTGCCTGGCGTTGCCCGTCCGGCAATGCCGCGAACAGGGCGTCGGCGAGCGAGGCATGGGTGCTGTCCGGCCGCCCGTCGGCGGCCAGGCTGTAGCCTGTGGCCGTGCGCCTGATGATGCTGCCGGCAATGCCCTCGGGGCCGATACCGTCGACCTTGGACGCCGGCATGCTGCCCCGGTGCAGTTCGATGGCCGTGTCGGCGGACCAGCCAGGCAGCCGTGGCAGGGAGTGCAGCAACAGACGATCGGTGTCGGGGTTATCCACCGTTTGCAGGTACACCCCTTCATAGGCCCGCATCAGACGAAGCTGTTGCTGCATCAGCCGGGCTTCTTCACCGATGCGCCTGGGCAGCCGCCCGGCGAGCAACGCAGTCAATTCATTGCTGTTGCTGTGCTGGAGCAGTTCATCGACAAAAACACCGGGCAGGCGGGGGTAGATGCGGTGCAGCACGGCAGCCCCGGGGGCCTGACTGAAGGGCAGTTGCCGGTAACGCTCGGCGAAGGCGGCCTGGCGCTCGGCCGCTGTCGCATTGCCCATGGCTTCGAGCGTTTCGCGCGCCAGCTTGAAGCGTTGCAGGGTGTCGGCGAGTGGCGCCGGGATCGGCAGGTTGTCGCTCACGGCCCGGCGCAGGGCGCCCTCGTCGATACCGCTGACCTCCAGGATGCGCAGGGCATCCTCATCATCGAAGAGGTCGGCCTGGTGGCCCAGGCGCTGGAACAGCTGCCGGGTCTGCCACGTCCTCGGACGGTCCAGCGCATGCAACCAGGTGCCGTTGCCGTTGTGGCGCAGCGCGGGCTCATGCGCGAGCGGCTTGTTGGGATGCTCGATATGGTAGGTGCCGGTCGCTGGCCTCCATTTGAGCGAATAGGTCTTGTTGTCCAGGCGTAGCCACACCTTGCCATCCTGCCGGTACAGGCCCAGTGCATCGGGCTTGAGCCCGGCACCTTGCGGCAGGTCCTGCTGGTAGGGGGTCAGGTCGGCGTTCCACAGGCGTGTGCTGCCATCGGGCAGTTCAACCTCCACCAGTTCTTCGATGAAAGAGGGGGGCTCGATGGCGGCCGGGGCAGGCTTCAGCGCCGTGGCGCTGCCGCCCGGTCCCGCTTTGATCGCGTGTGCCCCTGCTGCGGAGATGGCCAGCAGGGCGATATTGCCCATGACATCCAGAAGGTAGGCGTAGGCCTGCTGGCGGTCGTCGTTGTTCCAGCTTTCGATGCCTTCGTAGACTTCATGCCCCAGTTGCCAGACGGTTGCCGCCAGCAGCAGGGAGCCGACTTCAGGTACCACGAAGCCGACGACGTTCAGTGCGCTGAAGGCGATCGACTCGAAGTAGGCCAGGCGGGCGTGGAACGTCCTGGCGTCCATGGCCACGGTCGGCACGGCATGGTGCCTGGCGTCGTCACGCAGCCTGGTGAAATTCTGGTAGAGCACTTCGGCCTGGAACGGGCGGTTGAACGGGCGAGGCACGAGCGGCAGCTTGGCTTGCGGGTCGGCGACCCGCTCGTAGACGTTTTTCAAGGTGAAGGTCAGGGGGCGCAGATGGTCCTCCAGCTTGGCGCTCAGGTGCGCTTTGCGCGCATCCGGGATGTGCCGCGTGAGGGCTGTCAGGTCCTGCTGGGCCGCGTCCCGCAACGCGTCGAGCAGGGCGGGGAGGGAGGCATACTCCTGCAGCGGCGCGTCGGCGGCATGGGGGGTGTAAAGCACCACGCAGTCCAGTTCCTTGAACTGGATCAGCAGCAGGCCGTGCAGCTCGGTCTGCCACAGTTGCAGGAAACTGCAGCAGGCAGGTGCGGTTGCCTCCAACGTCTCCAGCGGTGTGGCCAGAATGGCGTGGTAGGCGGCCTTGCCGACCCTGGCTTGCAAACAGGCAGCGTGCAGGCTTTGCCTGAAAGCCGAGCGCTCGACCTGGCCCAGCGTATCGAGTACCGCTGCCTGGGTGCCCAGTTGCGCCTGCCAGGTGCTCGGCTGGCCTGGTTGGGTTGGCGCCGCGGGGTAGTAGATAGCGTCGATCAGGGCCTGATACTGGCCACCGATATCGAGCTTTCGGCACAAGGCGGCGAAGGCCGTTGGCTCGATGTCCAGCGCATTCTCGAACGGCGGCCCCTTCATGTAGCCACGCTGGTCGAGAATCACCGAGCGCGCTTGCGGCATCGACACGTCCATCCCGCCCTTTTCGGTCGAAGCGCTTTCGAAGTTCTGCAGCGCATGGTGCTTGAGCGAGCGGACGAACGTTTCGGGCGTAGCTGCGCCCAGTTGCTTTTGGTGGGCGTGCCCAATCGCGTCGAACAGGTAGGTGTTCGCCACGTCGATCTCAAGCTCGAAGGTTTCCTTGATGGCCGCTGTCAGCTGCTGCGTGGCGAAGGTTTCCAGGTCGGGCAGGGTGCTGAACAGGGCCTTGGCCGCCAGTGCCGAGGCCTGAAAGCGCTCATGCTCGTCAGCCAGCGCCTTGGCCACCTCGGGATGCCGCAGGCACGCCTCTTCGAGCGAGGCGGGGGCGGCCTCGAGTGCCGCGCGCAGCGCATCGGGCGCCAGCGCCGGCGTGGTCTTGATCCATGCCGGCAGCTTGCGCTCGATCAACCCATGGTGGGGAAGGCTGGCAGGTTGGGATTCGGGTGGCATGTGCAGGTTCTCGATCGTTGGAAGGTGACCTGCACTATCTCCAGCCCCGGCGTCGACAAGCGGTATCTATTTGCGTTGGGCGAGACGGGGGCATGCTCAAAGCGCAATTCAGGTTTATGATGGCCCACGGCCGACCCAAACCTCACACGGAGTGCGCGATGCAGACCCTCTACCCGCAGATCAAACCCTACGCCCGGCACGATCTGGCCGTGGAAGCGCCGCATGTGCTGTATGTCGATGAAAGCGGCTCGCCCGAAGGCCTGCCTGTGGTGTTCATCCACGGCGGCCCGGGCGCGGGTTGCGATGCCCAGAGCCGCTGCTACTTCGACCCCAACCTGTACCGCATCATCACCTTCGACCAGCGCGGCTGTGGCCGCTCCACGCCCCACGCGAGCCTGGAGAGCAACACCACCTGGCACCTGGTCGAGGACCTGGAGCGCATCCGCAAGCACCTTGGCATCGACAAATGGGTGCTGTTCGGCGGCTCGTGGGGCTCGACCCTGGCCCTGGCCTACGCCCAGACCCACCCCGAGCGCGTGCATGGCCTGATCCTGCGCGGCATCTTCCTGTGCCGTCCGCAGGAGATCGAGTGGTTCTACCAGGAAGGCGCCAGCCGCATGTTCCCCGACTACTGGCAGGACTACATCGCGCCGATCCCGCCGGAAGAACGCTCTGACCTGGTCAAGGCCTTCCACAAGCGCCTCACCGGCAACGACCAGATTGCCCAGATGCACGCGGCCAAGGCCTGGTCCACCTGGGAGGGCCGTACCGCGACACTGCGCCCCAACCCGCTGGTGGTCGACCGTTTCTCCGAGCCGCAGCGCGCGCTGTCGATCGCCCGCATCGAGTGCCACTACTTCATGAACAACGCGTTCCTGGAGCCGGACCAGCTGATCCGCGACATGCCCAAGATCGCCCACCTGCCGGCGGTGATCGTGCATGGCCGCTACGATGTGATCTGCCCGCTGGACAACGCCTGGGCGCTGCACCAGGCGTGGCCGAACAGCGAACTGAAAGTGATCCGCGACGCCGGCCACGCCGCCTCCGAGCCTGGCATCACCGACGCCCTGGTGCGTGCCGCCGACCAGATGGCACGCCGCCTGCTCGACCTGCCCCTGGAAGAAGCATGAGGGGGTTGTTGCAGCGCGTGCGTGGTGCGCGGGTGGAAGTCGGCGGGGAAATCGTCGGCGCCATCGACCAGGGTTTGCTGGTCCTGGTGGCGGTGGAGCCTGAGGATACCCGCGAGCATGCCGACAAGCTGTTGCACAAGCTGCTCAACTATCGGGTCTTCAGTGACGAGCAAGGCAAGATGAACCTGTCGCTCAAGGATGTGGGCGGTGGCCTGCTGCTGGTGTCCCAGTTCACCCTGGCGGCCGATACCCGCAGCGGCATGCGCCCGAGTTTCTCGACAGCCGCTTCGCCGGCACTGGGCGCCGAATTGTTCGACTATCTTTATGAGAAAGCCCAGGCCCAGCACGACCCTGTGGCCAGCGGGCGCTTCGGCGCCGACATGCAGGTGCACCTGGTCAATGATGGCCCTGTGACATTCTTGTTACAAATATGAAGTCAAAAAACCCCTTGTTTCCAGGAAAACAAGGGGTTTGTACGATAAATAGTTAGTCCCCCCTGATGCGTTGTAACGCATCAGCGTGGATAATCGCGCGCTGCGTGGGCCTGCGTTCGCAGGTTCGTTTCACTCTGACTCGAGCATTGTCTGGACCCGTTTGGGGAATCATTACGCCCTCATGGGGTCCGAACAGTGCTCGCCAACCCGGCATTTGTCGCTGGCCGTTGGTTTCATGATCTGTTTTCGGCGAGGGTTGCTCGTGATTGTTAGTCCCCAAAAAGCATCAAGAATCCCCGGCACCGGGCTGCGCAAGGCGCTGATGGCCAGTGTGGCACTGGTCGGCCTGATGAGCGCGGGCCAGCTGTGGGCATTCAATCTTGACGATGTTGCAGCCAAGGCAAAGGATCTGGCCGGCCAGAAGTACGAAGCACCGAAAAGCAATCTGCCGGCGATTTTCCGTGACATGAAATTCGCTGACTATCAGAAAATTCACTTCCTGCAAGAGAAAGCGGAGTGGGCCAAGGACAAGACCCCCTTCAAGCTGTCCTTCTATCACCAGGGCATGCATTTCGACACCCCGGTGAAGATCAACGAAGTCACCGCCAGCAAGGTCGAGGAAATCAAGTACGACCCGAGCCGCTTCGAGTTCGGTGACGTGCCGCACGACCCGGACACCACCAAGAACCTCGGTTATGCCGGCTTCCGCGTGCTGTACCCGATCAACAAGGCCGACAAGCAGGACGAGATCATGACCCTGCTGGGGGCCAGCTACTTCCGCGTGGTCGGCAAGGGCCACGTGTATGGCCTGTCGGCCCGTGGCCTGGCGATCGACACCGCGCTGCCGTCTGGCGAAGAGTTCCCGCGCTTCACCGAGTTCTGGGTCGAGAAGCCAAAGCCTGCCGACAAGCACCTGGTGATCTACGCCCTGCTCGATTCGCCGCGCTCCACCGGCGCCTACAAGCTGATCCTGCGCCCGGGCAACGACACCGTGGTCGACGTGCAGTCCCGCGTGTTCCTGCGTGACCACGTCGCCCGCCTGGGCGTGGCGCCGCTGACCAGCATGTACCTGTTCGGCCCCAACCAGCCTTCCAAGGTGCTGAACTACCGTCCGGCCCTGCACGATTCCGAAGGCCTGTCGATCCATGCCGGCAATGGCGAGTGGATCTGGCGCCCGCTGAACAACCCGAAACACCTGGCCGTGAGCAACTTCAGCGTGGAGAACCCGCGTGGTTTCGGCCTGATGCAGCGTCATCGCGAGTTCAAGGACTACGAAGATCTCGACGACAACTACCAGAAGCGCCCAAGCGCCTGGATCGAGCCCAAGGGCGACTGGGGCAAGGGCACCGTCGACCTGGTCGAGATCCCGACCGCCGATGAAACCAACGACAACATCGTTGCCTTCTGGAGCCCGGAAACCCTGCCGGAGCCGGGCAAGCCGTTCGAGTACGCCTACCGCCTGCACTGGACCATCAACGAGGCCCAGTTCCAGGCCCAGGACCTCGGTTCGGTCAGCCAGACCATGCGTTCCACCGGTGACGTGAAGCAATCCAACCTGATCCGCCAGCCGGACGGCAGCGTCGCGTTCCTGGTCGATTTCACCGGCCCGGCCCTGGCCGCCCTGGCGCAAGACACCCCGGTACGCAGCCAGATCAGCGTCGGCGACAACGCCGAAGTGGTCGAGAACAACCTGCGCTACAACCCGGAAACCAAGGGCTGGCGCCTGACCCTGCGACTGAAGGTCAAGGAAGCCAACAAGTCCACCGAAATGCGCGCCGCGCTGGTTCGTGACGTGCCGGTCGAGGCCGCCAAGCCTGCCGAGGAAGCCAAGCAGGAAAAGCCCGCCGCCAAGCACGCCAAGCACGACAAGGCCGCCAAGGCGGAGCCCGCCAAGGCCGAACAACCTGCCGCCGATGCGGCACCCACCAACGGGACCCCGGCCACCACCGAACAAGTGCTGACCGAGACCTGGAGCTATCAGTTGCCTGCCGATGAGTAACTCAAGCGCAAGGCCGGAATCGCTTGGCGAATACCTGGCCCACCTCCCCCTGAGCGACGAGCAGCGCGCGGAACTCGCCAGCTGCTCCTCGTTCAGCGAGCTGCACCAACGCCTGGCGGCCAACCCGGCCGCCAACGCCGCCGAGGCCGTGCAGGCCTCGGTCGGCCCACGTCTGACCGTAGGCAGTGCCGCCGAGCTGGAAGACGCCGAAATGCTCGGCGTCGACGGCAGTGGCCGGCTGTGCCTGAAGATCGCGCCGCCGATCAAGCGCACCAAGGTGGTGCCGGAGCCTTGGCGCACCAACGTGCTGATCCGCATGTGGCGGCGCATGACCGGCCGCCCCAACGCCCCGCAGCCGCCCAAGCGCGAGCTGCCGGCGGCGCGCTGGCGCACGGTCGGCTCGATCCGCCGCTACATCCTGCTGACCCTGATGATCGGCCAGACCATCGTCGCCGGCTTCTACATGAAGGGTATCCTGCCGTACCAGGGCTGGTCGTTCGTCGACTTCGACGAAGTCGTCAACCAGCCGCTGTGGGACACCGTGGTACAGGTCTGGCCGTATGCCTTGCAGACCTCGATCCTGGTGCTGTTCGGCATCCTCTTCTGCTGGGTCTCGGCGGGCTTCTGGACCGCGCTGATGGGCTTCCTCGAACTGCTCACCGGGCGCGACAAGTACAAGATTTCCGGCAGCAGCGCCGGCAACGAGCCGATCGCCGCCGAGGCGCGCACCGCGCTGGTGATGCCGATCTGCAACGAAGACGTGCCGCGGGTGTTCGCAGGCCTGAGGGCGACGTTCGAGTCGGTGGCTGCCAGCGGCAACCTCGACCGCTTCGACTTCTTCGTGCTCAGCGACACCAACGACACCGACATCGCCGTCGCCGAGCAACAGGCCTGGCTGGACGTGTGCCGCGAGACCAAAGGCTTCGGCCGCATCTTCTACCGCCGCCGCCGGCGCCGGGTGAAGCGCAAGAGCGGCAACCTCGACGACTTCTGCCGTCGCTGGGGGGGCGAGTACAAGTACATGGTCGTGCTCGACGCCGACAGCGTCATGAGCGGCGAGTGCCTGAGCAGCCTGGTGCGCCTGATGGAGGCCAACCCGGACGCCGGCATCATCCAGACCGGGCCGAAGGCCTCGGGCATGGATACCCTGTATGCGCGCATGCAGCAGTTCGCCACCCGCGTGTACGGCCCGCTGTTCACCGCCGGCCTGCACTTCTGGCAGTTGGGCGAGTCGCACTACTGGGGCCACAACGCGATCATCCGCATGAAGCCGTTCATCGAGCACTGCGCCCTGGCGCCGTTGCCGGGCAAGGGCGCGTTCGCCGGTGCGATCCTGTCCCACGACTTCGTCGAAGCCGCGCTGATGCGCCGCGCCGGCTGGGGCGTGTGGATCGCCTACGACCTGCCGGGCAGCTACGAAGAACTGCCGCCGAACCTGCTCGACGAGCTCAAGCGCGACCGCCGCTGGTGCCACGGCAACCTGATGAACTTCCGCCTGTTCCTGGTCAAGGGCATGCACCCGGTGCACCGCGCGGTGTTCCTCACCGGGGTGATGTCGTACCTGTCGGCGCCGCTGTGGTTCCTGTTCCTGGTGCTGTCGACCGCGTTGCTGGCGACCAACACGCTGATGGAGCCGCAGTACTTCATCGAGCCGTACCAGCTCTACCCGCTGTGGCCGCAGTGGCACCCGGAAAAAGCCGTGGCGCTGTTCTCCACCACCATCGTGCTGCTGTTCCTGCCCAAGCTGCTCAGCGTCATCCTGATCTGGGCCAAGGGCGCCACCGAGTTCGGCGGGCGGCTCAAGGTCACGTTGTCGATGCTGATGGAGATGCTGTTCTCCATGCTGCTGGCGCCGGTGCGGATGATCTTCCACTCGCGCTTCGTACTGGCCGCGTTCCTCGGCTGGGCCGCGACCTGGAACTCGCCGCAGCGTGACGACGACTCCACGCCGTGGAGCGAGGCGGTGCGCCGCCATGGCCCGCAGACCCTGCTGGGCTTCGCCTGGGCTGCGCTGGTGGCCTGGCTGAACCCGAGCTTCCTGTGGTGGCTGGCGCCGATCGTCGGCTCGCTGCTGCTGTCGATCCCGGTGTCGGTGATTTCCAGCCGCACGCGCCTGGGCCTGGCGGCCAAGGACGAGAAGCTGTTCCTGATTCCCGAGGAATACGCCACGCCGCAAGAGCTGCTGGCAACCGACCAGTACACCCACGAGAACCGCTGGCATGCCCTGCATGACGGCTTCGTGCGGGCAGTGGTCGACCCGCGGCAAAATGCCCTGGCCTGTGCCATGGCTACCGCCCGTCACGGCCAGTCGGCGTCGATCGAGGCCGTGCGCGCCGAGCGCGTGGCCAAGGCGCTCGAAGTCGGCCCGCAAGGGCTGGACCTGGCGACCCGTCTGGCGCTGCTCAGCGACCCGGTGGCCTTGAGCCGCCTGCACGAGCAGGTCTGGGCGCAGCATGCCGCGGCCTGGATCGACGTGTGGCGCGCCTCGATCAACAACGACCCGCATTCGCCGTTGTTGCCACTGCACCCGGAGAATGAAGGCCAACCGGCACTCGCCGGCGCCTGAACGGGCCTCTTCGCGGGTGAACCCGCTCCCACAGGTACAGTGCATGCCTCAAGGTCTGTGCAGTCCCTGTGGGAGCGGGTTCACCCGCGAAGCTTTTAAGGGCCGAAGCCGATTTTGGCCAACAAAGTCCCCCTCGGCTCTAGGTCCCGGAGCCCTCATGCGTTAGCATCCCCCTCCGATAATCCGCATTGGCTAGTACGACGCCCGTGCCAAGACAATAAGATTTGCTTCCAACTTTCTAGGGGACTTGGTGATGATCAAGAAATACCTTTCGCGTCTGCTGGTCGGTGTCACCGCCCTGGTCGCGGTAACTGCGGCCCAGGCCGGCGCCATCGACGATGCGGTCAAGCGTGGCACCTTGAAGGTGGGCATGGACCCGACCTACATGCCGTTCCAGATGACCAACAAGCGCGGTGAAATCATCGGCTTCGAGGTCGACATCCTCAAGGCCATGGCCAAGTCCATGGGCGTCAAGTTCGAGGCTGTCTCCACCGCCTACGACGGCATCATCCCGGCCCTGCTGACCGGCAAGTTCGACATCATCGGCAGCGGCATGACCCTGACCCAGGAGCGCAACCTGCGCCTGAACTTCAGCGAGCCCTTCATCGTGGTCGGCCAGACCCTGCTGATCCGCAAGGAGCTGGCGGGCGAGATCAAGTCGTACAAGGACCTGAACAACGAGAAGTACCGCCTGACCTCCAAGCTCGGCACCACCGGCGAGATGGTCTCCAAGAAACTGATCGGCAAGGCCCAGTACCACGGCTACGACAACGAGCAGGAAGCGGTGATGGACGTGGTCAACGGCAAGGCTGACGCCTTCGTCTACGACGCGCCGTACAACGTGGTGGCGGTGGAGAAGGCCGGCGCTGGCAAGCTGCTGTTCCTCGACGAACCCTTCACCTACGAGCCGCTGGCCTTCGGCCTGAAGAAGGGCGACTACGACAGCATCAACTTCATCAACAACTTCCTGCACCAGATCAAGCATGACGGGACCTACGATCGTATCCACGACAAGTGGTTCAAGAACAAGGACTGGCTGAAGGAAATGGAATAAGGCCCAGGCCACAAGCCCAGGCACTGACCCCCGACGCGCAGGCAAACCCTGCGCGTTCGCATTTACGGAAGTACCCACGTGATCAAACACAAGAAAGCCCAGTGGCCCTGGCATGGGTTGACCGCCCTGGTCCTGGTGGGCCTGGCGTTCAGCCTGTACCTGGCCACTTCGATGATTTCCTACGAGTGGCGCTGGAACCGCGTCCCCCAGTACTTCGCCTACAAGGCCGAGGAGGTGCAGCGGGCCGCCAGCTACGGCAGCGTGCAGGAAATCGTCATCTCCGGCGATAGCGCGCGCGTGACGCTGAAGGACGAGAGCGGTGGCGAGCAGGTGCTCGACGTGGCCAAGGACAGCCTGCAACTGAGCCGTGGCGACGACGTCGCCGAGGGCGACCAGATCGGCGTCACCCGCCACTGGGCGGCTGGCCCGCTGGCGTGGGGCCTGTGGACCACCTTGTGGATCTCGGTGGTGTCGGGGGCGCTGGGCCTGGTGATCGGCCTGTTCGCCGGGCTGTGCCGCTTGTCGAACAACCCGACCCTGCGCGACCTGTCGACGGTGTACGTCGAGCTGGTGCGCGGCACTCCGCTGCTGGTGCAGATCTTCATCTTCTACTTCTTCATCGGCACCGTGCTCAACCTGTCCCGCGAGTTCGCCGGGGTGGCGGCGCTGGCGCTGTTCACCGGCGCCTATGTGGCGGAAATCGTCCGTGCCGGCGTGCAGTCGATCGCCAAGGGCCAGAACGAGGCGGCCCGCTCGCTGGGCCTGAATGCCGGCCAGTCGATGCGCCACGTGATCCTGCCGCAGGCGTTCAAGCGCGTGCTGCCACCGCTGGCCGGGCAGTTCATCAGCCTGGTCAAGGACACCTCGCTGGTGTCGGTGATCGCCATCACCGAGCTGACCAAAAGCGGCCGCGAGGCCATCACCACGTCGTTCTCGACCTTCGAGATCTGGTTCTGCGTGGCAGGCCTGTACCTGCTGATCAACCTGCCGCTGTCGCACATCGCCAGCCGGCTCGAGCGGAGGCTTGCTCAAAGTGATTGAAGTCCGTGACCTGCTGAAAGTCTTCGACACCCGTGGCCAGGTGGTACGGGCTGTGGATAACGTCACCACCCAGGTCGCCAAGGGCGAAGTGGTGGTGGTGCTCGGCCCGTCGGGCTCGGGCAAGTCGACCTTCCTGCGTTGCCTCAACGGCCTGGAGCATTTCGACGAAGGCCATGTGGCCATCGCCGGCCTGCAACTGGCCGACCCGAAGACCGACATCAACGCCTACCGCCGCGAAGTCGGCATGGTGTTCCAGCACTTCAACCTGTTCCCGCACATGACCGTGCTGGAAAACCTGTGCCTGGCGCAGAAGGTGGTGCGCAAGCGCAACAAGGCCGAGCGTGAGGCCAAGGCGCGGGCGTTGCTGGAAAAGGTCGGCATCGCGCAGAAGGCCAACGAGTTCCCGTCGCGCCTCTCCGGTGGCCAGCAGCAGCGGGTGGCGATCGCCCGGGCGCTGGCGATGGACCCGAAGGTGATGCTGTTCGACGAGCCGACCTCGGCGCTCGACCCGGAAATGGTCGGCGAGGTGCTGGACGTGATGAAGACCCTGGCCCAGGAAGGCATGACCATGGTCTGCGTCACCCACGAAATGGGCTTTGCCCGGGAAGTGGCGGACCGCGTGCTGTTCTTCGATCATGGCAAGCTGCTGGAAGATGCGGCGCCGGCCGAGTTCTTCGCTGCGCCGAAGGACCCTCGGGCCCAGGCCTTCCTGCGCCAGGTGCTGTGACCATACCGGCCTCTTCGTGGCGCAGCGCCGCGAAGAGGCCGGCGAAGGCTTCGGGTCAGAGCCGGAACCGCCCCACCAACCCTTGCAGGTGAGTGCCCAGGCGCGCCAGTTCCACGCTGGAGCTGGCCGTCTCCTCACTCGCCGCCGACGTCTGATCGGAAATATCCCGTACATTCATCACGCTGCGGTTGATCTCTTCGGCCGTGGCGCTCTGCTGCTCCGCCGCCGTGGCGATCTGCTGGTTCATCGCCTGGATCGACGACACGGTGTGGGTGATGGTTTCCAGCGAGCTGCCGGCGCGGCGGGTCAGTTCGACGCTGCTGTCGGTGAGCTGGCGGCTGGCGTCCATCACGCTGGCCACGCGCTGGGTGCCGCTCTGCAGGCCGGCGATCAGCTCCTCGATTTCCTCGGTGGACTGCTGGGTGCGCTGGGCCAGGCTGCGGACCTCGTCGGCAACCACCGCGAAGCCGCGCCCGGCTTCACCGGCGCGGGCGGCCTCGATCGCGGCGTTGAGGGCCAGCAGGTTGGTCTGCTGGGCCACCGACTTGATCACGTCGAGCACGCTGCCGATCTTGTCGCTTTCGGCCTTGAGCTGGTTCATCGCCTCGCTGGAGTTGACCACTTCGCCGGCCAGGCGCTCGATCTGCGCGACCGCCTCGCTGACCACACGATCACCTTCGCGGGCCTGTTGGTCGGCCATCGCCGCCGCTTCCGAGGCTTGCTCGGCGTTGCGCGCCACTTCATGCACGGTAGCGGCCATTTCGTTCATCGCGGTGGCCACCTGGTCGGTCTCGACCTTTTGATTGTTGACCCCGGCGCTGGTCTGCTCGGTGACCGCCGACAGTTGCTCGGCGGCGCTGGCAATCTGTGTGACACCGTCGCCGATGCCGCCGATCAGCTCGCGCAGGCCCTGGGTCATGCGCTGCATGCTGGCCTGCAACTGGCCAAGCTCGTCGCGGCGGTTGGCATGCAGGTCCTGGCGCAGGTCGCCGTTGGCCACGCGTTCGGCGGCGGCCAGGGTCTGGCGCAGGGGGATGATGATCTGCCGGGTGATGGCCCAGGCGGCAAGCAGGCCCAGCACCAGGGCCAGGGCGGTGGCGCTGCCGAGCATGAGCTTGGCCTGGTGGGTGCCGGCATCACGCACTTCGGTCTGCGAAACGGTCATCGCCTCGCTGGTCTGCAGCAGCACCGTGCCTTGTTCGGCCATGTGCTGCAGGGCCTGTTCGCTGGCGCTCTGGGCGCTGCTGAACTGGTTGACTGCATCGCGATAGCCGGCCAGCGCAGTGCTGGCGTCATCGAGGCTGGCGGCGTATTCGGCGGGCAGCCTGGCGGGCAGCGCCTTGAGTTCGGCCAGGGCCTGGTCGATGGCCTGCATCGCGGCCTGCTGGTAGTCGGCGTTGCCGCTGTAGGTGTAGCCACGTACCTGGTAGCGCGCCTGCTGCAGGCGGGCACTGACCTCGACGGCCTGCTGGTACTGGCCGATATCGCCGCCTTGGAGCAGGCGTTGCTGTACCCGGCTGATCAGCTCGACAGCCTTGTCGGCGCTGTCACCCAATACGCCACGGGCGGCCTCGCGGCGCTGGCCGGCTTGCTTGAGATCAGTGAAGGCCTGCTGGTACTGGCTGACGGCAGCCTGTTGCTGCTGCAGGCGTTCGCGGTCGGCTGGGCGCTCGATCTGCCCCAGCATGAGGGCGATCTGGCGCTCCAGGTTGCCCAGAGCCTTGTCCAGCTCGCCGATGGCGGCGTCGTTGCGGTCGCGCTGGTAGTGCTGGCGGGCGATGCGCAGTTCCTGGGTGTACTGGTGGATAACCGAAATGTTGCCCAGCTTGTCGCCGCGCTCGGTGACGCCATCGAGCCCTTGCCAACCGGTGAGGGTGATGGCCAGGGTCAGCAACAACACCAGGCCGAAGCCCAGCCCCAACTTGCGATTGACGCTTACATTCCCCAGTGATTGGGCAAACCATTGGTACATGTTCGACTCCCCGGCAGTGATGGCAGCACGGCTTTATTGTAGTGATGCCAAGACCATCGGCCTGCGCCGGGGAAACTTGATAGGAGAAAGCTGACCCGCTTGTCAGAAAATCCTTGAGAGCAGGGCAGTTACAGCCGTTTCCACCCGCAGGATACGATCGCCCAGTTGCACCGGCGCCAGGCCGGCCTTGCCCAGCAGTTCGACTTCGTAGGGGATCCAGCCGCCTTCCGGGCCGATGGCCAGGGTCACCCGGCCTTCGACGGCGCGCGGGCAGGCGGGGTAGGGGCCGGGGTGGCCGACCAGGCCGAGGGAGCCTTCGGCAATGGCCGGCAGGCGGTCTTCGACGAAGGGCTTGAAGCGCTTCTCGATGATCACCTCGGGCAGCACCGTGTCACGGGCCTGCTCCAGGCCGAGGATGAGGTTCTCGCGGATGCTCTCGGGGTTGAGGAACGGCGTCTGCCAGAAGCTCTTCTCGACCTTGTAGCTGTTGACCAGGATCAGCCGTTGCACGCCGAGGGTCGCCACGGTCTGGAACAGCCGGCGCAGCATCTTCGGGCGCGGCACGGCAAGTACCAGGGTCAGCGGCAGCTTGGCCGGCGGCGCCTGGTCGAAGCTGACTTCCAGCTCGGCCTCGTGCGGGTCCAGGCGCAGTACGCTGGCCTTGCCCATCAGGCCGTCGATACGGCCCACGCGCAGGTTGTCGCCCACCGCCACGCGGTGGATCTCCTGCATGTGGGTGAAGCGCCGGTCAGCCAGCACGACGCGGTCGGCCGAAACGAAGTCGGCCTCTTCCAGGAGCAACAGGTTCACGGCAGGGTCGCAGGCGGCTGGTCGTTGGAATCCTCGGCTTCGCTGCGCTTGCGGATCAGGCTGCCGCACAGCACGCCGATCTCGAACAGCAGCCACATGGGCACGGCGAGCAGGGTCTGGGAGAAGATGTCCGGTGGCGTGAGGATCATGCCGACCACGAAGCAGCCGATGATCACGTACGGGCGGATCTTCTTCAGGTACTTCACGTCGACCACGCCGATCCACACCAGCAGCACCACCGCCACCGGGATCTCGAAGGCGACGCCGAAGGCGAAGAACAGGGTCATGACGAAATCGAGGTAGTTGGCGATGTCGGTCATCATGGCCACGCCGGCCGGGGTGGCGGCGGCGAAGAACTTGAACATCAGCGGGAACACCAGGAAATAGGCGAAGGCCATGCCGGCGTAGAACAGCAGGATGCTCGACACCAGCAGCGGAATGGCGATGCGCTTTTCGTGGCGGTACAGCCCGGGCGCGATGAAGCCCCAGATCTGCTGGAGGATGAACGGGATGGCCAGGAACAGCGAAACGATCATGGTCAGCTTGAACGGCGTCAGGAACGGCGAGGCCACGTCGGTGGCGATCATCGTCGCGTTGGCCGGCAGGTGATCGCGCAGGGGCGCCGAGACCAGGGTGTAGATCTGCTGGGCGAAGGAGAACAGCCCGGCAAAGATCACGAAGATGACCGCCACGCAGCGCAGCAGGCGGGTACGCAGTTCGGTCAGGTGCGAGACCAGCGGCATCGGCTGGTCGTGTTCCGGTTTTTCGCTCATGGGGCTCGCGGCGGTTGAGGCGGTTCGGGCTGCTCAGGCGGCGCTGCCGGCGCGGCTGCCGCTGCGGGCGGCGTTGGCGTGGCGGCCGGCTGGACGGCGGCGGGTGGTTGGGCCGGTGGCGTCTGCGGGTTGAGGATGCGCTTGGCTTGCTCCTCCATCTGCAGAATGTGCTCGTTGTGCAACTGGCGGCGGATATCGTCGGCGCCGATCTCGCGCTCGACTTCGGTCTTGATCGCGTTGAAGCTGCGTTTCAGCCGGCCGATCCACAGCCCCGCGGTACGCGCGGCGCCCGGCAGGCGCTCGGGGCCGAGCACCAGCAGGGCGACCAGGCCGACGAGCAGCAGCTCGCTGAAGCTGATGCCGAACATGGGTCAGTCTTTACGCTGCGGTTCTTGGACCGGCTGCGCCTGGCCCTCGATGGTGTGGCCCTGCTGCGGTTGTGCGGTGTTCTGCACCGGCGGCACTGGCTGGGCTGGCGGCGGGGTCTGTTCGGCCGGCTTGGTCTCTTCTTCGTTCATGGCCTTGCGGAAGCCCTTGATCGACTCGCCCAGGTCGCTGCCGAAGTTCTTCAGCTTCTTGGTGCCGAACACCAGGACCACGACGACCAGCAGGACGATCCAGTGTTTCCAGTCAAAAATACCCATATCCGTACTCCAGAGAATTCTATGTTAGGCAGTGGGCTGCTTTGCAGCCCGTTCGCGACGCAAGGCCGCTCCTACAGTCAGGCCGACGGCTGACGTGCGGCTTTTTCATCGTGCCCGGACAGCCCGAAGCGGCGTTCCAGCTCATCGAGCACGGCTTGTGGATGCTGGCCCAGCGCGCTGAGCATGACCAGGCTATGAAACCACAGGTCTGCGGTCTCATAGATGACATCGCTGCAATCCTTGCTCACGGCGGCGTCTTTGGCCGCGATGATGGTCTCGATGCTTTCTTCGCCGAGCTTCTCGAGGATCTTGTTCAGGCCCTTGTGGTACAGGCTGGCCACATAGGAGCTGTCGGGGGCGGCGTTCTTGCGCTCTTCGAGCACGGCGGCCAGGCGGCCCAGGGTGTCACTCATGTCAGTGTCCTGCGTTGTAGATGGCATCCGGGTCCTTGAGGACCGGGTCGACGATTTTCCACTGGCCGTCTTCGAAGACGCGGTAGAAGCAGCTTTCACGGCCGGTATGGCAGGCAATATGGCCCAGTTGCTCGACCATCAGGATGATCACGTCGGCATCGCAGTCCAGGCGCAGTTCGTGCAGTTTCTGCACGTGACCGGACTCTTCGCCCTTGCGCCAAAGCTTGCCACGGGAACGCGACCAGTAGATGGCGCGTTGTTCGGCGGCGGTCAGCGCCAGCGATTCGCGGTTCATCCAGGCCATCATCAGCACGCGTCCGGTCTTGTGGTCCTGGGCGATCGCCGGTACCAGGCCATCGCTGTTCCACTTGATCTCGTCCAGCCAGTCTTTCATCGTCGACTCCAATACCGGGCCCGCTCCTGTACCGGGCCCATGGCGCTAGTTTGCCAGCCAGGGGCGCGGCTGGCTATTGGCGCACGATCAGGTACAGGCCGGCGGCCAGCATCAACCACGCCGGCCAGGCGGCCGGGGCGGCCAGGCTGGCGGCTTCGGCGGCGCCGGCGGCCAGCACCGCGCCGCCGCCGAGCAGGCCGGCACCGAGCAGGCGCAGGGCCCAGCGGTCGCCCTGGCGGCGCCGCTCCGGCAGCTGCGGGTCGTTCTGGTGCGGTTGCGACAGGCGCTCGAGCAGGTCGCGGGTCATGCCGGCCAGGTGCGGTAGCTGTTCGGCCTGGCTGTACAGATTGCCGATCACGGCCTTGGGGCTCATGCGCTCGCGCATCCAGCGCTCGAGGAACGGCTTGGCGGTGCTCCACAGGTCCAGGTCCGGGTACAGCTGGCGGCCCAGGCCTTCGATGTTGAGCAGGGTCTTCTGCAGCAGCACCAGCTGCGGCTGCACTTCCATGTTGAAACGCCGGGCGGTCTGGAACAGGCGCATCAGCACCTGGCCGAAGGAAATATCCTTCAACGGTTTTTCGAAGATCGGCTCGCACACGGTGCGGATCGCCGCTTCGAATTCATTGACCTTGGTGTGCGCCGGCACCCAGCCGGAGTCGATGTGCAGCTGGGCGACGCGGCGGTAGTCACGCTTGAAGAAGGCGATCAGGTTGCGCGCCAGGTAGTCCTGGTCCTCGGCGGTGAGGCTGCCGACGATGCCGCAGTCGATGGCGATGTACTGCGGGCTCCACGGCTTGACCGTGCTGACGAAGATGTTGCCCGGGTGCATGTCGGCATGGAAGAAGCTGTCGCGGAACACCTGGGTGAAGAACACCTCCACGCCCCGTTCGGCGAGCATCTTCATGTCGGTGCGCTGGTCGGCGAGGGTGGCCATGTCGGTCACCGGCACACCGTAGATACGCTCCATCACCAGCACCTTGGGGCGGCACAGGTCCCAGTACACCTGGGGCACGTACATCAGCTCCGAGCCTTCGAAGTTGCGCCGCAGCTGGCTGGCGTTGGCCGCCTCGCGCAGCAGGTCGAGCTCGTCGTAGATGGTCTTTTCGTAGTCGCCGACGATTTCCACCGGGTGCAGGCGACGGGCGTCGGCCGAGGCACGTTCGGCGGCCTTGGCGATCAGGAACAGCCAGGCCAGGTCCTGGGCGATCACCGGCTTGAGGCCCGGGCGCACCACCTTGACCACCACCTCTTCGCCGGTTTTCAGGCGCGCGGCGTGCACCTGGGCCACCGAGGCGGACGCCAGCGGTTCGACGTCGAAACGGCTGAACAGCTGCGCCACCGGGGCCCCCAGCTGCGCCTCGATCAGCGCCACGGCCTGCTTGGGGTCGAACGGCGGCACGCGGTCCTGCAACAGCATCAGCTCGTCGGCGATGTCGTTGGGCAACAGGTCGCGGCGGGTGGACAGCAACTGGCCGAACTTGATGAAGATCGGCCCCAGGTCCTGCAGCGCCAGGCGCAGGCGTGCGCCACGGCTGAGCGCGCTGGGTTTGCGCGGCAGCCAGCGCCACGGCATCAGCAGGCGCAGGCTGGCCAGCCACCAGGGCAGCAGCGGTTGGTCGAACAGCAGGTCATCGAGACGGTAGCGGATCACCACGCGCTGGATGCGGAAGAGACGGCGGACGGCGAGCAGCTTCATGCGTTATCGCTGGTATCAAGGGATCGGGAGAGGCGCAGCAGGCGCGCCTCGAGGCGTTCGATGTCGAGCTTGAGGGTGTCGAGCTCGCTGAAGGCGGCTTCGGCTTCGCGCTTGCCCACCAGGGTGCGCGACTCTTCGGCCAGGTACTCGGACAGGTTGTCGGCAAAACGTGCCAGGCCCTGGCGGGTCCAGCGCGCGCGCAGGCGAATGTGCCCGGCCAGCATCGCCGTGGCCACCGGGCCGAGCCAGCGCTGCAGTTCGTGCTCCCAGTCCAGCTCCAGGTCCTGCAAGATGCCGAACAGGTCGAGCAGCACGGCGCTGTCGCCATGCAGCTCGACCTGCGGGCTGTGCAGCACGGCAGTCTTGTCCCGGGCCACGGCCAGTTGCACCAGGCTGCCGGCCGGGGCGCGCAGGCTGCAGTCGACCTCGCCTTCCCAGTGGGCGGCGAGCATCAGGCCTTCTTCATCGGGCAGGATGAACACCTGCAGGGCCGGCTGGCGGCAGTCGATCTCGATGACCTTGCCTTCCAGCGCGGCCAGGCGCGGCAGGGCCGTGCTGTCCATGCGCAGGACGCGGTTCAGGCCATGTTCGACGCTGGCGAGCAGCCCGGCCAGCAGCATCAGGGCTTGATTCCCCGGTGCACGGCGACGATGCCGCTGGTCATGTTGTGGTAGCTGACGCGGTCGAAACCGGCCTCGACCATCATGCTCTTGAGGGTTTCCTGATCCGGGTGCATGCGGATCGACTCGGCCAGGTAACGGTAGCTTTCGGAGTCGTTGGTGATCAGCTTGCCGGCCAGCGGCATGAAGGCGAACGAGTAGGCGTCGTAGGCCTTGGACATCAGCTTGTTGGTCGGCTTGGAGAACTCCAGGATCAACAGGCGCCCGCCCGGCTTGAGCACGCGCAGCATCGAGCGGATGGCTTCGTCCTTGTGGGTGACGTTGCGCAGGCCGAAGGCGATGGTCACGCAGTCGAAGTGGTTGTCCGGGAACGGCAGCTTCTCGGCGTCGGCCTGGACGAACTCGATGTTGCCGGCCACGCCACGGTCGAGCAGGCGGTCACGGCCGACCTTGAGCATCGAGTCGTTGATGTCGGCGAGCACCACCTGCCCGGTCGGTCCCACAAGACGCGAGAACTTGGCGGCCAGGTCACCGGTGCCGCCGGCGATGTCCAGCACGCGGTTGCCGGCGCGCACGCCCGACAGCTCGATGGTGAAGCGCTTCCACAGGCGGTGCATGCCGCCGGAGAGCACGTCGTTCATCAGGTCGTACTTGGCGGCCACCGAGTGGAACACTTCGGCGACTTTCTTCGCCTTCTGGCTTTCAGGCACGTCCTGGTAGCCGAAATGGGTGGTGGGTTCGGCGTGGTCGCCTTTGCGCTGGTCGTTCATATCGCTTCACCGGAAAAAATTACCGCCATTCTAGGGCGATTGGGCGGATTTGTCTTGGCGGGGTGTGCCTCGGGGCGGGGGCGGGCATAATGGCGATCTTGTCTGATACCCAGGAACACCCGCATGACCCAGATCTGCGTCGAACGCAAACACTCCCTCGGCCGCGATGCCGCCCGCGCCAAGGCCGAAGCGTTGGTCGACAAGCTCAGCCGTGAATACGACCTCAAGGCCACCTGGCACGGTGACCGGGTCGACGTGGCCCGCAGCGGTGCCAATGGCAGCGTGCACATCGGCGACGACAGCATCCGCGTGGAACTGAAGCTGGGCATGATGCTGTCGATGATGGGCGGCACCATCAAGGGCGAGATCGAACGCGCCCTGGACAAGGCCCTGGCCTGACCCCGCCTATCTCCTCCAGGCGCAGGTCTCCCCGGGCGTGAGCTTAGGGTGACGATTCTAATTTGGCTCTTTACCTTGTGCTCAAGCCCAACCTCCATGGGCGGTTCCTCCCTCCACTCATGAGCATGAGGTACAGAACATGGCCAAAGTGAATGTGAAGCACAAGGACGACGCTGCGGGTACCCTGAGCGAAGTGCGCGGTTATGCGCGCAAGATCTGGCTGGCCGGTATCGGCGCCTACGCCCGCGTCGGCCAGGAAGGCTCCGACTACTTCAAGGAACTGGTGAAAGCCGGTGAAGGCGTCGAGAAGCGTGGCAAGAAGCGCATCGACAAAGAGCTCGACGCCGCCAACCACCAGCTCGATGAAGCCGGTGAGGAAGTCAGTCGTGTACGCGGCAAAGTCGAAGTCCAACTGGACAAGATCGAGAAAGCTTTCGACGCAAGGGTCGGCCGCGCCTTGAATCGCCTTGGCATTCCGTCTAAACATGACGTTGAGGCGTTGTCCATCAAGCTTGAACAGCTGCATGAGCTGCTCGAGCGCGTCGCGCACAAACCATAAGGAGAGCAGGATGGCTGGCAAGAAGAATACCGACAAAGAAGGCAGCTCCTGGATCGGCGGGATCGAGAAGTACTCCCGCAAGATCTGGCTGGCGGGGCTGGGTATCTATTCGAAAGTCGACCAGGACGGCCCGAAGCTGTTCGACTCGCTGGTGAAGGACGGCGAGAAGGCCGAGAAGCAGGCCAAGAAAACCGCTGAAGACGTGGCGGAAAACGCCAAGTCCTCGACCACTTCGCGTGTTTCCGGCGTGAAAGACCGTGCCTTGGGCAAATGGAGTGAGCTCGAAGAAGCCTTCGACAAGCGCCTGAACAGTGCCATCTCGCGTCTTGGCGTGCCGAGCCGCAATGAGATCAAGGCCCTGCACCAGCAGGTCGACAGCCTGACCAAGCAGATCGAGAAACTGACCGGTGCTTCGGTCACGCCGATCTCCAAGCGCGCGGCGGCAGCCAAGCCGGCTGCGGCCAAGCCACTGGCCAAGGCCCCGGCAAAAACCGCAGCTGCAAAGCCGGCAGCTAAAACCGCAGCAGCCAAACCTGCGGCCAAGACTGCTGCTGCCAAGCCTGCCGCGAAACCGGCTGCCAAGCCTGTTGCAGCCAAGCCCGCTGCGGCGAAGAAACCCGCCGTGAAGAAGGCCCCGGCCAAGCCGGCAGCGCCTGTGGCCAGCGCCGCGCCGGCCGCAACCGCAGCTCCAGCACCAACCGCGGCTCCAGCCAGCAATCCGCCTTCGGCACCGGCCAGCACCGGTTCGCTGATCTGATAGCGGCGTAACGCCCTTCGCGGGTAAACCCGCTCCCACAGGTACAGCGTCGCTCTCAAGCTTGCCGCTGTCCCTGTGGGAGCGGGTTTACCCGCGAATGCGTCGGTGCAGCAGTACATCCGTGGCAGGCCTACCCCTCCAGATACCGAACGGCCAACTGCTCCGCCTCCGCCCGCGCCTGTTCCTGCAGATGCGGCGCCACCAGCATCATCACCTGGTACACCACGATCCCCACATCGCCCTCGCGCCCCAGCACCCGCTGGTAGTCCAGGGAAAACATCAGGGTCAGGGTGATCTGCTCCACCAGTTGTCCCAGCGCCTGTGTCTCGCTCAGCACCAGCCCCTGGCGCTTGAGGCTGGCCAGCAGCGCCGCCAGGGTGCGCTTGAGCGCATTGATCAGGCTGCGCATGCCACGCGCCAGCTTGGGCAGGCGCCCGGTCAGGTTCGACAGGTCCTGGAACAGAAAACGGTACTGGGCCATGCGCTCGACGATCAGGTGCAGGAACAGCCAGTAGTCCTCGGCGTCCAGGCGCACTTCCAGCGGCGGGTCGAGCAACGGCATCAGCGCCTCTTCGAAACGGTCGAACAGGCCGTGTATCAAGGGTTCCTTGCCATGGAAGTGGTAATACAGGTTGCCCGGGCTGATGCCCAGTTCGTTGGCGATCTCCAAGGTGGATACGTTAGGTTCGCCCTGCTCGTTGAACAACTGCAGGGCGCATTCGAGGATACGGTCGCGGGTCTTCATCCAGTCGTGCTGCTCATCGGGTCAGGACATAGGTGCCTGGCGCGGGGCCCAGCGGTGGATAGTTGGCGTTGCCCAGCTCGCTGCGCGGCGCCTTGAGCGGCCCGGAGCGCGGGGTGATCCACTCCAGCCACAGCGGCCACCAGCTGCCCTCGCGGCGCTGGGCGTCGTGGAACCAGGCGCGCGGGTCGCTGGAGAGCTTGGGGTTTTCCAGGTAGTAGGCCTTGGGGTTGCCCGGCGGGTTGATGATGCTCTGGATGTGCCCGCTGTTGGCCAGCACGAACTGGCGGTTGCCGCCAAGCAGCAGGGCCGAGCGGTACACCGCGTCCCACGGGGTGATGTGGTCGTTGCTGCCGCCCACGGAGAAACTGTCGAGGTCGACCTGCTTGAGGTCGATCGGCGTGCCGCACACTTCCAGGCCTGAGGCGTGGGTCAGCGGGTTGACCTTGAAGAAGTCCAGCAGGTCGCCGTGCAGGGCTGCCGGCAGGCGCGTGCTGTCGGCGTTCCAGTAGAGGATGTCGAAGGCCGGCGGGGTCTTGCCGAGCAGGTAGTTGTTGACCCAGTAGTTCCAGATCAGGTCGTTGGGCCGCATCCAGGCGAAGATCCGCGCCACCTCGCCGCCGTCCAGCACGCCGCGCTGGTAGGAGCGGCGCTTGGCCGCCTCGATGGTCTGCTCGTCGGCGAACAGGCTGGCGGGGCTGTCGAACTGGCTGTCCAGCAGGCTCACCAGGTAGGTGGCGCTGCGCACCCGGCGCAGTTGCTGCTTGGCCTGCAAGTGGCCCTGCAGCGCGGCCATGGTCAGGCCCCCGGCGCAGGCGCCCATCAGGTTCGGGTCGCGGCTGCCGCTGATGCTGCGGCAGGCGTTGAGGGCTTCCTCCAGGGCCTGGACGTAGCTCGACAGGCCCCACTCGCGGTGGCGCGGGTCGGGGTTGCGCCAGCTGACCATGAACACCTGCAGGCCGCTCTTGAGCATGTACTGGACGAAGCTGTTGTTCGGCTGCAGGTCGAAGATGTAGTACTTGTTGATCTGCGGCGGCACTACCAGCACCGGCCGGGCGTGCTGCTTCTCGCTCATCGGCTTGTACTGGATCAGTTCCAGCAGGTCGTTGCGAAACACCACCGCGCCGGGGGTGGTCGCCAGGTTGCCGCCGACCTCGAAGGCGCGTTCGTCGACCTGGCGCGGCAGCCCGTCGTTGTGCCGCAGGTCGTCGAGCAGGTGGGCGACGCCGCGCACCAGGCTCTGCCCGCCGGTGTTGAACAGCTCCTTGACCGCCAACGGGTTGAGCAGCGAATTGCTCGGTGCCAGGGCATCGTTGATCAGGCTGAACAGAAAGTGCGCACGGGCGCGGTCGTCATCGTCCAGCTGGCTTTCATCGATCCACAGGCGGGTCTGCTTCTGCCAGGCCAGGTAGGCCTGCAGGCTACGGCGGTAGAAGGGGTTCTGGCTCCATGTCGCATCGTTGAACCGGGTATCGCGCGGGTTCGGCCGGTAAGGCGTGTCGCCGAGCATCACCCGGCCCAGCTGGCCACTCAGCGCCAGCAGGTGGCGGGCGGTGTGCAGCGGGTTGAGCAAGCTGTGGCGGCCTACGCTGCGCAAGGTGGAAACCAGGTCGCGACCGCGCACGCCGAGAATGGCGTTCTGCACGTTCATGCTGGTGGCGGGAAGCGATGACGTTGCTTTGGCCGTTTTTTCTTTCATGGCAACACTCCGATGTCTGGCCACGGTCGGCTTCATTGAACAGCAAGCAACAACTCAGCCACCGGATGCCGGGCTGGGGTGCATGACCGCACGCTGACGTTCTTGCTGGAGAAACTTCATGATGATGGGGGCGACGGCGCCGGCCCGGGTGATCAGGAACAAGTGGCCGTCGTCGATAATGTGTAGCTGGGCATTGGGAATTCGCCAGGCCAGCAGGCGCATGTTGACCAGCGGGATCAGCGGGTCGTCGTCGCCGGCCAGCACCAGGGTCGGCTGCTGGATCTTGTGCAGCCAGTGGATGCTGGTCCAGCCCAGGCCGGCGAACAGCTGCCAGTAGTAGCCCAGCTTGCCGCCGGAGCGCACCTTGGAGGCGTGGTGCATGGCCAGGTCCGGGTCACGCCGAAAGCCGCCACCGTAGATCATCGGCGCGATGCGGATGACGTGGGATGGCTGTATGTAGCGCCGGGGGCTGGCCATCAGCCACAACACCTTGGGCTTGCCCGGCACCATCACCGCGCCGGCGGCGGTGGCGGCCAGCACCAGCTTCTTGCAGCGCTCCGGGTAGTCGTGGGCGAACTGCTGGGCCAGGGCGCCGCCCCAGGACACGCCGATGGCATTGACCTGCCCGTAGTCCAGGTAGTCGAGCATGCGCGCGGTCAGCTTGGCCAGGCCCGGGAAGCGGTACGGGTGCTTCGGCGTGGACGAGCCACCCACGCCGGGCACATCGAAGGCGATGACTTCCAGGTCCGGGTCGAGCGCCTCGATGAACGGGAATACCAGTTCCAGGTTGGCGCCGATGCCGTTGAAGATCAGCAGCGGCGTCAGGTGCGGCTTGCCCGGGCGCACCGCAGTGCGGATGGATTGGTCGTCCAGCTCGACGGTACGGAAAATGTAGGGTTGCGGCATGCGCGTGACTCGGTGGCGTTAAAAAACGCCGTGGCACGCTCCAAGCGGCCACGGCATCGCGACTCAACGCTCGTGGACGTACGTCCCTGGCGAAGCCTCGCCAGCGGCATAGGCACGGTTGCCCAGGCGCGTCGGCGCTTTTTTCAGTTCGCCGGCACGCTCGCCCAGCCAGTTCTGCCAATGCAGCCACCAGGAGTCGGTGTGCTTGTCGGCGTTTTCCTGCCAGGCCATCGGGTCGCCCGGCCGGTCGGCACCGGTCATGTAGCGTGCCTTGGGGTTGCCCGGCGGGTTGAGGATGCTCTGGATGTGGCCACTGTTGGACAGCACGAACTCGATCTTGCCGCCGAACAGGTGCGCCGAGCGGTAGCACGACGTCCACGGGGTGATGTGGTCGTTGGTGCCGGCGACGCTGAAGATGTCACACTTGACCTGCTTGAGGTCGATGGAAGTGCCGCACACTTCCAGTGCGTCCGCACGGGTCAACGGGTTGTTCTTGAACATCTCGATGAGGTCGCCGTGGAACGCGGCGGGCAGGCGCGTGGTGTCGTTGTTCCAGAACAGGATGTCGAACACCGGCGGCTCGTTGCCGAGCAGGTAGTTGTTGACCCAGTAGTTCCAGATCAGGTCGTTGGGGCGCATCCAGGCGAACACCTTGGCCATGTCGCTGCCTTCGAGCACGCCGGCCTGGTAGGAGTGGCGCTTGGCCGCTTCGAGGGTCTGCTCGTCGACGAACAGCGCCACCTGGGTGTCGACCGTGGTGTCGAGCACGCTGACCAGCAGGGTCAGGGCATTGACCTTCTGCTCGCCGAGCGCCGCGTAGTGGCCCACCAGCGCGGTGCAGGTGATGCCGCCGGAGCAGGCGCCGAGCATGTTCAGGTCCTTGCTGCCGGTGATCGCCAGCACTGCGTCGACCGCTTCCTTGAGGGCGTCGATGTAGGTCGACAGGCCCCACTCGCGCTGGGCCTTGGTCGGGTTGCGCCAGCTGATGATGAAGGTCTGCTGCTGGGAGCGCAGGCAGTAGCGCGCCAGGCTCTTGTCCGGGCTCAGGTCGAAGACGTAGAACTTGTTGATCTGCGGCGGCACCACCAGCAGCGGGCGGGTGTGCACCTGTTCGGTGATGGGGCTGTACTGGATCAGCTCCAGCACATCGTTGCGGTAGACCACGGCGCCTTCGCTGGTGCCGAGGTTCTTGCCCACCTCGAAGGCTTCCATGTTCACCTGGCTCGGCATGCCGCCGTTGTTGACCACGTCCTTGGCCAGGTTGGACAGGCCGTCGAGCAGGCTCTTGCCGCCGGTTTCGAAGAAGCGCTTGACCGCCGCCGGGTTGGACAGGGTGTTGGTCGGCGCCATGGCTTCGGTCATCAGGTTGATGACGAACTGGCCGCGGCTGATGTCCTGGGGCGGCAGGTCGCTGTTGCCGATCCAGTCGTGCAACTCCTTGCGCCAGGCCAGGTAGGTCTGCAGGTAGCGGCGATACAGGGGGTTCTTGCTCCAGGCCGGGTCGGCGAAGCGACGGTCGTCGCTTTCCGGGGTGAGGCTGGATTTGCCCAGCAGCACGTTCTTCAGCTCCAGGCCGAAGTGCGCCACGTGCTTGGCGCTGTGCAGCGGCTGGCGCACGGCCTGACGCAGCACGGTTCGCGCAGAGCTCAGCAGGTCCTTGCGGCGGATGCCGATGACCGGGTTCAGCCCCAGGGTGTTGTCCGAGGCTTGCCGCTGCAACTCATCGTTGTTCTTGTTACTCATCTACGACGCTCCGTTGTCCTGAGACGAGTACCGGATTGCTGTGGCGCATTGCACAGCGGACAGCCCGGTACTGCTACTCGGGTGACCAGTGATAAGGAACAGCGGTGCTGCGGGCCGGATGCATTCGGCGATGAGCTGCGGGGGATTCTGCGTGTGAAGACAGCCTGCTTTCGCTCGCGACCTCTACATACCGGCCAGTGCCTGATTGCCTTCAAGGCGATGCAGGGAACTTGCCAGCTCCATTGGTTACCCGACTTTCATGTAATGCGCAAGACAACGCGTTCAAGAGTTGTCTGTAAGGCATTCAAACAGATGAGATTAGAAAATGCGCTCTAAAACCTGGAAGGCTTGCGCTAGAGCATGAGTTTGACCACCGATTCGGCCGGATCGCGGGATTTGCCGGCCTGGTGCAGTTCGTCCAGATACTCGGCCCACAGCTGCTCCTGGCGCAGGCACAGTTGCTCGAGGTATTCCCAGGTGAACAGGCCGCTGTCATGGCCGTCGTCGAAGGTCAGTTTCAGTGCGTACTGGCCGGCCGGCTCCAGGCCGACGAGGCCGACGTTGATCTTGCCAAATTGCAGGATGGGGTTGCCGTGGCCCTGGACCTCGGCGGAGGGGGAGTGTACGCGCAGGAACTCGGCGGGCAGTTGGTAGACCTCGCCGGGGGCGTAGGTGAGGCTGAGGGTCTTGGAGGCTTTGTGCAGGTTGATGGCGGTGGGCAAGCGGGCCATGGGCTGGAATCTCTGGGAGCTGATGGTGCAAGCTTCGAGTGAATCAGGCCATTGTGCAAGGGGGGCTGCTGCGCAGCCCTTTCGCGACACAAGGCCGCTCCTACAGGAGATTGAGGTCCCTTGTAGGAGCGGCCTTGTGTCGCGAAAGGGCCGCAAGGCGGCCCCAGCGGTCTTACAGGATGTAACGCGACAGGTCTTCGTTCTGCGCCAGCTCACCCAGGTGGCCGTTCACATACGCCGCATCGATGCGAATCGGTGCCTCGTCGTGGCTGCTGGCCAGGTCACCGGCACTGAACGACACCTCTTCGAGCAGGCGCTCGAGCAGGGTGTGCAGGCGGCGGGCACCGATGTTCTCGGTCTTTTCGTTGACCTGGTAGGCGATTTCGGCCAGGCGCTTGATGCCGTCGGCGGCGAACTCGATGTTCAGGCCTTCGGTTTTCAGCAGCGCGCTGTACTGTTCGGTCAGCGACGCGTGCGGCTCTTGCAGGATGCGCTCGAAGTCTTCCGGGGTCAGCGCCTTGAGCTCGACACGGATCGGCAGGCGGCCTTGCAGTTCAGGCACCAGGTCGCTCGGCTTGCTCAGGTGGAACGCGCCGGAGGCGATGAACAGGATGTGGTCGGTCTTGACCATGCCCAGCTTGGTGTTGACGGTGCAGCCTTCGATCAGCGGCAGCAGGTCGCGCTGCACGCCTTCACGGGACACATCGGCGCCGCCGACGTTGCCGCGCTTGGCCACCTTGTCGATCTCGTCGATGAACACGATACCGTGCTGCTCGACCGCTTCCAGGGCCTTGGCCTTGAGCTCTTCCTCGTTGACCAGGCGGCTGGCTTCCTCGTCGCGGACCATCTTCAGCGCTTCCTTGACCTTCAGCTTGCGGCTCTTGCGCTTGCCCTTGCCCATGTTGGCGAACAGGCTCTGCAGCTGGTTGGTCATCTCTTCCATGCCTGGCGGCGCGGCGATCTCGACGCCGACGCTGTCGGCGACCTCGATCTCGATTTCCTTGTCGTCCAGCTGGCCTTCGCGCAGGCGCTTGCGGAACAGCTGGCGGGTGTTGGAATCGCTGCTGGTCTGGGCGGCTTCCTCGCTGAAGCTGCTGACCCGCGCCTGGGGCAGCAGGGCGTCGAGGATGCGGTCTTCGGCGGCGTCTTCGGCGCGGTGGCGCACGCGGACGATTTCCTGCTCGCGGAGCATCTTCAGCGCGGCATCGGCCAGGTCACGGATGATCGACTCGACGTCGCGGCCGACGTAGCCCACCTCGGTGAACTTGGTCGCTTCGACCTTGAGGAACGGCGCGTTGGCCAGTTTCGCCAGGCGGCGGGCGATCTCGGTCTTGCCGACACCGGTCGGGCCGATCATCAGGATGTTCTTCGGCGTTACCTCGGCGCGCAGCTCGGCAGGCAGCTGCATGCGCCGCCAGCGGTTGCGCAGGGCGATGGCGACGGCGCGCTTGGCGTCGTCCTGGCCGATGATGTGGCGGTTCAGTTCGTGGACGATTTCGCGGGGGGTCATGGACATGATCAAAAATGGTCCTTGGACAGAGTGGCTCAGCGTGGAAAAGCCCTGTCACCGGGACAGGGCGCCAGATCAGCTGATTTACTCGGCCAGGTCCTGCTCCTCGATGGTCAGGTTGTGGTTGGTGAACACGCAGATGTCACCGGCGATGTTCAGGGCGGCCTCGGTGATTTCCCGGGCCGACAGGTCGGTCTTGTTCAGCAGGGCGCGGGCTGCGGCCTGGGCGTAGCCGCCACCGGAACCCATGGCGATCAGGCCGTCTTCGGGTTCGACCACGTCACCGTTGCCGGTGATGATCAGCGAGGCGTCCTTGTTGGCCACCGCCAGCATGGCTTCCAGGCGGCTCAGCGAACGGTCGGTGCGCCATTCCTTGGCCAGCTCGACGGCGGCACGCACCAGGTGGCCGGAGTGCTTCTGCAACTGGGCTTCGAAGCGCTCGAACAGGGTGAAGGCGTCGGCGGTGGCACCAGCGAAGCCGGCGATCACTTCGCCGTTGTACAGGCGACGGACCTTCTTGGCGTTGCCTTTCATCACGGTGTTGCCGAGGGATACCTGGCCGTCGCCGCCCATGACGACTTTGCCGTGACGGCGGACAGAAACGATGGTGGTCAAGGGAGAGTCTCCACGCAGCGGGGCAAAATTGCCTGATGCAGACTCATATGGGGGTGGGGGGAAAGATTTCAACCGGGGGGGATGAATGGTCGTGCCTGGCAGGGGTATCGGTGTCGCCATCTTCGCGGGTGAACCCGCTCCCACAGGGACCCCGCTGCTCTCAGGTGTAGCGCAATACCTGTGGGAGCGGGTTCTCCCGCGAAGAAGGTTACTCAGGCCTCGTGGCAGACGTGCCCATCGACCAAGGTATACCGCACCGCGCCCGGCAGGCAGTGGCCGATGAATGGGCAGTTGTCACCGCGCGAGAACCACTGCTCGCCGGCCACGGTCGAGGCCTTGGCGTCGAACAGCACCAGGTCGGCCGCGCCGCCGACCTTCAGCTCGCCGGCCGGCAGGCGCAGGGCCTGGGCCGGGCCGCTGGCGAGGCGGGCGAGCAGGGTCGGCAGGTCGAGCAGGCCGTCCTCGACCAGGGTCATGGCCAGTGGCAACAGCAGTTCGACGCTGCTGATACCCGGCTCGGTGGCGCCGAACGGCGCCAGCTTGGCATCGCGCTCGTGGGGCTGGTGATGGCTGGAGATCGCCTGGATCACCCCCGACTTCACCGCCGCCCGCAGGCCGTCGCGGTCGGCGGCGGTGCGCAGCGGCGGCTGCACGTGGTACAGGCTGGAGAACTCGCGCAACGACTCATCGGTGAGGATCAGCTGGTACAGCGCCACGTCGGCGGTCACCGCCAGGCCACGTTGCTGGGCCTGCTCGATCAACTGTGCGCCGCGGGCGCTGGTGATCTGGGTGAAGTGCGCGCGTACGCCGCTCTGTTCCACCAGCAGCAGGTTGCGCGCCAGGGCCACGGTCTCGGCGCTTTCCGGGATGCCGGGCAGGCCGAGGAAGCTGGCCATGGCGCCTTCGTGGGCCAGGCCACCCTGGGCCAGGTCGCGGTCCTGGGAGTGGAACACCACGGTCAGGTCGAAGGTGGCGGCGTACTCAAGGGCACGGGCCAGGGTGCGGTTGTTGGGGATTTCCTTGAGGCCATTGCCGAAGGCCACGCAACCGGTGTCGCGCAGGGCCACCAGTTCGGCCAGCTGCTCGCCCTCCAGGCCCTTGGTCAGGGCGCCGATCGGATAGACCTTGCTGTTGGCGGCTTCGCGGGCGCGGTCGAGGATCAGCTCGGCCACTGCCGAGGTGTCCAGCACCGGCTTGGTCTGCGGCGGGCAGCACAGGCTGGTGACGCCACCGGCCACGGCGGCGCGGGTTTCACTGGCGATGCTGCCCTTGCGGCTGTAGCCGGGCTCGCGCAGCGACACGCCGAGGTCGACCAGGCCAGGCGCGGCGACCAGGCCGTCGGCCTGGATCGTGCGGCTGGCGCTGAAGCCGGCCGGTGCGGCGCCGATCGCGGCAATGCGGCCGCCGTCCAGGTGCAGGTCGGTGACCTGGTCCAGGCCGCTGGCCGGGTCGATGACCCGGGCGCCAAGAATGCTGAGGGTCACTGGGCGTTCTCCTGGTCGAATTGACGTTGTGCGTTCTGCCCGCTCATGGCCATGGACAGCACGGCCATGCGCACGGCGATGCCGTAGGTGACCTGGTTGAGGATCACCGAGTGCTTGCCGTCGGCCACCGCCGACTCGATCTCCACGCCGCGGTTGATCGGGCCCGGGTGCATGACGATGGCGTCGGGCTTGGCGCCGGCCAGGCGCGCGGTGGTCAGGCCGAACAGGCGGTAGAACTCGCCTTCGCTGGGCAGCAGGCCGCCGGCCATGCGTTCACGCTGCAGGCGCAGCATGATCACCACGTCGACGTCCTTGAGGCCTTCGGCGAGGTCGGTGTAGACCTTCACGCCATACTGCTCGATGCCGATCGGGATCAGCGTCTTCGGGCCGATCACGCGGATGTCCGGGCAGCCCAGCGCCTTCAGCGCGAGCATGTCGGAGCGGGCCACGCGCGAATGCAGGATATCGCCGACGATCGCCACCGAGAGGTTCTCGAAGCTGCCTTTGTGGCGACGGATGGTCAGCATGTCGAGCATGCCCTGGGTCGGGTGCGCATGGCGGCCGTCACCGCCGTTGATCACGGCGACGTCCGGGCACACGTGCTCGGCGATGAAATGCGCGGCGCCCGAGTCGGAGTGGCGCACGACGAACATGTCGGCGGCCATGGCCTCGAGGTTGCGCAGGGTGTCGAACAGGGTCTCGCCCTTGCTGGTCGAGGAGGTCGACACGTTCAGGCTGATCACGTCGGCCGACAGGCGCTGGGCGGCCAGTTCGAAGGTGGTGCGGGTGCGGGTGGAGTTCTCGAAGAACACGTTGCACACGGTCTTGCCGCGCAGCAACGGGACTTTCTTCACGGCCCGAGCGCCGACTTCGAGGAACGAGTCGGCGGTGTCGAGGATCTCGGTGAGCAGTTCGCGGGGCAAACCGTCGAGCGAGAGGAAGTGGCGCAGCTGGCCCTGGTCATTGAGCTGCAGCGGGCGCTTGGCGTCGATTGGCGTCATCGCGAGGGGACTCTTAAAGGGCGGAAGCGGAAGCGAGGTCCTGGCGCTCGAGGGCGAGCGGTGCGGGTCCGGTCAATTTTACCCGTTCATGGGCCGCCAGCGACAGGGTGGCGCCGAGCACATTGGGGCGGATCGGCAGTTCGCCGGCATCCAGGTCCAGCAGGCAGACCAGGGTGACGCTGGCCGGGCGGCCGTAATCGAACAGTTCGTTGAGCGCGGCGCGGATGGTGCGGCCGCTCATCAGCACGTCGTCGACCAGCACCAGGTGCTGGCCTTCGATCTCGAACGGCAGTTCCGACGGGCGCACCTGCGGGTGCAGGCCGTTCTGGCTGAAATCGTCGCGGTAGAACGACACGTCCAGGGTACCCAGCGGGCTCTGGTCGGCCATGGCGTCCTGCAGGGCCTGGGCGACCCAGACGCCGCCGGTGCGGATGCCGATGTAGCGCGGCTCGGTGATGCCGCGGCGGGCCAGATGGGCGCGAAGGTCGACGGCCATCTGCCGAATCAGCTCGGCGGGATTGGGTAGGCTCATTGCGTGTCTCCAGAAGGGCGCCGGGTTGGCCCGACGGCGAAGCGGGAAATTAGGTATTGGCCTCCAGCCAGCCTTGCAGCAGCAGGGCGGCGGCAATGGCGTCGACCGGGTTGTCGCGGTAGCTGCCGCGCTGGCCGCCACGGGCCAGGCGTTCGCCCTTGGCCTCGAAGGTGGTCAGGCGCTCGTCGTGGGTGTGCACGGGCAGGTTGAAGCGGCCGTTCAGGCGGCGGGCGAATTTTTCCGCGCGGGCGCTCATTTCGCTCGGCGTGCCGTCCATGTTCAGCGGCAGGCCGACGACGATGGCATCGGGCTTCCATTCAGCGATGAGCTTTTCCACCTGGGCCCAGTCCGGCACGCCGTTCTGTGCCTTGAGCGTGCACAGTTCGCGGGCCTGGCCGGTGATCACCTGGCCGACGGCCACGCCGATCTGCTTGCTGCCGTAGTCGAAACCGAGCAGCAGGCGTAGTTCTTGATGCAGTGGGGCCATCAGGCGTGCCCCGCCTGGCTGGTCAGCAGGCTGAGGTTGATACCAAGGCTGGCGGCGGCGGCGTCCAGGCGCAGGTCGCTGTTCAGGCCGAAGATGATCTCCGCGTCGAACGGGCAGTTGAGCCAGGCGTTGTCGGCCAGTTCGGCTTCCAGCTGGCCCGCTTCCCAGCCGGCATAACCCAGGGTGATGAGGCTCTGTTTCGGGCCCACCCCGGCGGCGATGGCCAGCAGCACGTCCTGCGAGGTGGTCAGCGACAGCCCTTCCAGGGCCACGGTGGCCTGGAAACTGCACTCGCTGCTGTGCAGCACGAAACCGCGGTCGGTCTGCACCGGGCCACCCTGGTAGATCGGCACCTGGAGCGTGCTGGCCGGCGGCGTTTCGTCCGGGCGCAGCTGCTCGAGGATGTCGGCCAGGCTCAGCTCCTGTGGTCGGTTGACCACCAGGCCCATGGCGCCATTGGCGTTGTGCTCGACGATGTACGTGAGGGTCTGGGCGAAGTTCGGATCGGCCATGTGCGGCATGGCGATCAGGAACTGGTGCTTGAGGTAGCTCGGGGTGAGGGTTTTCATGGGGGATAGTGTGGCGCCAGGTGGCGAGGCTGACAAGGTGCGGATATGTGTCGTTTTTGCCGGCCTCTTCGCGGGCAAGCCCGCTCCCACAGGATCACCACAAACCTGGGAATTGTGGGGATCCTGTGGGAGCGGGCTTGCCCGCGAAAGGGCCGCTGGATCAGTTGCTGGACAGCCGGTCGCCGCGGGCGAAGCGCCAGGTGCGGATGATCTCCAGCCGGTCGAACTCGGCCAGGTCGCCGGTGAACGGCGCGAACGGCGCCGCCAGGCGCACGATGCGCTGGGCCGCCTGGTCCAGCACCGGCTGGCCGGAAGACTCCAGCACCAGCACCTCGTACAGCGAACCGTCACGGTTGATCGAGACCATCATCCGCAGGTTGCCGTAGATCTGCTGCCGGCGGGCTTCGTCGGGGTAGTTCAGGTTGCCGACCCGTTCGACCTTCTTGCGCCATTCCTCCTTGTACCAGGCACCCTTGTCGCGCATGGTCGAGGCCGCATTGAGGCGGTGGATCTTCGGCCGTTTGGCGTACATCTGCTGTTCGTTGGACAGCTCCGCCTCGAGGCTGGCGATCTGGCTCGACAGCTGCGAGCTGTCGAAGTCCGGCGTGGCCGCTGCCGGCTTGGGCTGCGGCTTGCTTTCCTTGGGCTTAGGCTCGACCTTCTGCGCTTTCGGCGCCTTGGTCGCGACGGCGGATTTCTCCGGCACCGGTGGCGGCGTCACTTCCGGCTTGGCCGATGGCGGCGGGGTGATCTTGTTGATCTTGCTGTCCTGGAACGGCGCCACCTCGGTGGTGGTCGGCACCGCCTTCTTCTCCAGGGTGCCGCTGCCCTGCTGGTTTTCCTGGGCCTGGTAATCCGCCTTCTCGGGGCGCTTCTCGCTCTTGAAGGTGGCCAGGGTGATGTCCATGGTCTGGCGGATTTCCGCCGGTTTTATCACCGTGAAACCCACGCCAAGGATCAGCGCCAGGTGCACCAGGGCAGCCAGGAACAGGGTAAAGCCGAGCCGGTCCACCGGGCGAACGCGGGGTGGCAGCAGGTCGGCGGGGATGTCGGCAGGCAGCGTCATCGGGTATCCAGCAACTGCGGGGCGGGGCAGTGGCTCAGTCGAAAAGGACCGGCATCATACCCCACTCCGCGCGTTTGCTCTGTGTCGGCGGTCAGCGCGCCTTGAGCTGGCGATCAATGGCATCCATCAGCTTGCCACCGATGTCGGTGCCGTAGGCCGCATCGATCTCGCGGATGCAGGTCGGGCTGGTGACGTTGATTTCGGTGAGGTAGTCGCCGATCACGTCGAGGCCGACGAACAGCAGGCCCTTGGCGCGCAGGGTCGGGCCGACCTGGGCGGCGATCCAGCGGTCACGCTCGCTCAGCGGGCGGGCTTCGCCACGGCCACCGGCGGCCAGGTTGCCGCGGGTCTCGCCGCTGGCCGGGATGCGCGCCAGGCAATAGTCGACCGGCTCGCCGTCGATCATCAGGATGCGCTTGTCGCCGTCCTTGATCGCCGGCAGGTAGGCCTGCGCCATGATCTGCTGGGCGCCCAGGGCGGTCAGGGTCTCGAGGATCACCGACAGGTTCGGGTCGCCGGCCCGGTGGCGGAAGATCGAGGTGCCGCCCATGCCGTCCAGCGGCTTGAGGATCACGTCGCCATGCTCGGCGGCGAATGCACGGATGATGTCCGGGCGGCGGCTGACCAGGGTCGGCGGCGTGCACTGCGGGAACAGCGTGGCGAAGAGTTTTTCGTTGCAGTCACGCAGGCTCTGCGGGCGGTTCACCACCAGCACGCCTTCGCTCTCGGCCTGCTCCAGCAGGTAGGTGCTGTAGACGAACTCCATGTCGAACGGCGGGTCCTTGCGCATCAGGATCACGTTCAGCTCGGCCAGCGGGGCATCCTGTTCATCGCCCAGCTCGAACCAGCGCGCCGGGTCGGCGAACACCTTGAGCGGGCGCATGCGTGCGCGGGCCTTGCCTTCGCCCTGGTACAGGTCGCGCTGCTCCATGTAGAACAGCTCCCAGCCACGGGCCTGGGCGGCCAGCAGCATGGCCAGCGAACTGTCCTTCTTGTAGGAGATGGACGCGATAGGGTCCATGACAATGCCGAGGCGAACGCTCATGGGGTGGTTCCTCTGGCGGCAGCGGGCCGCGGTCGATCGAAAGAAAAGTGGCTCAGGGTGGCGCTGTGAACGCCGCAGGTCAAGGGGCGCGGCAGATGGAACGGGCCTGCGGAGTGTGCTAAAAATGCCCTCAGCTTCGTGCTGCAGGCCTTCCGCGGCTTGCCGCCCACTCCGTGCAGCGATGGTAGCGCAACTTATGGAACAACCCCTGAAGGTGATGGTGATCGACGATTCCCGCACGATCCGCCGCACCGCGCAGATGTTGCTCGGCGAAGCGGGCTGCGAGGTGATCACCGCCAGCGACGGCTTCGATGCCCTGGCCAAGATCGTCGACCACCAGCCGCAGATCATCTTCGTCGACGTGCTGATGCCGCGCCTGGACGGCTACCAGACCTGCGCGGTGATCAAGCACAACAGCGCCTTCAAGGACACCCCGGTGATCCTCCTGTCGTCCCGCGACGGCCTGTTCGACAAGGCCCGCGGCCGGGTGGTCGGCTCCGACCAGTTCCTGACCAAGCCGTTCAGCAAGGAAGAACTGCTCGACGCGATCAGGGCCCATGTGCCCGGTTTCGCCGCGCCCGAACCACACGCCACCTGACCGCGCCCTGACCGGCGCGGCATCCAATTTCCTGATGGGGAACCCGCATGGCCCGCGTTCTGATTGTCGATGACTCGCCGACCGAGATGTACCGATTGACCGAATGGCTGGAAAAGCATGGCCACCAGGTGCTCAAGGCCAGCAACGGCGCCGATGGCGTGGCCCTGGCCCGCCAGGAAAAGCCCGATGCGGTGCTGATGGACATCGTCATGCCCGGCATGAACGGTTTCCAGGCCACCCGCCAGCTCAGCAAGGACCCGGAAACCGCCGCCATCCCGGTGGTGGTGGTTACCACCAAGGACCAGGAAACCGACCGCATCTGGGCCACGCGCCAGGGCGCCCGGGACTTCCTGACCAAGCCGGTGGAAGAGGACGCACTGATCGCCAAGCTCAAAGAAGTGCTGGGCGCTTGACCACCCGCCCCCAGGGCGCGTCGCTGACCGCCTTCGAGCTGTTGCTGGACATCGACCGGCGCTGCCGCCTGCTGGTGGCCGACCAGCCACCGCAGGACACCCGCCTGCAGCAGTGGAGCGGCATCGGTTTTCGTATCGCCGGGCAGTGGTTCGTCGCGCCCATGGGCGAGGTCGCCGAGGTGCTGCGCGAGCCGCGCAGCAGCCGGGTGCCGGGGGTGCAGCCGTGGGTCTGCGGGGTCGCCAACCTGCGTGGCCGGCTGCTGCCGGTGATGGACCTGAGCAGCTTCTTCGGCCTCGGCCCGGTAGCGCCGGGCAAGCAGCGGCGGGTGCTGGTGCTGGACCACGAGGACCTGTTCGTCGGCCTCTTGGTCGACGAAGTGCTGGGCCTGCAGCATTTCGCCCTGAGCAGCCTGGAGCTGTCGCCGCCGCAGCCGCTGCTGCGGGCCGCCGCCCGCTTCGTCCAGGGCCACTTCGCCCGTGAACGCAACTGGGCGATCTTCAGCCCCTTCGCCCTGGCCCAGGCGCCGGGCTTTCTTGACGTGGCGCTATAGGACCTACCACCGTGAACAAGCCGGCCACTCCCGTCGCCCCCGCCAGCATGACCCCGCGTACACGCAGCATCGTGCAGATCACCGTGCTGTTCGTGATCCTGATCCTGTCGATCATCCTGCTGTTCGCCAACTTCGCCTACCTCAACACCCAGGCCAACCACGACAAGCAGTACATCGGCCATGCCGGCGAGTTGCGCGTGCTGTCCCAGCGCATCGCCAAGAACGCCACCGAGGCGGCAGCCGGCAAGGCCCTGGCGTTCAAGCTGCTGTCGGATGCGCGCAACGACTTCGAACGGCGCTGGGGCTACCTGCGCGAAGGCGACAAGTCCACCGGCCTGCCCGCCGCGCCGCCAGCGGTGCGCGACGAAATGGAAAGCGTGCGCCAGGACTGGGAAAACCTGCGCAAGAACACCGACACCATCCTCGCCAGCGAGCAGACCGTGCTGTCGCTGCACCAGGTGGCGGCGACCCTGGCCGAAACCGTGCCGCAGTTGCAGGTCGAGTACGAAAAGGTGGTGGAGATCCTGCTGCAGAGCGGCGCCCCGGCCAACCAGGTGGTGGTGGCCCAGCGCCAGTTGTTGCTCGCCGAGCGCATCCTGGGGTCGGTGAATACCGTGCTGGCCGGCGACGACGCCGCCGCCCAGGCCGCCGACAGTTTCGGCCGCGACGCCAGCCGTTTCGGCCAGGTGCTCGAAGGCATGCTCGGCGGCAACCCGGCCATCCAGGTGACCCGCGTCGAGGACGCCGATGCCCGGGCGCGCCTGGCCGAGATCGCCGAGCTGTTCCAGTTCGTCGCCGGCTCCGTGGACGAAATCCTCGAAACCTCCCCCGAGCTGTTTCGCGTGCGCGAGGCCGCCAGCAATATCTTCAGCTTGTCGCAGACCCTGCTCGACGAGGCCTCGCACCTGGCCAACGGTTTCGAGAACCTGGCCGCCGGGCGCACCCTCGACACCGTCGGCGGCTACGTGCTGGGCCTGCTGGCGCTGGCCTCGATCATCCTGATCGGCCTGGTGATGGTGCGTACCACCCACCGCCAGTTGCACGAAACCGCCGAGAAGAACGAACGCAACCAGCAGGCGATCATGCGCCTGCTCGATGAAATCGAAGAGCTGGCCGACGGCGACCTGACCGTAACCGTGTCGGTGACCGAAGACTTCACCGGCGCCATCGCCGACTCGATCAACTACTCGGTCGACCAGCTGCGCGACCTGGTGGCCACAATCAACCACAGCGCCGTGCAGGTGGCCGCCGCGGTGCAGGACACGCAGAACACCGCGCGCCAGCTGGCCAAGGCCTCGGAACACCAGGCCGAGCAGATCAGCGAGGCGTCCGAGGCGGTGGGCGACATGGTCGAGTCGATCGACCGGGTATCGGCCCACGCCTACGAGTCGGCCAAGGTGGCCGAGCGCTCGGTGGCGATTGCCAACAAGGGCAACGAGGTGGTGCACAACACCATCAACGGCATGGACAACATCCGCGAGCAGATCCAGGACACCGCCAAGCGGATCAAGCGCCTTGGCGAATCTTCCCAGGAAATCGGCGACATCGTCAGCCTGATCGACGACATTGCCGACCAGACCAACATCCTTGCCCTGAATGCGGCGATCCAGGCCTCGCTGGCCGGTGAAGCCGGGCGCGGCTTTGCCGTGGTCGCCGACGAGGTGCAACGCCTGGCCGAGCGTTCGTCCTCGGCGACCCGGCAGATCGAGGCGCTGGTGCGCACCATCCAGGCCGACACCAACGAGGCGGTGATCTCCATGGAGCAGACCACCGCCGAAGTGGTGCGCGGCGCACGCCTGGCCCAGGATGCCGGGGTGGCGCTGGCCGAGATCGAAGGCGTGTCGCAGAACCTGGCTGAACTGATCCACAGCATCTCCGACGCGGCCCAGCTGCAGACCTCGTCGGCGGGGCAGATTTCCCACACCATGGCGGTGATCCAGCAGATCACCGCGCAGACCTCCGCCGGCTCCGGCGCCACCGCCGACAGCATCCGCCACCTGGCGCGCATGGCCAGCGAGATGCGCCGGTCGGTGTCCGGATTCACCTTGCCGGCACCCGCCGAGCGCAGCTGAGGAGCACCCATGGCTGTCGCCGTAGCAAGCCCCGAACGCCACGATACCGTGGCCCTGGCCTGGACCCGGGCCGCCATCCTCGACTGCCTGAGCCAGGCGCGCGAGGCCCTGGAGCGCTTTGCCGGGAACACCGACGACCTCTCTATCCTGGCCTTCGTGGTCGACAACCTGCACCAGGTGCACGGCTGCCTGCGCATGCTCGAACTGCGCGGCGCCACACGCCTGGCCGAAGAGCTGGAGCTGCTGGCCAAGGCCCTGGCCGACGGCCAGGTCAGCCCGCGTGGTGACTGCCTGGGCCCGCTGTTCCGTGGCCTGGAGCAATTGCCGTCGTACCTCGAACGGCTGCGCGGTGCCCGCCATGACCTGCCGCTGGTGATGTTGCCGTTGCTCAACCAGCTGCGCGCCTGCCGTGGCATCGAGCCGCTGGCCCAGGCCAGCCTGATCAGCGGCGCGGCACAGCGCTTCGCCGGTGCCGACGACCTGGCCAACCTCGACCTGTCGCTGGGCAACTGGCGCGAGCAGATGCAGGCCGGCCCCGGCCGCGATGCCCTGCGCTCGGTGATCACTGCCCTGTGCGATGACCTGGTGCGCATCAAGGAGCGCCTGGACCAGTTCGTGCGTGGCGACCGCCAGCACAGCGAGGCGCTGGACGCGCTGCTGGCGCCCTTGCGGCATGTCGCCGACACCCTGGCGGTGCTCGGCTTCCAGCAACCGCGGCGGGTGATCATCGACCAGGTGCTGGCGCTGCAGGCCCTGGCCCAAGGCCAGCAGGTGGCGGACGACGCGGTGCTGATGGATGTGGCCGGTGCGCTGCTGTACGTGGAGGCCACCCTCAATGGCATGGTCCTGCCGCTGGAGGAAGGCGGCCAGGGTGGCTTGCCGGGCGCTGACCTGGCGGGCTCCGACCTGGCCGAGATCCGCCTGCTGGTGCTGAACGAGTCGCTGAACGTGTTGCAGCAAGCCAAGGACCTGATTGGCGATTGCCTCGAGTCCGGCTGGCCGAGCCAGCGCCTGCAGCCGCTGCCAGGCTTGTTGCAGCAGGTGCGCGGGGCGCTTGCGATGCTGATGTTGCCGGCCGCCGCCGAGGTGTTCGGGGGCTGCGCCGGCTATGTGCAGAGCTGGCTGCAGCACCTGGAAGTGGAGCCGCCTGCGGACGAGCTCGGCCACCTGGCCGATGCCCTCAGTGCCGCCGAGTGCTACCTGCAATGGCGGGTGGCCGACCCGCTGGCCGACGGCCAGCCGTTCCTCGACCGGGCCCGTGCCAGCCTGACCACGCTCGGCGTGCACTGCGCCCATGCCGGGAGCCACGCTGCGCCGGACGCTGGCAGCGACGGCATGGATGACGAATTGCGCGAGGTTTTTCTCGAGGAAGCCGGAGCGTTGCTGCCGGAAATCGAGCGCCACTGGCTGCGCTGGCGTGCCGACAACAGCCTGCGCGACGCCCTGTCGGAAGTGCGCCGTGACCTGCACACGCTCAAGGGCAGCGGGCGCATGGTGCATGCCGAGGCCGTGGCCGAGCTGGCCTGGGGCGGCGAGCACCTGCTCAACCGGGTGCTGGAAGGGCGCATTGCCCTGAGCCCTGAAGGGGTGGTGGCGTTGCAGCAGGCGTTCGTCCACTTGCCGGACCTGCTGGCCGACTTCGCTGTCGGGCAGTTGCCGCCGCTCACTGAAATCGAACAACTGGCGGGGCACCTGCATGCCCTGGCCGAAAACGACGCCTCGGCCACCGCCGAGATCGACGGCCTCGATCCGCAGTTGCTGGATATCTTCCGCAACGAGGCCCTGGGCCACCTGGGCAGCCTGGAAGCCTTCCTCGAGGCTGCCGACGGCGAGGACAACGCGGTCAGCGACGGGCTGCAACGTGCCTTGCACACCCTCAAGGGCAGCGCCGCCATGGCCGGCGTGCTGCCGATCGCCGAGCTGGCCACCGCCTTCGACCGCCTGGTGCGCGAGTACCGTGGCCACCAGCTGCCGTTGCAGGCTGCGGAAATCCAGTGGCTGCGCTTGGCACTCGGGTTGTTCCAGCAGGGCCTGGCGCAGCTGGGCAGCTCACCGCTGGCGGCCATCCCGGGGGCGGCGCAACTGATCGAACTGGTCGGCGAAGCCGTGGACCTGCGCCTGGCCAGCCTGCATGCCGAACCCCATCCCGGGCGGCGTGGCAAGCGCGATCCGCAGCAGATCGCCAGCTTCCTGGCCCAGGCCATGGACATCCTGCTCGATGCCGAGTCGCTGCTGTCGCGCTGGCACCAGCAGCCCGGGCAGCGCGAGCCCCTGGAGATCCTGCTTGAGCAACTGACCAGCCTCGGCCATGCCGCGCACCTGGCCGACCTGTGGCAGATGGATGCGCTGTGCGAGGCGTTGCTCGACCTGTGCGGCGCGGTGGAGGAGGGCAGCCTGGGCGCCAACCCACGCTTCTTCGCCACGACCCAGCAAGCCCTCGATGCGCTGCTGGACATGCTCGACGAGGTCGCTGCCGGCCAGGAAATCACCCCGCGGCCTGACTGTGTCGACGCCTTGCGCGAGCTGCTCGATGGCGCCCTGGCGCCGGACGCCACCGGGTTGGTCAGCCGCGATGCGGTGACCCCGCTGGACGGGCTGCCGGCACTGGCCGATGAAGCCGAAAGCCCGGGCGACAAAGAGCTGCTGGAAGTTTTCCTCGAAGAGAGCTCGGACATCGTCGAAAGCGCGGCGGCGGCCCTGGCCCGCTGGCAGGCCGACCCCCGCAGCAGTGTCGAGGTGGAAAACCTGCTGCGTGACCTGCACACCCTCAAGGGCGGTGCGCGGATGGTCGAGATCGCCGCCATCGGCGACCTGGCCCATGAACTGGAATTCCTCTACGAACTGCTCGCCGCCGGCCGCCTGCCGCCGAGCGCGGCGCTGTTCGCCCTGCTGCAGAACTGCCATGACCGCCTGGCGCACATGCTCGACGCGGTTCGCCTGGGCCAGCCGCTGCATGCGGCCACCGCGCTGATCGACTACATCCGCAACTTCAGCAGCGCCGCACTGACCGACAGCGCTGCCGGCCAGGCACCGGCAGGAAGCACGCCGGCCGAAGTGCCCGCCGCTGCGCCAGAGCGGGCGCCCGGCGACATGGTCAAGGTCGACGCCGAACTGCTCGACGACCTGGGCAACCTGGCCGGCGAGCACTCGGTGATCCGCGGGCGCATCGAACAGCAGGTCAACGACGCCCAGTTCGCCCTCAACGAAATGGAAACCACCCTGGAGCGCATGCGCGACCAGCTGCTGCGCCTGGACATCGAGACCCAGGGCCGGATCAGCAGTCGGCAGGCGTTCGAGGGCGATGCCTACGAGGATTTCGACCCGCTGGAAATGGACCGCCATTCCCAACTGCAGCAGCTGTCGCGGGCGCTGTTCGAGTCGGCTTCCGACCTGCTCGACCTCAAGGAAACCCTCAGCCAGCGCGCCCAGGAGGCCTACAGCCTGCTGCAGCAGCAGGCGCGGGTGAACAGCCAGTTGCAGGAAGGCCTGACCGCCACCCTGATGGTGCCGTTCGAGCGCCTGGTGCCACGTTTGCAGCGGGTGGTGCGCCAGGTGGCCAGCGAGCTGGGCAAGCAGGTCGAGCTGGTGGTCGGCAACGCCGAGGGCGAGCTGGACCGCAGCGTGCTCGAACGCATGGTCGCGCCACTGGAGCACATGCTGCGCAATGCCGTCGACCACGGCCTGGAGTCGCGCGAGGCACGTCTGGCGGCCGGCAAGCCGGAGCAGGGCACCATCCACCTCAACCTGCTGCACGAAGGCGCCGACATCGTCATCGAGATGACCGACGACGGCGCCGGTGTGCCCTTGGAAGCCGTGCGGCGCAAGGCGATCAAGCGTGGCCTGCTCGACCCGCAGGCGCAACTGAGCGACCACGAGATCCTGCAGTTCATCCTCCGTCCGGGCTTTTCCACGGCGGAGAAGATCACCCAGATTTCCGGGCGCGGCCTGGGCATGGACGTGGTCCATGAAGAGGTCAAGCAGCTGGGCGGCTCGATGACCATCGAGTCGGCCCAGGGCAAGGGCGCGCGCTTCCTGATCCGCCTGCCGTTCACCGTGTCGATCAACCGTGCGCTGATGGTGCACCTGGGTGAGGAGCAGTACGCCATCCCGCTCAACACCATCGAGGGCATCGTCCGCGTGCCACCCGCCGAGCTGGCCGCTTGCTACCAACTGGCGGCGCCGCGCTACGTGTATGCCGGCCACGAATACCAGCTGCGCTACCTGGGCGAGCTGTTGCAGGGCGTGCCACGCCCGGTGCTGCTGGGCCAGAGCGTGCCGTTGCCGGTGCTGCTGGTGCATTCCCAGGAGCAGTCCTTCGCCATCCAGGCCGACAGCCTGTCGCCCAGCCGCGAGATCGTGGTCAAGAGTCTCGGCCCGCAGTTTGCCGCCGTGGCCGGGCTGTCGGGGGCGACGTTGCTCGGCGATGGCCGGGTGGTGCTGATTCTCGACCTGCTCGGCCAGCTGCGCGGCCAGCAGCGGCGCCTGGCGCGTCTGCCGGGTGGCAGCGGGGTGCAGCAGACGTTGTTCGGCCCGGCCCCGCGCCGCGCCTTGCTGGTGATGGTGGTGGACGACTCGGTGACCGTACGCAAGGTCACCAGCCGCCTGCTCGAACGCCATGGCATGAGCGTGCTGACCGCCAAGGACGGGGTCGATGCCATGGCCTTGCTGGAGGAGCACCGGCCCGACGTGCTGCTGCTGGACATCGAGATGCCGCGCATGGACGGTTTCGAGGTGGCCACCCGCATCCGCCGTGACGAGCGCCTGAAGGAGCTGCCGATCATCATGATCACCTCGCGCACCGGGCAGAAACACCGCGACCGGGCCATGGCCATCGGGGTCAACGACTACCTCGGCAAGCCCTATCAGGAATCGTTGCTGCTGCAGAGCATCGCCCACTGGAGCCACCGCCATGCTTGAACTGATTGCCGGCCAGCGCAGCAGCCTCACCGGCCTGCTGCTGCCCTTGGGCGACCGCACCCTGGTGCTGCCCAACGTGGCGGTGGCCGAACTGATCGGCCAGCGCAACCTGGTGTGCCAGCGCGGCGAGCCGGCCTGGCACCTGGGCTGGATCGACTGGCGCCAGCAGCACCTGCCGCTGATCGGCTTCGAGGCCGTTTGTGGCGGCGAGACGCCGTGTGGCGAGCGGGCGCGGATCGTCGTGCTCAATGCCCTGGGCGATACCGGGCTGCGCTACCTGGCGGTGCTGCTGCAGGACATACCGCGTTCGTGCAAGCTCGACAGCCAGCTCAATTACGTGGACGTGGCGCTGGGCAGCCTGGAGCTGGCGGCGGTGCAGGTGGGCGAGCAGGTGGCGCGGGTGCCGGACCTGGTCGGGCTGGAAAGGCTGGTGCGTGACGCCGAATTGCAATCTGCCCTTGGGTAGGATGTTCGGGCTGAAGGCCCTTTCGCGGGCTTGCCCGCGAAAGGGCCGGAACAGGCTGGCTCAGGAACCCAGCCCAGATCAGGAGGTCTGTTTTTGCATGTATTACGGTGAACGCTTCAATGCCTGGACCCACCTGGTCGGTGCCGTCCTGGCCTGTATCGGTGCCATCTGGCTGATCGTCGTCGCGGGGCTGCAAGGCGACCCGTGGAAGATCGTCAGTTTCTCCATCTACGGCAGCACCTTGCTGCTGCTCTACAGCATCTCCACCCTTTATCACAGCACCCGCGGGCGAGCGAAGGTGATCATGCGCAAGCTCGATCATCTGTCGATCTACCTGCTGATCGCCGGCAGCTACACGCCGTTCTGCCTGGTCAGCCTGCGCGGGCCCTGGGGCTGGAGCCTGTTCGGCGTGGTCTGGGGCCTGGCGGTGATCGGCATGCTGCAGGAGATCAAGCCCCGTTCCGAGGCGCGTATCCTGTCGATCATCATCTACGCGGTGATGGGCTGGATCGTGCTGGTGGCGGTCAAGCCGCTGTTGCACAGCCTGGGCAGCGCCGGCTTTGCCTGGTTGGCAGCCGGCGGGGTGTTCTACACCGTGGGCATCATTTTCTTCGCCCTCGACAGCCGCCTGCGCCATGCCCATGGCATCTGGCACCTGTTCGTGATCGTCGGCAGCCTGATGCACTTCGTGGCGGTGTCGTTCTACGTCCGCTAGCAATACTTACGAAAAATCGCCCCATAACTGCTGGGCCACCGACAGTGCCACCACCGGCGCCGTTTCGGTGCGCAGCACGCGCGGGCCGAGGCGGGCTGCGTGGAAGCCGGCAGCGTTGGCCTGTTCCACTTCCGCTTCGCTCAGGCCACCTTCCGGGCCGATCAGGAAGGCCAGCCTGCTGGGTGTGGCGTGGCTGGTCAGTGGCTCGGCGACCGGGTGCAGGACCAGCTTGAGGTCGGCTTCGCTGTGCTTGATCCATTCGGCCAGGGTCACGGGCGGGTGGATGACCGGCAAGGTCGAACGGCCGCACTGTTCGCAGGCGCTGATGGCCACCTGGCGCCAGTGGGCCAGGCGCTTGTCGGCGCGTTCGTCTTTGAGGCGCACTTCACAGCGCTCGCTGACGATCGGGGTGATTTCGTTGGCGCCCAGTTCGGTGGCCTTCTGGATCGCCCAGTCCATGCGCTCGCCACGGGACAGGCCCTGGCCGAGATGGATGTGCAATGGCGAGTCGGCCTGGCCGGGGAGGGCCTGGTCGAGGCTGACGCGCACGGTTTTCTTGCCGACTTCGAGCAGTTGGCCGAGGTATTCCTGGCCGCTGCCGTCGAACAGTTGCACGGCGTCGCCGGGGGCCATGCGCAGCACGCGGCCGATGTAGTGGGCCTGGGCTTCGGGCAAGTCATGCTCGCCGAGGCTCAGGGGGGCGTCGATGAAGAAGCGGGACAGTCTCATGGTTCAGCTCGGAATATGTGAGGGGCATCGAACCTTGTAGGAGCGGCCTTGTGTCGCGAAAGGGCTGCGAAGCGGCCCCAGGTTTCAGCTTCGCAGCGGAAATTGCCGGGGCCGCGATGCGGCCCTTTCGCGACACAAGGCCGCTCCTACAAGGATGACGTAAGGGTTGAGGCCTAGCCCGGGTCGCGGAAGTCGGGGTGGAAGTTGGCCGGCACGGCGATGCTGACGCTGTCGCGGGTGGCGATGTCGATACCTTCGCTGGCCACTTCGGCGAGGAAGTCGATCTGCTCCGGGGTGATCACATACGGCGGCAGGAAGTACACCACGCTGCCCAGCGGGCGCAGCAGGGCGCCGCGGGTCAGGGCGTGCTCGAACACCTTCAGGCCGCGACGTTCCTGCCACGGATAGGCGGCCTTGGTGGCCTTGTCCTGGACCATCTCGATGGCCAGGGCCATGCCGGTCTGGCGGATCTCGGCGACGTGGGCGTGGTCGGCCAGGTGCGCGGTAGCCTGGGCCATGCGCGCGGCCAGGGCCTTGTTGGCCTCGATCACGTTGTCCTGTTCGAAGATGTCCAGGGTCGCCAGGGCGGCGGCGCAGGCCAGCGGGTTGCCGGTGTAGCTGTGCGAGTGGAGGAACGCGCGCAGGGTCGGGTAGTCGTCGTAGAACGCCTGGTAGACCTTGTCGGTGGTAAGGCACGCGGCCAGCGGCAGGTAGCCGCCGGTCAGGGCCTTGGACAGGCACAGGAAGTCCGGGCGGATGCCGGCCTGCTCGCAGGCGAACATCGTGCCGGTGCGGCCGAAGCCCACGGCGATCTCGTCGTGGATCAGGTGCACGTCGTAGCGGTCGCAGGCTTCGCGCAGCAGCTTGAGGTACACCGGGTGGTACATGCGCATGCCGCCGGCGCCCTGGATCAGCGGCTCGATGATCACCGCCGAGAGCGTCTCGTGGTGCTCGGCCAGGGTCTGTTCCATGGCGGCGAACATGTTTCGCGAATGTTCTTCCCAGCCCATGCCTTCAGGGCGCAGGTAGCAGTCCGGGCTCGGCACCTTGATCGTGTCGAGCAGCAGCGCCTTGTAGGTTTCGGTGAACAGCGGCACGTCGCCCACCGACATCGCGGCGATGGTCTCGCCGTGGTAGCTGTTGGTCAGGGTGACGAAGCGCTTCTTCTGGGGTCTGCCGACGTTCTGCCAGTAGTGGAAGCTCATCTTCAGCGCCACTTCGATGCACGACGAGCCGTTGTCGGCATAGAACACCCGGTCGAGCCCGGCCGGGGTCATGGCTACCAGGCGCTCGGACAGCTCGATCACCGGCTGGTGGCTGAAGCCGGCGAGGATCACGTGCTCCAGCTGGTCGACCTGGTCCTTGATGCGCTGGTTGATGCGCGGGTTGGCATGGCCGAACACGTTGACCCACCAGCTGCTCACCGCGTCCAGGTAGCGCTTGCCCTCGAAGTCCTCGAGCCATACGCCTTCGCCACGCTTGATCGGGATCAGCGGCAGCTGCTCGTGGTCTTTCATCTGGGTGCAGGGGTGCCACAGGACCTTGAGGTCGCGTTGCATCCACTGATCGTTGAGGCCCATGGGCACTTCTCCTGGCATTGCGGCTTGGTTCGAACGCGTAAGCCTAAGCAATGCCGGGAGGCAGGACAACCGCTGCCGGTCAATGCCGGCAGGTGCGGGTCCATTGCAGGCTGCGAATGTGCACGGTGCCGGCCTGGGAGGTGGAGATGGTCAGGCGGCGGAACGGGCCGGGAATCTCTTGCTGATAGGGGTGGGTCGAGACCGGGCCTGGCATGAAATCGGTGTAGCCGCTGCCAGATAGCGTCAGCCAGTAGAAGTTGCGCGGCACGGGGGCAAACAGGTCGTAATCGCAGTCATGGGTATCGACCAGCATCTGCACCTCGTCGTAGTGCTGATCGCTCACCACATAGTACTCAAGGCAAAGGTGCTCGACCTCTTCCCTGAAGGTGATTTCGACGTCGCTGTGCTCGCCGATCACCAATTCGGTCCCGTCGTTGCCCTTGAAGGCTTCGTAGAGCCCCGTCGTGCAGGGCGTGCTGTTGGCACGAATACTCAGGCCCGAAGGTGTTTTCAACGGGTGGTTGTGCCTCAGAAACTGTCTTTCTACCTGGGCGAAGTGCTCCTCATAGGTCATGTGCCGCTCCTTTTTCCGTTTTTTCAGTGAGCGGTGAGAGCATCGCCGACTGGTCGCCGACCCCGCTACTGACAAAAATGCCAGTTGCCAAAAGCACTTGATGTCGCTGTGCTGGCAGGGTCCCAAGAGCTGACGTATTCTTAACGCATCTCCCCGGGGCATTCCCGCCTCTTCTCATTCCTGCTATTTCAACTCGGAGTTCGCCGACATGGCTGCTGCTTGGGTGCGCCTGTGCGCGTTGGTATTGATCGGTGTGTCCAGCGGCGCCGCGCTGGCTAAGGACAAGACGCCGACGGCGATCGTGGTGGGTGGTGGCCTGGCGGGCCTGACCGCGGCCTATGAATTGCAGGGCAAGGGCTGGCAGGTCACCCTGCTGGAGGCCAAGCCAGGCATGGGCGGGCGTTCGGGCCTGGCCACCAGCGAGTGGATCGGCAACGGCAAGGCCCAGCCGGTGCTCAACCAGTACCTGCAGCGCTTCAAGCTCGATACCCTGCCGGCGCCTGAGTTCGTGCGCACGCCTGGTTACCTGATCGACGGCGAGTACTTCAATGCCGCCGACCTGGCGACCAAGCAGCCGGCCACCGCCGAAGCCCTCAAGCGCTACGAGAAGACCCTCGACGACCTGGCCCGCTCGATCGACGACCCGCTCAATCCGCAGGCGACCAGTACCCTGTTCGCCCTCGACCAGATCAACGTGTCCACCTGGCTCGACAAGCTGCAACTGCCGGCCACCGCGCGCCAGCTGGTCAACCAGCAGATCCGTACCCGCTACGATGAGCCATCGCGCCTGTCGCTGCTCTACTTCGCCCAGCAGAACCGCGTCTACCGCGGCGTCAGCGACCGCGACCTGCGCGCCGCGCGCCTGCCCGGCGGCAGCCCGGTGCTGGCCCAGGCCTTCGTCAAGCAGTTGAAGACCATCAAGACCAGTTCGCCGGTCACCTCCATCGTCCAGGACAAGGACGGCGTCACGGTCAAGGTCGGCAGCGTCGGCTACCAGGCCGACTACCTGGTCATGGCCGTGCCGCTGCGAGCGCTGGCCAAGATCCAGATCACCCCGGGCCTGGACGCCCAGCACATGGCCGCGCTGAAGAGCACCAACTATGGCTGGCGCGACCAGTTGATGCTCAAGTTCAAGCAGCCGGTCTGGGAAAGCCGTGCGCGCATGTCGGGTGAAATCTTCAGCAACGCCGGCCTTGGCATGCTGTGGATCGAGCCGGCGCTCAAGGGCGGAGCCAACGTGGTGATCAACCTGTCCGGTGACAACGCGCGCCTGCTGCAGGCCTTTGGCGACAAGCAGATGGTCGACCAGGTGCTGATCCGCCTGCACGCGTTCTATCCACAGGCCCGGGGCGCGTTCACCGGCTATGAGGTCAAGCGCTACAGCGTCGATGCCGGTACCGGCGGCGCCTACCTGGCCTACGGCCCGGGGCAGATCAGCAAGTACTGGCGCCTGTGGGAGCGCCCGGTGCAACGCATCGCCTTTGCCGGCGAGCACACCGACGCGCTTTACCCGGGCACCCTCGAAGGTGCCCTGCGCAGCGGCCAGCGCGCTGCCGGGCAGGTGCAGGACCTGCTCGCCGGCAAGTCGTTCGACCCGGCCAAGGCGGCCGCCGTCGCGGCAGCGGCAACGGCAGGCGCCGCAGTGGCGAAGAAGGACAGCGGCGGGTTCTTCTCGCGGCTGTTCGGTGGGGGTGACAAGGCTGAGGTGAAGGCTGCGCCGGTTGCCAAGGCCGAGGCGATGCCGGCACCGGCACCCGCACCTGCGCCTGAAGCGGCACCTGCTCCGGTGGTTCCGGCGGCGGTCGCCAAGGAAGAACCGGCCAAGCCTGCCGCGACCAAGGCGGCACCGGCCAAGCATGCACCGGCGCACAAGCCAGCGGCCAAGCAAGCGCACAAGGCGGTTGAGCCGAAGAAGGCCACGGTCAAGTCTGCGCCTGCCAAGAAGCCTGTCACTGATAGCCAGGCCAAGGCAGGCTGAGTCCTGCACTGGCCTCTTCGCGGGTAAACCCGCTCCCACAGGTAGCGTGCATCCCTCGGGGTTTGCGCTGTACCTGTGGGAGCGGCTTCAGCCGCGAAAGGGCCGGCACTGGCAACCCTGTACTCTCCGGCTATCGTTAATGTTTCCTTAATAGCGAACTTGCACACTGATTATCGGATTTTTCGATCATCAAAAGCAGCTTTTTACGCTTTTATTCGATACGTTAACCGATAGTCTGTGCACAGCTTTCACGGGGAACCACGTCATCATGCAACTGCGCAATTCACCTTCTCGCTATGGCGTGGTCAGCATCGTCCTGCACTGGGCCGTTGCATTGGCTGTTTTCGGTCTGTTCGGCCTGGGCCTGTGGATGGTCGGTCTCGACTACTACGATCCCTGGCGCAAGGCCGGCCCTGATCTGCACAAGAGCATCGGCCTGACGCTACTGGCAGTGATGCTGCTGCGTGTGGTCTGGCGCTTCATCAGCCCGCCACCACCAGCACCGGCCAACCATGGGGCATTCACCCGCCTGGCGGCCAAGCTCGGTCATCTGGCACTGTACCTGGGGCTGTTCGCAGTGATGGTTGCCGGTTACCTGATATCCACCGCCGACGGCGTCGGCATTCCGGTGTTCGGCCTGTTCGAAGTGCCGGCGCTGATCAGCGACCTGCCCGACCAGGCAGACCTGGCCGGCGTCATCCACCTGTGGCTGGCCTGGGGCCTGGTGATCTTCGCCGTGCTGCACGCCCTGGCTGCCCTGAAACATCATTTCATCGACCGTGACGCGACCCTGACCCGCATGCTGGGCCGCAAAGCTTGACTCTCAACCTCAATTGCATAGGAAGGAACGAAGGATGTTGAAAAAGACTTTTGCCGCTCTGGCGCTCGGTACCGCCCTGTTCTCCGCCGGCCAGGCCATGGCCGCTGAGTACAAGATCGACAAGGAAGGCCAGCACGCCTTCGTCGACTGGAAGATCAGCCACCTGGGCTACAGCTTCATCCACGGCACCTTCAAGGACTTCAGCGGCGACTTCACCTGGGACAGCGCCAAGCCTGAGGCCAGCAAGATCAACGTCGACCTGAAGACCGCCAGCCTGTGGTCGAACCACGCCGAGCGTGACAAGCACATCGCCAGCAAGGACTTCCTGGACGTCAGCAAATACCCGGAGGCCAAGTTCGTCTCCACCGCCGTCAAATCGACTGGCGACAAGACAGCTGACGTGACCGGCGACCTGACCCTGCACGGCGTGACCAAGCCGGTGACCTTCAAGGCCACCTTCAACGGTGAGGGCAAGGACCCATGGGGCGGCGAGCGCGCTGGCTTCAATGCCACCACCACGCTGAACCTGAACGACTTCGGCATCAAGGGCCCAGGCCCGACTTCGCAGACCCTTGACCTGGACATCAGCGTCGAAGGTGTGAAGCAGAAGTAAGCATTGCCCAGGCAATGAAAAACGCCGCCCATCGGGCGGCGTTTTCATTGGCGCTGTTCGCGGCTCAGCCCTTGCGGGTAAGCAGTGCAGGGCGCTCGCCACGTGGGCGGCTTGGCAGGTCGTCCAGCTGCTCGGGCGTCGGGAAACGGTCGAGCTTGGATTCCTTGCGGATGATCACCGGCTGGTGCTGCTCGCGGCTGCTGCGTACCGCCGGCTCTTGGCGAGCGGCATCGTCACGGCCGGCCGGACGGCTACGGCCACCGCCGTTGTTGTCGCGACGGGCACCGCCACCATTGTTGTTGCGCGGGCGCTTGTCGCCGCTGGCGCTGCGCTGCTGGCCGCCGGCATTGCGACCCTGGCCCTGGCCACCGCCGTTGTTGCTGCGCTGACCCTGCCCCTGGCCTTGACCCTGCCCCTGACCGGCGCCACCTGGGCGGCGATTGCGGCCCTGGCCCTTGCCCTGGTAAGGGCTGACGTAGTCGGCGCGGTTACCGAAGTTGTCCACGTCGTCATCCAGGAACTCTTCCGGGTCGCGATCGGCAGGTGCCTTCGGCGCGCCATTGTTGCTGGCTTGTTGCTGCTGCTGGCGCGGCTTCTTGTCACGCGGCTTGCGGGCTTGCTGCTGTTGCTTGTCGGCGGACTTTTCCTTGTCGGCAGGCTTGTCGGCGGCCTGCTGCTTGGCCTTGCCTTTATCCTTGCCCTTGTCCTTGCGGCCGCCGTTGGCGTCTTTGCCACCTTCGCCACGGGCCTGCTGGTTACGACCACCACGGCCGTTGCCCTGCGGGCGCTCGCGCACTTCAGGCTTTTCGGCTTCCACCTGGCTGGCGTCGAAGCCCATCAGGTCGCCATCGGGGATCTTCTGCCTGGTGACCCGCTCGATGCTCTTGAGCAGTTTCTCTTCATCCGGCGCGACCATGGAGATGGCCTCGCCCGAGCGCCCGGCGCGGCCGGTACGGCCGATGCGGTGAACGTAGTCTTCCTCGACGTTCGGCAGCTCGAAGTTGACCACGTGGGGCAGCTGGTCGATGTCCAGGCCACGGGCGGCGATGTCGGTGGCGACCAGCACGCGCACGCTGTTGGCCTTGAAGTCGGCCAGGGCCTTGGTGCGGGCGTTCTGGCTCTTGTTGCCATGGATCGCGGCGGCGCTCAGGCCGTGCTTTTCCAGGTACTCGGCGAGGCGGTTGGCGCCGTGCTTGGTGCGGGTGAACACCAGCACCTGCTCCCAGGCCCCGAGGGTGATCAGGTGCGCCAGCAGCGCGCGCTTGTGGCTGGCCGGCAGGCGGTAGACGCGCTGCTCGATACGCTCGACGGTGGTGTTCGGCGGAGTGACCTCGATGCGCTCCGGGTTGTGCAGGAGCTTGTCGGCGAGGTCGGTGATGTCCTTGGAGAAGGTCGCCGAGAACAGCAGGTTCTGGCGCTTGGCCGGCAGGCGGGCGAGGACCTTCTTGACGTCATGGATGAAGCCCATGTCGAGCATGCGGTCGGCTTCGTCGAGCACCAGGATTTCCACGTGGGCCAGGTCGACCTTGCCTTGGCCGGCCAGGTCGAGCAGGCGGCCCGGGCAGGCGACCAGCACGTCGACGCCCTTGGCGATGGCCTGGATCTGCGGGTTCATGCCGACGCCGCCGAAGATGCAGGCGCTGACCAGCGGCAGGTCGCGGGCGTATACCTTGAAGCTGTCGTGTACCTGGGCAGCCAGTTCGCGGGTCGGCGTCAGCACCAGCACGCGCGGCTGGCGCGGGCCGTGGCGCTGGGACTTGTCCGGATGGCCGGCCGGGAACAGGCGCTCGAGGATCGGCAGGGCGAAGCCGCCGGTTTTACCCGTACCTGTCTGCGCGGCGACCATCAGGTCACGGCCCTGCAACACGGCGGGAATGGCCCGCTGTTGCACGGGAGTCGGCTGGGTGTAGCCCGCTGCTTCGATAGCGCGGACAAGAGCCTCGGAGAGACCGAGGGAAGCAAAGGACATGGGCAATCCTGTTCTCGTATGGGCTGGGCCCGTAGGGATGTTCTGCCTGGCGCGACGGGCATCGGAGGGATGCGATCGCGTCCGGTCCAGCTGGGCTTTCACTGCACATCCGGGAAACGCAGGGAGGACGCGAAGGGGCGTCGGTTGCCGATCGGGATGCCTGTTGCGAGGCCGAGCGTCCGGGCGTGAGCCGGGCGGGAAGGCCCGAGTATAACAGAGCTAGCGCGGCGTGCTGCTTTCCTGCTGCTCAACGGCGCCGAGAAGATCGTCGGCGTCGCCGATGTAGCGCTCGATGATCGCCAGGTAGGCGGGCTCCTGCTTGAAGCGGCGCAGTTCTTCGCCAAACGCCTGGGCCAGCAGTTCGCGGCCGGGCTTGCGGGCCAGGCCCAGGTACTGGGCCTGGCGGCTGATCACCAGGGGCAGTTCTTCGACCTGCTGTTGCAGCCCCATGCGCCGGCTGAGAAAGCGCCCGACCATGCGGTCGGTGATCATCAGGTCGATGCGCCCGCGCACCAGTTTGCCGAAATTGGCCTCGTGGTTGGGTGCGGCTTCCCGGCGGAAGCTGTTGCTCTCGTTGAATTCGGCACCATAGGCATAGCCGGGCGAGGTGCCCACGCTCAGGCCGGCGAGTTCGGCCAACCGCGCCACAGGATGGCGCCGGGTACTGGCCTGGTACAGCACGAACGCCACGTCGGACATGGGTTCAGGCGGATACACCACGTAGGCCTCCCGCGATTCGACATGGAAGATGTCCATCACGCCGTCGGCCTGGCCTTGCTCGATCATGGCCAGGCATCGCTTCCAGGGCAGGAACTGCCAGTCCAGGTCGACCCCCAGGCGCCGAAAGACCTCAGTGGTGACCTCGTAGTCGATACCTTTGGCCTGGCCGGCTTCCTGATAAATGTAGGGAGCCCAGTCGTCGCTGACCAGGCGCAAGCGTTCCCCCAGCGCCATCGGGCTCAGGCAGGCGAGCAGCAGGATGCACAGCAGGCGGGAAATAGAGGGCATGGAACGAGATTACGCGCTCGGTTTGGGCTTCGCCAGTGAAGTTGCTGCAGGCCTGTGGCGGCCTCTTCGCGGGCGAACCCGCTCCCACAGGGAGCGCACCAGCTTCAAGGCTTTTGCAGTCCCTGTGGGAGCGGGCTTGCCCGCGAAGGGGCCGCAACAGAAGGGCTCAGGCTTGAGATGAGCGCAGCAAGTGGGCCTCGACATCCTTGCGCCGCTCGCCAAGCGACAGGCGCATGCTCGGGTGGCGCAGGCACTGGCGTATCTGTTCAGGCCCGATGTGGCCCTGGCGCGCGTTCATGTTCTCCAGCGCCTTGTCCCACCAGGCCGGTGCGCAGGCACGGTCGAACTCGTTGGCGTAGGGGTAGCAGCCGTACAGCAGTTCGCGCGCGAACTGGCGCTCGGGGCGTGGCAGGGTCAGGCTCAAGGCCTTGTAGCCCAGGCGCTGCAGGGTAGGAGGGCGCGGCAGCTGGTCGTTGACCAGGCGCACGTCGGCCTGCGCCGCGACGCTTAGCGGATCGTCACCATGCTTGACCAGCCAGGCCTGGATCTTGGCGCGGAACTGGGCCTTGCGGCTCCAGTAGTGGTGGATCACGTCGGTGCACTCGGCCAGTTCCAGGTTGCGGTACGCGGCCACGGCCAGACAGAACTCTTCGAGCATGTAGGCAGTGCGGGCCAGCGGGTGGAATTCGTCCATCATGGCGATGGAGCGCTCCAGCACCTCGGCATCTTCCGCGCACAGGCCGATAACGCCAGAGTTGGTCAGAGGCATCCGCCCGTCGGCGAGGCCGCGCGATTCGAGGATCTCCAGCAGATCCACGTAAAGCGGGCATTTCTGGTTTTCGCCGTAACGCGGGCCGATGGCGTTGCACAGCAGGGTGCCGGGCCTGATCCGCTGGAACAACTGCAGCGGCGACGTGCGGAAGAAGGTGTCGGTATCGATCAATACGGCCAGCGGGTACCGTTGCAACAACTGCCGCATGAGCACGTGCTTGCTGCGAAAGTGATAGCCGTGAGGGGCGTTCCATGCCTTGCGGGTGGCTTCGTCGAGCAGATGAACGGTCACCGGCAGCTTGCCGTAGGGTTCGGCATTGTCGGTGAAGACCTGGATATCGATGGCCGGATCGGCAATGTTGCCCAGGTGCGTCAGGGCGCTGACGATGCTGAAGCAGGCTTCCTGGTGATAGGTGGCCGGGCCGAAAGCCAGGTAGACGAGCTGGGGACGCGATGGCAGGAAGTGTTGCATGGCAGGCGAGACCTGACTGGGACAGAAAGAATTAAGGCCTCAGTCTAAGACTGAAGCCTTAATCAAATCTGAATCAGATGTTGCCAAAAGATTTCAGCGCGGCAGCTTCAGGTTGTTCCACAGCGCCAGGCTCGGCTCGGCCTGGTTCAGGGTATAGAAGTGCAACCCTGGCGCGCCGCCTTGCAGCAGCTGTTCGCACATGCGCGTGATCACTTCCTCTCCGAAGGCCTGGATGCTGGCGACATCATCGCCATAGGCTTCCAGCTGCTTGCGGATCCAGCGCGGGATCTCGGCGCCGCAGGCGTCGGAGAAGCGTGCCAGCTTGCTGTAGTTGGTGATCGGCATGATGCCCGGTACCACCGGGATGTCCACGCCCAGCTTCTGCGCGCGCTCGACGAAATAGAAGTAGCTGTCGGCGTTGAAGAAGTACTGGGTGATGGCGCTGTCGGCACCGGCCTTGACCTTGTGCACGAAGTTGCCCAGATCGGCCTCGAAGTTGCGCGCCTGCGGGTGCATTTCCGGGTAGGCGGCGACTTCCAGGTGGAAGTGGTCGCCGGTCTCCTGGCGAATGAACTCGACCAGGTCGCTGGCGTAGCGCAGTTCGCCACTGGCCATGCCCATGCCCGACGGCAGGTCGCCACGCAGGGCGACGATGCGCTTGATGCCGGCGGCCTGGTACTCGGCCAGCAGGCTGCGCAGCTCTTCCTTGGTGTCGCCGACGCACGACAGGTGCGGCGCGGCAGGCACCTTCACTTCGTTTTCCAGCTGCAGCACGGTGTTCAGCGTGCGGTCGCGGGTCGAGCCCCCGGCACCGTAGGTGCAGGAGAAGAAGTCCGGGTTGTAGGTGGCCAGCTGGCGGGCCACGCCCATCAGCTTTTCATGACCGGCTTCGGTCTTGGTGGGGAAGAACTCGAAGCTGTAGCGGCGTTCTTGTGACATTACTCGTTCCTCAAGCAGCCCGCCTGAGCGGCCGGCTGCAAGTAAAAGCCAGGACGGTGTGGGCCGGCCTGGCTTGGGCGTCGTTCTGAGCCTTGCAGCCAGTGCTTAGTAGCGGTAGGCGTGCGGCTTGAACGGGCCTTCGACGGTCACGCCGATGTAGTCGGCTTGCTGCTTGGTCAGCTGGGTGACCACGCCACCGAAACCGCGGACCATTTCCAGGGCCACTTCTTCGTCGAGCTTTTTCGGCAGGACTTCAACGGTCAGGCGCTCGGCTTTCTTCTCGGCCGACAGGTCGGCGAACTTCTGCTCGAACAGGAAGATCTGTGCCAGCACCTGGTTGGCGAACGAACCGTCCATGATGCGGCTTGGGTGGCCGGTGGCGTTGCCCAGGTTGACCAGGCGGCCTTCGGCCAGGAGGATCAGGTAGTCGTCGTTCTGCGGGTCGAAATCGCCAGCGCCGGTGCGGTGGATCTTGTGCACCTGCGGCTTGACCTCTTCCCATGCCCAGTTCTTGCGCATGAAGGCGGTGTCGATCTCGTTGTCGAAGTGGCCGATGTTGCAGACCACGGCACGCTTCTTCAGGGCCTTGAGCATGTTGGCATCGCAGACGTTGACGTTACCGGTGGTGGTGACGATCAGGTCGATCTTGCCCAGCAGCGCCTTGTCGATGCTCGCTTCGGTGCCGGTGTTGATGCCGTCGATGAACGGCGAGACCAGCTCGAAACCGTCCATGCAGGCCTGCATGGCGCAGATCGGGTCGACTTCGGTGACCTTGACGATCATGCCTTCCTGGCGCAGCGACTGGGCCGAGCCCTTGCCGACGTCACCGTAGCCGATCACCAGGGCCTGCTTGCCCGACAGCAGGTGGTCGGTGCCACGCTTGATGGCGTCGTTCAGGCTGTGACGGCAGCCGTACTTGTTGTCGTTCTTGCTCTTGGTGACCGAGTCGTTGACGTTGATCGCCGGGACTTTCAGCTCGCCTTTGGCCAGCATGTCCAGCAGGCGGTGCACGCCGGTGGTGGTTTCTTCGGTCACGCCGTGAACGCGGTCCAGCACCGCTGGGTATTTCTTGTGCAGCAGTTCGGTCAGGTCGCCGCCGTCGTCGAGGATCATGTTGGCGTCCCATGGCTGGCCATCCTTGAGGATGGTCTGCTCCAGGCACCACTCGTACTCTTCTTCGGTTTCACCTTTCCAGGCGAACACCGGGATGCCGGCGGCGGCGATGGAGGCGGCGGCCTGGTCCTGGGTCGAGAAGATGTTGCAGGACGACCAGCGTACTTCGGCACCCAGGGCAACCAGGGTTTCGATCAGCACGGCAGTCTGGATGGTCATGTGGATGCAGCCCAGGATCTTCGCACCCTTGAGCGGTTGCTCGGTGAGGTACTTGCGACGCAGGCCCATCAGAGCAGGCATTTCCGATTCGGCGATGATGGTTTCGCGACGGCCCCAGGCGGCCAGGGAGATGTCCGCGACTTTGAAATCGGTAAAACCAGCAGGCGTGTTTGCAGCGCTCATGAGAGCCTCCATTCGTAGTGTGCGAATGGGCGCCGTTGTGCGTTGAGCGTCCGCTTGCACGGACAACGCCCCAACCGAGCCTGACAGGCCGAGCCTGCTGCAGCGCCCCTCGGATGGGTGGCGGGATGGCCGCCGCTGTGGGTGGCCATTGGAATCGGCAGGGATTATAGCCGTGGCCGGTGACACACCCAAGGCTTTCTGTCGATTTATCGCGACGATAGTCGATGTTCAATGGAGCGCTGGCGGCCGCTCTGCCATCATTGCTTCACGTTAGCCAAGCGGTCAGGAGCAAAGATGAACTTTCACACCCGCAAATGGGTAAAACCCGAAGACCTCAACCCCAACGGCACGCTGTTCGGCGGCAGCCTGTTGCGCTGGATCGACGAAGAAGCGGCGATCTATGCCATCGTCCAGCTGGGCAACCAGCGCGTGGTGACCAAGTACATCTCGGAGATCAACTTCGTCAGCGCCTCGCGCCAGGGCGACATCATCGAGCTGGGCATCACCGCCACCGAGTTCGGCCGCACCTCGATCACCCTCAAGTGCGAAGTGCGCAACAAGATCACCCGCAAGAGCATTCTGACCGTCGACAAGATGGTGTTCGTGAACCTCGGCGAGGATGGCCTGCCGGCGGCGCACGGGCGCACCGAGATCAAGTACGTGCAGGATCAGTTCCCGGATTCGGAAGTCGAATAAGCCGCCCTGGCCTGGTCGGCAGTGCCGGCCTCTTCGCGGGTGAACCCGCTCCCACAGGATTTCCACTTTCTCCAGGGCGGTGAAGTCCCTGTGGGAGCGGGTTCACCCGCGAAGAGGCCAGCGCGGTCAGTCAAGGCTGTGCGCTGACCTTGCGCACCACGCCGCCGATGCTCAAGCCCTGCACCAGGATCGACGACAGCACCACGATGTAGGTGATCGACAGCAGCAGGTCACGCTCGTCGCCCATCGGCAACGACAGCGCCAGGGCCACCGACACGCCGCCGCGCAGGCCACCCCAGGTAAGCACGCGGATGGTGCCCTGGGGCACCGTGCGCCAGCGGCGCAGCAGCAGGATGGCAGGCGCCACGGTCAGCAGGCGCGAGGCCAGCACTGCCACCGCCAGCACGCCACCGGCCGCCAGGTGCAGCCAGTTGAACGGCAGCAGCAACAGTTCCAGGCCGATCAGGGCGAACAGCAGGGCGTTGAGCATGTCGTCGATCAGTTCCCAGAAACCGTCCATGTAGCGGCGGGTCATGTCGTTCATCGCCAGGTTGCGGCCCAGGTTGCCGATGATCAGGCCGGCCACGACCATGGCGATCGGCGCCGACACATGCAGCTCGTAGCACATCGCCGAACCGCCGATCACCAGCGCCAGGGTCAGCATGACCTCGACCTGGTATTGCTCGACGCTCTTGATCATGCGGTAGGTGGCGTAACCGATCACCCCGCCAAACACCACCCCGCCAATGGCTTCGCGGGCGAACAGCATGGCAGTGTCGGCCACGCTCGGGGTTTCACCCAGCTGGATGATGCCCAGCAACACGGTGAACACCACTACCGCGGTGCCGTCGTTGAACAGCGACTCACCGACGATGGTGGTCTTCAGTGGTTTGGACGCGTTGGCGGTACGCAGTGCACCGAGCACGGCGATCGGGTCGGTCGGCGAGATCAGCGCGCCGAACAGCAGGCAGTAGATCAGCGGCACCTGCCAGCCGAACAGGGCGAACACCCAGTGCGACAGGTAGCCGATCACCACGGTAGCGATCAGCACGCCCAGGGTGGCCAGCAGGCCGATCGGCCAGCGGTAGCTGCGCAGGTCGCTGAGGTTGACGTGCAGCGCACCGGCGAACAACAGGAAGGCCAGCATCCAGTGCATCAGCAGGTCGTTGAAATCGATCTGGTTCATCAGCCCTTCGACGCGTTCTTCCAGGCCCGGGAAGCCGATCAGGCTCAGGCCCTGCAGCATCAGGGAGAACAGCAGCGCCGTGACCATCACGCCGATGGCGGGGGGCAGGCCGATGAAGCGGTAATTGACGTAGGTGAGAAGGGTGGTGAGGCAGATAAACGCGGCAACTAATTCAAGCATCCCGAATCCTGTGACAGTGGCTTCCAAGTCGTTTCCCGAATGGCTCGGGCAGTTCTTTGATGATCTGGCGAGGGGGTCGGGACACAGGATTTGACCAAATTCCTTGAAATCGTTCCTGATCGGAGGCGATTAACGCCATACAGCGATATTGATTAACCCTATATGATGAAGCGCTTGTAAAAATCAAAAGGACGGCAAGGCGTGCTGGCAACTTCCCTGGTATTGGTCGCCGCCCTGCTGCACGCGACCTGGAACACCCTGATCAAGTTCAGCGGCGAACGCCTGCTGGTGATAGCCAGCATGGATGTGGTGGCGCTGGTGTTCGCGCTGTGCGCGGTGGCTTTCACCGAATTCCCACCCGGCCAGATCTGGCCCTGGCTGCTGGCCTCGGCGCTGGCCGAGCAGTTGTACCGCTTCCTGCTGATCCAGGCCTACCGGGTCGGTGACCTGGGGCTGGTCTATCCTCTGATGCGTGGCTTGTCGCCGCTGGTGGTGCTGGGGCTGACACTGGCGTTCGCTGGCGAGAGTCTGAGCCAGCAGCAGATCATCGGCATCCTGCTGGTCCCGTGCGGCATGGCCTGCCTGCTGTGGCAGGGCGGCGGGGGTGACCGCCTGCCGTGGTCGATGTTGCCGGTGGTGGCGCTGATCGGCCTGTGCATCGGCTGCTACACCTGGTTCGACGGCCAGGCGGTGCGCTTGTGGGGCAAGCCCTGGGACTACCTGGTGTGGCTGACCTTGCTCAGTGCCTGGCCTTTCCCGCTGCTGGCCAGTGTGGCCAGGCGGGCGCCGTTCGTGCTGTTCTGGCGCACCCAGTGGCGGCTGGGCCTGGCGGTGGGTTTCTGCGTGCTGTTCAGCTACGCGCTGGTGCTCTGGGCCATGCACCTGGGGTCGGTGGCGGAGGCTGCGGCACTGCGGGAATTGAGCGTGATCCTGGTGGTGCTGCTGGGCATGCGCTACCTCAAAGAACCTTTTGGCGGGCCAAGACTCCTAGCTTGCGGGCTGGTCCTGGCAGGCATGCTGGTGATGAAGCTCTGAACCGACCATTGAACAAGGAGTCCTGAGCATGACCGTTGCCCTGTGGTGCATCCTCATCGCGTTGTTTCTGGCGCCGCTGTGTGCGTTGATTGCCAAGGTATCGAGCGGCCGTTTCGGCCTGAAGGACAATCACGACCCACGTGCCTTCCTCGATACGCTGTCGGGCTTGCCCCGCCGTGCGCACGCCGCCCAGCAGAATAGCTACGAGGCATTTCCGGCGTTTGCGGCGGCGGTGCTGGTGGCCGATGTCGTCGGTAATGCCGAGCAGGTGACCCAGGATGTGCTGGGGGTGCTCTATATCACCAGCCGGTTGCTGTACATCATCTGCTACCTGGCAGACTGGGCGGCGTTGCGCTCGGTGGTGTGGTTTGCCGGCTTGGCCTTGATCGTGTCGTTCTTCGTGGTTTCCATCTGACAGCTGGCGTGATCCCTGTGGGAGCGGGTTCACCCGCGAAGAAGGCAACACGGTGCCGCTCCCACAGATAAAGCGTAACGTCAGAGGACTTTAGGGACTTCAGGCAGTGGCTTGCCCTTGGGCCACAGCATCCATATCTGACCTTGCTGCTTCATGTTGCCTGCCAGTTCGCCGGCCTCCGGCCCGGTCCCCCAGAAAAGGTCCGCCCGCACTTCGCCAGCAATCGCCCCGCCGGTATCCTGAGCCCCCACCGGCCGCACCACGGGCGTGCCATCCGGGCGCGTGGTCGACAACCACAGCAAACTGCCCAGCGGAATCACCTTGCGGTCGATGGCCACGCTGTAGCCCGCCGTCAGCGGCACGTTCAGCGAGCCACGCGGCCCTTCGTTGCTGTCCGGGCGGGTGCTGAAGAACACATAGCTGGGGTTGCTGGCCAGCAGTTCCGGGACCCGCTGCGGATTGGCCACGGCCCAGGCATGGATGGCGCCCATGCTCACGTCTTCCTTTTTCAGCTGGCCTTGCTCCACCAGCCAGCGCCCGATCGGTCGGTAAGGGTGGCCGTTCTGGTCGGCGTAGCCCAGGCGCAACTGGCGCCCGTTCTCCAGCTGGATGCGGCCCGAACCCTGGATCTGCAGGAACTGCAGGTCCATCGGGTCGGTCAGCCAGGCCAAGACCGGCGCCTTGACGCCATCCCGGTTGATCACCTCGGCGCTGTCGTAGGGCTTCAGCACGCGGCCGTCCAGGCGCCCGCGCAGGCGCTTGCCCTTGAGTTCCGGGTAGACGCTGGCCAGGTCGACCACGATCATGTCATCGGGCACGCCATACACTGCCACGTGCGCCGCTTCGGTGCGTTGCAGGCTGCCGGGGTAGACCGGTTCGTAGTAGCCGGTGATCAGGCCGTTGGCATTGTTCTCGGCCGAACGCAGGCCGTAGACCTGCAGGTTCTGCTCGAGGAAGGCGCGTACCTGGGCAGCGCTCGCCGTGTCGCTGCCGGCGGCGTCGCAGGTGGCGGCCCACACTGGGTCGCGCTTGAGCTTCTCGCATCCGTTGCGCCAGGCGTAGAAGCCGGCCAGCAGGTCGTCATCGCTGACTGCAGGCAGGTCTTTGAAGGTGGCAGGGGAATAGGTGGCGATGGCATGGGGCTCGGGCTTGGCGTTCTCGCCGCCGTTGCAACCGGCCAGCAGGGCCAGGGTCGGGAGCATCCAGGCCAGGTGGCGCAGGGCTGATTTCATCGAAAGGTACCTGTGGCGGGCGAACATGAAGATTCGCCCCTGTGATTTATGTGGCTATTGGTCTTTGCCCGACGGGCGGCGATACTGGCCGCCCCTTTGCCCAGGCCGATGTGACCGTGATGTTCAAGCGATTGACCGTAGTACTGCTCGCTGCCCTTGCCCTGACCGCCTGTGACCGGGTCGACCCCAACTCGCCGCTGGGCAAGCGCAAGGCGATCTTCAAGGACATGCTCAAGACCAGCGAAGACCTGGGTGGCATGCTGCGCGGGCGCTTGCCGTTCGATGGCGGCAAGTTCGCCGACGGAGCACTGAAACTCGATGGCCTGGCCCATGCACCTTGGCAGCATTTCCCGAAGGTGCGGGACGACGGCGACAGCAGCGCGCGGCCGGAAGTATGGGAGCGGCAGGAACGCTTCCAGGACCTGGCCAGTCAGCTGGAAGGTGTGACCGGTCAACTCGCCAGCATCACCCGAACACAGCCGTTGGAGGCCACACAGCTGAAAGCGCCGATGGACAAGGTCGAGGCGGCGTGCAAGGCGTGCCATAGCGAATTCCGCAATCACTGAAGCGATGGGCCTGCTCTGATTCTGTAGGAGCGAGCGTTGCTCGCGATGGGGCGCGCAGCGGCCCCAGGTTCTCAGCTTCGCAGCAGATAGTGCCGGGGCTGCGTTGCAGCCCATCGCGAGCTGCGCTCGCTCCTACAGGTACCGCGCTGGCTGGCCATGGCGCCTTAGCGGTCCAGGTCGTCCACCGCTTGCTGCAACTCTTTGCGCGACTCGGCCAGCTTGTCCTTGCGCTTGTTGATCTTTTCCGCATCGCCTTTCTTTTCGGCTTTCTTCAGGTCCTTTTCGCGCTGGGCCACTTCATGGCGCGCATCCAGTACCTTCTGTTCACGCTCTTTGCGCAGGCCGCTGTCGGTGCAGTTGTCAACGCCGCGCAGGGCTTCCTCGAGGCCTGCGGCCTGGTCGTCGTTGCCGTGTTCGCGGGCAATCTTCAGCTGGTTCTCGATGGCGCTGCGTTTGGCGGCGCAGCCGGTCAGCCCGGCATCGGGCTCGGCGGCCTGCGCGGCGCCGGCCGCCAGGCCGAGCGTTGCCAGCAAGGTTAGGGTGGTCAGGAATTTCATCGGGGCCTCCTTGACGGGGCGGGGCAGCAAAAGTTGGGGCAAATCCTGCCTTGGTTTTCATGATTTAGAAACCCTTGTTCGATCTTTTGAAACAAGCTGGCCGGTACGCCTCAGCGGAAGCCCTCGATGCCGTGGTTTCGCAGCTGCTGCGCCAAGGCCTGCACCTGCGGTTCGGCAAAGAACGTCGCAAGCTGGCCGGCACGGGTTTCGCCTATGCCTGGCAGCGCTTTCCAGTCATCGGCCGTACGGCTCGCGAGCTGCACCCAGTCGCCTTCCAGTGCCTGATGGCGGGGCGTGGGTACGCCAAGCCCGCGCAGCCACTGCTCGAAAGGCCTTGAACGGGCCGCATCGAAACTCTGCAGCAAGTGCCTGGCTTTCGCCTCGCTGATGCCGGACAGGCCGGCCAGTTGCCCGGCCTCGAGCGTCAGCCAGTCGCCCATGCGCCTGACCTGGCCACTTTGCACCAGACGCTTCCAGGTGCCGGGCCCGGTACCCGACATGGCCAACCCCTGTTTGCCGCTGAGCCAGACCAGGCGGGCGATGAACTGCTCCTCGCAGCCTTCACTGGCCTGCCAGCAGCTGTGGGGGCCGTATCGATCAGGGGGCGGAGCTTCGACTGGGGGCCGTTCGCTGGCGCGGTGCACGACCTGGTCGAAGCGTGGAATGGTCAGCCCGGCCAGGCTGATGGCTACCTGGTCGCCGGGGCGGATATCGAGCGCTTGCCAGCGTGCCAGGGAGCCGAGGCTGACCTGGGAGATCCGCCGGTCATCCAGCGCGACCGGGTGCAATTTCAACACCGGGGTAACCCGCCCGGTACGACCGACCCGGAAGTGCACCTCGCGCACCTCGGCCATGGCCTGGGCGAACGGGTACTTCCAGGCGGCGATCCAGTACGGGGCACTGGCCTGCCAGCGCTCGGCGGGTGGCCGGCGGTCCTGGCGCAGGATCACGCCATCGGTGGCGAAGGGTAGTGGCGAACGGTACCAGTGCAGGCGCCAGTGCGCGGCTTCATCCAGGCTGTCGATGGCCACGCTGAAGCGCTGGCTGTCGGCAAAACCCAGCGTCGCCAGCCGTGCCAGGCGTTCGGCCTGGCTGCCTGGGCCTTGTGGCCAGTCCCAGGCGAACAGGCCGATCGCCGACCCCTGTTCGGCACTCAGCTGCTTGCGTGCCAGCAACCCGGCAACCGTCCCGCGGGCGTTGGCACCCCCCGCCTGCGCCTGAACATGGCTGTCCAGGCGCAGGTACAGCTCCCCTTGCAGCACCAGGTCTAGAGGCTCCGGCAGCTGCCGGGTGATCCCGCTCAAGGTCGCGATATGGCGGCTCCAGTCATGCCCCTGAAGGCCGTCGCCACGGCTCAGCAACCGGATCAGCTGGCCTTGCTGGTAGATCAGCGTGGTGGCCACGCCATCGACCTTCGGCTGCAACCAGATGCCGGACTTGCCCTGCATCCAGCGCCCCACCGCCTCGGCGTCGGGCAGCTTGTCGACACCGGTGTGCGGTATGGGGTGGGTGATCGGGCCGCGTGAGCTGGCCAGCGGGTTCGCTTCCTCGTCCAAGGCGAAACAGGCCGACAGGTGTTGCAGGCGCTGGCGGCTCTGGTCGTAGAGCGCGTCGGGCACCAGGGCCTGGCCTTGGCGGTGGTAGTGATCGTCCCACTGGCTCAGGGTGTCGCGCAGTTGCGTCACCTCCGTGGCGGCCCGCTGCGGCGACCAGGATGGGCAGCTGCCGGCCTGGGCAGCGAAGGCCTGGAGGAACAGGAGCAGAAGCAGTATCAGTGGCATGGCCCGCATCCTTGCGTGGCGAAGTGGAAGCCTCAGCCTAGGCGCGGGAGGCAGGGCCCGCGCCGTGCAATTTGTCAGGCGATATGTCGCAAAAAAGCCCCTGCCGACTGGGGCGGCAGGGGCTTTCGTTTACTGCGGCAGGAAAAGTTACAGGCCGGCAGCGTCACGCAGCGCCTGGGCGCGGTCGGTGCGCTCCCAGGTGAAGGTGGTGAAGGTGTCGTCGCCGACGGTCTTCTGCTGCGGCTCGCGACCGAAGTGGCCGTAGGCAGCGGTTTCCTGGTACATCGGGTGCAGCAGGTCGAGCATCTTGGTGATCGCGTAAGGGCGCAGGTCGAAGCACTCCCGCACGATCTGGATGATCTTGTCGTCGGAAACCTTGCCGGTGCCGAAGGTGTTGATCGAGATGGAGGTCGGCTGGGCCACGCCGATGGCGTAGGACACCTGGATCTCGCAACGCTCGGCCAGGCCGGCGGCAACGATGTTCTTGGCCACGTAGCGGCCGGCGTAGGCGGCGGAACGGTCGACCTTGGACGGGTCCTTGCCGGAGAACGCGCCACCACCGTGACGGGCCATGCCGCCGTAGGAGTCGACGATGATCTTGCGGCCGGTCAGGCCGCAGTCGCCCACCGGGCCACCGATGATGAAGTTGCCGGTCGGGTTGATGTGGAACTGGGTGCCCTTGTGCAGCAGCTCGGCCGGCAGGGTGTGCTTGACGATCAGCTCCATCACCGCTTCCTGCAGGTCTTTCTGCGAGACCTCTGGGTTGTGCTGGGTCGACAGGACCACGGCGTCGATGCCGACGACCTTGCCGTTTTCGTAACGGCAGGTGACCTGGGACTTGGCATCCGGGCGCAGCCACGGCAGCAGGCCGGACTTGCGCGCCTCGGCCTGGCGCTCGACCAGGCGGTGCGAGAAGCAGATCGGCGCTGGCATCAGCACGTCGGTTTCGTTGCTGGCGTAGCCGAACATCAGGCCCTGGTCGCCCGCGCCCTGGTCCTCCGGCTTGGAGCGGTCGACGCCCTGGGCGATGTCCACCGACTGCTTGCCGATGATGTTCATCACGGCGCAGGTGGCGCCGTCGAAGCCGACGTCGGAACTGTTGTAGCCGATGTCGATGATGACCTTGCGCACCAGGTCTTCCAGGTCGACCCAGGCGGAGGTGGTGACTTCGCCGGCGATGATGGCGACACCGGTCTTGACCAGGGTTTCACACGCCACGCGGGCGTATTTGTCCTGGGTGATGATGGCATCCAGGACCGCGTCCGAAATCTGGTCGGCGATCTTGTCCGGATGCCCTTCGGACACGGACTCGGAGGTGAAAAGGGAGTATTCGCTCATCTCGACGGGTTCCTAAAATTTACCGATGGTGTGTGTCGCCAGCCGTCCGCTGAAAATGGCGGACCTGGATCTGGAAACCGTTACGCAAGCCCACATACAGGCTGTCCCCCGGGGCCAGCCCGGCTGCCGTGGCCCAGCGGGCCAGGTCGTCCTGTTCGAAACCGAGCCAGAGGTCGCCGCAGGCTTCCCGCGCCCACCCCTGGTCATGGCTGCACAGTTCGGTGACCAGCAGGCTGCCGCCTGCCTTCACCCGCTCGGCCAGCTGGCGCAGGGCCAGGGCCGGTTCGCTGAAATGGTGCAGGACCATGTTCAGCACAACGCAGTCGGCTTCCACATCCGTTGCACCCAGTGCATCGGCCAACTGCAGATTTACATTATCCAGCTGCTCGCGTTCGCACACCTGGCGCGCCAGCTCGAGCATGGTCGGGCTGTTGTCCAGCGCGGTGACCTTGGCGAAGCGCCGGGCCAGGTCGGGGAGGAAGCCACCGTCGCCGGGGCCTACTTCCAGTGCGCTGGCAGTTGCTGCGAAATTGAGCTTGTCGAGCAGGGCCAGCAGGCTTTCGCGGTACTGCGGCAGGCCGGCGATCAGGTCTTGCTGGGCGCGGAACTTCTCTTCCACGCGCAGGAAAAAGTCCTGGCTGGTGGCGGCGCGACGCTGCTGCACCTGGGCGATACGCGCCTGCACGTCCTGCGCCAGGGGCAGTTCGTCGACCTCTTCGAGCAGCGCCGAATGCAGGCGGCCACCGAAGCGCTGGCTATCGGGCAGGGCGCGGCGGTAGAAGATCGCGTTGCCTTCGCGGCGCGTGGCCACCAGTTCGGCCTGGGCCAGCACCTTGAGGTGGTGGCTCATGCCCGACTGGCCGATGTCGAAGATCTGCGCCAGCTCCAGCACGCCGAACGAATCGCTGGCCAGGGCGCGCAGCACATTCAGGCGCAACTCGTCGCCACTGGCCTTGCACAGGGCGGCCAGTGTGTCGCTTTGCTGGAGAATCGGTTGCGCACGGAGGTTCATGGGGCGGCAGTCTAGACAGCCATGGCGGCACCCGCAAGATCAATATCAAAAAGTTTTGATATTGGCTGATGGGTGGGGCTGATGGGCGGTTTTTCCTCCGGATTGGCGGTCAATCACAGGAAAATCCCCCAACTGCGACCATCCGTCATTGCCCCCGGCCCCCGCAGTGGGCGAAAATGGTCGCCTTTTTTCGTGACACCACCTATTCAAGCCCCAGGAGATCAGCGATGCCCAGCCGTCGTGAACGTGCCAACGCCATTCGTGCCCTCAGCATGGATGCCGTGCAAAAGGCCAACAGCGGCCACCCAGGTGCCCCCATGGGCATGGCGGATATCGCCGAAGTGCTTTGGCGCGACTACTTGAAGCACAACCCGAGCAACCCGAGCTTCGCCGACCGCGACCGCTTCGTGCTGTCCAACGGCCACGGCTCGATGCTCATCTACTCGCTGCTGCACCTGACCGGCTACGATGTCACCATCGATGACATCAAAGGCTTCCGCCAACTGCACAGCCGCACCCCGGGCCACCCGGAATACGGCTACACCCCAGGCGTCGAGACCACCACCGGCCCGCTCGGCCAAGGCCTGGCCAACGCCGTGGGCTTCGCCCTGGCGGAAAAAGTCCTGGCGGCCCAGTTCAACCGTGACGGCCACAGCATCGTCGACCACAACACCTATGTGTTCCTCGGCGACGGCTGCATGATGGAAGGCATTTCCCACGAAGTCGCCTCGCTGGCCGGCACCCTGGGCCTGAACAAGCTGGTCGCCTTCTACGACGACAACGGCATCTCCATCGACGGCGAAGTGCACGGCTGGTTCACCGACAACACCCCGGCCCGTTTCGAAGCCTACAACTGGCAGGTCATCCGCAACGTCAACGGCCACGATGCCGACGAAATCAAGATGGCCATCGAGACCGCGCGCAAGAGCGACCGTCCGACCCTGATCTGCTGCAAGACCATCATCGGCTTCGGTTCGCCGAACAAGCAGGGCAAGGAAGACTGCCACGGCGCGCCACTGGGCAACGACGAAATCGCCCTGGCCCGCAAGGAACTGAACTGGAACCACGGCCCGTTCGAAATCCCCGCCGACATCTATGCCGAGTGGGATGCCAAGGCCAACGGTGCCAAGGTCGAGGCCGACTGGAACCAGCGTTTCGACGCCTACGCCAAGGCCTACCCGGAGCTGGCAGCCGAATTCAAGCGCCGTGACAGCGGCGAACTGCCGGCCGATTTCAGCGAGAAGGCCCAGGCCTACATCAACGAAGTGGCGGCCAAGGGCGAGACCATCGCCAGCCGCAAGGCCAGCCAGAATGCGCTGAATGCCTTCGGCCCGCTGCTGCCTGAGTTCCTCGGCGGCTCGGCCGACCTGGCCGGTTCCAACCTGACCCTGTGGAAGGGCTGCAAGGGTGTCGAAGCCAATGACGCCAGCGGCAACTACGTGTTCTACGGCGTGCGCGAATTCGGCATGACCGCGATCATGAACGGCGTTGCCCTGCACGGCGGCCTGGTGCCTTACGGCGCGACCTTCCTGATGTTCATGGAATACGCCCGCAACGCCGTGCGCATGTCGGCGCTGATGAAACAGCGCGTGATCCACGTCTACACCCACGACTCCATCGGCCTGGGCGAAGACGGCCCGACCCACCAGCCGATCGAGCAGCTGACCAGCCTGCGCAGCACGCCGAACCTGGACACCTGGCGTCCGGCCGACGCGGTGGAATCCGCCGTGTCCTGGAAAAACGCCCTGGAGCGCAAGGACGGCCCGTCGGCGCTGATCTTCTCGCGCCAGAACCTGCAGCACCAGGACCGCGACGCCCAGCAGATCGCCGACATCAGCCGCGGCGGCTACGTCCTCAAGGACTGCGCCGGCGAGCCTGAGCTGATCCTGATCGCCACCGGTTCCGAGGTGGGCCTGGCCGTTCAGGCTCACGCCAAGCTGACCGAGCAGGGCCGCAAGGCGCGCGTGGTGTCGATGCCATGCACCAGCGTGTTCGATGCCCAGGACGCTGCCTACAAGCAGTCCGTGCTGCCGCTGGAAGTCGGTGCGCGCATCGCCATCGAAGCCGCCCATGCCGACTTCTGGTACAAGTACGTGGGCCTGGAAGGTCGCGTCATCGGCATGACCACCTACGGTGAGTCGGCCCCGGCCGCCGCGCTGTTCGAGGAATTCGGTTTCACCCTGGAGAACATCCTGGGCACCGCCGAAGAGCTGCTGGAAGACTGATACAGGTGCAAGGCGAGGGCTCTGCCCTCGTTTCGCGACACAAGGCCGCTCCTACAGGGTATTGCGCACGCCGTCCCCTGTAGGAGCGGCCTTGCGTCGCGATGGGCCGCTACGCGGCCCCAACAGCCATCATGCGTTAGCGAGCGAACGAATGCCCCACCCGCGTCCCTACAAAGTTGCACTCAACGGTTACGGCCGCATCGGCCGCTGTGTCCTGCGCGCACTGTTCGAGCGAGGGGCGAAGGCCGGTTTCGAGATCGTCGCGTTGAACGACCTGGCCGACCAGGCCAGCATCGAATACCTGACACGCTTCGACTCCACCCACGGGCGTTTCCCCGGTGAGGTGAAGGTCGACGGCGATTGTCTGCATATCAATGGCGACTGCGTGAAAGTGCTGCGCAGCGCCACCCCCGAAGGCGTCGACTGGGCCGCCCTGGGAGTCGACCTGGTGCTGGAGTGCTCCGGCGTCTACCACACCCGCGCCGATGGCCAGCGCTTCCTCGATGCCGGCGCGCCGCGCGTGCTGTTCTCGCAGCCCATGGCCAGCGAGGCGGACGTCGACGCCACCGTGGTCTACGGCATCAACCAGGATTGCCTGAGCGGCACCGAGCGCCTGGTGTCCAACGCCTCCTGCACCACCAACTGCGGCGTGCCGCTGTTGCGCGTGCTGGACCAGGCGTTCGGCATCGAGTACGTGCAGATCACCACCATCCACTCGGCGATGAACGACCAGCCGGTGATCGATGCCTATCACCACGAAGACCTGCGCCGCACGCGCTCGGCCTTCCAGTCGGTGATCCCGGTGTCCACGGGCCTGGCGCGCGGCATCGAACGCCTGCTTCCGGAACTTGCCGGGCGAATCCAGGCCAAAGCGGTACGTGTGCCGACCGTCAACGTCTCGTGCCTGGACATCACCCTGCAGACCGCCCGCGACACCAGCGCGGCCGAGGTCAACCGGGTGCTGCGCGAGGCGGCGCTGGACGGCCCGCTCAAAGGCTTGCTGGCCTACACCGAGCTGCCCCATGCCAGCTGTGATTTCAACCATGACCCGCATTCGGCGATCGTCGATGCCAGCCAGACCCGCGTCTCAGGCCCCCGCCTGGTGAACCTGCTGGCCTGGTTCGACAACGAATGGGGGTTCGCCAACCGTATGCTCGACGTTGCCGGACACTTTCTGCACGTCGTCCACCCTACCCGCAGCAAACAGCCCTGAAGGACTGCATTCATGACCGTGTTGAAGATGACCGACCTCGACCTGCAAGGTAAGCGCGTACTGATCCGCGAAGACCTCAACGTGCCTGTGAAGGACGGCGTGGTAGCCAGCGACGCGCGTATCCTGGCAGCGCTGCCGACCATCAAGCTGGCCCTGGAAAAGGGCGCGGCGCTGATGGTCTGCTCGCACCTGGGCCGCCCGACCGAAGGCGAGTTCTCCGCCGAGAACAGCCTCAAGCCGGTTGCCGACTACCTGAGCAAGGCCCTGGGCCGCGAAGTGCCGCTGGTCGCCGACTACCTCGGTGGCGTCGAGGTCAAGGCGGGTGACCTGGTGCTGTTCGAGAACGTGCGCTTCAACAAGGGCGAGAAGAAGAACGCCGACGAGCTGGCGCAGCAGTACGCTGCCCTGTGCGACGTGTTCGTGATGGACGCGTTCGGCACCGCCCACCGCGCTGAAGGCTCCACCCATGGTGTGGCCAAGTTCGCCAAGGTCGCCGCTGCCGGCCCGCTGCTGGCCGCCGAACTGGATGCCCTGGGCAAGGCCCTGAAGGCCCCGGCCAAGCCGATGGCCGCCATCGTCGCCGGCTCCAAGGTGTCGACCAAGCTGGACGTGCTGAACAGCCTGAGCAGCGTCTGCGACCAGCTGATCGTCGGTGGTGGCATCGCCAACACCTTCCTCGCCGCCGCCGGTCACCCGGTTGGCAAGTCGCTGTACGAGCCGGACCTGGTCGACACCGCCAAGGCCATCGCCGCCAAGGTCAGCGTGCCGCTGCCAGTTGACGTGGTGGTTGCCAAGGCCTTCGCCGAAGACGCCGAAGCCACCGTCAAGGCCATCGCCGACGTCGCCGCCGACGACATGATCCTGGACATCGGCCCGCAGACCGCAGCCAACTTCGCCGAGCTGCTGAAGTCGTCGAAGACCATCCTGTGGAACGGCCCGGTCGGCGTGTTCGAATTCGACCAGTTCGGCAACGGCACCAAGGTCCTGGCCAAGGCCATCGCCGACAGTGCCGCGTTCTCCATCGCCGGCGGCGGCGATACCCTGGCCGCCATCGACAAATATGGCGTCAGCAAGGATATCTCCTACATTTCTACCGGTGGCGGTGCGTTCCTCGAGTTTGTCGAAGGCAAGGTGCTGCCGGCCGTGGCGATCCTGGAAGAGCGGGCAAAAGCCTGATCATGCGGCGCCTGGCAAAGGGAGCGACCTGATGGTCAAGCAATTGCCTGTGATGATCCTGGCCGGCCTGCTGGGCGCCTGCTCCAGCAGCCCATCGCCGGACGCCGACCCGGCGCACTCGCCCAAGGGCGGCTGCTATCAGTCCGAGTGGCAGGCCGAGACGGTGCCGGTGATCAGCAAGCGCGTGGGCCCGGAAGGCCTGGAAAAGTACGACGAAGAACACCAGCGCCAGGCGCCGGGTTGCCCCTGAAACGGAACACCGCACCGTGCGTTTCGTCGGTGCGGGCAACCAAGCGACCGTTGTGTGGTCATCTAGAGGATATTCAATGAAAGCGCTGATGGCCGCCGCGGCCCTGGCGACACTGGCCGGTTGCTCGCTGCTGCAGCCGGCGCCACCCGCCCCGGCCGCCGACTGGACCCGCTGGGTCTGCGACACCCAGGCCGAAGTGCTGTGGCGCTTCGCCGATGCGGGGCAAACCCAGGTCGACGTGCGCCTTGGCGGCGCTGACCAGGTCTACCGGCTCAAGTCCGAGCCGGGCGCCTCGGGCGCGCTGTACAGCGACGGCGTGCTGGCCTTCCACACCAAGGGCGAAGAAGGCCTGGTGTACTGGGTGGCCACGAACGATCTGATTGGGCGGGGCTGCAAGGCACCGTGACGGGCCGGGCCGCTGCGGCGGCCCACACAACTTGAACAGCAACCGCCCCTGCGGCAGGCTTGCATGAAACAAACGACGCTTGTCGGGAGAGAGATACACAATGGCACTCATTAGCATGCGCCAGATGCTGGACCACGCCGCCGAGTTCGGTTACGGCGTTCCGGCTTTCAACGTCAACAACCTCGAGCAGATGCGCGCCATCATGGAAGCGGCCGACAAGACCGATTCCCCGGTGATCGTGCAGGCTTCGGCCGGTGCCCGCAAATACGCCGGTGCCCCGTTCCTGCGCCACCTGATCCTGGCCGCCATCGAAGAGTTCCCGCATATCCCGGTGTGCATGCACCAGGACCACGGTACCAGCCCTGACGTCTGCCAGCGCTCGATCCAGCTGGGCTTCAGCTCGGTGATGATGGACGGCTCGCTGGGCGAAGACGGCAAGACCCCGACCGACTACGAGTACAACGTGCGCGTCACCCAGCAGACCGTGGCCATGGCCCACGCCTGCGGCGTTTCGGTGGAAGGCGAACTGGGCTGCCTGGGTTCGCTGGAAACCGGCATGGCCGGTGAAGAAGACGGTATCGGCGCCGAAGGCGTGCTGGACCACAGCCAGATGCTGACCGACCCGGAAGAAGCCGCCGACTTCGTCAAGAAGACCCAGGTCGACGCCCTGGCCATCGCCATCGGCACCAGCCACGGCGCCTACAAGTTCACCAAGCCACCTACCGGCGACGTGCTGGCGATCGACCGCATCAAGGAAATCCACAAGCGCATCCCCAACACCCACCTGGTGATGCACGGTTCTTCCTCGGTGCCGCAAGAGTGGCTGGCGATCATCAACCAGTACGGCGGTGACATCAAGGAAACCTATGGCGTACCGGTCGAGGAAATCGTCGAAGGCATCAAGCACGGCGTGCGCAAGGTCAACATCGACACCGACCTGCGCCTGGCCTCTACCGGCGCCATGCGTCGCCTGATGGCGCAGAACCCGAGCGAGTTCGACCCACGCAAGTTCTTCGGTGAAACCGTGAAGGCCATGCGCGACGTGTGCATCGCCCGTTACGAAGCCTTCGGCACTGCCGGCAACGCTTCGAAGATCAAGCCGATCTCCCTGGAAGGCATGTTCCAGCGCTACCTGAAAGGTGAGTTGGCCGCCAAGGTCAATTGATCTGCCAGTCGTCACGCTGAAAAAAACCCGCAGAAATGCGGGTTTTTTTATGGGCAGGAGGGAAGTGATTCCCCAAGTATCTATAAATAACAGCCTGTTAGATCTGCTAGGTTTGCAGTGAATTTTTAGTTGTTAGTCTTTGGGCTCCTTTAATAAATGGAGTCATCTTTCATGTTTATCATTACCGCGGAATCAGGCGATGAGTTGGCACTGGGGGAAATGCAGCTTCCGCCAGTGTCAGAGAACGACGAAGACGATGTAGCTGGTTCGACCTGCGAGCACGGCTGCCAGGATGTCTGTGAGCATATTGCCCAAGGAGGTGAGTGATGGCCGGTTGGTGTCCGAACGGAAGTTGGTCGGGTGGTATATGCAAACCGGCAAATAACAATCGCAGCAACTGGATGGAGCGCTACAGTGGCGCCCGGGTGCTACCGATTGGGGAGTGTGTCCTGCTGGGGACACATAACTCTGGATATGACAAGCAAGGCCCGCATTCTCCCTCGTCGCAGACCTGTCAGGATGTTCCGATCTACGATCAGCTGAAGTGGGGGATTCGTGTACTTGACTTGCGCGTGCAATTCTTTCAGAAGAGACAAGGTGAGGGACGTTTTGGTATTTTCCACGATACGGATAACGGTCGTTATATAGAACGTGATGTGTTGCAGCCGTTGCTGCGCTTTCGGCGGGACTACAACGCGCAACGTGAAATCGTCATCCTGAACTTTCACCGCTTCAAGAATTTCACCGCTGAAGCGCACAAAGAGTTGGCGGGGGTGCTCAAGCAAGTATTGGGCAAAACGGTCGTTCCCCCTGCATGCAAGGCATTGGCGGTTGCCCAACTGTGGGAGTTGGGTACCAATACAGTGGTTTCCTACAATCACGGTTCAAGGGATGCGTCCTTCTGGCCGGGTGTGAACCAGCGCTGGATCGGACACAATCAGCCGAGGCTGGCAGTGTTGAAAGCTTTTGTGGAAAAAGTTGGAACAGAACCCAAAGCATTTGGTGACCTGCGTTCGGTTCAGGCTGCACGCTACCGGGAACCGTTTTTCGTGCCGCATGACCTTTCCGGTGAGGTCATGGGCTGGTTCGCTTACAAGCCTCAAGGTGGCCCGATCAACAAGCACTACATCATCAATACCGACTGGTCTTTGCGTTGCAGGATGGTTGACAACGTCATTGCCGCAAACGGGCTGCGTGCCAGGCAGCGGGGGGCGCACGTGATCCGCTCCAGTCCCGATACCGACAGGAGCGCCTCGCGATTGCAGACGCAATCCTACGGCATCTTCAACATGGGCAATGGTTACTGGTCTCCCTCTTTGGATTTCGCCGCCAATACGTCTGGGTATACGTCCATCCAGGTGATCACCAGTGATGCGGACTATGCCAGCGAGATCCGCTATGGGGCGAGCAGCCAGCCGATCAAGCGGGGCGACCGCCTGGTGTTCCGGGTAGAGCCCGGCAAGACGCCAGTGCTGCTGGCACGGTTCAACAACGCTTGATGGTCGGTTCCACTGAAGGCCTGGCTTGCTGCTCAGGTCTTCAGGCCATCCCCCTGAAACGCTGTATTTTGCGTTCTGACCGTTAGTCGACTAACGTCCAGATCGTGGCGTATCGCCATCTTCCTGCGTTGCGCGTTTGGCATCCGAGGCTAGAATCATGATCGGATCCAATGGAAAGCAGCAGTCGGTCTAATAAGAGAAGCAGCATGGATGGCGCTCACCCTCAACCAGTGGATGGCAAATCGGTTCTTCTGGTAGTCGATGATTACCCGGAAAACCTCATCAGCATGCGCGCCTTGCTGGCACGCAATGATTGGCAGGTGCTGACCGCAAGCTCAGGGACCGAAGCCCTGGGGACCTTGCTCGAGCACGAGGTCGATCTGGTGCTGCTCGATGTGCAGATGCCGGAAATGGACGGCTTCGAAGTGGCCCGCCTGATGCGCGGCAGCCAGAGAACCCGGCTGACCCCGATCATCTTCCTCACCGCCAACGAGCAGTCCGATGCCGCCGTGCTCAAGGGTTACGCCAGCGGTGCGGTGGATTACCTGTTCAAACCGTTCGACCCGCAGATTCTCAAGCCCAAGGTGCAGGCCCAGCTCGACCAGCAGCGCAACAAGCGCATGCTCCAGCGCCTGACCCGCGAGCTTGAGGCGGCCCGGGCCTTCAACGCATCGATCCTGGAGAACGCTGCCGAAGGCATCCTGGTGGTCGACGACGGCGGCGTCATCAGCTTTGCCAACCCGGCGATCTCGCGCTTGTTGCAGACGCCGGTCGAGCAGTTGCAGGGTACGCACTTGCTCACGCTGCTGCAGTTGGCCAACGCCACGTTGTGGAGCGAATCCGAATTCCACAGCGCCTACCTCGCGCGCAAGATCGTACGCGTCCACGAGGCCCACCTGCGCACCCAGGGCGGCCAGCTGGTGCCGGTGGCCCTGTCGTGCGCGCCGTTGCCGGCGGAACAGCAGGCCATGGTGGTGACGGTGCTGGACATGTCGGTGGAGCGCAACCTGCACCAGCAGCTCGAATACCAGGCGGTGACCGACCCGTTGACCGGGCTGCTCAACCGCCGCGGCTTCTACCAGGCCGCCGAGGGCGCGCTGCTGCGCAGCGAGCGCCCGAACAAGGCCCAGGCCCTGATGTACATGGACCTGGACGGCTTCAAGCGGATCAACGACTCGCTGGGCCACGATGCCGGTGACCGGGTGTTGCGCTGGGTCGCCGAGCAGATCAAGGATTGCCTGGGCGGTGAGGCGCTGCTGGCGCGCATGGGCGGCGACGAGTTCACCGCGCTGTTCGACGGCCTGCCGTACCCCGAGCAGGCCGGGCGCTATGCCGAGAAGCTGCTCGAACGGGTGGCGATCCAGCAGCAGATCGAAGGCATCGATGTGTGCCTGGGGGTCAGTATCGGCATCGCCACCTACCCGGACTGCGGGGCCAACGTCGAAGGCCTGCTGCGCGCTGCCGATACCGCGATGTATGCGGCCAAGCAGGCCGGCCGCCATCAGTACCGCTTCTACGACCAGGAACTCAATGGCCGGGCACGTTCGCGGCTGATGCTCGAGGACAGCGTGCGCAGCGCCATCGAAGCGCAGGACTTCACCTTGGTCTACCAGCCCCAGGTGGCGTTTGCCGATGGCCGCCTGCGGGGCTTCGAGGCCTTGCTGCGCTGGCAGCACCCCAGCGTCGGTGACGTGCCGCCGGGGCTGTTCATCCCGTTGCTGGAAGAGGCGCGGCTGATCAACCGCCTGGCCAGCTGGATCTACCGCCAGGGCGCCGCCCAACGCCAAGACTGGTGCCAGCGCTTCGATCCCGACCTGGTGCTGGGCATCAGCCTCAGCCGCGCGCAGTTCACCCTGCCGGGGCTGGCCGACGAGTTGCAGCGGGTGATCCAGGATTACCAGCTCACGCCGTCGCAGCTGGAGGTGGAAGTGGCGGAGATGTCGCTGATGTACAACATCGATGCGGCGATCAAGCAGATCCACCGCCTGCGCGAACTGGGCGTGCGTGTGGCGCTGGACGACTTTGGCGCCGGCGACTGTTCGCTGCGCATGCTGCGCGACCTGCCGATCGATACCCTGAAGCTGGACCGCCACCTGGTTGCCCGGTTGCCGGACTCGGCGGTGGACGCGGCGCTGGTGCGCAGCGTCATCGGCCTGTGCGCCGACTACCGGATCACGGTCATCGCCGAGGGCGTGGAAACCCCGGCCCAGGCCGCGTGGCTGAAGGCAAACGGTTGCGAATACGTACAGGGCTTCCTGGTCGCACGCCCGATGACCGCCGCCGATGCCAGCGGCTTCCCGGCGAATTTTTCCTGGCCGCGGCCGTGATTGGCTAGAATCGGCATTCGTTTCGCCGACTGCCGTGCCATGACCGAATTACGCTACTTGCAAGCCTACCCGCCGCACCTGCAGGAGCAGGTGCGGCAGATGATCGACAGCGACCGCCTGGGCGAATACCTGCAGCGCCGCTACCCCGGCCGCCATGACGTGCAGAGCGACAAGGCGCTGTACGGCTATGCCCAGGACCTGCGCCAGCAGTACCTGCGCAGCGCGCCGAACCTCGACAAGGTGCTGTTCGACAACCGCCTCGACCTGACCCACCGCGCCCTGGGCCTGAACACCGCGGTGTCACGGGTGCAGGGTGGCAAGCTCAAGGCCAAGAAGGAAATCCGCATCGCCTCGCTGTTCAAGGAGGCGGCGCCGGAGTTCCTGCGCATGATCGTGGTGCACGAGCTGGCGCACCTGCGCGAGCGCGATCACAACAAGGCGTTCTACCAGCTCTGCCAGCACATGGAACCGGCCTACCACCAACTGGAATTCGACCTGCGCGTCTACCTGACCTACCGGGAGTTGCCAGGCAACCTGTAAGGACCCCGCAGCATGGATGTGAGCAAGACCAAGAGCAGTTTCTACCGTCGCCTGTACGTCGCCTGGCTGATCGACAGCCAGACCGCCACCAGCGTGCCGGCGTTGACCGAAGCCACCGGCATGCCGCGGCGCACCGCGCAGGACACCATCGCCGCGCTGGCCGACCTGGACATCGTCTGCGAGTTCGAGCAGCAGGAGGGCGCGCGCAACCATGCCGGGCAGTACCGCATCCGTGACTGGGGGGCGATCGACAAGCAGTGGATCATCCAGCACCTGCGGCAGATCAGGAGCGTGCTGGGCTACCCGTGAGCTTGCGCATGCCGATGTGGGGAATATCGTCCTCCAGGTAGGCCTCACCCACCGCTTCGAAGCCGTGCCGGCCATAGAAGCCCTGCAAGTGCGCCTGCGCCGACAGGTAGAGCGGCGTGCCCGGCCAGCAATGGGCGGCTGCCTCCAGCCCTTTGAGCAGCAGCGGGTGGCCCAGCTTCAGCCCGCGCGCCGCCGGCGAGGTCACCACCCGGCCAATCACCACATCGCCTTGCTGGGATTGCGGGTCGAGCAGGCGCAGGTAGGCCACCAGCCTGTCATCCTGCCAGCCCATGAGGTGCAGGGTGTCGCCGGCCAGGTCCTGGCCATCGACTTCCTGGTAGGCGCAGCGCTGCTCGACGACGAAGACTTCGGTGCGCAGTTGCAGGATGGCGTAGAGCTGCTCCTTGCTCAGGTCGGTGTGGTGCTTGCAGATCCAGTCGATGGACATGGCAGGTAACTCCTGAAAATGACGGCCGATCATCGCAAGTTTGCAGGACGGCCAAAATAGAGGCTAGCTGTGCCGGCCTGTGGGAGCGGGTTCACCCGCGAAGAGGCCGGCACAGGCAATGGAAAATCAGGCCGCGGGTGATTCCTTGATAAGGTGCGCCGCCAAGGTGCGCAACGGCCCCAGCTGCCGGCAGATCAATGCCAGCTGCGTCTGCACCAGCCGTTGATGCTCATCCAGCTCCTCCGGCATCTGCTCCAGCGCATTGGCCAGCGCCTCTTCTTCATCACTGTGAATCGCCACCGGCAGGCGCGCCGCCAGCCCGTTGGCGATCTCGTCCAGGCTGCTGGCCAGGCTCTGCCCGGCGCCGTCGATCAACTGCTCCTGGACCTCGGCCGGCAACGCCGTGTCGCGGTGTGCGCCGAGCCCCGAAAGGTAGCTGAGCAAGGTGTGCGACAGCACCAGGAAGCGGAAGCCCACGTCGGCTTCCTTGCGGAAGTGCCCCGGCTCCATGAGCATGTTGGCCAGGGTGGTCGACAGCGCCGCGTCGGCGTTGTGGGCGTTGCGCCGGGCCAGGCGGTAGGCGAGGTCGTCGCGCTTGCCGTGGGCGTACTGCTGCATGATCTGGCGCAGGTACACGCTGGCGCAGGCCAGGGTGTTGGCCAAGGCCTTGTTCAGCCGCCGGCCCTGCCAGTCGGGTAGGAACAGGAACACCGCGAGGATGGCGATCAGGCTGCCGACCAGGGTATCGAACAGGCGCGGCAGGAACAGCCCGTAGCCATCGCCGATCTGGTTGAAGCAGAACAGCACCATCAGGGTGATCGCCGCCGTGGCCAGGGTGTAGCGGGTGGTGCGGTTGACGAAGAACACCACCCCGGCGGCCACTGCGAACAGCGACTGCACCACCGGGTTGGGGAACAGGTCGAACAGCGCCCAGCCCACGGTCAGGCCGATGGCCGTGCCGAAGATGCGCTGCACCAGCTTGCGCCGGGTGGCGCCGTAGTTGGGCTGGCAGACGAACAGGGTGGTGAGGATGATCCAGTAGCCCTGGGTCGGGTGGATCAGGTGCACCATGCCGTAGCCGATCGACAGCGCCAGCGGCAGGCGCAGGGCGTGGCGGAACAGCAGCGAGGTTGGCGTCAGCTGGGTACGCAGGCGTGTCCACACGTCCTTGAGGCTGCGTGGCGAGCGGTCGAGCAGGCTGCTGTCGCTGGCGTCGGCGAGGCTGTCGGGGTTGCTGGCGGCGCCGAGCAGGCGGTCGAGGGTCGCCAGGTTGGCGGCCAGCGCCCGCAGCGAACGCAGCAGGCCGCGCCAGGCCGGGTTGCTCTGCAGGCGCAGGTGCTCCAGCGAGGCGTTGAGGTCTTCCAGGGCTTCGGCGAAACCACTGGCCAGCACGAACGGCTGGCGCAGGCGGATCGAGCGGGCCAGTTCCTGGCAGGAGGAGCCTTGCTTGCGCAGCAGGCGCTGGCAACGAAACATCACGTCACTGTGGAAGAACGCCTCGGTCAGCGCGTTGTAGGGGTAGTGCGAGGCGCTGACCCGCTCGTGGATGTCCTGGGCCAGGAAGTACAGCTTGAGGTAGCGGCTGACCTTGGAGTTGGGCTGGCTGTTGCCGACCCGGTGCAGGATGATTTCCTTGGCGGCGTTGAGGGCCGCCACCACCCGGCCGTTCTGCCGCGCCAGCGCCAGGCGCTGGGCTTCGACGTCGAGGGTGCGGATCGGCTCGAACAGCGCGGCCTTGAGCTTGAGGTAGCTGCCCAGTTCGAAGAACAGCTTGGCCAGGCTCTGCTGCACCGGCTGGTTGGAGAACAGCGCCTGCCACAGCACCGAAAGCAGGCCGTACCAGGCGGCGCCGGCCACCAGCAGCATCGGCTCGTGCCAGAAATCGGTGACCATGCCGCCGCGCTGGTCGACGCCGATCATGGTGTAGACCGACGTGATCAGGGTCGCCGAGGCAATGGCGCCATAGCGCTCGCCCAGGGCGCCGAGCATGGTCAGGCCAAACGCCGCCAAGGGCAGGGCGATGGCGAAGATCCATGGGTAGGGGAACAGCAGTTCGACCGCCAGCGAGGCGATGGCGAAGCACACCAGGGTGACGGCCAGGGCGCTGAGGCGGCCCTGCCAGCTGTCGTCGGTCTCGGCCAGGGCGCAGGCGATGATGCCGAGGAACAGCGGGATCAGCAGGGCCATCTCGTTCTGGTACCAGCACAGGGCCAGGCTGCCGGTGAGGGCGATGGTGACCCGGATGCTGTAGCTGAACTTGTCTTGACCCCACAGGCGACGCAATGACTGGCGGAACGAGCTCGATGACATGATGGCCTGCTAGGCAGTGATCGAATGAATGCATTGCAGCACGGCCAGCAAGAAGCGTTCCGTGCTGCTGAATGGATTCTACTCTACACGAACTGCGCGGCGGCGTTGGCGGAGGCCCAGGCCCACTGGAAGTTGAAACCGCCCAGGTGGCCAGTGACGTCGAGCACCTCGCCGATGAAGTACAGACCGGGGCTTTTCAGCGATTCCATGGTCTTGGACGACACTTCGCGGGTGTCCACCCCGCCCAGGGTCACTTCGGCGGTTCGGTAGCCCTCGGTGCCGGCCGGGACCAGCTGCCAGTTCGCCAGCTTTTCGGCGATCTGCGCCAATTCCGCCGGGGTGTACTGCTTCATGGGCTTCGATTCGAACCACTGCTCGGCCAGCAGGTTGGCCAGCTTGCGGGTGAACACCTCGCCCAGTACGGTCTTGAGTTCGGCGTTGGCGCGTTCGCTCTGCATCTGTTGCAGCCAGGTCAATGCATCGCGGTCCGGCAACAGGTTGATCTCGACGGTGTCGCCGGCCTCCCAGAACGACGAGATCTGCAGGATCGCCGGGCCGCTCAGGCCGCGGTGGGTGAACAGCAGGTTCTCGCGGAAGCTGGTGCCGTTGCAGCTGGCGGTGCAGTCCAGCGAGGTGCCCGACAGCTCGGTGCACAGTGCCTTGAGTTGGGGCTCGGTGATGGTGAACGGCACCAGGCCGGCGCGGGTCGGCAGCAGGGTGTGGCCGAACTGGCGGGCCACCTGGTAGCCGAAGCCGGTGGCGCCCAGGGTCGGGATCGACAGGCCGCCGGTGGCGATCACCAGCGACTGGCAGGCGAACTGGCCGCCGCTGGTCTGCAGCAGGTAGCCGGTTTCGGTCTTCTCGATCTGTTCGATGCTGGTGTGCATGCGGATCTCGGCCCCGGCCTCGTCGCATTCGGCCAGGAGCATGTCGAGGATGTCGCTGGCCTTGTTGTCGCAGAACAGCTGGCCGAGCTTTTTCTCGTGGTACGGCACGCCGTGCTTGCACACCAGCTCGATGAAGTCCCACTGGGTGTAGCGGGCCAGGGCCGACTTGCAGAAGTGCGCGTTGTGCGACAGGAAGTTGGCCGGCTCGGTGTACATGTTGGTGAAGTTGCAGCGCCCGCCGCCGGACATGAGGATCTTCTTGCCGGGTTTGTTGGCGTGGTCGAGCAGCAGTACCCGGCGGCCACGGCGGGCGCTGAGCTGGGCGCACATCAGGCCGGCGGCGCCGGCGCCGAGAATGATCACGTCGGTGGAGTGCACGGTGTTACCTCTTGGGAATTGCCGGGGCTGCTGCGCAGCCCTTTCGCGACACAAGGCCGCTCCTACAGAAGCATGCGATCCCCTATAGGAGCGGCCTTGTGTCGCGAAAGGGCCGCAAAGCGGCCCCAAAATAGGTCAGACGATACGGACTTTCAGGGACCGCCCCTTGATCTTGCCGCTGTTCAACCGCTGCATGGCCTGCTTGGCCAGCGCCCGCTCGACAGCCACAAAGGCCTGGAAGTCGAAAATGGCAATCTTGCCCACCTGCTTGCCCGGAATCCCGGCATCGCCGGTCAGCGCACCCAGGATGTCACCGGGGCGCAACTTGTCCTTGCGCCCGGCAGCGATGCACAGGGTGCTCATCACCGGCAGCAGCGGCTCGCCGCCCTTGTTTTTCAGGCTGTCCAGCTGGTCCCAGCGCAATGGGCTCTTCTGCAGCTGTTCGATGGCCTGGGCACGGTGGCCCTCGGCCGGTGCCACCAGGCTGACCGCGATGCCTTTCTCGCCGGCACGACCGGTGCGGCCGACGCGGTGCACGTGGATCTCGGCATCACGCGCCAGCTCGACGTTGATGACCATGTCCAGGCCATCGATGTCCAGGCCGCGGGCGGCCACGTCGGTGGCCACCAGCACCGAGCTGCTGCGGTTGGCGAACATGGTCAGCACCTGGTCGCGGTCACGCTGTTCCAGGTCGCCATGCAGAGCCTGGGCGACGATGCCCTTGGCGGTGAGGTGGGCGACCACGTCCTCGCACTGCTGCTTGGTGAAGCAGAACGCCACGCAGGACTGCGGGCGGTAGTGGCCGAGCACGCGGGTGACGGCGTCCAGGCGCTGCTGCGGGTCGATCTCGATGAAGCGCTGCTCGATCTGGTTGTCGGTATGCAGGCTCTCGACCTTGACCTGCTGCGGCTTGCGCATGAAGTCGGCGGCCAGTTGCTCGATGCCGGCCGGGTAGGTGGCCGAGAACAGCAGGGTCTGGCGGCGCGACGGGGTCTTGCCGATGATGCTGGCGATGGCGTCGAAGAAACCCATGTCGAGCATGCGGTCGGCTTCGTCGAGGATCAGCGTGTTGAGGCCGTCGAGTACCAGGGTGCCCTTGTCCAGGTGTTGCTGGATGCGCCCCGGCGTGCCGACGATGATGTGCGCGCCGTGCTCCAGCGAGGCGATCTGCGGGCCCAGCGACACGCCGCCGCAAAGGGTGAGGATCTTGATGTTGTCCTCGGCGCGGGCCAGGCGGCGCAGTTCCTTGGCCACCTGGTCGGCGAGCTCGCGGGTGGGGCACAGCACCAGGGCCTGGCAGCCGAAGTAGCGCGGGTTGATCGGGTTGAGCAGGCCGATGCCGAAGGCGGCGGTCTTGCCGCTGCCGGTCTTGGCCTGGGCGATCAGGTCCTGGCCACGCAGGATGACGGGCAGGCTCTGGGCCTGGATCGGCGTCATCGAGGTGTAGCCGAGGGCGTCCAGGTTGGCCAGCATGGCGGCGGACAGCGGCAGGGAGGCAAAGGCGGTGGATTCGGTGGTCACGAGGCGGGCCTGCGGTGCGAAGCGAAAAATGCCGCACAGTCTACCAGCCTCATGGCCATTCGCCCTACGACTCCATGTGTTGTTCCGGACGACGGGCACGCCTTCCGTCCGTCGGCGACAGTTGCAGGAAGATCGCCGCCGCGAGCATGGCCATCACGCCGATGGTGACGAAGGTCAGCTGGAAGGCTTCCAGGGTGGTCTCCACGCCCTCGGCGCTGCCGGCTGCGGTGAAGCCGCCGAGCAGCGCGCCGGCGCAGGCCACGCCCAGGCTCAGCGACAGCTGCGCGACCACCGAAAGCAGGCTGTTGCCGCTGCTGGCGCTGGCGTCGTCGAGGTCGATCAGGGTCACCGTGTTCATTGCCGTGAACTGCATCGAGTTGACCGCGCCGAGCAGCGCCAGCTGCACCAGCAGCAGGGCGTAGGGGGTCTGTTCGTCGACCAGGCCCAGGCTGGCCAGCAACAGGCCCAGGAGCAAGGTGTTGCCGGTGAGCACGATGCGGTAGCCCAGGCGTTCGATCAAGGTTCGGGCCACGGACTTGGCGAGCATCGCCGAGGCGGCCAGCGGGATCATGCTCATGCCCGCCTGGGCTGGCGAGTAACCCAGCGCCACTTGCAGCAGCAACGGCACCAGGAACGGCAGCGCGCCGCTGCCCAGGCGCGAGAACAGGTTGCCGAGGATGCCGATGGCGAAGGTGCGCACGCGGAACAGGCTGGGCGAGAACAGCGGCTCCGGGTCGCGTCCGGCGCGCAGCCAGTAGGCGGCCAGGCAGGCCATGCCGGCGAACAGCAGGAGCATCACCCGCAGGTGCGGCAGGTGCAGCTCGCCCAGGCCCTCCATGGCGATGGTGATCAGCACCATCGCGGCGCCGAACAGGATGAACCCGGGGCCGTCGAAGCGGGTACGTTCGACCCCGCGCAGATCGGGGATGAACTTCCACACGGCATAGCAACCGATCAGGCCGACCGGCAGGTTGAGCAGGAAGATCCAGTGCCAGCTGAGGATCTCCACCAGCCAGCCGCCGACCGTTGGCCCCAGCAGCGGACCGAGCAGGCCGGGGATGGTGATGAAACTCATCACCCGCACCAGTTCGCTGCGCGGGTAGGCGCGCAGCACCACCAGGCGCCCGACCGGCAGCATCAGCGCGCCACCCAGGCCCTGGACCACGCGGGCGAAGATCAGGAAGCCGAGGCTGTTGGCCGCGGCGCACAGGGCCGAGCCGAAGCTGAACAGCAGGATGGCGCTGAAGAAGATGCGCTTGGTGCCGAAGCGGTCGGCGATCCAGCCCGAGGCGGGGATCAGCAGGGCGACGGTGAGCATGTAGGCGATGATCACGCCCTGCATGCGCAGCGGGTCCTCGGCCAGCGAGCGGGCCATGGCCGGCAATGCGGTGTTGAGGATGGTGCCGTCCAGCGATTGCATGAAGAAGGCGATGGCCACCACCCAGGGCAGCCAGCGGGCGGTGATGGGGTCCAGCGGTGCACGGTCGGGCATGACTTCCTCGTTTGTCTGTGCCGGCCTCTTCGCGGCTGAAGCCGCTCCCACAGGGATCGCCTGTCTCCTGTGGGAGTGGCTTTGGCCGCGAAGAGGCCGGTAATGCCAATCACAATGTCAGGGTCAGCCCTTTGACCAGTGCCCCTGGCAAATGGCTCGAGCCGGTACTGCGCTGCCCATAGGTGCTGGTCGAGAGGATCATCTCGCGCTCGCGGGTCAGGTCTTCCAGCTGGTTGCCGAGCAGGCTGTACAGGCTGTCATCGAAGCGCATGGTGCTCACCGGCCCCTGGATCTCGCCATTTTCCACCCAGAAGGTGGCGAAGCGGGTCAGCCCGGTCATGCGTGCCGCCGGCAGGTCCGAGTAGTTCAGGTACCAGAGGTTGCTGATGTACAGCCCGGTGCCAAGCCGCTGCAGGATCTGCTTGCTGGCCAGGTTGCCCGGCGCCAGGCTGAGTGCGCAGGGCGATTCGTAGCTGTCGGCGCCGTTGGCCAACAGCTCGAACTCCACCGCGCTGCGGGCACTGACCAACCGCTGCAACGCCTGGCCCTGCTGGATCAACGGCACATCCAGGCGCGGTGAGCCTTCATCGGAAAACGCCGGGCTCAGCGAGCCGCTGACCTGTTCGCTGAAACTCACCAGCGGGCTCAACTGCGCATCACCGTTGTAGAGACGCTGGAGAGCACTGTTGCCGGTGGCCAGGGCCTGCGCCGAGAAACCGCCCCAGCACAGCATGCCGGCGATTTCGTCCATTGCCGCCGGCGCCAGGTAGGCGCGGTAACTGCCGGGCTCGAGGGTGACCGCCGGGCGGCCCAGGAACCCCAGCTGTTCACGTGCCAGGCGCAGGCGGGCAGTGAACTCATCGGCGTTCCATTGCTGGCCGGCATAGTTGGCTTTCACCGCCTGGCCATTGGCGTGGAACAGGCTCCAGTCGAAGTTGAAGCTGTTGGCCTGGTGCCAGCCAAAGGCCCCGAACGAGCTGGCGAAACCCCGGCAGATCGGGCCGGCAGCGTAGATGCCGACCAGGTCCAGGTCGCCGGCTTCGCGTTCGAGCATGGCCAGTACTTCACCCAGTTCCGGCAGTGCCGGCTGCAACTGGCTGTGGCTGTGCCAGGCGCTTTCGTCCAGGCGCAGGTAAGGGTCGATGGCCAGCAGCGGCAGGGTCTGGCGCAATTGCTCCAGGGCGGCGAGCAGGCGCTGGCGGTCCAGGTGCGGGTCACCACTGAGGGTGACCTGTTGCGCGGCCTGGCGGCCATCGTGGATCAGCCGCAGTTGCGCGCTGGCCTGGCTCACTTCGCCGGCCTGGCGCACCTTGGCATGGTTGAAACGCACGAACTGCGACTGTTCGGCACTGTAGCCGAGGGTGAACTGCTCGCCCGCTTGCAGGCCTTCGCGCGCGGTGCCGACCAGGGCTTGGAAAGCATCTTTCATCAGGCGTCTCCCCCGAATACGTCGATCTGGCGGAACACGCAGGCAGGCGACGCGTGCCCGACCCGCACCACCTGGTTGGGCTCGCCCTTGCCGCAGTTCGGCGTGCCGAGGACCTGGAAGGTGCTGCGGTCGCCGACTGCCGCAAGGTTGCGCCAGAACTGTGCGGAGATGCCCCGGTAGTTGGGGTTCTTGACGATGCCCTTGAGCTCGCCGTTTTCGATCAGTTGGCCCCATTCGCAGCCGAACTGGAACTTGTTGCGCGCATCGTCGATGGACCAGGAGCGGTTGGTGCGCATCAGGATGCCGTGCTCGATGCCCTGGATCAGTTGGTCGAGGGATTTGTCGCCTGGCTCGATATTGAGGTTGGCCATGCGGTCGATCGGCGCGCGGTTCCAGCCGCAGGCGCGGCTGTTGGCGACACCGTCCAGGCCCGAGCGGAACTGCGACAGCGCGCCACCGAGCGGACGCAGCAGCAGGCCGTCGCGGATCAGGAACTGCTTGCTGGCCGCCGTGCCGTCGTCATCGAAGCTGTAGCTGGCCAGCTCTTCGCCGATGGTCGGGTCGAAGGTCACGTTGAGCAGGCTGGAGCCGTATTGCAGGTGGCCGAAGTCGTTGGCCTTGACGAAGCTGGTGCCGGCGTAGTTGCGCTCGTCGCCGAGGATGCGGTCCATCTCCAGGGGGTGGCCGATGGATTCGTGGATCTGCAGCATCATCTGGTCGGGCATCAGCAGCAGATCGCGCGGCCCGCTGGGGGTGTTCGGCGCCAGCAGCAACTGCAGCGCTTGGTCGGCGACCTGGCGGGCGGCACCGACCAGGCCGCAGCGCTGGATGATCTCGAAGCCGCCCTGCTGGCCGAAGTTGTCCCGGCCCAGGCTGCGGCTCTGGCTGTCCTGGCCGTCGCTGGCGGTGACGCTCAGGCCTGGGAACAGGAAGCGCTGGGCATGGCGCAGTTCGGCGCCGGCCGAGTTCAGGTAGGTCTGTTCGACCAGGGTCAGGCCGAGGCTCGCCTGCCAGTCCACCAGGCGGGTGTCCTTGGGTACGCTGGCCGATTCGGCGGCCAGCAGGCCGAGGCAGTCCGCCAGGTCTGGCACCGGCTGGTCGAAGTTGGGCGAGATGTGGTCGTGGCGGGCGCTGGTCACGGGTTGTTCGCGCAGGTCGAGCAGGCTGTGCCGGGCGATTTGCCGGGCCAGCGCCTCGGCGTGCTCCAGGGCCCGTTGCAGGCCGGCCTGGGACAGGTCGGCGGTGGCCGCATAGGCCTCCACGCCATTGACCCGCACTGTGAGCATGGCCCCTTCGTCCTGGCTGAAGAAAGGCGGCTCGGCCACATTGCGCCGCACTGAAAGTGCCTGGTGCGACTGTTTCACATGGCGCAGGGAAAACAACTCGGCCGTGCTGCGCAGCGCGTTGAAGCGCTGGCGCAGCAGGGCGCTGGAATCGAACATGTGCAAGCCTCCGTAGAAACGGTGGCTCCCCCTAGAACCACTCGTCTTGCATGCTGAGGCAGGTGTCGTCACGTGCCTCGAGCAATGCCAGCTCATTATGGCAGCCGGGCAATTCCCAGGTCAGGAAATAACGCGCCGCGTGCAGCTTGCCGTGATAGAAGTCGCGGTCGGCGGCATTGTCCTTGAGCAGGCCAAGCTCGGCATGCACGGCCTGCTCCAGCCAGCGCCAGCCGATCACGCAGTGGCCGAAGGCCTTGAGGTACAGCGCCGAATTGGCCAGGGCGCCGGCGACCTTGCCCTGGGCCAGGTCGCCGAGCAGCGCCAGGGTCACCGTTTGCAGGCGGTTGACCAGTTGCTCCAGGGGCTGGCGCAGCGGGTCGAGGTTCGGGTGATGGCTGGCGCGCTCGGCTGTGGCGGCGATCAGGCGGACCAGCTGCTTGAGGCCGGCGCCGTTGTTCTGTGCCAGCTTGCGGCCCAGCAGGTCGAGCGACTGGATGCCCTCGGTGCCTTCATGGATCGGGTTCAGGCGGTTGTCGCGGTAGTACTGCTCCACCGGGTACTCGCGGGTGTAGCCGTGGCCGCCGAGGATCTGGATCGCCAGCTCGTTGGCCTTGAGGCAGAAGGTCGAGGGCCAGGACTTGACGATCGGGGTCAGCAGGTCGAGCAGTTCCTGGGCCTGGCTGCGGGCGGCTTCGTCGCTTGCGGTGTGGGTGTCGTCGAACAGCCGTGCGGCATACAGGCCCAGGTCGAAGGCGCCTTCCACGTAGGCCTTCTGTGCCAGCAGCATGCGTTTCACATCGGTGTGGTCGATGATCGGCACGGCCGGGCTGTGCGGGTCCTTGTTGTCCGGCAGCCGGCCTTGCGGGCGCTGGCGGGCGTACTCCAGGGAGTAGAGGTAGCCGGCGTAGCCGAGCATCACCGCGCCCATGCCGACACCGATGCGTGCCTCGTTCATCATCTGGAACATGCAGGCCAGGCCCTGGTGCGGCTGGCCGACCAGGTAGCCGACGCACCGGCCGTCGTCGCCGAAGTTGAGCGCGGTGGAGGTGGTGCCGCGCCAGCCCATCTTGTGGAACAACCCGGCCAGCAGCACATCGTTGCGCGGGCCACGGCTGCCGTCCGGGTTGACCAGGTACTTGGGCACGATGAACAGCGAGATGCCTTTCACCCCGGGCGGTGCATCCGGCAGCTTGGCCAGGACCATGTGCACGATGTTTTCCGACAGTTCGTGGTCGCCGCCGGAGATGAAGATCTTGTTGCCCTTGAGCCGGTAGCTGCCATCGCCGGCGGGTTCGGCGCGGGTGCGGATGTCGGCCAGCGACGAACCGGCATGGGGCTCTGTCAGCGCCATGGTGCCGAAGTAGCGGCCTTCGATCATCGGTTGCAGGTACAGGCGCTTCTGCTCTTCGCTGCCGAAGCTTTCGATCAGGTTGGCCGCGCCCATGGTCAGGAACGGGTAGGCCGTGGTGCCGGCGTTGGCGGCCTGGAAGTGGGCGAAGCAGGCCTGCGAGACCAGGCTGGGCAACTGCATGCCACCGACCTCGAAATCGCGGTTGGCGTTGAGGAAGCCGGCCTCGAGGAAGGCATCGACGGCGGGCTTCACCTCGGGGATCAGTTCGGCGCGACCGTCCACGTAGCGTGGCTCGTTTTCGTCGGCCTTGCGGTTGTGCGGGGCGAAGAACTTCTCGGCGATGGTGCGCGCGGTGGCCAGGGACGCGTCGAAGGTCTCGCGGCTGTGCTCGGCGAAGCGCGGGCGCTGGGTCAGGGCTTCGGCGTCGAGGACTTCGTAGAGTTCGAAGGCGAGGTTGCGGGGGCAGAGCAGGGTCTCGGGCATGGGAGCGGTCCTTGAGCGGGCGTTAGCCGAGTCTAGGAGTGGCTTCAGGAGGGTGGCTACCATGATTGATTCGGTTGATGGCGCAGAACAGATTGAAACATTTTTGAACGACTGTCCCTTTGACGCTCTTGGCTTGCTTGGATAGCATTGCTGTGTTGCTACGGACCGGAACCCTGTATCAGGGGGTAGCGATGCCGGGAATAAGCGGATGCTCATTCCTCCCAGCCAGTGAGCGGGATTTGAAAGGCCAGGCCGATATTCAGATTCAGCAAAAAGCCCTGAAATTTAGGTTTCAGGGCTTTTTTGTATTTGAGGCGGCGAGCACTCGGTAGATCGTCATACGATCGAACCTTCATTACGTTTTTCCAGCACGTAGCGAATATTCAGCAGCCGGCCCTTTGGCATGCTGGAGCGCCCCAAGAGTCGACTTCATAGGCTGATATTATATTTGCTCGAAGGTGATCTGGCTTATTGGCCAGCTTGCGTATTTCGAAAAATATCGCGTAGTCGAAAGTGTCCAGGCAAAAGTATCGGCGGTTGTTGTTGCCTGCAAAGTGTGCCCGCACCTTGGCATCGATGAAACGTTGGCTTATGAACGAAGGGAGCTGTTTTGAGCACTCATAGCGGCTCACGCTGAAATAGCGCTGCTCCTTTGAAAGGGGGTGGATGAGCAGAGGGCCATCGCCTTTGTTGTCAGTGAAACAGTGGAAGCCAAATGTGAATTCTACATTCACTGTGCATGAGCTCAATCTGAACTTTTCAGTAGTGGGTAGTAGGTGACCCATGCAGAGCTCCCTCTCGCCAATGATCAGATTTTTCCAACGCATGCTTACCATCCCTTGAGATGGTGCAATGAAATTATCTACTGAGCTACGCGTCAATTAATTTCAGCAATTATCTTTGTAGCAAATTGTCTATAGGATACTTCCTACTTGAGTGCGGGATTAATATGGCAGACATTTTTGGTTGGGTAGAGGTGAAGCTTTGGTGATTTGGTTGCGGCCTGCTTTTAAGTGATATGGTTGTTGTGGGGAGATATTTCTTACGGATTTATGAGAAGCGGACTGTTGTGCATCAATCGGGTGTTGGGTTCAGATGCGCGTTTCGCTATTCACAAGGAAACGCTTCTGATGGTCGACGTTATTGATAGTCGTGCGGACAAAGCCAAGGAGGGTGAAATGCCATTTTTCGTGGTGTCACCCATGAAGTCTGGCGTGATGATATTTTTCACCTTCAACCTTTACTGGTTGTACTGCTTTTATCAGAGTTGGAAGTTGCAAAGGGCTAGCGCGAGCGAGGCAATCAGCCCCTTCTGGCGTTCCGCCTTTGCAATATTTTTCATTTATCCGTTGCTGAAACGGGCAGATGACCATATTCGTAATTCGGGTCGAACCTATCCCTGGCGTATTCTCAGCCTGACACTGGCCAGCTATGCCACTTTCGCAATAGCGATTGTGGCCAGTTTCGTACTTGCAGAGCAGATTTGGCTCAGTTATGCGGTGGGTTTAGCCATTCAGCTGGCTTGGCTGGTGTTGTTGTTGTCGATGCAGAAAGGCTTGAATTTCAGTGCGGGTGAGGTTGCGGGAGAGAGCAATAGCAAACTTACAGCGTCCAACTGGGTTTGGATATTGATATGCTCTGCGATCAGGGTTGCGCAACTTTTTGCGCTGATTCAGCTTTCATCCATGATGTGAAACGGGCTGGATAGCGCTCATAAGGGCAGCTCGGATGCAACTTGGCGTCTTTCAGAATGCGTCATGGCCACCAGGTGTTCGCCGATAGTGGTGCAGTGCCTGTGAGATCGAGCGCCGCCCGCGCGGCGCATCGCGAGCAAGCTCGCTCCTACGTCTGTTTCGGGCCAGTTATTCCTGTGAGATTTGCGCGCGAACGCTTTGGCGCATGGCACGATATCACGGCGTACAAACAGGGCGGTCGCGCGCGCCTGTCACAGGCGTTACTGGCCGAAAACAAACGTAGGAGCGAGCTTGCTCGCGATGCGCCGCGCGGGCGGCGCTCGATATCACAGGCGCTGAAAAACTCAAGGCGTGCGCCTTTCAATCCTGATGCGTCTTCAAGGCATGCGTCCCCAAAAAAAGGAGAGCCGAAGCTCTCCTTTCCATCAACAACCCCCAGCCTCAGCCAATGGTCATCAAGCTGGCATTACCGCCCGCAGCAGCCGTATTCACACTCACCGCCCGCTCGATCACCAACCGCTCCAGCGCAATCTGGTGATCCCCGCTGGACAGCCCGTGCACGCCAACGATCGCCCCGGCACGCTTGGCAACCTGCTGGCAAACGCCGCGCAACTGGTCCGAGTCGCCATGGTGGATCACGGCGTCGAATGCCACTTCGTCCTTGTTCCAGTCCGCCACCAGCTTGACCTTGGCCTGCAGCTCCTTCGGCAGGCGGCCGCGCAGGGATTTGCCCGGCTCGCCGTCAACCCATACGGCCGAGCTGCCCACTGCCATGACAGCAGCGAACTGCGCCAGCAGGTCGGCCTCGTTGTCCGCCAGGCACAGCACGTGCTCGCGCGGCAGGATGGTGTAGCTGTTGCGCTCGCCGGTCGGGCCGGGCAGCAGGCGGGCGATGCCGCTCTGCGACTGGCTGGCGAACTGGCTGCACAGGGCGGCCAGGTCTGCCTGCTGGTTGCTCTCGGCCCAGGCCTTGAGGGCGTGCAGCGGCTTGATCAGTTGCTCGTGCAGGGCACGGTCCGGTTGGCCGGCGCCATCCTGTTGCTGGAAATGACGGCCAATGGCGTCCGTCGGGCGAGTCGACAGCAGGCGGTACAGGTACAGCGGGCCACCGGCTTTCGGGCCGGTGCCGGACAGACCTTCACCCCCGAACGGCTGCACGCCCACCACTGCGCCGACGATGTTGCGGTTGACGTACAGGTTGCCGGCGTTGGCGTTCTCCACCACCTTGGCGATGGTCTCGTCGATGCGGGTGTGCACGCCGAGGGTCAGACCGTAGCCGGAGGCATTGATCTGCTCGATCAGCTGGTCCAGGTTGCGACGGTTGTAGCGCACCACGTGCAGCACCGGGCCGAAGATCTCGCGCTTGAGCTCGTCGAAGCTTTCCAGCTCGATCAGGGTCGGCATGACGAAGGTGCCGCGTTTGACTTCGGCGGCATCGGCGATGGCGACCTGGTACACCGAGCGGCCTTTCTCGCGCATGCCCTGGATATGCTTCTCGATGCCGGCCTTGGCTTCGGCGTCGATCACCGGGCCGATGTCCACGGCCAGGCGGTCCGGGCAGCCCAGGCGGCTTTCGGCCATGGCGCCCTTGAGCATCTCGATCACGCGGTCGGCGGAGTCTTCCTGCAGGCACAGCACGCGCAGGGCCGAGCAGCGCTGGCCGGCGCTGTCGAAGGCCGAGGACACCACATCGATCACCACCTGCTCGGTCAGCGCCGAGGAGTCGACGATCATTGCGTTCTGGCCACCGGTTTCGGCGATCAGCGGGATCGGTCGGCCCTGGTTGTCCAGGCGGCCGGCCACGTTGCGCTGCAGCAGGCGGGCGACTTCGGTGGAACCGGTGAACATCACGCCCTTGACCCGCTCGTCGCCGACCAGGCCGGCACCGACGGTTTCTCCGCGGCCTGGCAGCAACTGCAGCACGCCCTGCGGAATGCCGGCTTCGAGCAGCAGGCGCACAGCCTGAGCGGCAATCAGCGGCGTCTGCTCGGCGGGCTTGGCCAGTACCGGGTTACCGGCAGCCAGGGCCGCGGCCACCTGGCCGGTGAAGATCGCCAGCGGGAAGTTCCACGGGCTGATGCACACCACCGGGCCCAGCGGGCGGTGGGCGTCGTTGCTGAAGTCGTTGCGTGCCTGCACCGCGTAGTAGCGCAGGAAATCCACGGCCTCGCGCACTTCGGCGATGGCGTTGGCGAAGGTCTTGCCGGCCTCGCGGATGAGCAGGCCCATCAGTGGCTGGATCTCGGCTTCCATCAGGTCGGCGGTACGCTCGAGGATGGCGGCGCGCTCGGCTGGCGGCGTGGCCTGCCAGATCGGTGCGGCGTTCAGCGCGCACTGGATGGCGTTGTCGACATCGGCGACGGTGGCTTCCTGCACATGGCCTACCACGTCGCGGTGGTCTGCCGGGTTCAGTACCGGTGCGGCAGCGGCCTCGCTGGCCGCGCAGGCCAGCAGCGGCGCTGCCTTCCAGTCGTTGTGGGCGGTGGCCAGCATGGCGCAGGACAGTGACGCCAGGCGGTGTTCGTTGGCCATGTCGATACCGGCCGAGTTGGCCCGCTCGCTGCCATACAGTTCACGCGGCAGCGGGATGCGCGGGTGTGGCAGGCCGAGGCTGCCTTCCTGGGTGCCCATGCGCTCGATGCTGGCGACCGGGTCGGCGACCAGTTCCTGGATGGAGATCGAGTGGTCGGCGATGCGGTTGACGAACGAGGTGTTGGCGCCGTTTTCCAGCAGGCGGCGGACCAGGTAGGCCAGCAGGGTTTCGTGGGTGCCGACCGGCGCGTACACGCGGCATGGGCGGTTCAGCTTGCCGTCGGCGACCTTGCCTACCACCTGTTCGTACAGGGGTTCGCCCATGCCGTGCAGGCACTGGAACTCGTACTGGCCCGGGTAATAGTTCTGGCCGGCGATGTGGTAGATGGCCGACAAGGTGTGGGCGTTGTGGGTGGCGAACTGCGGGTAGATGGACTCTGGCACGGCCAGCAGCTTGCGGGCACAGGCCACGTAGGACACGTCGGTGTACACCTTGCGGGTATACACCGGGTAGCCTTCCAGGCCTTCGACCTGGGCGCGCTTGATCTCGCTGTCCCAGTAGGCGCCTTTCACCAGGCGGATCATCAGGCGGTGGCGGCTGCGCTTGGCCAGGTCGATGACGTAGTCGATCACATACGGGCAACGCTTCTGGTAGGCCTGGATGACGAAGCCGATGCCGTTCCAGCCGGCCAGGGCCGGTTCGAAGCACAGGCGCTCGAGCAGGTCGAGGGACAGCTCCAGGCGGTCGGCTTCCTCGGCGTCGATGTTCAGGCCGATGTCGTACTGCTTGGCCAGCAAGGTCAGCGCCAGCAGGCGCGGGTACAGCTCTTCCATCACGCGTTCGTACTGGGCGCGGCTGTAGCGCGGGTGCAGCGCCGAGAGCTTGATGGAGATGCCCGGGCCTTCATAGATGCCGCGGCCATGGGAGGCCTTGCCGATCGAGTGGATCGCCTGCTCGTAGGACGCCAGGTACTTCTGCGCGTCATGCTCGGTCAGTGCGGCTTCGCCGAGCATGTCGTAGGAATAGCGGAAGCCCTTGGCTTCGAAGCGGCTGGCGTTGGCCAGGGCTTCGGCGATGGTTTCGCCGGTGACGAACTGCTCGCCCATCAGGCGCATGGCCATGTCGACGCCCTTGCGGATCATCGGCTCGCCGCTCTTGCCGATGATGCGGGTGAGCGAGGAGGTGAGGCCGGCTTCGTTATGGGTGGAGACCAGCTTGCCGGTCAGCAGCAGGCCCCAGGTGGCGGCGTTGACGAACAGCGACGGGCTGTTGCCCAGGTGCGGCTGCCAGTTGCCGTTGCTGATCTTGTCGCGGATCAGGGCATCGCGGGTGCCCTTGTCGGGGATGCGCAGCAGGGCTTCGGCCAGGCACATCAGGGCCACGCCTTCCTGGGACGACAGGGAAAACTCCTGCAACAGGCCCTGAACGATGCCTGCACGGCCACCGGCGCTTTTCTGGTTGCGCAGTTTTTCCGCGATGCCAGCGGCCAGCTTGTTGGTGGCCTCGGCCAGCGGCGCGCTCAGGCGCGCCTGCTCCAGCAGCATCGGCACCACTTCCTGCTCGGGGCGGCGGTAGGCGGCGGTGATCGCCGAGCGCAGCACCGACTGCGGCAGGATGCTCTCGGCGAACTCGAGGAAGCACTGGTGGGCATGGTCGGGCTGGACTTCGCCAGCGTCGTCGGCCAGGTTGTTGGCGTGACCGTTGAGTTCGGTCAGGGTGGCGCCACCCTCGAGCTTCTCCAGGTAGTTGAAGATCGCTTGCTTGATCAACCAGTGCGGCGTGCGGTCGATGGACTGCGCAGCTGCCTTGAGTCGCTCACGGGTGGGGTCGTCGAGTTTGACCCCAAGGGTGGTCGTCGCCATTTCTTATCCTCATTATTGCCACGGCTGTGGCTTTAGCTGGAGCCAAGATTAGCGGTAGCCGAATTTGGGTGCAACCAGGTGCAACCCGAATTTTTCGAGGAAAAGGTGCAACTCGTCCGGTGCAAGGTTTCCTAGGGGTAAAAGGCGCGATTATGGTGCGTTTTATTCTGAAAAAAGCATTCTTTGCTCCCAAAAGGAGCAAAAAAGCGGCTTTGCCTGAAAAAGCACGATGGGGTGCAACTTGCAAGTGAAAAATGGTTGCACCCGGTTTGCGTTGTTGCATAGGATGCGCCGCCTGGGTGCAACCGTCGGCAAGAGGGTTGTGCATGAGATAAAAACAAACGCCAGGGCACACGCATGGGCAATCCACTAACGATCACCTTCGTGATCTACATCGCGGCAATGGTGCTGATCGGTTTCGCGGCCTATCGCTCCACCAACAACCTTTCCGACTACATCCTCGGCGGTCGCAGCCTTGGCAGTGTGGTCACCGCGCTTTCCGCCGGCGCTTCCGACATGAGCGGCTGGCTGCTGATGGGCCTGCCGGGCGCCATCTATTTCTCCGGGCTGTCCGAGGCCTGGATCGCCATCGGCCTGACGGTCGGCGCCTACCTGAACTGGCTGTTCGTCGCCGGTCGCCTGCGCGTGCAGACCGAGCACAACGGCGATGCGCTGACGCTGCCGGACTATTTCTCCAGCCGCTTCGAGGACCAGACGGGCCTGCTGCGGATCATCTCGGCAATCGTCATCCTGGTGTTCTTCACCATCTATTGCGCGTCCGGCATCGTCGCCGGTGCCCGTCTGTTCGAAAGCACCTTCGGCATGCCGTATGAAACCGCCCTGTGGGCCGGTGCCGCGGCGACCATCGCCTACACCTTCGTCGGTGGTTTCCTGGCGGTGAGCTGGACCGATACCGTGCAGGCTTCGCTGATGATCTTCGCGCTGATCCTCACCCCGGTGATCGTGCTGATCTCCACCGGCGGCTTCGACACCACCTTCCTGGCCATCGAGGCGCAGAACCCGGCCAACTTCGACATGCTCAAGGGCGCGACCTTCGTCGGTATCATCTCGCTGATGGGCTGGGGCCTGGGCTACTTCGGCCAGCCGCACATCCTGGCGCGCTTCATGGCCGCCGACTCGGTCAAGTCGATCGCCAACGCCCGTCGCATCTCCATGACCTGGATGATCCTGTGCCTGGCCGGCACCTGCGCAGTGGGCTTCTTCGGCATCGCCTACTTCTCGGCGCATCCTGAAATGGCCGGCCCGGTCACCGAGAACCGCGAGCGCGTGTTCATCGAGCTGGCCAAGATCCTGTTCAACCCATGGATCGCCGGTGTGCTGCTGTCGGCCATCCTGGCGGCGGTGATGAGCACCCTGAGCTGCCAGCTGCTGGTGTGCTCCAGCGCCCTGACCGAGGACTTCTACAAGGCCTTCCTGCGCAAGAATGCCTCGCAGCTCGAGCTGGTGTGGGTGGGTCGCCTGATGGTGCTGGCCGTGGCCCTGATCGCCATCGCCATGGCCGCCAACCCGGAAAACCGCGTGCTGGGCCTGGTGGCTTATGCCTGGGCCGGCTTCGGTGCGGCGTTTGGCCCGGTGGTGCTGATTTCGGTGCTGTGGAAGGGCATGACCCGCAATGGCGCCCTGGCCGGCATCGTGGTCGGTGCGCTGACCGTGATCCTGTGGAAGCAGATCGATCCATGGGGCCTGTACGAAATCATTCCGGGCTTCCTGCTGGCGAGCATCGCCATCTTCCTGGTGAGCAAGCTGGGCAGCCCGTCGCAGGCGATGGTGCAGCGTTTTGAAACCGCCGATGCGGCGTATCACGCTGACAAGTAACACCCGTTGAATCGGAGGCGCCTGCTTCGCGGGTAAACCCGCTCCCACAGGTACTGCACTGAACCTGAAGCCAGTGCAATCCCTGTGGGAGCGGGTTTACCCGCGAAGAAGCCGCCGCCGATCGACGGCCAGGCCTGACGCCGCCTGCAAGGCAAGGTAAACTTGCCGCCTTCGCAGGAGTTGCCATGAACTATCGTCACGCCTTCCACGCCGGCAACCACGCCGACGTCCTCAAACATATCGTGCTGACCCGCCTCATCGCCCTGATGTCGCGCAAGGAGCAGCCGTTCGCCTACCTCGACACCCATGCCGGCCTCGGCCTGTACGACCTGCAGGGCGACCAGGCGACCCGCACCGGTGAGTACCTGGAAGGCGTCGCCCGCCTGTGGAACCGCGACGACCTGCCAGCCGTGGCCGCCGATTACCTGCGCATCATCAAGCGCCTGAACGGCGACGGCGAGCTGCGCTACTACCCCGGTTCGCCCGAGCTGGCGCGCCGCCTGATGCGCGAGCAGGACCGTGCGCTGCTCAACGAGAAGCACCCGGAAGACGGGCCGCTGCTCAAAGAGAACATGAAGAAAGACCCGCGCGTGACCGTGCACCTGGGCGAAGGCTGGCATGTGCCGCGGGCCTTGCTGCCGGTGCAGGAAAAGCGCGCGATCATGCTGATCGACCCGCCGTTCGAGCAGGCCGACGAGCTCAAGCGCTGCACCACCTCGATGAAAGAGGCGATCGGCCGCATGCGCCAGACGGTCGCGGCCATCTGGTACCCGATCAAGGACCAGCGTTCGCTGACCCGCTTCTACCAGGACCTGACCAGCACCGGCGCGCCCAAGCTGCTGCGGGTCGAGCTGTATGTGCACCATCAGGACAGCCCGCAGGGTCTCAATGGCTCGGGCCTGGCCATCGCCAACCCGCCATGGGGGCTGGAGGAAGAGCTGCGCGAACTGCTGCCATGGCTGGCCAGGGAGCTGGCGCAGACCGCCGGCAGCTTCCGCATGGACTGGCTGATCGCCGAGTAAGGCACACCGCGCAGTACCTGATGTTTGCGTTATAATCCCGCCCTTTAGCCGCCAGCCGCCCACGAGGCCGCTGGCGCATCTCTACCGAATGAAGAGGCTAATCCCTTGGCATTGACGATTCTTGGCCTGTCCGGCGCCCTTAGCCATGACCCTTCCGCGGCCCTGTACATCGACGGCAAACTGATTGCCGCCGCCGAAGAAGAGCGCTTCGTGCGTGACAAGCATGCGAAGAACCGCATGCCCTACGAGTCGGCGAAGTTCTGCCTGGAGCAGGCCGGCATCAAGCCGTCCGACGTCGACGTGGTGGCCATTCCGTTCGCCCCGATCAGCCTGTTCGGCAAGGCCCGCTGGCACTATGCCAAGCGCTACTGGTACGCCCCGGACCGCGCCCTCGACGCGATCCTGATGGGCAACCGTCGCTACAAGCGCTACCGCAAGAAGATCGTCTGGTGCCTGGAGCAGTTGGGCTTCGACCCGAAGAAGGTCAAGATCGAGCCGGTCGAGCACCACCTGGCACACGCCTCCAGCGCCTACCACTGCTCGGGCTTCAAGGAGAAGACCGCGATCCTCGGTATCGACGGCAAGGGCGAGTACGCCACGACCTTCTTCGGCTACGGCGAAAACGGCAAGATCCACAAGCTCAAGGAATTCTACGACCCGGATTCCCTGGGCGGCCTGTACGGCGCGATCACCGAGTTCCTCGGCTTCGAGATGCTCGACGGCGAGTTCAAGGTCATGGGCATGGCGCCATATGGCGATGCCAGCAAATACGACTTCTCGCGCCTGGCGAGCTTCGAGAACGGCGAGCTGGTGATCAACACCGAGTACGCCAACGTCATCGGCCTGCGCAGGCACAAAGAGAAGGGCAAGGGCTTCTACTTCTCGCCCAAGCTGATCGAATGGCTGGGCCCCAAGCGCGAAGGCGATATCGCCGACGAGCCGTACATCCACTACGCGGCCAGCATGCAGGCGCTGTTCGAGAAGCTCGCCCTGCAGATGATCGACCACTACCTGGGCGACACCCTGCGTGAAACCGGCAAGCTGGCCTTCGCCGGCGGCTGTGCGCTGAACGTCAAGCTGAACCAGAAGATCATCGCCCGCCCGGATGTGAAGGAGCTGTTCGTCCAGCCGGCTTCCGGCGATGCCGGTACCGCCGTCGGTGCGGCGGCCTACGTTTCCCACGCCCGTGGCGTGCCGGTGGAGAAGATGGAACACGTCTACCTCGGCCCTTCGTACTCCAACGAAGACGTCATCGCCGCCTGTGCTCGCCACCCCGACCAGCCGAAGTGGCGCAAGCTCGACAACATGCCCGAGCAGATTGCCCAGATCATGGTCGACGGCAACCCGGTGGCCTGGTTCCAGGGCCGCATGGAGTTCGGCCCGCGTGCCCTGGGTGGCCGTTCGATCATCGGCTGCCCGAGCGTCGAAGGCGTGGCCGACCGCATCAACCACCAGATCAAGTTCCGCGAGCGCTGGAGACCTTTCTGCCCGTCGATGCTCGACACCGTCGCTCCGCAGATGATCAAGGTCGACCACCCGGCCCCGTTCATGACCTTCACCTTCGAAGTGGCGGAAGAGTGGAAGACCCGCGTGCCGGAAGTGGTCCACGAGGACGGCACCTCGCGTGCCCAGGTGCTCAAGCGCGAATACAACCCGCGTTACTACGACATGATGAAGGCGCTGGAAAACCTGACCGGCAACGGCGTGTCGCTGAACACCTCGCTGAACCGTCGTGGTGAACCGATGATCTGCTCGCCGACCGATGCCCTGAACATGTTCTTCGGCTCGGACCTGCAGTACCTGATCATGGAAGACATCCTGGTAGTCAAGGACGGCGCCGCCGCGTATGACCAGCCGCTCTGAACCGCGCATCCTGCAGTTCTGCCATGGCTATGACGGGCCATTTCTCGATTGCGCCCGTCAGTACGCCAGCCTGTTCCAGGGCAGCGGCTACAAGGTCACCACCGTGTTCCTCACCGGCGCCGCCGACCCGCAGGTTGCGGCCGGCTGCGCATCGGACGAGGTGCTGTTCCTCGAATTCAGCTCCAAGGCCGTGCGCGGCCTGAAGCTCGGCGCCATCCGTGCCCTGCGGCGGATCGCGGCCGAACGCGATTTCAGCTTCTGCATCGCCCATCGCTTCAAGCCGATCTACGTCGCCCTGCTGGCCACCGGCTTGCCGGTGATCGGCGTGCACCATGCCTTCGGCGATTACCAGCGCAAGGGCCGGCGCCTGTTCGCCAACCTGTTCAGCAAGCGCCTGAGCCTGCTGGGCGTGTCGGACGCGGTGCGTGACGACATGCGCCGCTGCCTGCCGCAGTGGCCGGCCGAGCGTATCCAGACGCTGTACAACCGCATCGACATCGACGCCTTGCAAGCGGCCCTGGTGCCGCGTGCCGAGGCGCGTCAGGCGCTGGGCCTGGACCAGCAGGCGTGGGTGGTCGGCAACGTCGGCCGCCTGCACCCGGACAAGGACCAGGCCACCTTGCTGCGCGGCTTTGCCGAGGCGCTGCCAGGCCTGCCGGCCGGTGCGCGCCTGGCGATCCTCGGCATGGGGCGCCTGGAAGACAAGCTCAAGGCACAGGCTGCCGAGCTCGGTATTGCCGGGCAGGTGGATTTCCTCGGACAGGTGCCGGATGCCCGCCGCTATTTCCAGGCCTTCGACGTGTTCGCCCTGAGCTCCGACCATGAGCCGTTCGGCATGGTCCTGCTCGAAGCCATGGTCGCCGGCGTGCCGCTGCTGGCCACGGCCTGTGGTGGCGCGCGCGAAGTAGTCGAAGGGGTTGGCGTGCTGTTCCCGCTGGCCGATGCCGGCCAGTTGGCCCAGGGCCTCAGGCACATGGCCGCGCTGGATGCACGGCAACGCGAAGCCTGCGCCGCGCACATGCTGCAGCGCCTGCATGAGCGCTTCTCCGACCAGGCGGTGCGCGAGGCCTTCTGGCAGTTGCCGCAGGTTCGCGCACTGGTGGGGCAGGCCTGATGCTCAATCGTATCCAGGCCCTGCGCGAGCGCGGCTGGCAAGTCATCGACGCCAAGGCCTATGGGCAAGCATGGGCGCGCTTTGGCGGCAGTGTTGCGACGCATCCGCTGGTGGTCGAACAGTTGGCTGAGCTGGCGCAGATTCCCGTGCGCTACCTGGGCTGGTACCAGGCTGGCGAGCTGAAGGCGGCGATCCCGACCTGGGGGCGCTACCTGGCGCTGTCCAAGGAGGTGCTCAAGCAGGCGGGCAAGAAGGCCCTGTTCGACCTCGGCAACGCCGAGATCATCCTGCCGGCGGCAGCCGATGCCGGCGCGCCGCTGCGCCACAGCGTTCGCTACCTGTCGCAACTGAACCAGGGGCGCTTCGCAGGGCTCAAGGCGCAGAAAGAGCAGTTGGCGATGGCCCGCGCCCACGAAGACCTGTCGAAGAAATTCCGCTACAACCAGCGCCGCGAGCTGCGCCTGCTGGAAGAGGCCGGCGGCGTGGTGCGCCCCATCGGCGACTTCAGCGCCGCTGAAATCGCCGCCATGTACTGCGACCTGTTCCAGCGCCGCTGGGGCTTCCCCGCCACCGGTGCCGAGCGCATGGCCGATGTGCTGGAGCGCCTGCGCGAGTTGCTGATCGGCTCGGTGCTGCTGCTTGACGGCAAGCCGATCGCCATCCAGCTGGTCTATCGGGTCGAAGCGCCTGAGTGGATCAGCGTCGAGTACATCAACGGTGGTGTCGACCCGGAACTCAAGGCCTTCAGCCCCGGCAGCGTGCTGAGCTTCCTCAATACCCAGGCCGCCTGGGACGATGCCCGCGCGCGCAACAAGCCCTTGCGCTTCTCGTTCGGCCGTGCCGACCGCGAGTACAAGGAGCGCTGGTGCAACCCCGTGCCGGTGTTCCAGGCGTGAGTCGCAAGCAGCAGTTGCTCAAGCGCCACCGGCGCAACAAGCGCCTGGGCCTGCTCGCCAGCCTGGTGGCATTGCTCGCGTTGGGCGTGTTCGCCTGGTGGTGGCTGCCGCTGTTGCTCCTGCCGCTGCTGTGGGCCGCCCACGAAGCCTGGTTTGCCGATCACCTGTTCTACGCGCCGGGCGAGGACTATGCCTACCGCTTTGGCGAGCAGACCCATGCGGCACCGGTCACCCTGCGCGATGGCGTGCTCAAGGCCGATGCGGCGCTGCAAGGGGATGAAACGCTGATCCTCGAAGTGCGGGTGAAGAGCGGCTGGCTTGGGCGTTTCCTCGATCCGCGGGTAGAACTGCAAGGGGCCGATCAACACGACCGGCAGACCTTCGAGCGCGGTGTCGCGGGCGTGCGCTTCCTCAACCTCACCGGCCTGGCCGCACCGCTGCAGGCCGGCACGTTGCGCCTGCGCGGGCGGCATTGCCGGCTGCTGGGTGAGCCGCGCCTGTGGATAACCCCGGGCGTCGAGCTGCAGCGCCGCCGCGTGATGGTCATCGCACCGCACGCCGACGATGCCGAACTGGCGGCCTTTGGCTTGTACAGCCAGGCCGATGAAACCTGGGTGGTCACCCTGACCGCAGGTGAAATCGAAGCCGAGCATTACCAGCAGATGGGGCTGGGCAAGGCCGAGGCCGCTCGCCTGAAGGGCCGCCTGCGCGCCTGGGACAGCATTGCCGTGCCGCGTTGGGCCGGTGTGCCTGAATCGCGTTGCGTGCAGCTGGGTTATTTCTGCCTGCAACTGCCCGCCATGCAGGCGGCGCCCGAGCAGCCCGCCGCGTCGCGCGAAGCCGACATGGCCGATATCCGCCCGTTCCGTCAGTTCAACCCATTCCCGCTGCCGGCCGACCAGGATGGCAAGCCGACCTGGCATAACCTGCTGGCCGACCTGCGTGCCTTGCTGGACATGGCCAGGCCCGAGGTGCTGGTGATGCCGCACCCGCAGCTCGACCCGCATCCCGATCACATCTGCGCCCAGGCTGCCGTGCTGGAAGCCCTGCAAGGCCTGGCCTGGCAGCCACAGACACTGCTCTGCTACGCCAACCACCTGCACGACAATGACCGTTGGCCGATGGGCGACAGCGGCGACGGCGTGGCCTTGCCGCCCCAGTTGAGCGCCGAGCAGGCGTGGGCCCCCTGCACCCTGGTGCTGGACCTGGCCACCCAGCGGGACAAGGCCATGGCCCTGGGAATGATGCACGACCTGCAGCCATCGGCGCCGTTCAAGCGCCGCCTGCGCCGGTTGCTGCAGCGCTGGTTGGCCGCGCGCCGGCCATCGCCTTACGGAGAGAACGAGTTCTTCCGCAAGGCCGTGCGCCGGCATGAGCTGTTCTGGCGGCGTGAGCTGTAAACCTGACCGCGATGGCGCAGAGCGCCGAAGGAAAACAATGAAAGTCCTATTTCTGGTACAGAAGGAACAGCGTGCGATCCTCGATCGCCTGTACGACGGCGTCGCGGCCAACTGTGAGTGCGACCTGCGCTGGCTGACCAGCGAAGACCAGCGCAACCTGCGGCGCTACTTCAAGCGTGAGGTGCAGGTCGAGCGTTACGACCGTATCGTCTTCTTCCTGCGCTTCAAGCAGGAGATCCGCCAGGTCGCGTTCATCCGCACGGTGCCCAACCTGGTCATCCTCGAACACGATGCCTACCAGAACTACATCCCCTGCAAGTACACCGGCAAGTTCAGTGCGCATTACCGGCAACTGCCTTGGGCGCGCGTGATCAGCTCGGGCTACGGGGTCAGCCAGCGCCTGCGCCAGGAGGGCTTCGATGCGGTGTTCGTGCCCAAGGGTTATGACGAGCAGTTGCTCAATGACCAAGGCCGCGAGCGCGACATCGAACTGGCTTTCGTCGGCAGCATCAACAGTGTCGCCTACAGCGGGCGCAAGGCGCTGCTGGACGAGCTGGGGCGGGTGGAGAACCTGGTGGTGACCCGCACCAAGTCGGGCGAAGATTATTGCAACACCCTGAATCGCATCCGTTTCTTCGTCAGTGCCGATGTCGGCATGGGCGAGTACATGATCAAGAACTTCGAGGCCATGGCGTGCGGTTGCGTGCTGCTGGCATTTGACCAGGGCGAAGAGGAGAATCGCGCCCTGGGCCTGGTGGACATGCACAACGTGGTGTTCTACGACACGATCCCGACCTTGCAGGCGAAGCTGCGTGCCTTGCGCGCCGACCCGGAGCTGGCCGGGCGGATTGCCGAAAACGGGCGTCAACTGGCTGTTTCGCGCTTCAGCTTCGCTGAAGTCGGCCGGAGCATCGTCGAACACATGCGCCCGGCACTGAAGCCTCATCCACCGCTGTCGGCATGGCAACGGTTGCGCTTGAAGCTGGGCATTTAACTACAACAACTTTTGTTGCCGGGGACTGGCAGCGGAACGTCGATTGTCGCAACGCGGAGGGAGTCCGGTGCGTTTTTCCCAAGAGAGTGAGGTCACGCTGGTCGTGACCAGCTGCGGTCGATTCGATCTGCTCAAGGAAACCCTTGAGAGTTTCGATCGTTACAACACCGCGCCCATACGCGAAGTCTTCATCACCGAAGATTCCGGTGACGATGCCGTGCACGACGCCGTGCCGGAGCATTGGAAGCCTTACTGCAAGGTATTCGTCAATCGCCCCAAGCTTGGCCAGTTGGCGTCGATCGACCTGGCCTACAGCTACGTCAAGACGGCCTACATCTTCCATTGCGAGGATGACTGGCAGTTCTACCGCGAGGCGTTCGTCGAAGATTCCCAGGCGGTGCTCGAGGTCAGCCCTGATGTGCTGCAGGTCTGGTTGCGCAGCCATGCCCACGACCTGGCGATCCACAGCCCGTACATCTACCTGGGCGAACGCCAGGTGATCGCCGGTGTGCCGTGTTATCCATTGCTGTCCCAAAAGGCGGAATGGCAGGCTTTTTCGCTCAACCCCGGCCTGCGTCGGCTGAGTGATTACCAGCGTTGCGCGCCCTTTGCCGCCTATTCCGGGGAGAAGGCGCTGTCCCGGCGCTATGCCGAGCTGAACCTGACAGCGGTCAAGCTGGAAGGCGATGCCGTGTTGCACACGGGCTTCGGCAGCCACGTGACCCTGCCCGAGGAAGTCCGGCGCAAGGCCAAGCGGCGCAAGCGCGACCGGGTGAAGCTGGCGCTGACGCTGGTGATCGGCGCCTTTATCGGCGTGGGGCTTTCGTTGCTTCTCGGTTGATTTCGCCGCCCCTTCCAGGCGAACAGGCCCGGCTCGATGCCCGTGATGGACCCTCGCCGGGCACGCTGCCGGGCCAGCGCCCGGGCATTGCCGCTCAACGCGCCAGCAATGCGGCCTCGAAGTCGGCCAGCGGGAAGCGGTCGCCCAGCTTCTCCCGCTCGATGTAGCGGACCATGTGCTGCACATTACGGCGGACCATGCGTGCCGACAGCGGTGGGCGAAGGAAGCGCATGTCCGCCACGTCGATCAGGCCCAGCTGCTGGTCAGGCGTTTCCACGACGTTGCCCAGGTGCAGCGAGCGGAAGTAGATGCCGCTGCGGTGCAGCTGGCGGATCAGCGTGATCAGCCTTGGCAGGTAGGTGTCCCAGCTGAAGCCTTCATCCTGCGACATCTGCAGCAGGGTGCGCCCCGGCAGCGGGCGGTACAACACCGCAGTACGTCCCGGAATGTCCAGTTTGTGCTGGCTGATCACTTCAAGGGTCGGGATGCCCAGCTGCGCCAGGCGCGCGGCGTTGTCGACGAAACGCTGGGAGTAGGGGCGCAGCAGCGCGGATGAAAACAGGCGCTTGCGGCGAAACACCTTGAGAAAATTGCCATTGGTGAGCAGGTAGACTTTGGCGCCATGGCTATCAGCTTCCAATACCTGGGCGCCAAGTGTCAGCTGATCGAAGTCGACCTGGGAGAGGTGGGAGCACTGCATGGATAGGGCCTTGTCGTCTGGCGAGCAAAATGACCGGCAATAATGCCGAAAATAATGCGCCAGCACCATGTCGGTGTCGTCCGGATGCATCGGAGGAGAGCAAGCGGCTGCTCTGCGATCGGCATTTCCCTGTTGGCGCCGGCAGCCGTTTGCCGGTCGGTTTGGCCATGTTGCTGGCATGGGGGCGTGCTGACAAGGATGCCTGTGGTAAAATTCGCGGTTCAACCTGAACAGCGAGCTCGATGATGGCCGAAACACCGCGACCGGCGGAGCACACCTCCAGCCTGAAGATCTACTTCCGGCTGCTGAGCTATGTGAAACCCTATGTCGGCATTTTCCTGCTGAGCATTGTCGGTTTCGTGATCTTTGCCTCGACCCAGCCGATGCTGGCCGGGATTCTCAAGTATTTCGTCGATGGGCTGAGCAACCCCGAAGCGGTGTTGTTCCCCAACGTCCCCTACCTGCGTGACCTGCAACTGCTGCAGGCAGTGCCGCTGCTGATCATCCTGATCGCGGCGTGGCAGGGCCTGGGGTCGTTCCTGGGCAACTATTTCCTGGCCAAGGTTTCCCTGGGCCTGGTGCACGACCTGCGCGTGGAGTTGTTCAACAAGCTGCTGGTACTGCCCAACCGCTACTTCGACACCCACAACTCCGGGCACCTGATCTCGCGAATCACCTTCAACGTGACCATGGTCACCGGTGCCGCCACCGATGCGATCAAGGTGGTGATCCGCGAAGGCCTGACCGTGGTGTTCCTGTTTGCCTACCTGCTGTGGATGAACTGGCACCTGACCCTGGTGATGGTGGCCATCCTGCCGGTGATCGCGGTGATGGTCAGCGTCGCCAGCAAGAAATTCCGCAAGCAGAGCAAGAAGATCCAGGTGGCCATGGGCGACGTCACCCATGTCGCCTCCGAGACCATCCAGGGCTACCGCGTGGTGCGCAGCTTCGGCGGCGAGGCCTACGAGGAGCAGCGTTTCGGCAAGGCCAGCCAGAGCAACACCGAGAAGCAGCTGCGCATGACCAAGACCGGCGCGCTGTACACGCCGATGCTGCAACTGGTGATCTACAGCGCCATGGCCGCGCTGATGTTCCTGGTGCTGTTCCTGCGCGGCGAGTCGACCGCCGGTGACCTGGTGGCCTACATCACTGCCGCCGGCCTGTTGCCCAAGCCGATTCGTCAGCTGTCGGAAGTCAGCTCGACCATCCAGAAGGGCCTGGCCGGTGCCGAGAGCATCTTCGAGCAGCTGGACGAGGAACCGGAGGTGGACGCTGGCACCCTCGAGCGGGAACGGGTGCAAGGTCGCCTGGAAGTGCGCAACCTGAGCTTCACCTACCCGGGTACCGAGCGCGAGGTGCTGAGCGATATCAGCTTCGTCGCCGAGCCAGGCCAGATGATCGCCCTGGTCGGCCGCTCCGGTAGCGGCAAGTCGACCCTGGCCGCGCTGATCCCTCGTTTCTACCACCACGATCAGGGGCAGATCCTGCTCGATGGCGAGGAGATCGAGAACTATCGCCTGCGCAACCTGCGCCGGCATGTCTCGCAGGTGACCCAGCACGTCACCCTTTTCAACGACACCGTGGCCAACAACATCGCCTATGGCGACCTGGCCGGCGCCCCGCGCGCGGACATCGAGGCTGCGGCCGCCGATGCCTACGCCAAGGAGTTCGTCGATCGTCTGCCGAAAGGCTTCGACACCGAAGTCGGTGAAAACGGCGTGCTGCTCTCCGGTGGCCAGCGCCAGCGCCTGGCAATTGCCCGTGCACTGCTGAAGAACGCCCCGCTGCTGATCCTCGACGAAGCCACTTCGGCCTTGGACACCGAGTCCGAGCGCCACATCCAGGCCGCCCTGGACCATGTGATGCAAGGCCGCACCACGCTGGTGATCGCCCACCGCCTGTCGACCATCGAGAAGGCCGACCAGATCCTGGTGATGGACCAGGGCCGCCTGGTGGAGCGGGGCACCCATGCCGAGCTGCTCGCGGCCAATGGCCATTATGCCCGCCTGCACGCCATGGGCCTGGATGAGTCGGCCAAGGCCGACATCACCTGAGCCCTCCTTGATCGGGGCCTTCATGGCCCCGATTGTCACGGGAATTTTCCGGCGCTGATCTGGCCATAAAGCCGTCGTCTGCCCTGTGCTAATATCCTGCCCCTTTTCATTATTTTCATATGGGTTGCCCATGAAGTTGTCCATGCCGCGTTTCGATCAAGCCCCGGTACTGGTGGTCGGCGATGTCATGCTCGACCGCTACTGGCATGGCGGTACTTCGCGCATTTCGCCGGAAGCGCCGGTGCCGGTGGTCAAGGTCGACCAGATCGAGGATCGCCCGGGCGGCGCGGCCAACGTCGCCTTGAACATCGCCGCCCTGGGCGCGCCGGCCGCGCTGATCGGTGTCACCGGCCAGGATGAAGCCGCCGACAGCCTGGCCAACAGCTTGCAGGCCGCCGGCGTGCGCTCGGTGTTCCAGCGCATCGCGCACCAGCCGACCATCGTCAAGCTGCGGGTCATGAGCCGTCACCAGCAACTGCTGCGCATCGATTTCGAAGAGCCGTTCGCCACCGACCCGCTGTCGCTGGGCGCGGAAGTCGACAGCCTGCTCGAGGGCGTCAAGGTGCTGGTGCTGTCCGACTATGGCAAGGGTGCGTTGAAGAACCACCAGAGCCTGATCGAGGCCGCCCGTGCCAAGGGTATCCCGGTGCTGGCCGACCCCAAGGGCAAGGATTTTTCCATCTACCGTGGCGCCAGCCTGATCACCCCGAACCTCAGTGAGTTCGAAACCATCGTCGGCCGCTGCGCCGATGAGGCCGAACTGGTCGCCAAAGGCCTGCAACTGCTGCTGGACCTGGACCTGGGGGCGCTGCTGGTGACCCGTGGCGAGCATGGCATGACCCTGCTGCGCACCGGCCAGCCGGCGCTGCACCTGCCAGCCCGGGCGCGTGAGGTGTTCGACGTGACCGGTGCCGGCGATACCGTGATTTCGACCCTGGCGGCGGCCATTGCCGCCGGTGAGGATCTGCCCCACGCGGTGGCCCTGGCCAACCTGGCGGCGGGCATCGTGGTCGGCAAGCTGGGGACCGCGGCCATCAGCGCGCCGGAACTGCGCCGGGCGATTCAGCGTGAGGAAGGTTCCGAGCGTGGCGTACTGGGCCTGGAGCAACTGCTGCTGGCCATCGACGATGCGCGCGCGCACAACGAGAAGATCGTCTTCACCAACGGTTGCTTCGACATCCTGCACGCCGGGCACGTGACCTACCTGGAGCAGGCGCGGGCCCAGGGCGATCGCCTGATCGTCGCGGTCAATGACGATGCCTCGGTCAGCCGCCTCAAGGGCCCGGGCCGGCCGATCAACAGCGTCGACCGGCGCATGGCCGTGCTGGCCGGGCTGGGTGCGGTGGACTGGGTGATCAGCTTCCCGGAAGGCACCCCGGAAAACCTGCTGAGCCAGGTCAAGCCGGATGTGCTGGTCAAGGGCGGTGACTACGGCATCGACCAGGTGGTGGGTGCCGATATCGTCAAGGGCTACGGCGGCACGGTGAAGGTGCTGGGCCTGGTCGAGAACAGCTCGACCACGGCGATCGTCGAGAAGATCCGCAAGCACTGACCGACCCATTGGGCCGCTTTGGCGGCACCTGTGGGAGCGGGTTCACCCGCGAAGAATGCAACTCGGAGTATGGCACCGGCTACGCCGGTGTTCGCGGGTGAACCCGCTCCCACAGGGACCGCGCAAGCCCACGAATATCACTTGTGCAATGAAGTCCGAGCTCGCTCCAGCAGCTCGCGGGCCTTGTCGCCAAAGCGCTGCAAGTGCGTCGCCGGCACCACCTTGCGCTCCACCAGCCCCTGCTGCTTCACCCAATCCTTCCAGCGAATCCGCTCATCGCTCACCACCCAGCCTTCCTGCCGGGCAAAGCTCTCCGCCAGATGCACCCCGCGGGTACTCGCCGGCACCAGCTCGTCATGCTTCAGCGTATACAGTTCGGCCAACGGCTGCCCATCCTGCACAGGCATCAGGTACAAGTCCGGCCGCTTGCGGTTGAGGCGCGCCACCAGTTGGTCACCCTCCAGGCGTTCGTCGACGTGGAACAGGCTGAGCTTCTTGGCTTCCCTGGGCACCTGCAGGCGCATGTCGTAGATCAGCTGCAGCGACGCGGTCGGCAAATGCACGTAGGCCCGTGGCCGCTCCAGCAGCATCAGGTTACCGCAGTGCACCGGGCGGGCAGCGCCGGACTGCGGTGTCAGGACGAAGGCCAGGTCTTCGCGGTAGTGCAGCGCGGCAGCGTACGGGGCGGGCAGCCAGGTCTCGTTGAAGCGGCCGCTCAACCAGCCTTCCGGGGTTTCCAGCAGGCACTCTTCGGCCACTTCCTGAACCGCGGTGTGCAGCGGCAGGTTGAGTTCCTGGGCGGGGACATAGCCAGAGATCAGCTTCAGCACCACGTCGCCACGGTCCTGCCGCCGTTGACGCACCAGCACCCAGTAGTCGCGGTGTTGCCAGTGCAGGGTCAGGCGCACGGAAACACCCAGGTTGGCCAGCTCGACCACGAAGCGCTGCTTGTCGGTCAGGCTGATGGCACGCCGCCGTTGCTGGGTCTGGGCGAAATTCAGCGGCATGCCGATGCTCTGATAGACTAGGCCTTCGGGCGTCGCTTCGACGTGCAGCGGCAGCGTCTTGAAGTTGCTCGGGTTCTTGCGGATCAGCGTACGCGGCACGAGGCTCCTCCTTGCGTCGGGGCAGTCGCCAGGCCCTCCGGGGAGGGCGGCGGCTCAATGCTGGCCCAGGATACGGGCGACGGTGGCCACGTTGTGGGCCAGGTGTAGCGGATTGATGGTGCCGACGATAGCACTGCTGACGCCCGGGTGGGCGAACAGCAGCTCGAAGCTGGCCTGCACCGGGTCGACACCGGGGGCGAGGCAGATATGCCCGCTGGCCAGGGCCTTTTTCACCAGAATGGCCTTGCCGTGCTCGGCAGCGTAGTCCAGCACCGGGCGTTCCGCCTGCTCGTTGAGGTTGTAGGTGACCATGGCGCAGTCGCCTTGCTCCAGGGCCTTGAGGCCCCCGGCGACGGTCTTGCCGGACAGCCCGTAACCGAGGATCTTGCCTTCCTGCTTGAGCTCGGCGAGGGTCTGGTAGACCTCCTGCTGTTCGAGAATGGCCAGGTCGTTGCCGTCGGAATGCACCAGCACCAGTTCGATGCGGTCGGTTTCCAGGCGGCGCAGGCTGCGCTCCACCGAGCGGCGGGTATGGGCGGCGCTGAAGTCGAAGCTCGACTGGCCGTTGTCGAATTCCTCACCGACCTTGCTGACGATCACCCAGGCGTCGCGCTGGCCACGCAGCAGCGGGCCCAGGCGCTCTTCGCTGCGGCCATAGGCAGGGGCGGTGTCGATCAGGTTGATGCCCAGCTCGCGGGCCTGGGCCAGCAGCAGGCGGGCGTCGTCGTCGTCGGGGATGGTGAAGCCATTGGGGTATTTCACGCCCTGGTCGCGGCCGAGCTTGACCGTGCCCAGGCCCAGCGGCGAGACCGTGAAGCCGGTGCTGCCCAGTGGCCGGTGGAAGCCGTGCAGGGTCGGCAGGCTCATGGCAGCAGTTGCTCCCAGGCCGGTACGCCCAACGCCGGGCGCGGCAGGCCGGCCAGCTCGGTGTGGGCAGCAGGGCGGATGCCGTCGCGGTCGAGGCTGGCCAGCACACGGTCGCTGAAGTCCGGCGCCAGCGCCAGCTTGGTCGGCCAGCCCACCAGCAGCCCTTGCTGCTCGGCAAGGAAGGCGTTGTCCGGGCGTACCAGGCCCGATTGCGCTGGCTCTGCACGGTCGACGCGCAGGGTGGCCCAGCGCACCTGGCGCTGGTCGACCCAAGGCAGCAGGCTGGCGATTTCCTGCTGGGCCGCGGCGATCTGTGCCGCCGGCTCGCGGGCCACACCGTCGGCTTCGGCGATGTCGCCGCCGAGGTACCAGACCCACTGGCCGTCGGCGGCCGGGTGGGTGGTGATGGTCACGCGCGGCTTGGGTCCGCCGCCCAGGCAGTGGGCATACAACGGCTTGAGGTTCGGGCCCTTGGCCATGACCATGTGCAGCGGCCGGGTCTGCATCGCCGGTTGCTGCAGGCCCAGGGCGTGCAGCAGGCCTTCGGTGCCGGCGCCCGCGCTGAGGACCACGCGTTGGGCGCGGACTTCACGGTCGTCGACGCGCAGGCCGGCCAGCGTGCCACCCTCGCGCAGCGGCTCGATACGTTCACCGGCCAGCAGGCTGTCGCCGGCCAGTTCGGCCAGGTTGGCCAGCAGGCTCGGGACGTCGATGACCAGTTCGGCCAGGCGGTAGACCTTGCCCTTGAAGGCGCGGTCCTGCAAAGCCGGTGGCAGTTGTTCGCCCTTGACCTGGTCGACCCGGCCACGCACGGCCTTGCTGGCGAAGAAGCTGGTGAGGTTGCCGGCCAGGGTGCCGGGCGACCACAGGTAATGGGCATCGGACAGCAGGCGGGTGCGGCTCAGGTCCAGTTCGCCCGTGCCAGCCAGTGCCTCGCGCCAGCGCCGCGGCATGTCGGCAATGGCTTCCGAGGCGCCGGTCAGGGCACCGTGCAGGGCGTACTTGGTACCGCCATGGATGATGCCCTGGGACTTGATGGTCTGTTCGCCGCCAAGGCTGGCACGCTCCACCAGCACCGTCGAATACCCTTGGCGGCGCAGCCGGGCATTGAGCCACAGGCCAGCGACCCCGGCGCCGACGATCAGCACGTCAGTGGAAATGGCAGATGGCATGGCGGTACCTCGAAGACTGGGACAGCTGGCAAGTATACAGGCTGCCTCAATGCCCGGCAGTCTTGGAAAACAGCTGGATCACCACCACGCCGCCGACGATCATGGCCATCCCCAGCATTGCCGGCACATCCAGCTTCTGCCCATAGACCACCAGTGCCGCCACGCTGATCAGCACGATCCCCAGCCCCGACCAGATCGCGTAGGCGATGCCCACCGGGATGCTGCGCACCACCAGGGTCAGCATCCAGAACGCGATGCCGTAGCCGACCACCATCAGCAGCAACGGCAACGGCGTGCTCAAGCCCTTCACGGCCTTCATGGAGGCGGTGGCGATGACTTCGGCGCAAATGGCGATGGCGAGGTAGGTGTAGGCATTCATGGCAGGATTCTCCGGTAACTGGGCGGGCATTCTAGACCTAACCTGGATGCGGTAAAGTCATTACCCATCAACTGGGGAGATAGGTCGATGGCCGAGCAGTGGAACCTGGAGCAACTGCGCACGTTCCTGCGTGTGGCTGAACTGCGCTCGTTCTCTGCCGTCGCGCGTGAGCAGCGCAAGGCCCAGTCGGCGATCAGCAGCAGTATTGCGCTGCTCGAGGCCGACCTGGGCGTGACCCTGTTCGAGCGCAGCAGTGGCCGGCAGCCGAAACTCACCGAAAACGGCAGTGCACTGCTGGAGGACGCCCGCGAACTGCTGCGCCAGTGCGAGCGCCTGGATGGCCGCGCGCTGGCGCTGATGCGTGGGCAAGAGGCCTTGCTACGCATCGCCCAGGACGAAGCCATGCCTTACCAGCCGGTCATCGACAGCCTCGACGAACTGGCCAGCCGCTACCCCTTCCTGGAAGTGCAACTGGCCAGCGGCGCCCAGGGCGACGTGGCGCGCAAGCTGGTGGAACGGCGCGCCGACCTTGGGTTGTTCTTTCATCACGAGCGTATCCCCGACTCGCTGGAACGACGTGCCCTGGGCAGCGTGGAAATGGTCACGGTGTGCGCGATCGGCCACCCGTTGGCGCGAGAGCGGCGGGTCACCTGTCAGCAACTGGCGCGCCACCGGCAGTTGTTGATAACCCCCCAGCAAAGCGGTTACCCCGGCGGCGAGGCGGCAAGCCCGCAGGTGTGGCGCGCCGACAGCTTCTACGCCATGGCCGAACTGCTGATGCGCGGCCTGGGCTGGGCTTGGCTGCCACGGCACGTGGTGCAATACCCGACCTACCAGGCGCACATGGTCGAGCTGGACAGCGAGTGGCGCCCACCGGCCCTGGTGACCGAGCTGGCCTGGCGCCGTGACGAACCGCTGGGCCCTGCGGCGCAGTGGCTGGCCGAGCGCTTTGCGGTGCACCTGCGTGCGATCGGGTAAACTCCGCCGCCATGAACAGAACCCTCTATACCCTGCTGTTTCACCTGGGCCTGCCGCTGGTCGCGCTGCGCCTGTACCTGCGTGCACGCAAGGCGCCGGCCTATGGCCAGCGCATCGGCGAGCGCTTTGCCCGCAACCTGCCGGCCATGCGCCAGGGTGGGATCTGGGTGCATGCCGTTTCGGTCGGCGAGAGCATTGCCGCCGCGCCCATGGTGCGCGCGCTGCTCAAGGCCTACCCGGGCCTGCCGATCACGCTCACCTGCATGACCCCGACCGGTTCCGAACGCATCCGCGCGCTGTTCGCCGACGAGCCGCGCATCCAGCACTGCTACCTGCCCTACGACCTGCCGTGGGCGGCGGGGCGTTTCCTCGACCATGTGCGCCCGCGCCTGGGCATCATCATGGAAACCGAACTGTGGCCCAACCATATCCACCAATGCGCCAGGCGCGGCATTCCGGTGGCGCTGGCCAATGCACGCTTGTCCGCGCGTTCGGCCCGCGGCTACGCGCGGTTCGCCAGGCTGACCCGGCCGATGCTGGCCGAGATGAGCCTGATCGCCGTGCAGACCGAAACCGAAGCCCAGCGCTTCCGTGACCTGGGTGCACGCCCGGAATGCGTGCAGGTGACCGGCTCGATCAAGTTCGACCTGAAGATCGACGAGCAACTGCTGCCGCGTGCCCAGGCGTTGCGCACCGGGTGGGGTGCCGGGCAACGCCCGGTGTGGATTGCCGCCAGCACCCACGAGGGCGAGGACGCGCTGATCCTCGAGGCCCATCGGCAGCTGTTGCAGGTGCATGGCGATGCGCTGCTGATCCTGGTGCCGCGCCACCCTGAGCGCTTCGACGCGGTGCATGACCTGTGCAGCCTGCAGTTCGCCACGGTGCGCCGCTCCGCTGGCACGCCGGTGGACGCGCAGACGCGGGTGTTGCTGGGCGACACCATGGGCGAGTTGCTGTTCCTCTATGCGCTGGCCGACATCGCCTTCGTCGGCGGCAGCCTGGTCGCCACCGGCGGGCATAACCCATTGGAACCGGCCGCGTTGTCTTTGCCGGTGATCATGGGGCCGCATGTGTTCAACTTCCTCGAAATCAGCGCGATGTTGCGCGAGGCGGGGGCGTTGCGGCAGGTAGACGATGCCGAGGGGCTGGCCGAGGCGGTGCGGCGCCTGATCGAGTTGCCGCAGGATGCCCGGCGCATGGGCGAGGCGGGCAGGGCGGTGATGCAGGCCAACCAGGGGGCCTTGCAGCGCTTGCTGGAGGGTTTGGGTAAGTTTCTGGGCTGATTCTTGGGTTGGCTTCTTCGCGGGTAAACCCGCTCCCACAGTTACTGCACAAAGCTGAGCCTTTGCACGGTCCCTGTGGGAGCGGGTTTACCCGCGAAGAAGCCAGCGCCTATCTCAAGGCCTGCGCTCGAAGTTCTTCGCTGCAGCGGCTGCCAGGTCCGGCGGCAGGAAGTCCTTGTCCGGGTTGTAATCCGGCTTCAGGTACCGCGCCAGGTCCTGCAGATCCTGCGGGCTCAGGGTCCCGGCCGCCTGCTTGAGGCTGAGGTTGTCGAGGATGTAGTCATAGCGGCTGTTGTTGTAGTCGCGTACCGAGGTGTACAGCTGGCGCTGGGCATCGAGCACGTCGACGATGTTGCGGGTACCGACCTGGTAGCCGATCTCGGTGGCCTCCAGCGCACTCTGGTTGGAAATGATCGACTGCTTGCGCGCCTTCACCTGTTCCACGTCGGTGTTCACCGCACGGTGCAGGTTGCGGGTGTTTTCCGTGACCTGGCGGCGCAGGCTTTCGCGCTGCTGTTCGCTCTGGCTCAGGCGCTGGTAGGCCTCGCGCACCTGCGAGCTGGTCAGGCCACCGCTGTAGATCGGAATGTTCAGTTGCAGGCCGATGCTGGTCTGTTCCACGTCGCCGCCGTAGCGCTGGCCAAACGGCGAGGGGTTGGTGAAGCCCAGGCTGTCGTTGTCGCCCTTCTGGTACTTGGCCACCGCATCGACGGTCGGTGCGTGGCCGGCCTTGCGCTGGCGCAGGGTCTCTTCGGCGGCGACGACCGCGTGATTGGTGGCCAGCAGGTTGAGGTTCTGGCGCCCGGCGGTTTCCACCCAGGCCTTGGCGTCGTTGGGGGTCGGCACCTGCACCGGCAAGGTATGCACCACGCCCTGGATCGAGCTGTACTCACGGTTGGTCAGGGTCACCAGGGCCTCGAAGGCATCCTGCACCTGGCGTTCGGCAATCAGCCGGTTGGCCCGGGCGGTGTCGTAGCTGGCCTGGGACTGCAGCACGTCGGTCTTGTCGGAAAGGCCGACATCGAAGCGTTCGTTGGACTGGTCGAGCTGGCGCTTGAAGGCGGCTTCCTCGGCCTTGGTGGCGGCCAGGTTGTCCTGGGCGCGGAGCACCGAGAAGTAGCTTTGCGCACTTTGCAGGATGAGGTTCTGCTCGGTGGCCGACAGCTCCAGCGCGGCCTGCTCGTTGACCGCCTCGGCGGCCTGCAGCTGGAACCAGCGGTCGGCGCGGAAGATCGGCTGGGCCAGGGTCGCGCTCCAGGCGTTGCCGCTGCGGGTGCTGGTGGCCGAAGGTTGGTCCAGCTTGGTGCGGGTGTTCATCATCTCGGCACCGGCCGACAGGTTCGGCAGCAGGCCGGCGCGGGCCTGGGGCACGACTTCGCGGCGGGCGCCATAATCGGCGCGGGCGGCCGCAAGATCGGCGTTGTTGTCGACCGCTTCCTGGTAGACGCTGACCAGGTCGGTCTTGACCGTGGTGGGCACATCCGCGGCCCAGACCACTGTGTTGGACGCACAAGACACGGCAATCGCCAGTGAGAGTTTGCGCAGCATAGGGGCAATCCTTGTACGAAGAATAATTACTGAACTGTTGAGTATTGTTCGGTGCGCCAGTGTAGTGCCACGCGCCCTCCGGCAACAATCGCCATGTGTGCCTTTCATCATGCCGCGTTCTAGCCGCTTGGCTTTGCCGACCACTCCAGTCTAGACTGCGCATGTTCTTGTCGGGGTGCCTTGAAGCAAAGGCTGAGATCGCAGAGGTGCGGATCCCGTTGAACCTGATCAGGTTAACGCCTGCGTAGGGAACAAGATTGCTCGCCTTCCCGGGGAGCCTCTTGTGCCAGGTCCGGGAATGTCGCAGCTGCATGCAGCTTCAGGCACCCCCGTCTCCGGCACTGCACCCGTCAAGGGGTGCGTCCATGCCTTTCAGGTTCTCCCCCGACATTCCGCCCGCTTGGAAGCCGTCTGGAGAGCCTGTGATGACCAAACAAGAAAAATCGATCAACCTCAGCGAATCGGCACAAGTCGATCAGCAGTCCGTGCAACCCTTCCCGCGTTCGCGCAAGGTCCATGTCGAAGGCTCGCGCCCGGACATCCGCGTGCCCATGCGCGAAATCAGCCTGCACGACACCCCCACCGACTTCGGCGGCGAAAGCAACGCCCCGGTGCTGGTGTACGACACCTCTGGCCCGTACACCGACCCTGAGGTCATCATCGACGTGCGCAAGGGCCTGGCCGACGTGCGCGGCAACTGGCTCGACGCCCGTGGCGACACCGAGCGCCTCGGTGGCCTGAGCTCGGACTTCGGCCAGCAGCGCTTGCACGATGCCGAGCTCGCCAAGCTGCGCTTCGCCCACGTGCGCAACCCGCGCCGGGCCAAGGCCGGCGCCAACGTCACGCAGATGCACTACGCGCGCCAGGGCATCATCACCGCCGAGATGGAATACGTCGCCATCCGCGAGAACATGAAGCTGCAGGAGGCCCGCGCCGCCGGCCTGCTGGCGCAGCAGCACGCCGGCCACAGCTTTGGCGCCAGCATCCCGAAAGAAATCACCGCCGAGTTCGTGCGCGAGGAAATCGCCCGCGGCCGCGCGATCATCCCGGCCAACATCAACCACCCGGAACTGGAGCCGATGATCATCGGCCGCAACTTCCTGGTGAAGATCAACGGCAACATCGGCAACAGCGCCCTGGGTTCCTCGATCGAGGAAGAAGTGGCCAAGCTGACCTGGGGCATCCGCTGGGGCTCGGACACGGTCATGGACCTGTCCACCGGCAAGCACATCCACGAAACCCGCGAGTGGATCATCCGCAACTCGCCGGTGCCGATCGGTACCGTGCCGATTTACCAGGCCCTGGAGAAAGTCGGCGGCGTCGCCGAGGACCTGACCTGGGAGCTGTTCCGCGACACCCTGATCGAACAGGCCGAGCAGGGCGTGGACTATTTCACCATCCACGCCGGCGTGCTGCTGCGCTACGTGCCACTGACCGCCAAGCGGGTCACCGGCATCGTCAGCCGCGGCGGTTCGATCATGGCCAAGTGGTGCCTGGCGCACCACAAGGAGAACTTCCTGTACACGCACTTCGACGAGATCTGCGAAATCATGAAGGCCTACGACGTCAGCTTCTCGCTGGGTGACGGCCTGCGCCCGGGCTCGATCGCCGATGCCAACGACGCCGCCCAGTTCGGTGAGCTGGAAACCCTCGGCGAGCTGACCAAGATCGCCTGGAAGCATGACGTGCAGTGCATGATCGAAGGCCCCGGCCACGTGCCGATGCAGCTGATCAAGGAGAACATGGACAAGCAGCTGGAGTGCTGCGACGAGGCGCCGTTCTACACCCTCGGGCCGCTGACCACCGACATCGCCCCGGGCTATGACCACATTACCTCGGGCATCGGCGCGGCGATGATCGGCTGGTTCGGCTGCGCCATGCTCTGCTACGTCACGCCCAAGGAGCACCTGGGCCTGCCGAACAAGGATGACGTCAAGACCGGCATCATCACCTACAAGATCGCCGCGCATGCCGCGGACCTCGCCAAAGGCCACCCGGGCGCGCAGATCCGTGACAACGCGCTGTCCAAGGCGCGCTTCGAATTCCGCTGGGAGGACCAGTTCAACCTGGGCCTGGACCCGGACACCGCGCGGGCCTTCCACGACGAGACGCTGCCGAAGGAATCGGCCAAGGTCGCGCACTTCTGCTCGATGTGCGGGCCGAAGTTCTGCTCGATGAAGATCACCCAGGAAGTGCGCGAATATGCCGCCAAGATCGAAACCGTGGACGTGACGGTCGAGCAGGGCATGCGCGAGCAATCCGAACGCTTCCGCCAGGAAGGCAGCCAGCTGTACCACAAAGTCTAACTGCAAGGCTGACCTTTGTAGGAGCGGCCTTGTGTCGCGAAAGGGCTGCGAAGCGGCCCCAGGTTTTCAGCTTCGCTGCTGAAAATGCAGGGGCCGCTTTGCGGCCCTTTCGCGACACAAGGCCGCTCCTACACCACTCCAACACTTCGTCGAGCGTCTGAAAGCATGACCACCCACAGCCAATTCTCCCCCGACCACCCGGTCCCCAGCCATCAGCGCATCTTCGGCGCCCGTGACCTGTTCTCGCTATGGTTCTCCCTCGGCATCGGCCTCATGGTCCTGCAGGTCGGCGCCATGCTCGCCCCGGGCCTGGGCCTTGCCGGGGCAGTCCTGGCGATTGCCCTCGGCACGGGTGTCGGTGTGCTGCTGCTCGGCGCTGCCGGGGTCATCGGCAGCGACACCGGCCTGTCGGCCATGGGCACCTTGAAACTGAGCCTGGGCCGCCATGGCGCGCGCCTGCCGGCATTGCTCAACCTGCTGCAACTGGTGGGCTGGGGCGCGTTCGAGATCATCGTCATGCGCGATGCCGCGAGCCTTCTGGGCGCGCGGGCGTTCGGCGAGGACAGCGCCTGGAACAGCCCGATGCTCTGGACCCTGTGCTTCGGCGCCCTGGCCACCCTGCTTGCGGTCAGCGGGCCGCTGGCGTTCGTGCGCAAGGTGCTGCGCGCCTGGGGCATCTGGCTGCTGTTGGGCGCATGCCTGTGGCTGACCTGGAACCTGTTCGCCAAGGCCGACCTGGGCGAGCTATGGAACCGGGCAGGGGATGGTTCGATGTCGCTGGCCGTGGGTTTCGACATCGTCATCGCCATGCCGCTGTCGTGGCTGCCACTGATCGCCGACTATTCGCGCTTCGCCCGCAACGGTCGCCATGTGTTCGGCGGTACCGTGCTGGGTTATTTCATCGGCAACACCTGGCTGATGAGCCTGGGCGTGGCCTACACCCTGGCCTTCGCCGCCAGTGGCGAGGTCAACGCGCTGCTGCTGGCGCTGGCCGGTGCCGGCATGGGCATCCCGCTGCTGCTGATTTTGCTGGACGAGTCGGAAAAGGCCTTCGCCGACATTCACTCGGCGGCTGTTTCCAGCGGGGTGCTGGTGCCGCTGAAAGTCGAGCACCTGGCCCTGGCCATCGGCGTGCTGTGCACCCTGATCGCCCTGCTGGCGCCCCTGGCCCAGTACGAAAACTTCCTGCTGTTGATCGGTTCGGTGTTCGCGCCGCTGTTCGGCGTGGTGCTGGTGGACCACTACCTGGTCCGTCGTCGCCGCCTGCCGGCGCAGGTCGACGGCTTGCACTGGCAGGCGCTGCTGGCCTGGGCGGCGGGCGTGGCGGCCTATCACATGATTGCCGCCAAGGCTCCGGAACTGGGGGCGACCCTGCCAGCGCTGCTGCTGGCAGGTGCGCTGCACGCGCTGTTGAGCCTCAGCCGCGGCCGGGAAACAGTTCGGGCTTGAGCACGCCGTTCAGGCGCGGGTAGGGGATCTTCAGTTCCACGTGGCCCATGGAGTAGGGCGCAATGGCATAGACCTCGTACTTGACCACCAGCGCGCCGTACGTCAGGGCGATGTGCGGCGAGCGCTTGAAGGGCCAGGTCTTGACGAACTCGGCGTCCTTGTCCATGCCGACGCTGATCTGCCAGGCGCGGTGCGACTCTGCAACGGTCTTCCAGAACGTCTCTTCCTGGCCCGGCAGCAGCATGTCCTGCAAGGTCAGGACCTTGTCCAGCCTGCGCGAGTAGTTGATGAAGCCGCGCCCCGGCATGCCGTGGGCGCCGCCGCTGTCGAGGTAGCTGGACAGCTCGACGATCACCAGGCCGTCATGCTGCTCGCGTACCTTGGCTTGCAGGTAGCTGCTGTTGCGTTTGTCGGCACTGGCCAGAAACTGCTGCTCGTAGGCCTGCAGGGTGGCCGGCGCGGTGCCATGCTGGTTGTCTTCGGTCAGCTGCAGCAGGCGCTGTTCGACGATGGCGTCGAGCTTGGGCAGGGCCGGGAAGTGGATCATGTCGATGTTCACCAGCGGGCAGTCGCTTTCGCTGCAGCCGGGCTTGACGTGCTCCCAGGCATCGCGCTTGACCTCGAGCGGGGCCCGGTAGTTGGGTGCGAACAGGCTCTGGCAGGCAACCAGGGCGAGTGCCAGCACGGCCACGGACGTCAGTTTGACAAGTGTCATGATGATCCTTGCAGAACAGGGAAAGTCGGCCTTTGACCGTCTGCGCGGCCTTCAGTTCGCCACTAAGCTAACAGAGTGAGGACGTGCTGTCCCGAGTGCGCGAACGGTTGCCGGAAAGGGGTGAAACCGGCCACCTTGCAGAGTAGGATGGCGCGATGCGGCATTTGCGCTGTTGCTGTAGCCATGAGGATTTCCATGTCAGACACGTTGAATTCGACACCCAAGGCGGTCGAGATCGCCGAGCGGGCCAACTGCTTCAAGGGCTTCTACAAGCTCGACAAGGTGCGCCTGCGCCACGAGCTGTTCGCCGGCGGCATGAGCCGCGAAATCAGCCGCGAGCTGTTCGTGCGTCACGATGCCGTGTGTGTGCTGCCCTACGATCCGCTGCGTGATGAAGTGGTCCTGATCGAACAATTCCGCGTGGGTGCCCTGGGCAAGATCGACAACCCCTGGCTGATCGAAATGGTCGCCGGGCTGATCGACAAGGCAACCGAACAGCCCGAAGAGGTCGCCCATCGCGAAGCCGAAGAGGAAGCCGGCCTGGCGATCAGCGCCCTGTGGCCGATGACCCGCTACTTCCCCTCGCCAGGTGGCAGTGACGAATACGTGCACCTGTTTCTCGGCCGCTGCACCAGCGAGGGCGCCGGCGGCCTGCATGGGCTGGAAACGGAAGGCGAAGACATCCGCGTGCGCGCCTGGTCGTTCGAAGATGCGCTGCAGGCGGTACGCGATGGCCGCATCTGCAACGCGGCGACCATCATCGGCCTGCAATGGCTGGCGCTGAACAAAGACGAAGTCCGAGGTATGTGGAAGTGAACCTGCTGCGTGAGCGTTATCGGGTCGATCTGGCCGGGCTGCAGGCAGCCTGCGAGGCCAACTACGCCCGGCTCATGCGCCTGTTGCCCGATATGCGTACCACCCAGAGTTCGCGGCGCATCGGCATGACCCAGGGCGATCAGATGCTTGGCGTGCTGGTGCTCGACGTGGTGCTGGCCTGCCCTTACACCACCACCCTGCGGGTGCGCCAGGAGCACAGCCTGCCGTGGTTGCCGGTGCCGCACCTGGAAGTGCAGGTGTACCACGATGCGCGCATGGCCGAAGTGGTCAGCGCCGAGCATGCCCGGCGGCTGCGCAGCATCTACCCGTATCCGAACGAGGCGATGCACCAGCCGGACGAAAAGGCCCAGCTCAACCTGTTCCTTGGCGAATGGCTGAGCCACTGCCTGGCCTGCGGCCATGAACTGGCGAGTGTGCGCTGAGCCGCGTTTGCCGAATTGTGACCTGGGTCGGTTTCGAGTGTTTGCGGCAAACCGTTCCCCGGCCATAATCGCTGCAGAAACCGTTCGAGGAGCCGGCCGTTGCCGCACCCAGCCCCATTCCCTGCGCCCGTGCATGTGGTGCAACTGACCGACGCCCACCTGTTCGCCGACCCGGCGGGCACCTTGCTGGGCCTCAATACCCGCGACAGCCTGCGCCATGTGGTGGCCCAGGTGCGCCGCGAGCAGCCGCGCGTCGACCTGCTGCTGTGCACCGGCGACCTGTCCCAGGATGGCAGCGTCGCCTCCTATGAGGCATTTGCCGAGTTGACCGGCGAATTCGCCGTGCCAACCCGCTGGTTGCCGGGCAATCATGATGAAGCCAGGGTCATGGCCCAGGTGGCGCCTGCCCTGGTCCAGGCTGTGACCGACATCGGCGCCTGGCGCGTGGTCATGCTCGACAGCGCAGTGCCGGGCGCCACCCACGGGTTCCTCGAAGCGCAACAGTTGTCGACGCTCGATGACGCTCTGGCCTCCGCTGGAGAGCGTCATTGCCTGGTGTGCTGCCACCACCAGCCGGTGGATATCGGCTGCGCCTGGATCGCGCCGATCGGCCTGCGCAATGCCGATGCGCTGTTGCAGCGGTTGCGCGGTTATCCACAGGTCAAGGCGCTGCTCTGGGGGCACATCCATCAGGAATGGGACGAGGTCAGCGATGACCTGCGCCTGCTGGCCACGCCCTCGACCTGCATCCAGTTCGCGGCGGGCAGCGAGGACTTCAAGGTCAGCGAAGAGCAGCCGGGCTATCGCTGGCTGCGCCTGCATGCCGACGGGCGGCTGGAAACCGGGGTGCAGAGGGCCCTGGACTTCGAGGTGAAGCTCGACTTCAACAGCCCGGGGTACTGAAGTCTTCGAAGCCCGCGCGAATCCCTGTGGGAGCGGGCAAGCCCGCTCCCACAGGGATTCGCGGTGAGTGGCCCCGTTGAAGAAATTGTTGCGAAATTGGCCATCCGGCGCCAAAACCCGGCGAACACGCTACACTGCGCGTCCCTGCGCCCGCACCATCGGGCGCGAAGCCACAGTTTCCGGGGGCAGCATGTCGGGTTCCATCCTCTATATCCATGGCTTCAACAGCTCGCCGCTTTCCACCAAGGCGCGCCAGCTCGAGGCCGTGATGCAGCAGCTGGGCCTGTCGGCCCAATTGCGCATGCCCGCCTTGCACCACCACCCGCGCCAGGCCATGGCCCAGCTCGAAGCCGCCATCGCCGAACTGGGTGCGCCGCTGCTGGTCGGCAGTTCGCTTGGCGGCTACTATGCCACCCATCTGGCCGAACGCCACGGCCTCAAGGCCCTGCTGGTCAACCCGGCAGTCACCCCGCACCGGCGCTTCGACGGCTACCTGGGCACCCAGCGCAACCACTACACCGACGAAACCTGGGAACTGACCCTGGACCACGTGCAGGCCCTGGCCGAACTGGAAGTGCCGGCACCCACGGACCCCGGCCGCTATCAAGTGTGGCTGCAGACAGCCGATGAAACCCTGGACTACCGCGACGCCGAGCGTTATTACCGGGCCTGTGCCCTGCGCATCCAGGCCGGTGGCGACCACAGCTACCAGGGCTTCGCTGCGCAGCTGCCGGGGCTGCTGGCATTCGCCGGCATCGCGGCGCAGCAGTATGCGGCGCTCGATTTCTCCGTATTTTGACCTTTTTGCATTCACCTGACTGACGACGAGAACCCATGGCCAATCCCAGCGCTAGCGCCTATAACGCAGACGCCATCGAAGTCCTCTCCGGCCTTGACCCGGTGCGCAAGCGCCCGGGCATGTACACCGATACCAGCCGGCCGAACCACCTGGCCCAGGAAGTCATCGACAACAGCGTCGACGAAGCCCTGGCCGGCCATGCCCGTTCGGTGCAGGTCATCCTCCACGCCGACCACTCGCTGGAAGTCAGCGACGACGGCCGCGGCATGCCGGTGGACATCCATCCGGAGGAGGGGGTATCCGGTGTCGAGCTGATCCTCACCAAGCTGCATGCCGGCGGCAAGTTCTCCAACAAGAACTACCAGTTCTCCGGCGGCCTGCATGGCGTGGGCATTTCGGTGGTCAACGCCCTGTCGACCCAGGTGCGCGTGCGCGTCAAGCGCGACGGCAACGAGTACCAGATGACCTTTGCCGACGGCTTCAAGGCCAGCGAGCTGGAAGTGGTCGGCACGGTCGGCAAGCGCAACACCGGCACCAGCGTGTACTTCAGCCCCGATCCGAAGTACTTCGATTCGGCCAAGTTCTCCATCAGCCGCCTCAAGCACGTGCTCAAGGCCAAGGCGGTACTGTGCCCGGGCCTGCTGGTCAGCTTCGAGGACAAGGCCAGCGGCGAGAAGGTCGAGTGGCACTACGAGGACGGCCTGCGCTCCTACCTGGTCGATTCGGTCAGCGAGTTCCAGCGCCTGCCTGACGAGCCGTTCTGTGGCAGCCTGGCCGGCAACAAGGAGGCCGTGGACTGGGCCCTGCTGTGGCTGCCCGAAGGCGGCGACAGTGTGCAGGAAAGCTACGTCAACCTGATCCCCACCGCCCAGGGCGGCACCCACGTCAACGGCCTGCGCCAAGGCCTGCTGGATGCCATGCGCGAGTTCTGCGAATTCCGCAACCTGCTGCCGCGCGGGGTCAAGCTGGCACCGGAAGACGTCTGGGAGCGCATCACCTTCGTCCTCTCGATGAAGATGCAGGAGCCACAGTTCTCCGGCCAGACCAAGGAACGCCTGTCGTCCCGCGAGGCCGCCGCGTTCGTCTCCGGCGTGGTCAAGGACGCCTTCAGCCTGTGGCTCAACGCCCACCCCGAGCTCGGCATGCAGCTGGCCGAACTGGCCATCAGCAACGCCGGCCGGCGCCTCAAGGCGAGCAAGAAGGTCGAGCGCAAACGCATCACCCAGGGCCCGGCACTGCCAGGCAAGCTGGCCGACTGCGCCGGGCAGGACCCGATGCGTGCCGAGCTGTTCCTGGTCGAGGGTGATTCCGCCGGCGGTTCCGCCAAGCAGGCGCGGGACAAGGAGTTCCAGGCGATCCTGCCGCTGCGCGGCAAGATCCTCAATACCTGGGAAGTGGACGGCGGCGAAGTCCTGGCCAGCCAGGAAGTGCACAACATCGCCGTGGCCATCGGCGTCGACCCGGGCGCTGCCGACCTGACGCAGCTGCGCTACGGCAAGATCTGCATCCTCGCCGACGCCGACTCCGACGGCCTGCACATCGCCACCTTGCTCTGCGCCCTGTTCGTCCAGCACTTCCGCCCGCTGGTCGAGGCCGGCCACGTCTACGTCGCCATGCCGCCGCTGTACCGCATCGACCTGGGCAAGGAAATCTACTACGCCCTGGACGAGGCCGAGCGTGACGGCATCCTCGACCGCCTGGTGGCCGAGAAGAAACGTGGCAAGCCGCAGGTCACCCGATTCAAGGGCCTGGGCGAGATGAACCCGCCGCAGCTGCGTGAAACCACCATGGACCCGAACACCCGGCGCCTGGTCCAGCTGACCCTGGATGACCTGGCGGGTACCACCGAAATCATGGACATGCTGCTGGCCAAGAAGCGCGCCAGCGACCGCAAGAACTGGCTGGAAACCAAAGGCAACCTGGCCGAGGTACTGGTTTGATTCGTCTGCTGGTCGCGGCCTGCCTGGCGCTGCTTGCCCTGCCTGGCCTGGCGGGCAACTGGCCGGAGCTGAAACTGTCGTCCGAGCACCCGATCGACGGCATGCGCGGTGGCAACCTGTCCGGCCTGGCCCAGTGCCGGGGCGGGCTGTGGGGTGTTTCCGACCGTGACGACGATCGTATCTATCGCTTTGACCAGCAGAGCGCCACCTGGCGCGCCCAGCCGCTCACCTTCACTCCGCCTGCGCCGCCGGAAAGCGGCCTGCCGTGGGGCCTGAAGTCGCGCAATTGGGCGGCGTCGTACATGCGCGGCGGTGAGCTGGATTATGAGGGCATCACCTGCGATCAAGCGGGTAACCTCTACCTGGTCAGTGAGGCCCACGCGGCAGTGCTGCAATTGCCGGTCGAAGGCGAGCCGTACTGGCTGAAGATCGACCCTGCCCTGGTGCGCCAGGCCCGGGCCAGTGGCATGCTGTTGAACTTCAATGCGCTGTTCGAAGGCCTGGCGATCAACCCGGCAGGCGACCGTCTGTGGCTGGCGGCCGAGCGCGAGCGCCGTGGCCTGGTGGCCATCGAGCGCCAGCAGTCGGTGTGGACCTGCGGGCGCCGCTGCGTGCTGCTGAGCGAGGCCGGGGTCGAGATGCAGCCGGAGCAGATGCCCAACGCCCGTGCCCTGTCGCGGGACTTTGCCGACCTGGCCTGGTTCGAGGGCAAGCTGTTCACCCTCGAACGCAACGCCTACCGCGTGTGCCGGCGTGATGCCGACAGCGGCAAGGTCGAGCGTTGCTGGTCGTTCGCGGCCGATGCCTTGGTGCCTGAGCGCCGCTACAAGCAGCCCTTCGGCCTGGCCGAAGCGTTGGTGGTCGATGCCAAGGGCGCCTGGATCGGCCTGGACAACAACAACGGTGACCGTGCCGATGGCGAATCCCGCCCGGTGGTGTACCGCTTCGACGCGCCCCAGGGCGGCTGGAGCGCCAACCCATGAGCCAGCCACCGGGCAAACGCGCGGGCAAGGTACTGATGATCGTCGCCTGGGCGGCGGGGATGTTCCTGGCCGTGCGCTTCTTCGGCCATTGGGAAGAGCGTGAGCGCAACCCCAACACGGTGGTGCAGTCGTCCCACGGCGATGGCTTCATCGAAGTGCGCCTGCTGGGTAACCGCCAGGGCCATTTCGTGCTGGATGGCGCGATCAACGGCCAGGTCGCGCATTTCATGCTCGACACCGGTGCCACCGATGTGGCGATTCCCGAAGCGCTGGCCAAGGACCTTGACCTGCAGCGCGGCAGCCCGGTGGTGCTGAGTACCGCCAATGGCCGCACCGAAGGCTACCGTACCCGCCTGGACACCTTGCAACTCGGCGATATCCGCCTGCAGAACGTGCGCGCCCTGGTGGTGCCGGGCCTGGATGGCCAGACCGTGCTGCTGGGCATGAGCGCCCTGAAACAACTTGAATTCACCCAGCGCGGCGGCACCATGCTGCTGCGCCAGAACCTGAAATGACGAGGCCCGCATGAGCGACCCACTGGAACTCAGCCTCGACGGCGTCGAACGCCGCTCGCTGGCCGACTTCACCGAACAGGCCTACCTCAACTACTCCATGTACGTGATCATGGACCGGGCCCTGCCGCATATCGGCGACGGCCTCAAGCCGGTGCAGCGCCGCATCGTCTACGCCATGAGCGAGTTGGGGCTCGATGCCGACGCCAAGCACAAGAAGTCCGCCCGTACCGTGGGTGACGTGCTCGGCAAGTTCCACCCCCACGGCGATTCGGCCTGCTATGAAGCCATGGTGCTGATGGCGCAGCCGTTCAGCTACCGCTACACCCTGGTCGATGGCCAGGGCAACTGGGGTGCGCCGGACGATCCGAAGTCGTTCGCCGCCATGCGTTACACCGAGGCGCGGCTGTCGCGCTACGCCGACGTGCTGCTCAGCGAAGTGGGCCAGGGCACCGTGGACTGGGTGCCGAATTTCGACGGCACGCTGGAAGAGCCGGCAGTGCTGCCGGCGCGCCTGCCCAACATCCTGCTCAACGGCACCACCGGCATTGCCGTGGGCATGGCCACCGACGTGCCGCCGCACAACCTGCGCGAAGTGGCCAGCGCCTGCGTGCGCCTGCTCGACGAGCCCAAGGCCACCATCGAGCAGCTGTGCGAGCACATCCAGGGCCCGGATTACCCGACCGAGGCGGAAATCATCACGCCGCGAGCCGAGATCCAGAAGATCTACGAAACCGGCCGCGGCTCGATCCGCATGCGCGCCGTATACCGCGTCGAGGATGGCGACATCGTCGTCACCGCGCTGCCGCACCAGGTCTCCGGGGCCAAGGTGCTGGAGCAGATCGCCGCGCAGATGCAGGCCAAGAAGCTGCCGATGGTCGCCGACCTGCGTGACGAGTCGGACCACGAGAACCCGTGCCGCATCGTCATCATCCCGCGCTCGAATCGCGTCGATGCCGACGAGTTGATGCAGCACCTGTTCGCCACCACCGACCTCGAGAGCAGCTACCGAGTCAACGTCAACATCATCGGCCTCGACGGCCGCCCGCAGCTGAAGAACCTGCGCGCGCTGCTGCTGGAATGGCTGGAATTCCGCACCAACACCGTTCGTCGCCGCCTACAGCACCGCCTGGACAAGGTCGAGAAGCGCCTGCACCTGTTGGACGGCTTGCTCACCGCGTTCCTCAACCTGGACGAAGTGATCCACATCATCCGCACCGAGGAGCATCCCAAGCAGGCCCTGATCGCCCGCTTCGAGCTGACCGAGATCCAGGCCGACTACATCCTCGAGACCCGCCTGCGTCAGCTGGCGCGCCTGGAAGAGATGAAGATCCGCGGCGAGCAGGACGAACTGCTCAAGGAGCAGGCCAAGCTGCAGGCCCTGCTCGGCAGCGACGCCAAGCTGCGCAAGCTGGTGCGCAGCGAGCTGATCAAGGACGCCGAGACCTATGGCGACGACCGGCGCTCGCCGATCGTCGCGCGCGCCGAAGCCAAGGCCCTGTCGGAAAACGAGCTGATGCCGACCGAGCCGGTCACGGTGGTGCTGTCGGAAAAGGGCTGGGTGCGTTGCGCCAAGGGCCACGATATCGATGCCACCGGCCTGTCGTACAAGGCCGGCGACGGCTTCAAGGCCGCTGCCGCGGGCCGTTCCAACCAGTTTGCCGTGCTGATCGACTCCACCGGCCGCAGTTATTCGGTGGCCGCGCACACCCTGCCGTCGGCGCGTGGCCAGGGCGAGCCGCTGACCGGCCGTCTGACGCCGCCGCCGGGGGCCACCTTCGAGTGCGTGCTGCTGCCGGACGACGACGCGCTGTACGTGGTGGCCTCGGACGCCGGCTACGGCTTCGTGGTCAAGGGCGAGGACCTGCAGGCCAAGAACAAGGCCGGCAAGGGCCTGCTCAGCCTGCCCAACGGGGCCAAGGTCATGACCCCGCGCCCGGTGGCCAGCCGTGAGCAGGACTGGCTGGCGGCGGTCACCACCGAGGGGCGCCTGCTGGTGTTCAAGGTGTCCGACCTGCCGCAACTGGGCAAAGGCAAGGGCAACAAGATCATCGGCGTGCCCGGTGATCGGGTCGCCAGCCGTGAAGAATATGTCACCGACCTGGCGGTGATTGCCGAGGGCGCGACCCTTGTATTGCAAGCCGGCAAGCGTACCCTGTCCCTTAAAGCCGACGATCTGGAGCACTACAAGGGCGAGCGCGGCCGGCGCGGCAGCAAACTGCCACGCGGCTTCCAGCGGGTCGATGCACTGCTGGTAGAGGCGTAGGAATAATCCGATGAAACGTCTGGAGCGGCAATTTCAGCGCTGTTCCAGGCAGAAATGCTGGAGTCGGACCGATATTTCGCGGATGATAGTGCCCCTGCGGTGACGGCGTGGCCGTGTGCCCGATTGAATCGATATCAGTATCACTGCGGTTGCCTGGTAGCGACCGCCTGGATGGGTTGAATGAAATTCCTGCGCCTTCCATTTGCGCTGTTGATGACGGGTTTGCTGGGGCTGGGCGGGTGCAGCATGCACCAGCCGGTGGCCCTGTACCAACTCGACAGCGGTGATCCTGGCCAGCCTTCACAGAGTGCGGGCATGGCCGTGGTGCTCGGCCCTGTGTCGGTGGCCGATTACCTGCAGCGCGAAACCTTTTTGCAGCGTCAGGCCGATGGCAGCCTGAGTTCGGCGACCGACGGTCGTTGGGCAGGTAGCCTGTCGGCGGACATCGACCAGTTGCTGGTGCGTCAGCTGGCCTGGCGCCTGGACAGCCAGCGCGTGGTCCTGGCCCCGGCCAGCACCGGCTTCTCCCCGGACGTGCAGGTGTTGCTGTCGATCACCCGCCTGGACTCGGGCAAGAATCAGCCGGCGATCCTCGATGCCCAGTGGCGCCTGCTCGATCGCCGTGGCCATGTGCGTGACAACCGCATCGTCCATCTCGAACAGCCCCATGAAGGCAGCGAGTCGTCCCAGGTTCAGGCCCAGGGGCAACTGCTGCAGAAGTTGGCCGAACAGTTGAGCAGCGCGGTCAAGCCACTGGCCAACCAGCCGGCGATCGTCGAAGAGCAGCCGAAGAAGCCGGCGGCGCCGGTGCAGGTGAAGAAAGAGCCGGAGAAGTCGAAAATCCCGATGGCTTCGCCGATTCGTACCGATATGGAAGTCTATCGGTTCTGATGCACCTGGCAGCCCGAAGCCCGCAGCGATGCGGGCTTTTTTGTGGCTGTCGCGCTGTCGCGCTGTCGCGCCGGAGCAGGAAAGGCAGGAGCACGTGCGTCAGTTATGTACTACAGGGCGTTCTGGCGCAGCGATATGTTCATCCTTACCTCAACCGTGTAAGGAATCTGGGCATGAGCTACCAACCCATCCTCCCCGAACGTCCCGCCCCCGGCGAGCCCTACAGTCCCGAGCCAGCCTCCCACCCCGATGCCAGCGTCGAGTCCGGCCAGCACCATTTCGCCGCGCTGATTCCCGCCACCACGGAGCAGGACGAAGACATCCTGCTTTCGATCAAGCAGGTCTTCGATCGTGAACAGGTCACCCTGCAAAGCCCCCATGATTACGCTGCCGACGCCTTGCGTGAGTACCTCGCCCAGCACGGTATCGAGGATGATCCTGACGATCTGGTGCTTGCCACCTTGTACCTGGAGTTCGCCGATGTAGACGAAGGCCCCTGGCGTGCACAAGTCGCTCATGCCATGACCTTGACCCAGGCGCTGATCGCCAACTGGCAGCAGCAGGGAAGCGGCAGCTGGACTGACCACCTGGGGCGCCCCATGGCGTGGCGCCGGCAAGCTTACGAAGTGAGTGAAATTGTCGAGCTGAGCCCGGCACAGCTGGCGAACAGTGTCGCCTACGACGCCATCTACCAACGCGACCCTGCCCAGACCTACGGGGCTGCCACCCAGGTGAACCTGGACCCGGCCACATTCCGTGCCTTTGTCTGGGAGACCGGGTTGCAAAGCCGTTATCTGGAGTACTTGCGGCATTTCTGGAGCCATCAGCAGCACACCTACCATCTTCTGCTCAAGGGCAGCGTCGTCCATGCCGCTTTGCTGCAGCGCGACGAAGGCACCCTGAGCCGCGCCCATGCGGAGCTGGTGCTCAAGAGCCTGATGCTCAGCCCCGACACGAGCTGGGAGGGCACCTCGTTCCGCTATTTTGCCGATAACCCGGTTTCAAGAACCCGCACGATCTCGCCATTGAAGATTCATGGTTATGAGGCCAGTGACATCATGGTCTTCGGCGAACATGGCCAGGACCACCAAGTACTGTACATCCCTGGCAATTCGTCACCCTTGCATGGCTTTGCAAATGTTCGAGAACTTCGCGATTGGTTCACCCATCAATGCCGGAATCCACGCAAGCGGGCAGCCCTCGCCAGTCACTTCAGCAGCAAGGACAGGCAGGACGGTAACTTCTTCAGCGGCGTCGATGTCGCCCTCGCCGGCCTGGCGGCGCACCCTCGACGCTTGAATGACGCCACCGGGCACTGGTACCCCAGCAGCACCATCACCATCGGTGGTGCACGCTACCCGTACCCCCTCAGCTACTTCCGCGACCGGATCAAGCAACGGTTGTTCAGCGATGCCGACTATGACATCGGTAGCAAGAGCCAGTATTACCGCAAGCTTACCGCCTATGGGGTGGAGATCAGCGCCAACGTGGTGGGCGCGATCGCCCTGGCCGTGCCAGCGCTGGCGCCGCTGGCTGCCGCTCTGGGCGTTGCCCTGCTAGGGGTGGGCGCGGGAGAAATGCTCACGGCACACAATCGTGAAGAGCAAGCCGAAGGCGCACAACGGCTCGTGTTCGGCTTCCTCAACGCGCTGCCGCTGGCAGGGGAGCTATCGCAGCTCAAGGCCTTCGGCGCGACGCTGGATGAAACCCAGCGAGCGGTCGCAGAAGCCGCCGAAGCGGAGCACGCCACCCAGGTGCTGCAGGACGCTGCGGTCGAAGGTGCCCAGGGCCCGGCCTTGGAGGCTACGGCGGAATACAAGGCGGCAAGGCCCGTACACGATACGCTGCAGCCTGATCTGCGAAACAACCTGAAGCGTCTGGCGACCGATCGGCCATTGCGGGTGGCTGGCAGCGGTAAAGGCGTGTTCATCGACCAGGGAAAAATGTATGTAAGGGTCCGCCCTGACGTGTACCGCGTGCAATGGCTGGAGCACGAACAGCAATTGCGTATCCGCTCAGAGGACGAACCGCTGCAATGGGGGCCGTTTCTGACCTGCATGGACAACGGCTACTGGGATATCGACCTGCGCTACGGCTTGCGCGGCGGCACGGGTGGGGTCAAGGTCATCGAGCGTCCTCCGTTGCCGGCGGAGGAGATCGAAGGTATCGAGTGCCAGCCGCTGATACCCAAGGTCGAGGTGAGCTTCGCCACCGATGGTCTGTTCTGGAGCCATGAGAAAGACTGCTACGAAGCGGACATCGTCTTCACCCATGATGACCATGGGGAAACGCTCGATCGCAAGGAGGTGGCCCGTGATGCGGTGTGGTACGACGCCGATTCGGCGGCATGGCGTCGTCGCGGCAAATACCTCTGGCGGGTGAAGAGTGGAAAGGCCTACCGCTGGAAGCAGCTCAGCGCCCAGGACTATGAGCGGGTGCGGCATACCCTGGTTCAGGATGAAAGCATTGCCGAATACCGCTTCCCGGATCTGCCTCAACTGCCGGCCAACGCGACACCGATTCCAAACGAGATTCACATGATCTGGGTCGGAGAAAAAGAGCTGGGGTACATGATCAAGCGCACCATCAGCAAGAATCTGCGGGTCAAGGGCTACAAGTTCATCATGCACCTGGATAACGACGCTGCGGCGTTGGAGGCTAACCGGGCATGGTGCAACGAGGTGGGTATCGAAGCGCGTGACTTGCGTGAACAGCCGTACTTCCAGCGTTTTATCGCCGGGCGAGAGGGGGTCGCCTACAACTACTTCCGCTCCCCGACAGCCAGCTCGCGCAATTACGCAGCTGCCTCGGACTACCTGCGTCTGCGCATCATCGATGAGCTGGGCGGTATCTACATGGACATCGATGACTCGTTGATGGTGAGCGAGGCCAGGCCGCTCCCTGCCGGGGCCAACGATGTGTTGCTCGGCGGGGAGTACAAGATGCCCTGGCACTTGCAAAAGCGCATCGCCACTTCGCATTTCGCCAGCCACCGCAACAACCCGGTGCTCAAGCGTCTGCTGCAAGGCGCCAATGAACGATTCGAACAATTGCCCGAATCGTTCAAGTCGACCCCGCGACCGCAGGTGAGCGACTTCAAGAGTCAAGCCGAAGGTGATCTGAAAATGAACGCCTACATGCAAACCATCTCGAACCTGGCCGGCCCCGATGCGTTCAACCAAGGCCTGAAGACGCTACGGCCCGACTACATGGGGTTGATGGACATCGACCCCGACGAGTCATGGGTTCAGTCCCGCATCTATGAGGACTTCTACCATGAGGCGATGGTGCACTGGTTCCCGCTGCGCATGGACGGTGTTCTGGGCATCCAGCCAGGTAGCGCCCATACCTGGCTGACGACCTGACAGCGTGTTCGATCAGGCGCGGCGCTCGTGCATCCGCGCCAGCTGCCGCTCCAGCATCGACGGGTAAGGTTCCATCAGCCGCTCCACGCAGCAAGCGCCTTCAGGGCTGGCAATCGGGCGAATGCGCGCACGCTTGCGGATCAGCTCGTCATCGCTGATCTGCCGCTCCACCAGCAACAGGTTGCGGCTGTGCTGCGACAGCGCCAGTGCATCCTGGGCCTTCTCGGCCATCAGCAGGTCGACCTGTTCCAGCCCTTGCAGGTCATCGCCCAACGCCAGGCCCAGCTGCAGTTGCAGGGTGATGCCGCTGTCGGCCACCTCGATCTGCAGGGCATGGCCCAGGGCGCGCAGCAGCTCGCCGCAGCAGATGGCGTTGGTCAGGTAATCCTCGCCGCAGTCACGGCTGTGGAACAGCACCAGGGTGCTGCCGTCGTTGAGCGTGTGGACTTCGCCGTCATACAGCGAAGCTGCCTGCTCCAGGCAGCCGCGATAGCGCTCCAGCAGTTCGGTCAGGCGGGTGCGCGGCAGGCGGCGCAGTTGTTCCTGGGAGCCCAGTTGCACGGCCAGCACGGCCGTGTTCTGTGGCTCATCGGATTCGACCACGGCAGGCTTGGCCGCAGGTTGCTGTTCGTCGTCCAGCAGGCCGGCGAAGGCCTCGTCGTCATCCTCGTCCGCCTGGACCACCGCCTTGGCGCGTTGTGCAGGCTTGACCGGGGCTTCGTCGCGCAGGTCGTCGAAATCGTCTTCGTAGTCTTCCTCGGGCTCAGGATCAGGCTCTGGCGGCGGCGGCGGGGCCAGGCGCGCGTGCAGCTGGCGGGCGATGTCGCCGATCTCGTCCTGGCGGTCGGTGGCCGGGGTGTAGGGGTGCGGGTCGCGCAGCCAGACCCGCAGCTGCAACAGCGGCAAGGTGATATGGCGCCCTTGGCGCAGGCTCAGGCTCAGCGCCAGGGCCAGCAGGATGGCGGCGAGGATGCCCATGCTCTGCAGGCTGATCAGCATCGGCTGCTGGAACTGGCTCATGTCCAGGCTGATGCGCAACTGACCGGCGGTCACGTCCTGGAAGGTGATCTTGGTCTGGTACAGGCCCTCGGTCTCGCCCAGCAGGCTGTTGCGCGGGCGCTGGCCGGCCTCGGCGAGGATGCGGTTGTCCACGCTGTAGATCGCCGCATGGGCCACCAGCGGGTTCTTCACCAGGTTGCCCAGCAGCACGTTGAGGCTGAGGATGTCGTTGGACACCAGCAGCTCGGTCGCCGAGGTGGCGGTCTGGGTGGTCAGGCTCTGGCCGAGGGCGTCGGCCTGCTCGTGCATGGCCTGCTTGAACTGCAGGCCCATCACGCAGGCGTAGATCACCAGCGCCAGCGCCACCAGGAAAATGTTGGTGCTGGCGATGCGCAGGGCCAGGGGCACGCGCCGTTGGCGCAGGGCTCGGAAGATCATGATGAAGAAGTTGTCGGTCTTGACGGGCGTGGGCCGGTTCACAGAGCGCGGCTCTTAATGGCATAAAAGTGTTGCGCAGTATAGCGAGCCGTGTTTTGTCGGCAAAGTATCGTTGGTGCCCGATGGTCATGGAAAATCGGTAGAATGCGCATTTTTCATCGAAGTCGGAGCCAGGTTGTGCGCGAAATCGTTCTGATCAACATCACCGGTGAGGACCGCCCCGGTCTCACCGCCGCCATCACCGGCGTCCTGCTCCAGGGCGGTGTGAACATCCTCGACATCGGCCTGGCGGTAATGCACGGCACGTTGTCGTTCGGCATCCTGGTCGACATTCCCGACAACGAAGTGGCCACCAGCCTGCTGCAGAGCGTGCAATCCAAGGCCCACGAGCTGAACCTGCAGGCGCGCTACACGCCGATTTCCGAGGCCGACTACCAGCACTGGGCCGATGGCCAGGGCGAGCCACGCCATATCGCGACCCTGCTCAGCCGCAAGATCACCCCTGAGCAACTGCAGCGAGTGAGCGCGATCATCAGCCAGCACGGCCTGACCATCGAGCGCATCGAACGCCTGTCGGCCCGCGTGGCCCTGGATGCGCCGAGCGAGAAGGGCAAGGCGGCGCTGGAAATCTCCGTGCGCGGCGTGCCGAACGATGCCCAGGCACTGCGCGCCGACTTCTTCGCGCTGTCCGAAGCGCTGAATATCGACATCGCTTTCCAGAAGGACGACCTGTTCCGCCGCAACCGCCGCCTGGCGGTGTTCGACATGGACTCGACGCTGATCGAGGCCGAGGTCATCGACGAGTTGGCCAAGGCGGCCGGCGTGGGTGAGCAGGTGGCGGCGATCACCGAGCGGGCGATGCGTGGCGAGCTGGACTTCCGCGCCAGCTTCAAGGAGCGCATGGCGCTGCTCAAGGGCCTGGATGTGGGCGTGCTGGACGAAATCGGCGCGTCCCTGCGCCTGACCGAAGGGGCCGAGAAGCTGTTTGCCGAGCTCAAGCGCATGGGCTACAAGACCGCGATCCTCTCCGGTGGGTTCTCCTACTTCGCCCGCCAGGTGCAGGCGCGCCTGGGCATCGACTACGTGTTCGCCAACGAACTGGAGGTGGTCGACGGCAAGGTCACCGGCGTTGCCGTCGAGCCGATCGTCGACGCCCAGCGCAAGGCCGACCTGTTGCAACAGCTGGCCAGCGAGGAAGGCCTGCAGCTTGACCAGACGATTGCCGTGGGCGATGGCGCCAACGACCTGCCGATGCTGTCGCTGGCCGGCCTGGGCGTAGCCTTCCGCGCCAAGCCACTGGTGCGCCAGTCGGCCAAGCAGGCGATCTCCACCCTGGGGCTCGACGGCGTGCTCTACCTGCTGGGCCTGCGCGACCGCGACGCGCGTCACTGATCTGCCCAAGTCTTGCGGGCCTCTCGCGACCAAGGGTCGCTCCTACGGGGGCAGTGTGCACCTGCAGGAGCTCGCGAGAGGTCCGCAAGACAGCCTGAAATCTCCGCTACTACACTGATTGCGAACTGTTCTAAGTTCCCCTCGCTCATCCATCTAGGCTTGGATCCGTACGGCTCACCCATCGACCGTACTGGCCCGGGGGGAGTCCTCGCGGCCGTCAACTTCAAGGAGAAGAAGTTCATGTCCAAGTATGCAGTGGAGAATCAGTGGGGCGGTAATTCGGCACCTTGGCACCCGGGTGGAATCTGGGTGATCGGGGGCCGCGACAACCAGAAGGTGGTGTCGGTCGACGTCAAATCGAATGATGGCGGCCAGACACTGCAAGGTGTCATGACCTATGCCGGCGAGGGACCGATCGGCTTCCAGGGCAAGCGCATCGCGCAGAATCGCTACCAGGTGCAGAACCAGTGGGGTGGCAACAGTGCCCCTTGGCACCCGGGCGGCGAGTGGGTGATCGGCGGGCGCGACAACCAGAACGTTGTTGCCCTGGCCGTCAAGTCCGACGATGGCGGCCTCACCCTCAACGGTACCAGCACCTACATCGATGAGGGCCCGATCGGCTTCCGCAGCCTTCTCGGCTAACCCCGCCGAGCAGACGCGCCCCGGTCACACACCGAGGCGCGTTCAGGCGTCAGGCCTGCTGAGGCTGGGCGAGGAATTCGCCCATGCGCACGGCGGACCCTGCACCCAGCGACTCGGCCCACTTCACCTGCTCTGGCCCGAACAGCACGATGGCGGTCGAACCCAGCTTGAAGCGCCCCAGTTCGGCGCCTTTTTCCAGGTGGATCGGCGCACGGCTGCCTTCGTCATAGCGGAAGGTCTTCAGTTCACGCTTCGGTGGAGTGACCAGGCCAGCCCACACGGTCTCGATCGAGGCGACGATCATCGCGCCCACCAGCACCACGGCCATTGGCCCGCGCTCGGTGTCGAACAGGCACACCACGCGCTCGTTGCGGGCGAACAGCTCGGGGACGTTTTCCGCGGTGGTCTGGTTCACCGAGAACAGCCGGCCCGGCACATAGACCATTTCGCGCAGGGTGCCGGCCAGCGGCATGTGCACGCGGTGGTAGTCCTTGGGCGAGAGGTAGATGGTGGCGAACTCGCCGCCCATGAACGGCGCGGCCAGCGCCGGGTCACCGCCCAGCAGTTCCAGCGCGCTGAAACTGTGGCCCTTGGCCTGGAAGATGCGCCCGTGCTCGATCGGGCCCAGCTGGCTGACGGCACCGTCGGCGGGGCAGAGGACCGCCCCCGGGGTTTCGTCCAGCGGCCGCGCGCCTGGCTTGAGGGCGCGGGTGAAGAAGGCGTTGAAGTGCTCGTAGGCGGTGAGGTCTTCGACCAGCGCCTCGCTCATGTTCACCTGGTAGCGCTTGGCGAACCAGGCGGTGAAGGCGTTCTTGAACCAGCGCGCGCGGCACTCGGCGACGCAGCCGGCCAGGCGCGACAGCAGGTGGTGCGGCAGCAGGTACTGGCTGATGATGAACAGACGGGATTTCATGCAGGTTCCTTAGACTTCTACAGGCGTGTCCGGGTGGTTGCCCCATTCGCTCCACGAGCCGGCGTAGGCCTTGATGCGTGGGTAGCCGAGGGCCTTGGCCACCAGGTAGGTGAAACCGGAGCGGCGGTGGGTCTGGCAGTGGGTGATCACCTCCTTGTCGGGGGTGATGCCCAGTTGTTCGAGCACTTGGGCGATATCCTTGCGGATGCGCAGGTGGTCGTTGAGGTCCATGCCGGCGGTCCATTCGAAATTGACGGCGCCGGGGATGTGCCCGGCCTTGGCCGCCAGGACCTTCTCGCCGTTGAATTCCTGCGGGCCGCGGGCGTCCCAGATCACCAGGTCATCGGCGCCCAGGCGGCTTTGCAGGTATTCGCGGGTGGCGGTGGGCTCGTCGTGCCGTGCCAGGTGCACAGGCGCGTTGCCCGGCGCGGGCACGTCGGTGGACAGCTTGTCCGCCGGCCAGGCCTGGATGCCGCCGTTGAGGTAGTGGTAGTGCGGGTGGCCGATGACGTCGAGCAGCCAGATGAAGCGACCGGCCCAGCCGCCGCCCTCATCGTCGTACACCACGTAGACCGCATCGTCGCGGTGGCCGAGTTCGCTGAACAGTTTTTCCAGGTCGGCCTGGGCCGGCAGCAGCCCCGGTGCCGGGGGCTGGCCGAGCTGGGTGCGCTTGCCCTCGACGAAGCGGGCGCCGGGGATATGGCCGCTGACGTAGCGGTTGGCGCTGCTCAGGTCGACCAGGATCAGCTCGGGCGAACCCAGGCGCGGCAGCAGGTCTGCCGCTTCGATCAGCAGGGGCAGGCCGGAAAAATCAGTCATCCACGTTCTCCAGTGTGGAAAGAGGGGCGATTGTAGCGCAAGGCTCAGGCACCGCGGTTGGCAAACACGGCCAGGGCACGCTCGATGCATTGCGAGGTTTTGCCAAAGGCCTGCACGCTGACATCGGCCAGTGGCTTGCCGCCCTGGTCGGCCACCGCCAGCATCAGCACCTGCTCGCCAACCGCCAGCGAGCGCAGCAACAGGTGTTCGCTGTGGAACAGCGCGCGCAGCGGGGCCGGCAGCAGCGCCGCGAACTGGGCGTGGTTGTCGGGGGTCAGGCGCAGCTGGCCGACCTTGCTCATGAGCTTTTGCAGCAGCTTGTTCTGCTCGATGTCCAGGGCGATGCCCCCTGCCTCCTTGGGCAGGCCGGCGATCTGCTGCACGCGCAGGTAGTCGGCGGCCTTGTCCAGGCTCAGCAGCATGATGCGCTGCATCCCGCAGGCTTCCAGGGCCTCGCGCGCATGGGTGGCCAGGTGCACGGCATTGCTGAACGGGCTGGGCTGGGCCAGCAGTTGCTGGCACAGCGCACGCCAGCGGGTGAGCGCCTCGCTGGAGGGCGGCGGTGGCGCCAGCATGTCCGGGTGCGGGCGGCGCTGGTCCCAAGGCCAGATCAGCGCCTCGGCAGGGTGGAACAAGGCGTGGCGGGCGTGGCGCCGGGCGCTGGCGGCGGCCTGCTGGTGAACCTGCTGCTGCACGTCTTCCAGCGACGTCTGCAGGTACAGCGCGGTCAGCAGCTGCCAGCGCAGCAGGTGCGGGTTGTCCCAGCCGACCTGCGCCGCCAGGGCCAGGTTGTTGGCCAGCAGCACGGTGTTGGCCGGTTCGTTGAACCAGCGGCGCAGGCCGGGGGCTTCGTCCAGGCGGTGCTGCTGGCTCAGCAGGTCTTCGTCACGGGCGATGCTCAGCACCAGGGCCAGCTGGTCGCGCTCTTCGAGCAGCAGGCGGTAGCCCTGGGTCACCCAGCGGGGCAGGCGCCAATGTTCGGCCACGGCCTGGCACAGGGCGAAAATGCGCACGCCGAACAGTTCCTGTTCCACGTCGGCGGCGGTTTCGCCCTTGTGGATGACCCGCAACTCCCAGGCATCCAGCAGTTTCGGGTAGGCCTGGGCCAGCGGCCACAAGGGCGCCAGGAACAGCAGGCTGCCCCAGTGGATCTCCTGCCACAGGCGTGCCAGGCGGCTGGCGAACAGGCCATTGGCCTGTTGCGTGGCGTGCTGGCTGATCAGCAGGAACTGGCGCAGCACCGGCGGAATGTCGTCTTCGGGTACCGAGGGCAGGCGCATCAGCAGCTCGCGGCTGCGCACCAGGCCGAGGCGGTTGAGGGCGATTTCCAGGCTTTCGGCCGGGTCGGCCTGGCTGGCGTTGGCCGGGTGATTGGCCTCGCGCATCACCGACAGCACCAGGGCCGGGCTGTCCTGCATCAGTTCGGCGATGTCGCGCAGTGAGCGGCGGCTATCATTGATGGCGCTCATGACCCGGTCGTAACTGTGCTTCGGGACCGGCAGGTGAATGCCGTCCAGCAGCTTGATCCAGGCCTCTAGCGTACGCGGAGTCTGAGTGGGCACCTTGGTTTCCATTGGCATTTTGACATCAGTCCGAACTGGCTTTTCGCTTTGAGTGGCTATAGTCTGGCGCAGTTCTGCCGATAAGTAGAAGAAGAGTTTTAAAGCTCCCGTCCCTCACCCTGACCACGACAGCAAGTGCTTTGAACCTATGGCTAAAATTATCGGCATCATCGTCGTATTCGCGAGCGTGCTCGGCGGATATGTGCTCTCCCACGGCAAGATCGCGGCGCTGATCCAGCCGTTCGAAGTGCTGATCATCGGCGGTGCCGCCTTTGGCGCCTTCATGCAGGCCAACCCCGGCTACATGACCATGCACGTGGTCAAGAAGTCGATGAAGATGTTCGGCTCGCGTTTCACCCACACCTTCTACCTGGAAGTGCTGGGCCTGGTGTACGAAATCCTCAACAAGAGCCGTCGCGAAGGCATGATGGCGATCGAGAGCGATATCGAAGACGCCGCAGCCAGCCCGATCTTCGCCAAGTACCCGGCGGTGCTGGGCGACGAGCGCATGACCGCGTTCATCTGCGACTACCTGCGCATCATGTCCACCGGCAACATGGCCCCGCACGAGCTCGAAGGCTTGTTCGACATGGAGCTGCTGAGCATGAAGGAAGAGCTCGAGCACCCGTCGCACGCGGTCACCGGCATCGCCGACGGCATGCCCGGTTTCGGTATCGTCGCGGCGGTACTGGGTATCGTGGTGACCATGGCCTCGCTGGGCGAGGGTGACCAGGCGGCCATCGGCATGCACGTGGGCGCGGCACTGGTCGGTACCTTCTTCGGTATTCTCGCGGCCTACGGCTTCTTCGGCCCGCTGGCCAAGTGCCTGGAGCACGATGCCAAGGAAGAGATCAACCTCTACGAGTCGATCAAGGCCTCGCTGGTGGCCTCGGCTTCGGGCATGCCACCTTCGCTGGCCGTCGAGTTCGGGCGCAAGGTGCTGTATCCCAAGCATCGCCCGAGCTTCGCCGAGCTGGAACAAGCAGTTCGCGGTCGCTGATCCATGGAAAACAATCAGCCGATAATCATCAAGCGCGTCAAGCGCTTCGGTGGCGGGCATCATGGCGGCGCCTGGAAGATCGCCTTCGCCGACTTCGCCACGGCGATGATGGCGTTCTTCCTGGTGCTGTGGTTGATGTCCACCGCCACGCCCGAGCAGAAGATCGCCATCGCCGGCTACTTCAAGGACCCGATCGGCTTCTCCGAAAGCGGCACGCCCTACATCATCGACCTGGGCGGCTCGCCGCAGCTGGCGCCCGACAAGACCATCAACCCGGAAATGAAGTCCGAGCCTACGCCTGACACCAGCATCCAGCTGGACAAGGACAAGGTCGAGACCATGGCCGAGCAGGTCGAGCGCGAGCGCCTGCAGCTGCTGCTGCAGGAGTTGAAGGACAAGGTCGAGGAAAACCCGCAGCTGCAGAAGTTCAAGGACCAGATCCTGTTCGAGATCACCCAGGACGGCCTGCGCATCCAGATCATGGATAACGACAAGCGGCCGATGTTCGACATCGGCAGTGCGCGGCTGCAGCCGTACTTCGAGGACATCCTGCTGGCCATGGCCGACACCATCAAGGCGGTGCCGAACAAGATCAGCGTCAGCGGCCATACCGATGCCAAGCCGTACGCCGGCACCGGCGACTTCGGCAACTGGGAGCTGTCGGCCAACCGTGCCAACGCCGCGCGCCGTGCGCTGGTCGCCGGTGGCTACCCGGATGGCCAGGTGGCGCGGGTGGTGGGTTATGCCTCGTCGTCGCTGTTCGACAAGGAAGATCCGTTCAACCCGGTCAACCGCCGTATCGACATCATCGTGCTGACCAAGAAGGCCCAGCAGGATATCGAGGGCCAGCAGGGTGCGCCGCAGGCGCCAGCCCAGCCCGCACCGCCGGCACCGCCGGCAGCTCCAGGGGCAGGTGATGCGCCGATGCAGCCGCGCGAGTTGCGCCAAAAGCTGAATATCTTCGAGGACGGGACCTTGAAGATGGACGAGCAGAAGGATCAGTAACTGCCGGGGCCGCCTTGCGGCCCTTCGCGGGCAAGCCCGCTCCCACATGAGCTGCACCGCCTTCGGTTTTGCGCGGTCCGTGTAGGAGCGAGCGTTGCTCGCGATGGGCTGCAACGCAGCCCCAAGGTTCTCAGAACCCTCGCCTGATCTTGGCCTTGAGATCAGCATGAAAGAAATCCGCATTGTCCCGGTCGACACACGAACCGCGCCCCGCCGGCAACACCATCGCCCGTTCGAACGTGCATTCATCGTGATACGCCCGCACGAACAGGTCGATATGCGCCCGCTCGCGCATCACCGGCCACTTGCCCAGATACCCGGGTAACGCCTCATCCCCCGCCCGATAGAAACTCACCCGCCGGTTGGCCATTACCGCCGCGCCCAGCAGCCAGGCCGTCCACCAGTGCTCGCCGGGCCCCGCAGGCAGCAGGCCGATCCAGTGGGTGGCATCGCTCATCTGCTGGCAGCAGCTGCCATAGAGGTCGTCGGGGGTCTGCCCGACATCGCCGAACAGCACGAGCTGTGCGGTAATGCCTTCGAGCAGCAGGCGCTCGTTGAGGATGAAGGCGTCTAGCTGCGCCTCCTGGCAATAACTGATGAACACCGGCATCGGTGTGGCCCTCCCTGAAAGAAGACATGACCTTCAGGGAAAGCGCGGAGCGGGGCAATAGATGACAGAAAATCCGGAAACGTCCTACAAATACAGGTAACTTTTCCTACGGATCAGTAACTGTCCTCAGGCAGGCTGGCGATGATCGAGCGGTAGCTGCTCATCCGTTGCGGCTTGATCCGGCCATCGTCCAGGGCCTTGAGCAGTGCGCAGCCCGGCTCGCGATCGTGCTTGCAGTCGCGGAAGCGGCAGTTGCCGAACAGGTCGCGGAACTCGATGAAACCATCTTCCACATCGGCGCGGCTGACATGGCCCAGGCCGAACTCGCGGATACCCGGCGAATCGATCAGGTCGCCGCCATTGGGGAAGTGGTAAAGGCGCGCGGTGGTGGTGGTGTGGGTGCCCTGGCCGGACCACTCGGACAGGTCGCCGACGCGGGTGCCGGCGTCCGGCAGCAGGCTGTTGACCAGCGACGACTTGCCCACGCCCGACTGGCCGACGAACACGCTGATATGGCCGTCGAGCATCTGCTGCAGGCGCTGCATGCCATCGCCGTGGTGCGCCGACACTTCCAGCAGCGGGTAGCCCAGCTCGCGATAGACCTCCAGCAGGGCATGCAGGCCGGGGCCATTCTGGTCGTCGATCAGGTCGGCCTTGTTCAGCAGCAGCAGCGGGCGGATGCCGGCGTGTTCGGCGGCCACCAGGTAGCGGTCGATCAGGTTCGGGTGCGGTTCGGGGGCCGGGGCGAAGACGATGACGATCAGGTCGACGTTGGCCGCCACCGGCTTCAACTGGCCATGGTTGTTCGGCCGGCACAGTTCGGTGCTGCGCGGCATCTGTGCGACGATCACGCCGATGCCCTGGTTGCCCGCGCGCCAGACCACCCGGTCGCCGGTCACCAGCGCGGGCAGGTTGGCCCGCAAGTGGCAACGGAACACCTGGCCGGCGACGTCGCCGTCCTGGGCCTCGACCTCCACCTGCACGCCGAAGTGGGCGATCACCAGGCCCAGCTGTTCCGGCCCCAGGTCGCCGCCTTCCAGTTCATGCAGCACGTGCTGTTCGCGTTTGGCGGCGCGAGCGGCGCGTTCGTTCTGGATCTTTTCGATACGCCAGTTCTGGCGGCGATTGAGCTGGCGTTTGGCCATGGACCTTCCAAGGTGGGGCAAGTTGAAAACGGCAGGCAGTTTAGCACGCCCGCCCACCGACCATTCTGCTTACCTTTGCGCCGCGCATGCGCAGGCCCTCGTCGCTAGGCTAATATGACGGCCTATACGAGGAGCCCTTCATGCAGAACCCACAGAACCTGATCTGGATCGATCTGGAAATGACCGGCCTGGACCCGGACCACGATGTCATCATCGAGATGGCCACCATCGTCACCGACAGCGAACTGAACACCCTGGCCGAGGGCCCGGTGATCGCCATCCACCACAGTGATGAAGTGCTGGCGCGCATGGACGAGTGGAATACCCGCACCCATGGCGGCTCGGGCCTGACCCAGCGTGTGCGCGAGAGCAAGGTCAGCATGGCCGAGGCCGAGGCGCAGACCATCGCCTTCCTCGAACAGTGGGTGCCGAAGGGCAAGTCGCCGATCTGCGGCAATAGCATCTGCCAGGACCGCCGCTTCCTCTATCGGCACATGCGCGGCCTGGAAAACTACTTCCACTACCGCAACCTCGACGTCTCCACCGTCAAGGAGCTGGCCGCACGCTGGGCGCCGGACGTGCGCGACAGCTTCAAGAAGGGCAGCACCCACCTGGCCCTGGACGACATCCGCGAGTCGATCGCCGAGCTGCGCCACTACCGCGAGCACTTCATCAAGGTGTGAGCCGAAAGGGCGCAGATATTCCTCCTGCGCCCCCTTTTGGTGCCCTGGGCAACTGGTTAGACTGCGCGCCTTTCCCGCACGGACCTGCGCCATGTTGTTGATGCTCTATCTCATCGCCATCACCGCCGAAGCCATGACCGGCGCGCTGTCCGCCGGGCGCCGCGGCATGGACTGGTTCGGCGTGGTGCTGATCGCCTGCGTCACCGCCCTGGGGGGTGGCTCGGTGCGTGACGTGCTGCTCGGGCACTACCCGCTGACCTGGGTGAAGCACCCGGAATACCTGGTGCTGACCAGCCTGGCCGCGCTGCTGACGATCTTCATCGCACCGATGATGCGCCGCTTGCGCTCGCTGTTCCTGGTGCTGGACGCCCTGGGCCTGGTGGCCTTTACCCTGATTGGTTGCATGACCGCGCTGGAGATGGGGCAGGGCATGCTGGTGGCGTCGATCAGCGGGGTGATCACCGGGGTGTTTGGCGGGATCCTGCGGGACATCTTCTGCAACGACATCCCGCTGGTGTTCCGCCGTGAGCTGTATGCCAGCGTGTCGTTCGCCGCGGCGTGGTTCTACCTGGGCTGCGTGTACTTCAAGCTGCCGGCCGAGCAGGCGACGCTGCTGACCTTGTTTGGCGGGTTCCTGGTGCGCTTGCTGGCGATTCGTTTTCACTGGGAAATGCCCAAGTTCCACTACAACGACCAGCAATGATTCCCGGGCTTCACTGTGGGAGCGGGTTTATCGAGGCGTCGAACCGCCGCGAACACGGGCGTAGCCCGTGCCATCCATCGCGGTGGCTTCTTCGCGGGTAAACCCGCTCCCACAGGGGGCTGCGTTGTTAGTTGAGGCCATGCCGGGCCAGCGCCCACGCCACATGCTCGCGCACCAGCTCCGACTCATCCTCGCGCCGCGCCTTGAGCGCCTCGATCACCGGGATCGTCGAAGGCGCATTGCCCAGCCCCACCGCCAAATTGCGCAAGAATCGCTCATACCCAGCGCGCCGCAACGGCCCGCCCTCGGTCTTGCGCAGGAAGGTCCGCTCGTCCCACAGGAACATCTCTGCCAGCTCGGCGTTCTCCAGCCCGTGCCGCGGCTGGAAGTCGCTTTCCTTGCTGTGGCTGGCGAAGCGGTTCCACGGGCAGACGATCTGGCAGTCATCGCAGCCGAATACCCGGTTGCCCATCTTCGCGCGCAACTCCACGGGGATCGGCCCGCGCAGCTCGATGGTCAGGTACGAGATGCAGCGCCGCGCATCCAGCACGTAGGGCCCGACGAAGGCCTGGGTCGGGCAGATGTCCAGGCAGGCCTGGCAGCGGCCGCAATGCTCGCTGGTGTGGGCGCCGTCCACCGGCAGGGGCAAGTCGACGAAGAGTTCGGCGAGGAAGAAGTAGCTGCCCGCCTTGCGGTTGAGCAGCAGGGTGTTCTTGCCGATCCAGCCCAGCCCGGCCTGCTCGGCCAGGGCCTTTTCCAGCACCGGGGCGCTGTCGACGAAGGCGCGGTAGCCGAACGGGCCGATGGCTTCCTGGATGCGGTCGGCCAGGAACTGCACGCGCTTGCGCACCAGCTTGTGGTAGTCGCGGCCCAGGGCGTAGCGCGAAATGTAGGCTTTTTCGGGCTGAGCCAGGCGCTGGGCCATCTCGGTGTCGCCGGGCAGGTAATCCATGCGCAGCGACACCACGCGCACCGTGCCCGGGATCAACTGCTCGGGGTGGGCTCGCTTGCTGCCGTGGGCGCCGAGGTATTCCATCTCGCCCTGGTAGCCGGCATCGAGCCAGCGCTGCAAGTGGTGTTCGTGCTCGCCAAGGTCCACCCCGGCAATGCCGACGTGGGCAAAACCGAGGTCTTGGCCCCAGATCTTGATCGATTGGGCCAGTTGGGCGAGGTCAGGGGTGTGAACGGACATGGATGGGCAAGGCAATACGGGCTCAGGTGCGTATAATTCTGCCAGACATTGGAGCCTTTGACCCCATGCCGCAGACCAAACACCCCAGCCATGCCCCGCAACGGCTCAGCAGCGTGAGCGTCGCGCACCTGCCGGCACGCCAGGCGCAAGCCCATAAAGGCGACTTCGGCCATGTGCTGGTGGTCGGTGGCGACCTCGGCACCGGCGGTGCCGTGCTGCTCAGTGCCGAGGCCGCGCTGCGCTGCGGCGCCGGGCTGGTCAGCGTGGCGACCCGCCCCGAACATGTGGCCGCAAGCCTGGCGCGCCTGCCCGAGGTGATGTGCCTGGGGGCCAGTTCCGCCAACCAGTTGATGGCTGTGCTGGAGCGCGCTTCGGTGCTGGTGGTCGGCCCTGGCCTCGGCCAGGCGGCCTGGGGCCGCAGCCTGTTGTCGGCGGTGGCCAATGCCGAGCATCCGCAGGTGTGGGACGCCGATGCGCTGAACCTGCTGTCGCGCATGCCGCTGGCCCTGCCCAGCGGCAGCATCCTTACCCCGCACCCCGGGGAAGCGGCGCGGTTGCTGGGCATTTCCACCGAAGCGGTGCAGGCTGACCGGCCGGGCGCCGCACGCAAGCTGGCACGCCGCTACAACAGTGTCTGTGTGCTCAAGGGCGCCGGCACCCTGGTGGCGGACCCGGCCGGGCAGCTGGCGTTGTGCGAGCGTGGCCACCCGGCCATGGCCGGTGCCGGCCTGGGCGATGTGCTGAGCGGCGTGCTGGCGGCGCTGCTGGCCCAGGGCCTGGATGCCTGGAACGCGGCGTGCCTGGGGGCATGGCTGCACGCCTGTGCCGGCGAGCGCTTGGGTGTCAAAGGTAGGGGCCTGGCGGCCAGTGATCTGGCGCCGGTCATTCGTGAGTTGTTGGAGGAGCATTCTGCGTGTCTGGCTTAACCCTGTTTCTGGCCGATGAAGCGGCTACGGTGGATTTCGGTGCAAAGATGGCCGAGGTGACCGGCGGTCGTGGCGTGATTTTCCTGGAAGGTGACCTGGGGGCGGGCAAGACCACGCTTTCGCGTGGCCTGATCCGTGGCCTGGGCCATACTGGTGCAGTGAAAAGTCCGACCTTTACCGTGGTAGAACCCTACGAAATCGGTGAAGTGCGCGCCTTCCATTTCGACCTGTACCGCCTGGTCGACCCGGAAGAGCTGGAGTTCATGGGCATTCGTGACTATTTCGAAGGCGATCCGCTGTGCCTGTTCGAGTGGCCACAAAAGGGTGCGGGCGTTTTGCCAAAGCCCGACCTGACCATTACCATAAGCCCCCAAGCGAGCGGCCGCTCGCTTGTCCTTTCGCCGCAGGGGGCTCGCGGCGAGGCCTGGTGCCTGGCACTGGGCAAACACTATAAACAGTAAGTGGGGTAGGTATGCGCATACGCGCACTGGTCGCTGTCGTTGGGCTGCTGCTGACAGCGGTGACCGTTGACGCTCTGGCCGTCACTCAAGTCAAGAGCATGCGCCTGTGGCGCGCACCGGACAACACGCGGCTGGTCTTCGACCTGTCTGGCCCCGTGCAGCACAGCGTCTTCACCCTGAGCGCACCCGATCGCCTGGTCATCGACATCAATGGCGCGACCCTGGCTGCGCCCTTGAACGTGTCGACGTCCAACACGCCGATCACCAGCGTGCGTTCGGCCCAGCGTACCCCCACCGACCTGCGCGTGGTGGTCGACCTGAAGAAGTCGGTCACGCCCAAGAGCTTCACCCTGGCGCCCAATGCCCAGTACGGCAACCGCCTGGTGGTCGACCTGTACGACCAGGAAGCCGACGCCATCGCCGCCACCGCGCCAACGCCGCCACCGACCCCGGTACAGACCCCGGCGACCACCCCGGCGGTGCCGGTGACCCCGGCGCAGCCGGCGATCAAGCTGCCACCCGTGCCGAGCGGCAAGCGTGACATCGTGGTGGCCATCGACGCCGGCCACGGCGGTGAAGACCCGGGTGCTTCCGGCTCGCGCGGCCAGCACGAGAAAGACATCGTGCTGCAGATCGCCAAGGAGCTGCAGCGCCAGATCAACGCCGAGAAGGGCTACCGCGCCGAGCTGACCCGCACCGGCGACTACTTCATCCCGCTGCGCAAACGCACCGAGATCGCCCGCAAGAAGGGCGCCGACCTGTTCATCTCGATCCATGCCGACGCCGCCCCGTCGCGCGCCGCCTTCGGCGCCTCGGTGTTCGCCCTGTCCGACCGCGGTGCCACGTCCGAGACCGCGCGCTGGCTGGCCGACACGGAAAACCGCTCCGACCTGATCGGCGGTGCCGGCAACGTCAGCCTCGACGACAAGGACCGCATGCTGGCCGGCGTGCTGCTCGACCTGTCGATGACCGCCACCCTCAGCTCCAGCCTCAACGTCGGGCAGAAAGTGCTCGGCAACATGGGCCGGGTCACCTCGCTGCACAAGCAGCGGGTCGAGCAGGCGGGCTTCATGGTGCTGAAGTCGCCGGACATTCCTTCGATCCTGGTCGAAACCGGGTTCATCTCGAACAACGACGAAGCCGCCAAGCTGGCCTCCAGCAGCCACCAGCAGGCCCTGGCCCGCTCGATCCATACCGGTGTGCGCCAGTACTTCCAGCAGAACCCGCCGCCCGGCACCTACATCGCCTGGCTGCGCGACAGCGGCAAGATCGCCCAGGGCCCGCGCGAACACACCGTGCGCCCGGGCGAGACCCTGGCCATGCTCGCCGTGCGCTACCAGGTCAGCGTGGCCAGCCTGCGCAGCAGCAACAGCCTGAAGACCGATGAGCTGAAGGTCGGCCAGCACCTCGATATCCCTGCCACCACATTGGCCTCGCAATGAGTGGTGGTTCGCGCATCCAGCTGCTCAGCCCGCGGCTGGCCAACCAGATTGCCGCCGGCGAGGTGGTCGAGCGCCCGGCGTCGGTGGCCAAGGAACTGCTGGAAAACAGCCTGGACTCCGGTGCCCGGCGCATCGACGTGGAGGTCGAGCAGGGCGGGGTGAAGCTGCTGCGGGTGCGGGACGATGGCAGCGGCATTTCCGCCGACGACCTGCCGCTGGCCCTGGCCCGTCACGCCACCAGCAAGATCCGCGAGCTGGAAGACCTCGAAGGCGTGCTGAGCCTGGGCTTTCGCGGCGAGGCACTGGCGTCGATCAGCTCGGTCGCGCGCCTGACCCTGACCTCGCGCACCGCCAACGCCACCGAGGCCTGGCAGGTGGAGACCGAAGGCCGCGACATGCTCCCACGGGTGCAGCCCGCCGCGCACCCGGTCGGCACCTCGGTCGAAGTGCGTGACCTGTTCTTCAATACCCCGGCCCGGCGCAAGTTCCTCAAGGCCGAGAAGACCGAATTCGATCACCTCCAGGAAGTCATCCGGCGCCTGGCCCTGGCCCGCTTCGATGTCGGCTTCCACCTGCGCCACAATGGCAAGAGCGTCCTCAGCCTGCACGAGGCCCACGACGACAGCGCCCGTGCGCGGCGGGTCGGCGCCATCTGCGGCGGCGGCTTCATGGAGCAGGCGCTGCCGATCGACGTCGAGCGCAACGGCCTGCGCCTGTGGGGCTGGGTCGGTTTGCCGACCTTCTCTCGCAGCCAGGCGGACCTGCAGTACTTCTTCGTCAACGGCCGTGCGGTGCGCGACAAGCTGGTCGCCCACGCCGTGCGCCAGGCCTACCGCGACGTGCTGTTCAACGGCAGGCACCCGACCTTCGTGCTGTTCCTGGAACTCGAGCCCAACGGTGTCGACGTCAACGTGCACCCGACCAAGCACGAGGTGCGCTTCCGCGAAGGCCGCTCGGTGCATGACTTCCTGTACGGCACGCTGCACCGTGCCCTGGCCGACGTGCGCCCCGAAGACCAGCTGGCCGCGCCTGCCGCGGTGCCCGAAATCGCCCGCCCCACCGGCCAGCAGGCCGGTGAGTTCGGGCCCCAGGGCGAAATGCGCCTGGCCTCGCCGGTGCTCGAGCAGCCACAGGCACCGCAGCATGGCATTTCCAACGCTGGCAGCGGCGCCGGCTACCAGTACCAGTACACCCCGCGCCCCTCGCAGCCGCTGCCGGCCGCCGAGTCCCAGGCGGTGTACCGCGAGTTCTACAAGCCGCTGGATGACAGTGCCCCGGCGCCTTCGACGCTGCCGGAAAGCCAGGGCGACATTCCGCCGCTGGGCTATGCGCTGGCGCAGCTCAAGGGGATCTATATCCTTGCCGAGAACGCCGTTGGCCTGGTGCTGGTGGACATGCACGCCGCCCACGAGCGGATCATGTACGAGCGCCTCAAGGTGGCCATGGCCAGCGAGGGCCTGAGCGGCCAGCCGTTGCTGGTGCCGGAGACCCTGGCCATGAGCCAGCGCGAGGCCGATTGCGCCGAGGAGCACGGCCAGTGGTTCCAGCGCCTGGGCTTCGAGCTGCAGCGCCTGGGCCCGGAAACCCTGGCGATCCGGCAGATTCCGGCGTTGCTCAAGCAGGCCGAGGCCAACCGCCTGGTCCAGGACGTGCTCGCCGACCTGATGGAGTACGGCACCAGCGACCGCATCCAGGCGCACCTCAACGAACTGCTCGGGACCATGGCCTGCCATGGCGCGGTGCGCGCCAACCGGCGCCTGGCCATCCCCGAGATGAACGCCCTGCTGCGCGACATGGAAAACACCGAGCGCAGCGGCCAGTGCAACCACGGCCGTCCGACCTGGACCCAGATGGGCCTGGACGACCTGGACAAACTTTTCCTGCGCGGTCGATGACATGAGCGGCAAGCCCCCAGCAATATTTCTCATGGGCCCGACAGCGGCCGGCAAGACCGACCTTGCCATCGAGCTGACCAAGGTCCTGCCCTGCGAGCTGATCAGTGTCGACTCGGCGCTGGTCTACCGCGGCATGGACATCGGTTCGGCCAAGCCGTCCAAGGAGATCCTCGCGGCCCATCCGCACCGGCTGATCGACATCCGCGACCCGGCCGAAAGCTATTCCGCCGCGCAGTTTCGTGCCGATGCCCTGGAGGCCATGGCCGAGATCAGCGCGCGTGGCAAGATCCCGCTGCTGGTCGGCGGCACCATGCTCTATTACAAGGCATTGATCGACGGCCTGGCGGACATGCCGGCGGCAGACGCCGCCGTGCGCGCCGAACTGGAAGCCCAGGCCGAGGCCCTGGGCCTGGCCGAGCTGCACCGGCAACTGGCTGAAGTGGACCCGGTATCGGCTGCGCGCATTCACCCCAACGACCCACAGCGGCTGATTCGCGCGCTGGAGGTATACCGGGTGAGCGGCGAGAGCATGACAGCCCATCGCCAGCGTCAATTCGCGGAAAGTAGCGGCGCAGACGCAGGCGGCGCCGGGCATTTGCCCTATACTGTCGCGAGTTTGGCCATAGCACCTGCGGATCGTCACATTTTGCACAAGCGAATTGCGTTACGATTTTCGCAGATGCTGGAACAGGGCTTCGTCGACGAGGTCCGATCGCTGCGAGCCAGAAGTGACTTGCACGCCGGGCTGCCGTCTATACGGGCAGTGGGGTATCGGCAGGTCTGGGACTACCTCGACGGCAAGCTGACTGAGAATGAGATGCGTGAACGCGGTATCATTGCCACTCGGCAGCTGGCCAAGCGGCAGTTCACCTGGTTGCGTGGCTGGCCCGACGTGCACTGGCTCGACAGCCTGGCCTGCGACAATCTGTCCCGCACCTTGAAATACCTGGGAAGCGTCTCCATATTGAGCTGAGTCCCTGCTGATAGCCGTCTATTCTTGCGATGGGACGGCCTAATTTATCGATTTCTTTGATTTTCTATTATTGATCCTTACAGGAGTGCGGCATATGTCAAAAGGGCATTCGCTACAAGACCCTTACTTGAATACCTTGAGAAAAGAAAAGGTCCCGGTTTCCATCTACCTGGTCAACGGCATCAAGCTGCAGGGTTCGATCGAATCGTTCGACCAGTTCGTGGTCCTGCTGAAGAACACCGTCAGCCAGATGGTCTACAAGCACGCCATTTCGACCGTGGTTCCGGCCCGTCCGGTCCGCCTGCCAAGCCCGACCGACGGCGAGCACGGCGACAGCGAGCCAGGCAACGCCTGATAGGAGCCTGCATTGTTCTTTGAGCGCCACGGTGGTGGTGAGCGGGCGTTGCTCGTTCACTTGGAAGGTCAGAACCCTGAGGCGCGCGAAGACCCGCAGGAGTTTCAGGAACTGGCATTGTCGGCCGGTGCCGACATCGTCTCGCTGGTCACGGTGGCCAGGCATCAGCCTACCGCCAAATACCTGATTGGCAGCGGCAAGGTCGAGGAAATCCACGACCTGGTCCATGCCGAACAGGTAGACCTGGTGATTTTCAATCACACCCTCACGCCCAGTCAGGAGCGCAACCTCGAACGTGTGTTCGAGTGCCGTGTGCTCGACCGCACCGGGCTGATCCTCGACATTTTCGCCCAACGGGCGCGTACCCATGAAGGCAAGCTGCAGGTCGAACTGGCCCAGCTCGAACACATGAGCACGCGGCTGGTGCGCGGCTGGACCCACCTTGAGCGTCAGAAAGGTGGTATCGGCATGCGCGGCCCGGGTGAAACCCAGCTGGAAACCGACCGCCGTCTGCTGCGGGTGCGCCTGCGCCAGATCAAGTCACGCCTGGAAAAGGTGCGCAGCCAGCGCGAGCAGGCCCGTCGTGGCCGCAAGCGCGCCGACATCCCTTCGGTGTCGCTGGTGGGCTATACCAACGCCGGCAAATCCACGCTGTTCAACGCCCTGACCGCCTCCGAGGTTTACGCCGCGGACCAGCTGTTCGCCACCCTCGACCCGACCCTGCGCCGGCTCGAACTGGCCGACCTGGGGCCGATCGTGCTGGCCGACACCGTGGGCTTCATTCGCCATCTGCCGCACAAGCTGGTCGAGGCATTTCGGGCTACGCTCGAAGAGTCGAGCAACTCCGACCTGCTGTTGCACGTGATCGATTCCCATGAGCCAGAGCGCATGGAGCAGATCGAGCAGGTGCTGGCGGTATTGGGCGAGATCGGCGCCGAAGGCTTGCCGATCCTCGAGGTGTATAACAAACTCGACCTGCTTGAAGATGTCGAGCCGCAGATCCAGCGCAATGCCGATGGCAAGCCGGAACGGGTCTGGGTGTCGGCACGCGATGGACGTGGCCTGGAGCTGGTTGGCCAGGCGATTGCCGAGTTGCTGGGGGATGATCTGTATGTCGGTACCCTGTGTCTGGAGCAGCGTTTTGCCCGCTTGCGCGCGCAATTCTTTGCCCTGGGTGCCGTGCAGAGTGAGGAGCATGACGAAGAAGGGCGCAGCCTGCTGAGTGTTCGCCTGCCCAGGGTCGAGTTGAATCGCCTGGTCAGCCGTGAAGGCATGGAGCCGCAAGTGTTTGTCGAGCAACACACTTTGCAATAAATGCCCGGCGAGGTCGCCGGGCAGCAGTGGCAGGCATTCTGTAGCATTGGACGGCGCGCCGTGGGCGCGTCTTTGCTTTATCAGATGGAGAGCGCTATGGCTTGGAACGAGCCGGGTGGCAACTCGAACAATCAGGATCCCTGGGGCGGCCGTCGCGGTGGCGGCGGTGGTGGCGACAAGAAGGGTCCGCCAGATCTGGACGAGGCCTTCCGCAAGCTGCAGGACAGCCTCAACGGCATGTTCGGCAGTGGCAAGAAACGTGGCGGCGGTGACCGCAATGTCGGCAAGGGTGGCGGCTACGGCCTGCTGGGCATCGGCCTGGCGGTGCTGGCGGCTATCTGGCTGTACAGCGCCGTGTACGTGGTCGACGAGCAGGAGCAGGCCGTGGTGCTGCGCTTCGGCAAGTACTATGAGACGGTCGGTCCCGGCCTGAACATCTACTTCCCGCCGATCGATCGCAAGTACATGGAAAACGTCACGCGCGAGCGTGCCTACACCAAGCAGGGGCAGATGCTCACCGAAGACGAGAACATCGTCGAGGTGCCGCTGACCGTCCAGTACAAGATCAGCAACCTGCAGGACTTCGTGCTCAACGTCGACCAGCCTGAGGTCAGCCTGCAGCACGCGACCGACAGCGCCCTGCGCCACGTGGTGGGTTCCACCTCGATGGACCAGGTGCTGACCGAAGGCCGCGAGCAGATGGCCGTGGATATCCGCGAACGCCTGCAGCGCTTCCTCGACAACTACCGTACCGGTATCACCGTGACCCAGGTCAACGTACAGAGCGCGGCAGCCCCGCGTGAAGTGCAGGAAGCCTTCGACGACGTGATCCGTGCCCGCGAAGATGAGCAGCGTGCCCGCAACCAGGCCGAGTCCTACGCCAATGGCGTGGTGCCGGAAGCCCGTGGTCAGGCCCAGCGCATCATCGAGGACGCCAACGGCTACCGCGACGAAGTCATCGCCCGCGCCAAGGGTGAGGCCGACCGCTTCACCAAGCTGGTCGCCGAGTACCGCAAGGCCCCTGACGTGACCCGCCAGCGCCTGTACCTGGAGACCATGCAAGAGGTCTACAGCAATACCAGCAAGGTCCTGATCACGGCCAAGGACGGGCAGAACAACCTGCTCTACCTGCCGCTGGACAAGATGGTCGAAGGCAGCCGCAACGCGTCCGCGCCGAGCAGCAGCGTGTCGCCATCGGTCAATGATGCGGCCACGCGCGCATCGCAGGACCTGCAACAGCAACAACAGCCACCGCGCACCAGGGAGAGCCGCTGATGAGCAATAGATCGCTGATCGCCCTGATCGCTGCCGTGGTCCTGGCCATCGTCGCCTGGAACAGCTTCTATATCGTGTCCCAGACCGAGCGTGCAGTGCTGCTGCGCTTCGGCAAGGTGGTCCAGGCGGATGTCCAGCCTGGCCTGCACGTGAAGATTCCGTACGTGAACCAGGTACGCAAGTTCGATGCACGCCTGATGACCCTCGACGCCCCGACCCAGCGGTTCCTGACCCTGGAGAAGAAAGCGGTGATGGTCGACGCCTACGCCAAGTGGCGCGTCAAGGATGCCGAGCGCTTCTACACCGCCACTTCCGGCATGAAGCAGATCGCCGACGAGCGTCTGTCGCGTCGCCTGGAAAGCGGCCTGCGTGACCAGTTCGGTAAACGCACCCTGCACGAGGTGGTCTCTGGTGAACGTGACGCGCTGATGGCTGACATCACCGCCTCGCTGAACCGCATGGCCAACAAGGAGCTGGGTATCGAAGTGGTCGATGTACGCGTCAAGGCCATCGACCTGCCGAAGGAAGTCAACCGCAGCGTGTTCGACCGCATGAGCACCGAGCGTGAGCGCGAAGCTCGCGAGCACCGTGCCAAGGGTAACGAACTGGCTGAGGGTATCCGTGCCGATGCCGACCGTCAGCGCCGTGTGCTGCTGGCCGAAGCCTATCGCGAAGCGGAAGAGACCCGCGGTGATGGCGACGCCCAGTCGGCCGCCATCTACGCCAAGGCCTACACCCAGGACGCTGATTTCTACGCGTTCTACCGTAGCCTGCAGGCGTACCGCGACAGCTTCTCGAGCAAGAGCGACGTGCTGGTCCTGGATCCGAAGAACGAGTTCTTCCGCTTCCTGGACAAGAGCAAGCCGTGATGCTCAGGCCCTGATTTTCATGCGGCGGCACCCCGCCTGGCAGCTAATGCTCCAGGCGGGGTGCATCCTGAATGAAAAGGGGTGTATGATGCGGCAGCCGGGAAATTTCCCGGCTTTTTTGCGTCTGAAAGGTTGATTGGCCAAGCGCCGGTTGACGGCTTGGTCAGGTCGCAAGGCAATTCGAGGGTATCGGGTACGGTGGCTGCGCTGGGATCAGTGCTGCCCGCTGCTGTGCGCGGTACCGGCTTTACTGACGGCTCGCCAGCTGGCGAACCGCCCGGACCAGAGGGGAAATGGCGTAATGGCAACGGTAGACCGCTGGCTGCTGCCAGATGGCATCGAGGAAGTACTGCCACCTGAGGCTGCGCGTATCGAGATCGCGCGTCGCCAGGTGTTGGACCTGTTCCAGAGTTGGGGTTACGAGCTGGTCGTCACCCCGCATATCGAGTACCTGGAGTCGCTGCTGACCGGCGCCGGCCAGGACCTGGATCAGCGCACCTTCAAGGTGGTCGACCCGCAGTCGGGCCGCCTGATGGGCTTCCGTGCCGACTTCACCCCGCAGGTGGCGCGCATCGACGCCCACACCCTGCGCCGTGAGGGCCCGAGCCGCCTGTGCTACGCCGGCAGCGTGCTGCATGCCCAGCCGCGTGCCCTGTCCACCTCGCGCAGCCCGATCCAGCTGGGCGCCGAGCTGTACGGCGATGCCAGCCCGAGCAGCGACGTCGAAGTCATCAGCCTGATGCTCGCCACGCTGCAGCTGACCGATGTGCCGGATGTGCACATGGACCTCGGCCACGTCGGTATCTACCGCGGCCTGGCCCGTGCCGCCGGGCTGTCCGGCGCGGTCGAGCAGCAACTGTTCGACGCCCTGCAGCGCAAGTCGGTCGACGAAGTACAGGCATTGACCGCCGACCTGCCGAAGGACCTGGGCAACATGCTGCGCGCCCTGGTCGAGCTGTGCGGTGGCCGTGAAGTGCTGGCCGAAGCCCGCGTGCGCCTGGGCCGTGCCCCGGCCAGCGTGCTGGCGGCACTGGACGACCTGTTGGCGATCGCCGATCGCCTGGCGTCGCGCTACCCGGACCTGCCGCTGTATTTCGACCTCGGCGAGCTGCGTGGCTACAACTACCACACCGGCGTGGTGTTCGCCGTGTTCGTCCCGGGCGAGGGTCAATCCATCGCCCAGGGCGGCCGTTACGACGACATCGGCGCCGACTTCGGCCGGGCTCGCCCGGCCACCGGATTCTCCACGGATTTGAAGACCCTGGTCACACTGGGGCGAGCGGAGGTCGTATTGCCAACGGGCGGCATCTGGATGCCGGACAGTGGCGACGCGGCCCTCTGGCAGCAGGTCTGCCAGTTGCGCAACGAGGGCCAGCGTGTGGTCCAGGCCCTGCCTGGCCAGCCGTTGAGTGCTGCTCTCGAGGCGGATTGTGATCGGCAATTGATTCAGCAAGACGGGCGCTGGCAGGTTCTGCCGCTGGCCCAGTGAGTTTCTGCGTCGGCAAAGGCCGGCAACCAAGTTTGCGTGAATGAGGACCAATGTAATGGGTAAGAATGTCGTCGTCCTGGGCACCCAGTGGGGTGATGAGGGCAAAGGCAAGATCGTCGATCTGCTGACCGAACATGCTGCCGCCGTCGTGCGCTACCAAGGTGGCCACAACGCGGGCCACACCCTGGTGATCAACGGTGAAAAGACCGTGCTGCACCTGATTCCGTCCGGCATCCTGCGTGAAGGCGTACAGTGCCTGATCGGCAACGGCGTGGTCGTTGCCCCGGACGCCCTGATGCGTGAAATCACCAAGCTGGAAGAGAAGGGCGTACCGGTGCGCGAGCGCCTGCGCATCTCCCCGGCTGCGCCGCTGATCCTGTCGTACCACGTGGCCCTCGACCAGGCCCGTGAGAAAGCCCGTGGCGAAGCCAAGATCGGCACCACCGGCCGCGGCATCGGCCCGGCCTACGAAGACAAGGTCGCGCGCCGCGGCCTGCGCGTCGGCGACCTGTTCCACCGCGAGCGTTTCGCCGCCAAGCTCGGTGAGCTGCTGGATTACCACAACTTCCAGCTGGTGAACTACTACAAAGAGCCGGCCATCGACTTCCAGCAGACCCTGGACGAGTGCATGGCCTACGCCGAGCAGCTCAAGCCGATGATGCTCGACGTCACCGCCGAGCTGCACAACCTGCGTCGCGCCGGCAAGGACATCATGTTCGAAGGCGCCCAGGGCTCGCTGCTGGACATCGACCACGGCACCTACCCGTACGTCACCAGCTCCAACACCACCGCCGGCGGCATCTCCACCGGCTCCGGCGTTGGCCCGATGTACCTGGACTACATCCTGGGTATCACCAAGGCCTACACCACCCGCGTCGGTTCCGGTCCGTTCCCGACCGAACTGTTCGACGAGACTGGCGCCACCCTGGCCAAGCGTGGCCACGAGTTCGGCTCGACCACCGGCCGTGCCCGTCGTTGCGGCTGGTTCGATGCCGTCATCCTGCGTCGCGCCATCGACGTCAACAGCATCTCGGGCATCTGCCTGACCAAGCTGGACGTGCTGGACGGCCTGGAAACCATCAACATCTGCGTTGGCTACAAGAACGAGAACGGTGCCGTCATCGACGCGCCTTCCGATGCCGACAGCTACATCGGCCTGGAGCCGGTGTACGAAGAGATGCCAGGCTGGAGCGAGTCGACCCTGGGCGTGAAAACCCTGGAAGCGCTGCCGCAAGCTGCGCGCAACTACATCAAGCGCATCGAGGAGCTGGTAGGCGCGCCGATCGATATCATCTCGACCGGCCCGGACCGCAACGAGACCATCGTGCTGCGTCATCCGTTCGCCTGATCTGCCCTCCAGGCTGATCTGACGCCGCGGTCCTGAAAGGGATCGCGGCGTTTTCATTTCTGATGTTTGCCTGTGCGATCCCTTTCGCGGGTAAACCCGCTCCCACAGGGACTACACATGCTTTGAAATTTGTGCGGTCCCTGTGGGAGCGGGTTCACCCGCGAAGAGGCCGGCTTGGGTGGCAGCCATTGCTAGACCTTGGCACATTTCCCTGCTGCCCCCGGCACAACCCTTGCTGTAAGAAGTTTCTGTAGTTGCCATCAAAATAGTGGCGCCAGAAAACACGAGGGTTACACCGTGTCTGCCATCCTTTCACTGTTACGAAGCCGCCTGTTGCGGCCTGTGTTTGTTGCCTTGGGTATCGCCCTTTTGGTGCAGGTGCTGGTTGCCGTTGCGCTGACCCGAAGCACCGTGACGGCCCTGGAGGCCGACCTCGGCGAGCGCCTGGGCAACGACAGCCGTCAGCTCGCCGCTGAACTGGAGCAGGCCGGGCAGGACGTGCGTGGGGGCCTGGAAAGCCTTTCCAGCAGCACCCGCCAGCGCCTGAGCGCAGGCCTTTCAACGCGTCTTCAGGATGAGCAGCAACAGCTGCGCAGCACCCTGGAAAAGAACCTCAAGGACTCGGCCAACGACCTCGCCGAGCTGCTCGCCTCGGTCGCCCCGCGGGCGATCTGGGACAACGACGTACCCACGCTCTCCGACTTCGCCCGCCGTGCCCAGCGCAATCCCAACGTGCTGTTCGTGATCTACGACGATGCCCAGGGTCAGCACCTGACCCGCTACCTGAACCGCCAGAACCCGATCAACCAGGCGTTGATCGACAAAGGGCAGGGCGAGCGGGCGCTGGACAAGGTGCTCGAAGCCGCGCGTCGTGATCCGTCGGTGTATTACGTCGAGGCGTCGATCAACCCCAATGGCGCCGAGATTGGCAAGGTGCTGATGGGCGTTTCGACTGCGGGTGTCGAGCAAGAGCTCAAGGCCCTCGACCAGCGCTTCAGCGCATTGATCGCCAGCGGTGAGCAGTTGGTCGGCGACAGCCTGGGCGCGGCGGCTGCCGACAGCGGCAAGGCCCTGCGCGAGCGCCTGGGGGCAGCCCAGGCCAGTGCCAGCGCCATGCAGGCCAACACCGCGCAAACCGTGCGCGATGCCGCTGCCGAGCTGCGCTGGCGCATCGGCCTGGGCCTGGTAGTGGTCGGCCTGGGCGTGTTGCTGGTGGTGGCCGTGGTGCTCGGCCGCCGAGTGCTGAGCAAACTGCGCTTGCTGATTGCCGCGCTCGACGACCTGGCCGCCGGCGAAGGTGACCTGACCAAGCGGGTGAAGCTGGACAGCCGCGACGAGATCGGCGACATGGCATCAGCGGTCAACCGCTTCGTCGACAAGTTGCAGCCCATCGTTCGCGAGGCGGGTGAAGTCGCTCAGCGCACCGGCGTCGAGATCGGTGTCATGGCTCGGCGCAATGCCGGCGCCGACGCTGCCGCGGCCTTGCAGCGCGATGAAGTGGCGGCCAGCCTGCGCGACCTGTCGAGCATGGCTGACGAAGCGCAGGCTGAAAGCCACGCGATGCAGTCTGCCTTGCAGCAGGTGGTGGATATTCGCCAGGCCACCGACGAAAACAGCCGCTCTTCGACGCAACTGGCGAGCCTGATCGAGGGCCTCGCCGGTCAGGTCGAGACCGGCTCCCAGGTCATCGAGCGGCTGGCCAGGCAGAGCGAGCAGATCGAAGTGGTGCTGACGGTCATCCATGGCATCGCCGAACAGACCAACCTGCTGGCCCTCAATGCCGCGATCGAAGCGGCGCGGGCGGGGGAAACCGGGCGGGGCTTCGCCGTGGTGGCCGATGAGGTGCGGGCGCTGGCGAGCAAGACGCAGAGCTCCACCGGTGATATCCAGGCGCATATCGCGGCCTTGCAGAAGGGCGCCAAGGAAGCGGTGGCGACCATCGGCCAGGCGGGGCTCAAGGCCAGTGAAGGCTTGCTGGTGCTGCGTGACAACGAGCGTCGTCAGCAGTCGGTGCAGGCGGCGGTGGAGCAGGTGCATGCGGCCATCGGCCTGGCCACCCGTGCTGCCGAGCAGCAGGCCCATGGCGCCCAGGCGGTGAGGGGGCGGGTGGAGAACATCCATGCCCAGGCCGAGCGTTCGGCCGAGGTGGTGATGCAGACCACGGCCAGCAGCCAGGTGCTGGATGACCTGGCTGCCCAGTTACGGGCCAGCCTGGGCCAGTTCAGGGCCTGACAGGCTGCGCAATCTCTGTGGGGGCGGGTTTGCCCGCGCTCCCACAGATGCGAAGCAACTCAAGCCTTGTTCAGGTACATCCGCGTGGTGAGCAGATAGACCGGCAGCCCTGAAACCACGATCAGCAGTGCCGCATACGGCGCCGCCGCCGCGAACTCGACGTTGGCGGTGTGCGCCCAGACCTCGGTGGCCAGGGTGGTCATGCCGGTCGGGCTGAGCAGCAAGGTGGCGGTGAGCTCCTTCATGGCGTCGAGGAACACTAGGGCGAAGGCCGCCGCCAGGGCGGGGAAGATGATCGGCAGGGTCACCCGGCAGAACGCCGCGAAGCTGCTGGCACCCAAGGTACGGGCCGCTTCCTCGAGGGTTGGCGAGGCCTTGTTCAGTGCAGTGCGTACCGGCGCCTGGGCCAGCGGCAGGAACAGCAGCGCATAGGCCAGCAGCAGCAGCGCGGTGGTCTGGTACAGCGCCGGCACGTAGTGCAGCGAGAACACCACCAGGGTCAGGGCGATCACCAGGCCGGGCAGGGCGTGCAGCAGGTACGGCAGGCGCTCGGCCCAGATCGCCAGGCGGCCTTTGTAGCGCACCACCAGGAAGCTCACCGGCAGGGCGAGCAGCACGCAGAAGCCGGCACCGCCCAGCGACACCGACAGCGAGGTCAGCAGCGCTTTGCCGATCGCCGCCACCGGGAAGGCTGCCGACGACCCTACGCTCAGCCAGTAACCGAGCATGGCCAGCGGAATGCCGCTGCCGAGTATCGCCAGGCCCAGGCAGAACAGCTGCGCCACCGGCATCCAGCCGCGCAGGCGCACCGGCTGGCCGCGGCGTGCCACGCCCTGGCCGATGCGCACATGGCGGGCCTTGCCGCGCACGCGCAGTTCCAGCCACAGCATCACCAGGCACAGCGCCAGCAGCACCGCCGAGAGCATGGCGGCGTTGGCGTTGCTGAATTCCAGCTCGAACTGCTGGTAGATCGCCGTGGTGAACGTCTGCAGGCCGAGGATCGACAGGGCGCCGAACTCGACCAGCATGTGCAGGGCGATCAGCAGCGCGCCGCCGAGCATCGACGGCCACAGCAGCGGCAGGGTGATCTTGCGGAACACCCCCCAGCGGCTCTGGCCCAGGGTGCGCGCCGACTCCTCCAGCGAGGTGTCGAGGTTGCGCAGGGTCGCCGCCACGGGCAGGAACACCAGCGGGTACTTGGACAGCGCCATGACCATGATCGCCCCGCCCAGGCTTTCGAAGTCCGAGCTCAGCGATACCCAGGTGAAGCTGCTGACGAACGATGGCACGGCGAACGGCAGGCACAGCACCACGCCCCATATCCGGCGGCCGGGCAGGTTGCTGCGCTCCAGCAGCCAGGCCAGGGCCAGGCCGGCCACCATGCACGCCAGGGTCACCCCGGCCATCAGCAGCAGGGTGTTGCGCAGCAGTCCCCAGACGAACGGGCGCCAGAGCAGGTGCAGGGCTTCGCGCCAGCCGGCTTCCCAGGCTTTCATGGCGACATACAGCAGCGGCAGCAAGCTCATCGCCACCAAAAACAGCACGGGCAGCAGCACCCAGATCGAGGGGCGCTTGCGGCGCGGCACGAAACGTACCGGCGCAGGCTCGGACAGGGCGGCGGTCATCAGAGCAGGCCGATCTCGCGTTCAAGTTCCAGCGCTTCCTCGGCATTGCCCAGGTCGGCCGGCGAAATTTTCGGCGGGCGCAGGTCTTCGAACGGCTTCAGGCCGCGGTCGGAGACCATGCCTTTGTGCAGTGGGTATTCGGCGGTGGTCTGGGTGATCACGCGCTGGCCTTCTTCGCTGGCCATCCAGTTGAGCAGGGCCTGGGCTTCCTTGGGATGCTTGCTGGCCTTGACCGCGCCGGCACCGGAGATGGTCACCAGGTTGCCGGCGTCGCCGTCGGCCAGGTAGTACAGCTTGGAATCGAGCTTGCCGCGCTCGCGCTCCAGGGCGTACCAGTAGTAGTTGTTGACCAGCACGGCGGCGACTTCGCCTTTTTCCACGGCCTTCAGGGCGACCATGTTGTTGGTGTAGGTCTTGCCGAAGGCTTTCAGGCCGGTCAGCCATTCTTCGGTGGCTTCACGCCCGTGCATCTTGAGGATGGCCACGGCTTGTTCCTGGAAGGCACCGCTGGTCGGCACGTAGCCAACGCGGCCGTCCCACTCGGGGCCGGCGAAGTCCATGACGGTGGTCGGCAGGTCTTTCTCGTCGATCTTCTTCGGGTTGAACACCACCACGCGGGTGCGCGCGGTCACGCCCATCCAGGTGCCGTTGGCGCCCACGTATTCATTGGGCAGCATGTTCAGGGTGGCATCGTCGATCTTCGCCAGCAGGCCCAGTTCGCCCAGGTTGTTCAGCGGCGGGGATTCTTCGGTGTAGATGATGTCGGCCGGCGAGCGGTCGCCTTCCTCGATGATCTGGCTGGCCAGCTGGTTGCTGCTGCCCTTGCGGATATTGATGTGGATACCGGTCTTGGCCTCATAGGCCTTGGCGATGGCTTCGCCGATTTCCTTATGCTGGCCGTTGTACATGGTCAGCGTGACCGGTTCGTCTGCCAGGGCGGCCGGAGCGCCGATCACCAGGCTCAGAACTGCGGCGGCCAGGGTGCGCATCAGCGGTTGCGGGCGGATCGTCATGCGGGTACTTCCTCGCTTACGGCTACATATTCGGAAACAATGGTAAACGAAATCGTTTCTCAAGTGGCTGGGTGGCGAGAAATTCATGGGGCGACGAAGGTGCAACAGGCTGGAAGGTGTGTGGGTCTTGCTGGCCCTTTCGCGGGTAAACCCGCTCCCACAGGATTACCGCAGGCATCGAGGATGCCGGGTTTCCTGTGGGAGCGGGTTTACCCGCGAAAGGGACGGGCCTGCATAATGGGGATACAAAAATCGCAGGCAAGAAAAAACCCACTAGCAAGCTAGTGGGTTTTTGTATGGTGCCCAGGAGAAGACTCGAACTTCCACGACCTTGCGGTCACTGATACCTGAAACCAGCGCGTCTACCAATTCCGCCACCTGGGCAAAGCTTTGCATCATCTGCAGAAGGCGAAAAACGTTCGCTTTCACACAGTAGTAACAGATCCTTGGTCATCTGTTACTTGAAAAATTTGGTGCCCAGGAGAAGACTCGAACTTCCACGACCTTGCGGTCACTGATACCTGAAACCAGCGCGTCTACCAATTCCGCCACCTGGGCACACATTCGAGATTACTAAGTGCTTTACAGCGTCGTTCATCTCTACTACAACTTCGGGGTTGTCCGTCGTTGTGGTGCGCACTATACGGGCGGTCCGGGAGGCTGTAAACCCCCCGAACGAAAAAAATTTCAAAAAATTCAACTTGTTGATTCCGCAGGCCTATTCCCTCTCTCTATACACAGCAGCGGGGGCTGTCCAAGGGCGACATTTCCGGTTTCAATACGCACATGCCAGAATTCCTATCTATATACCCCAAGGTGAACCCCTTCTGATGGCCGATTGGCAATCCCTCGATCCCGAGGCCGCTCGCGAAGCGGAAAAATACGATAACCCTATTCCCAGCCGTGAGCTGATCCTGCAGCGCCTCGCCGACCGTGGCGAACCGGCCGCGCGCGAGGAGCTGGCGGCCGAGTTCGGTCTTCACGAGGAAGACCAGATCGAAGCCCTGCGCCGCCGCCTGCGTGCCATGGAGCGTGACGGCCAGCTCATCTATACCCGGCGCGGCACCTATGCCCCGGTAGACAAGCTGGACCTGATCTGCGGTCGTGTCTCCGGCCACCGCGACGGTTTCGGCTTCCTGATTCCCGATGACGGCAGCGACGACCTGTTCCTCAGCCCGTCGCAGATGCGCCTGGCCTTCGACGGCGACCGCGGCCTGGCCCGCGTGTCCGGTGTCGATCGCCGTGGCCGCCGCGAAGGCGTGCTGGTCGAAATCATCTCCCGCGCCCACGAAAGCGTGGTCGGCCGCTACTTCGAAGAAGGCGGCATCGGCTACGTGACCCCGGACAACCCGAAGATCCAGCAGGAAGTGCTGGTGACCGCCGGGCGTAACGGCGGTGCCAAGATCGGCCAGTTCGTCGAGATCAAGATCACCCACTGGCCGACCCCGCGCTTCCAGCCGCAGGGTGACGTGGTCGAGGTGATCGGCAACTACATGGCCCCGGGCATGGAAATCGACGTTGCCCTGCGCAGCTACGACATCCCCCACGTCTGGCCCCAGGACGTGATCAAGGAAGCGCGCAAGTTCCGCTCCGAAGTCGAGGAGAAGGACAAGGAGAAGCGCGTCGACCTGCGCCACCTGCCGTTCGTCACCATCGACGGCGAGGACGCCCGCGACTTCGACGACGCCGTCTATTGCGAACCACTGGGCAAGCTGCGCCTGTTCTCCGGCGGCTGGCGCCTGTACGTGGCGATCGCCGACGTGTCCAGCTACGTGCGCCTGGGCTCGGCCCTGGACGTCGAGGCCCAGCAGCGCGGCAACTCGGTGTACTTCCCCGAGCGCGTGGTGCCGATGCTTCCCGAGGAGCTGTCCAACGGCCTGTGCTCGCTGAACCCGCACGTCGATCGCCTGGCGATGGTCTGCGAAATGACCATGAACAAGGCCGGCCAGATGGTCGACTACCAGTTCTACGAAGGCGTCATTCACTCCCATGCCCGCCTGACCTACAACAAGGTCAGCAGCATGCTCGAGCATTCGCGCACCCGTGAGGGCAAGGCGCTGCGCGAGGAGTACAAGGAGGTCGTGCCGGACCTGAAGAACCTGTACAACCTGTACAAGGTGCTGATCGAAGCGCGTCACACCCGTGGCGCCATCGACTTCGAGACCCAGGAAACCCGCATCATCTTCGGCGACCAGCGCAAGATCGCGGAAATCCGCCCGACCGTGCGCAATGACGCCCACAAGCTGATCGAGGAGTGCATGCTGGCGGCCAACGTCGCCACCGCTGCGTTCCTGCAGAAGCACGAAGTGCCGGCACTGTACCGTGTGCACGACGGCCCGCCGCCGGAGCGCCTGGAAAAACTGCGCGCCTTCCTCGGCGAGCTGGGCCTGAGCCTGCACAAGGGCAAGGATCCTTCGCCGAAGGACTACCAGGCGCTGCTGGCGAGCATTGCCGGGCGCCCGGACTTCCACCTGATCCAGACCGTGATGCTGCGCTCCCTGAGCCAGGCGGTGTACAGCACCGACAACAACGGCCACTTCGGCCTGAACTACGAGGCGTACACCCACTTCACCTCGCCGATCCGCCGTTACCCGGACCTGCTGGTGCACCGCGCCATCCGCAGCATCATCCGTTCCAAGGTCGATACCCCGCACGTCAAGCGCGCCGGCGCCATGAGCATTCCCAAGGCGCGTATCTACCCCTACGACGTCAATGCCCTCGAGCAGCTTGGCGAGCAGTGCTCGATGACCGAGCGCCGTGCCGACGAGGCCACCCGTGACGTGGTCAACTGGCTCAAGTGCGAGTTCATGAAAGACCGCGTGGGTGAGACCTTCCCGGGCGTGATCACCGCGGTGACCGGTTTTGGCCTGTTCGTCGAGCTGACCGACATCTACGTGGAAGGCCTGGTGCACGTCAGTGCGCTGCCGGGCGACTACTACCACTTCGACCCGGTGCACCACCGCCTGTCCGGCGAGCGCACCGGCCGCAGCTTCCGCCTGGGCGACACCATCGAAGTGAAGGTCATGCGCGTCGATCTCGACGAACGCAAGATCGACTTCGAAGTCTCCGAGCAGCAGCTCAAGGCGCCGATCGGGCGTAAAGGCCAAGGCCGTGGTGCTTCGCAAGCCGTGGAAAAGGCCGAGCAGCCGCCAGCGGTCGAGGCCAAGGCCACGCCGAAGCCGCGCAGCCGCAAGAGCGAGGCCTCCGAGGCGTACTTCCCCAAGGACGCCGTGCAGCGCAACGCCGAAGTGCGTAAAAGCCGCGAGATGAAAAAGGCGCTGATGAGCGAGGCGCGCACCGGCGGCCACGCCAGCAGCAAGTCGGACAAGGGTGGCAAGTCGTCGTCCGGCAAGCCGACCAAGCACCGTAAAGGCCCGCCGAAGTCCGGCGCGCCACGCAAGAGCAAGAGCAAGTCATGAGTCAGCTGGAAAAGATCTACGGCGTGCATGCCGTGCAGGCACTGCTGCAGCACCATCCGAAGCGGGTCAAGCAGATCTGGCTGTCGGAAGGGCGCAGCGAGCCGCGCCTTCAGGCGCTGCTGGCTCTGGCTGCGGAAAACCGTGTCCAGGTCGGCCAGGCCGAGCGTCGTGAGATGGATGCCTGGGTCGAGGGCGTGCACCAGGGCGTGGTTGCCGAGGTGAGCCCGAGCCAGGTGTGGGGCGAACTGATGCTCGAGGAATTGCTCGAGCGCACGGAAACGCCGCCGCTGATCCTGGTCCTCGATGGTGTCACCGATCCGCACAACCTGGGTGCTTGCCTGCGTACCGCCGATGCCGCCGGTGCCACGGCGGTGATCGTGCCCAAGGACAAGTCGGCGACCCTGACGCCGGTGGTGCGCAAGGTGGCCTGCGGTGCGGCGGAGGTGATTCCGCTGGTGGCCGTGACCAACCTGGCGCGCACCCTGGAGAAACTCCAGCAGCGTGGCCTGTGGGTGGTCGGCACCGCAGGCGAGGCGGAGCAGGAGATCTACCAGCAGGACCTGACCGGGCCGCTGGTGATGATCATGGGCGCCGAAGGCAAGGGCATGCGCCGGTTGACCCGCGAGCATTGCGACTTCCTCGTGAAGTTGCCGATGAGCGGTAGTGTGAGCAGCCTGAACGTGTCGGTCGCAACGGGCGTCTGCCTGTTCGAGGCCGTGCGTCAGCGTCAGGCCAAGCGCTGATCGCGTAAGCCTGTTCCGGCCCTTTCGCGGGCAAGCCCGCTCCCACAGGGATCGCACCGGGTTCAGGTCCTGTGCAGTAACTGTGGGAGCGGGTTTACCCGCGAAGAGGCCGGCTCAGGTGGTGAATATGTTTCAGGCTGTTCAAATAATCACCACTCTCCTTGCTTGTGCGCCCCGCCTTCTCTACAATTGCGCCCCTTGCCGAGCTGGCAGGCGCACATGTGCCTCCCCTCCGTGCAAGACATACAGTGTCATTCACTCCTTGTCTGACCAGATTCGCTGGCAGACTACTAACCCGTAAGGAGCATTCATGCGTCATTACGAAATCATCTTCCTGGTTCACCCGGACCAGAGCGAGCAAGTCGGCGGCATGGTTGAGCGTTACACCAAGCTGATCGAAGAAGATGGCGGCAAGATCCACCGCCTGGAAGACTGGGGCCGTCGTCAACTGGCCTACGCAATCAACAATGTTCACAAGGCTCACTACGTGATGCTGAACGTTGAGTGCACCGGCAAGGCCCTGGCCGAGCTGGAAGACAACTTCCGCTACAACGATGCCGTTATCCGTAACCTCGTCATCCGTCGCGACGAAGCCGTAACCGGCCAGTCCGAGATGCTGAAGGCTGAAGAAAACCGCAGCGAGCGCCGTGAGCGTCGTGAGCGTCCTGAGCATGCTGAATCCGCCGATGGCGACGACAGCAATGACAGCGACTCCAGCGATAACGCTGACGAGTAATCCACGGACCTTTAGAGGAGCCTATTAAATGGCACGTTTCTTCCGTCGTCGTAAATTCTGCCGCTTCACTGCTGAAGACGTGAAAGAGATCGACTTCAAAGATCTCAACACCCTGAAAGCTTACGTATCCGAAACCGGCAAGATCGTTCCAAGCCGTATCACCGGTACCAAAGCTCGTTATCAGCGTCAGCTGGCTACCGCTATCAAGCGCGCCCGCTTCCTGGCCCTGCTGCCCTACACCGACAGCCACGGCCGCTGAGACCGGGTCGTCGACAAGCAGTAAGGGATTGGCATGCGAGCGTTAGCAAGTTTCATCATGCGCGGTCGTGTGCAGGCCACCCTGGTGGTGGTCATCAGCGCGGTACTGCCGCTGCTGTTCTGGTTGAGTGCCGCTGCCGGCAGCCTCGTGCTGCTGCGGCGTGGGTTCAAGGATGCTTCAACGGTCATCGCCGGCGGCCTGCTGGCCGGGCTGGCCGTGTGGTTCATGGGCGATCCGATCACCTTCATGGTGATTGCCGGTGCCCTGGGCCTGGCCGCGCTGTTGCGCGCCGAGCATCCCTGGAGCCGTGTGCTGGTCGCCAGTGCCATGTTTGCCGTGGTTTTCAGCCTCGTGCTCGACATGGCCCTGGCGCAGACCTTCGATGTGCTGGCCAAGGCGTTTGCCGAAGCCATGCCGCAAGTCGATGGTCAGCCGGTGCTCTCCGGTGAGCTGATCCGCCCCGTGCTGGTCGCTTCCACAGCAGTGACGGTGCAATTGTTCAGCGTGCTGGCCTTGGTGCTGGCGCGTTATTGGCAGGCAGCGTTGTACAACCCTGGAGGTTTCGGCCGCGAGTTTCGCGCGCTGAAGCTGCCAAAACAGACCACGGCGGTCTTGGTGGCAGTGATGGTGGTGGCCCCGTTCATCGGGTCGCAGTTCATCATCCTGGCATCGGCCTCGAGCCTGGTTCTGGTGCTGGCTGGCATCGCCTTGATGCACGGCCTTGTGGCACAGGGGCGGCTAGCCGGTTTCTGGCTGGTGGGCATGTACGTGACGTTGCCGCTGATCATGCAGCTGATCTACCCGTTGCTGATGGTCCTGGCCATTGTCGACAGCCTGATTGATTTTCGCGGTCGCAAGTCCCCTCCGGGGAATGACTCCGCGAACGGTGAAGGTTAAAAGTTAAGAGGTTTTACCAAATGGAACTGATCCTGCTGGAAAAAGTCGCTAACCTGGGCAACCTGGGCGACAAAGTTAAAGTTAAGGCTGGTTACGGCCGTAACTTCCTGCTGCCATTCGGCAAGGCCACCGTTGCCAACGCCGCCAACCTGGCTGCGTTCGAAGAGCGTCGCGCCGAGCTGGAAAAAGCAGCAGCTGACCGTAAATCGTCGGCTGAAAGCCGCGCTGCCCAACTGGCCGAGCTGGAAGTGACCATCACTGCCACCGCTGGCGACGAAGGCAAGCTGTTCGGTTCGATCGGCACCCACGACATCGCTGACGCCCTGACCGCCTCCGGCGTTGAAGTGGCCAAGGCTGAAGTGCGTCTGCCGAACGGCACCATCCGTCAGGTTGGCGAATACGACGTAGCCGTGCACCTGCACAGCGACGTTGAAGCCACCGTACGTGTGGTCGTCGTAGCTGCCTAAGCTGCGCTGACTGGCTAGCCCCTCGCGGGCCAGCCGGTTAACATCGGGCACGGTCCTGTTCATTCAGGCCGTGCCCTTTGTCTTTTTCATCCTCCAGAATTCTTTCGTGGCCATGAACGAGATCACCAACTCCGAACAGCTCGACCTGCAAACCGCTGCCCTCAAGGTGCCGCCGCATTCCATCGAGGCCGAACAGGCCGTGCTCGGTGGCCTGATGCTGGACAACAACGCCTGGGAGCGGGTGCTGGACCAGGTGTCGGATGGCGACTTCTATCGGCATGACCACCGCCTGATCTTCCGTGCCGTGCACAAGCTGGCCGACGCCAACCAGCCGTTCGACGTCGTCACCCTGCACGAGCAACTGGACAAGGAAGGCGTTTCCTCCCAGGTCGGCGGCCTGGCGTACCTGGCCGAACTGGCCAAGAACACCCCGTCGGTGGCCAACATCAAGGCCTACGCCGCGATCATTCGCGAGCGGGCCACGTTGCGCCAGTTGATCAGCATCAGTACCGACATCGCCGACAACGCGTTCAACCCGCAAGGGCGTGGCGCCGCAGAAATTCTCGACGATGCCGAGCGGCAGATCTTCCAGATCGCCGAGGCGCGGCCCAAGACCGGTGGCCCGGTGGGGGTCAACGAGCTGTTGACCATGGCCATCGACCGCATCGACACGCTGTTCAACTCCGACAGCGACATCACCGGTATCTCGACCGGCTACACCGACCTCGACGAGAAGACCAGCGGCCTGCAGGCCGCCGACCTGATCATCGTTGCTGGCCGTCCGTCGATGGGCAAGACCACCTTCGCCATGAACCTGGTGGAAAACGCCGTGCTGCGCAGCGAAAAGGCCGTGCTGGTGTTCTCCCTCGAGATGCCAGGCGAATCGCTGATCATGCGTATGCTCTCGTCCCTGGGCCGCATCGACCAGACCAAGGTGCGCTCCGGCCAGCTCGACGACGACGACTGGCCGCGCCTGACCTCGGCGGTGAACCTGCTCAACGACCGCAAGCTATTCATCGACGACACCGCCGGCATCAGCCCCTCGGAGATGCGTGCGCGTACCCGCCGCCTGGCGCGCGAGCACGGTGAAATCGGCATGATCATGGTCGACTACCTGCAGCTGATGCAGATCCCAGGTTCGGCCGGTGACAACCGGACCAACGAGATTTCCGAGATCTCCCGTTCCCTCAAGGCCCTGGCCAAGGAATTCAACTGCCCGGTAATTGCCCTGTCGCAGCTGAACCGCTCCCTGGAACAGCGGCCGAACAAGCGCCCGGTGAACTCCGACTTGCGTGAATCCGGTGCAATCGAGCAGGACGCCGACGTCATCATGTTCGTCTACCGCGACGAGGTGTACCACCCCGAGACCGAGCACAAGGGCGTGGCGGAAATCATCATCGGCAAGCAGCGTAACGGCCCCATCGGCTTCGTGCGCCTGGCGTTCATCGGCAAGTACACCCGCTTCGAGAACCTCGCGCCGGGCATGTACAACTTCGACGACGACGAATAAGGCCAGCGCAATCACTGCTGGTGCGGCCCCTGTGGGAGCGGGTTTACCCGCGAAGAAGCCAAGGCGATGGATGGCACGGGCTTCGCCCGTGTTCGCAGGTAAACCCGCTCCCACAGGGGTAGCGTTTTCTTTCGTCGATCATCATGAATCCGACAACCATCGTCGGATTTGGTCAAAATTTGTGCTATATTCCGCGCCCGCGATTTCCCTGCACACCAGAACCGGTCACTGACATGCAAGCAGCCAAACCACTCTACGACTATCCCAAGTACTGGGCCGAATGCTTCGGGCCGGCACCGTTCCTGCCGATGAGCAGGGAGGAGATGGATCAGCTCGGCTGGGATTCCTGCGACATCATCATCGTGACTGGGGATGCCTATGTCGACCACGCGTCGTTCGGCATGGCCATCATCGGCCGCCTGCTGGAAGCCCAGGGCTTCCGCGTCGGCATCATCGCCCAGCCGAACTGGCAGTCCAAGGACGACTTCATGAAGCTCGGCGAGCCGAACCTGTTCTTCGGCGTCGCGGCTGGCAACATGGACTCGATGATCAACCGCTATACCGCGGACAAGAAGATCCGTTCCGACGATGCCTATACCCCGGGTGGCCTGGCGGGCAAGCGCCCGGACCGCGCCAGCCTGGTCTACAGCCAGCGCTGCAAGGAAGCCTACAAGCACGTGCCTATCGTGCTCGGCGGCATCGAGGCTTCGCTGCGCCGTATCGCCCACTACGACTACTGGCAGGACAAGGTCCGCCATTCGATCCTGATCGACGCCAGCGCCGACATCCTGCTGTACGGCAACGCCGAGCGGGCCATTGTCGAAGTGGCCCAGCGCCTGTCCCAGGGCGAAAACATCGAGCAGATCACCGACGTGCGCGGCACCGCATTCGTGCGCCGTGACACCCCGCAAGGCTGGTTCGAGATCGACTCCACCCGCATCGACCGCCCGGGCCGGGTGGACAAGATCATCAACCCCTACGTGAACACCCAGGACACCCAGGCCTGCGCCATCGAGCAGGCCAAGGGCGAGCAGGAAGACCCGAACGAAGCCAAGGTGGTGCAGATCCTCGACAGCCCGAGCGTGACCCGGGAAAAGTCGGTGATCCGCCTGCCATCGTTCGAAAAAGTGCGTAACGACCCGGTGCTCTACGCCCACGCCAACCGCGTGCTGCACCTGGAAACCAACCCGGGCAACGCCCGCGCGCTGGTGCAGAAGCACGGCGAAGTGGATGTGTGGTTCAACCCGCCACCCATTCCCATGACCACCGAGGAAATGGACTATGTGTTCGGCATGCCCTACGCACGTATTCCGCACCCTGCCTACGGCAAGGAGCGCATTCCGGCATACGAGATGATCCGCTTCTCGGTCAACATCATGCGTGGCTGTTTCGGTGGCTGTACCTTCTGCTCGATCACCGAGCACGAAGGCCGCATCATCCAGAACCGCTCCCACGAGTCGATCCTGCACGAAATCGAAGAGATGCGTGACAAGGTACCGGGCTTCACCGGCGTGGTCTCCGACCTCGGCGGCCCGACCGCCAACATGTATCGCATCGCCTGCAAGAGCCACGACATCGAGAAGCACTGCCGCAAGCCGTCGTGCGTGTTCCCGGGGATCTGCGAGAACCTCAACACCGATCACAGCTCGCTCATCGAACTGTACCGCAAGGCCCGTGCCCTGCCGGGTGTGAAGAAGATCCTGATCGCCTCGGGCCTGCGCTACGACCTGGCGGTGGAGTCGCCGGAGTACGTCAAGGAACTGGTGACCCACCATGTCGGCGGCTACCTGAAGATTGCCCCGGAGCACACCGAGCGTGGCCCGCTGGACAAGATGATGAAGCCGGGCATCGGCACCTACGACCGCTTCAAGCGCATGTTCGAGAAGTTCTCGAAGGAGGCGGGCAAGGAGCAGTACCTGATCCCGTACTTCATCGCCGCGCACCCGGGCACCACCGACGAAGACATGATGAACCTGGCCCTGTGGCTCAAGGGCAACGGCTTCCGCGCCGACCAGGTGCAGGCGTTCTACCCCTCGCCGATGGCCTCGGCCACGGCCATGTACCACTCGGGCAAGAACCCGCTGCGCAAGGTCACCTACAAGAGCGAAGGGGTGGAGATCGTCAAGAGCGAGGAGCAGCGCCGCCTGCACAAGGCGTTCCTGCGCTACCACGACCCGAAGGGCTGGCCGATGCTGCGTGAGGCGCTGCAGCGCATGGGCCGTGCCGACCTGATCGGGCCGGGCAAGCACCAGCTGATCCCGCTGCACCAGCCGCAGACCGACAGCTACCAGAGCGCGCGTCGCAAGAACTCGACGCCGGCCGGTAGCCACAAGGTGGCCAAGGAGCAGAAGATCCTCACCCAGCACACCGGCCTGCCGCCGCGCGCCAGCGATGGCAGCAAGCCGTGGGACAAGCGCGAGAAGGCCAAGGCCGATGCGTTCGCCCGCAACCAGCAGGCGGCCAAGGAGCGCAAGGAAGCGGCCAAGGGTGGTGGCGGCAAGGGCAAGAAGCCGCGCCAGCCAGTCATCCCGCGCTGACTGATTGATCTGGGGCTGCTTTGCAGCCCCTTCGCGACACAAGGCCGCTCCTACAGGTGATCGCATTTCCTTGTAGGAGCGGCCTTGTGTCGCGAAAGGACCGCAAAGCGGTCCCTGTATCTCTGCCTTCAATCAGGCTTCTTGTCGACCCACTTGGGCAACACCGGCGACTCGAAGCGCTCCATCCCGTCCAGCAGTTCATCGGCCTGCTGCGCCAGCAGCAACATGGCCCGGTGCTGCGGCCGCACGAAGCCTTCTTCGACGATATGGTCGAGGAACCCGCCCAGCTTCTCGTAGAAGCCATTCACATCGAGCAGCCCCAGCGGCTTGGCGTGATAACCCAGTTGCCCCCAGGTCCACACCTCGAACAATTCCTCCAGCGTGCCCAGGCCACCCGGCAGGGCGATGAAGGCGTCGCTCAGCTCGGCCATGCGCGCCTTGCGTGCGTGCATGCCGTCGACCACTTCCAGGCGGCTCAGGCCCTTGTGGCCGATTTCTGCATTCATCAGGCTTTGCGGGATGATCCCGATCACTTCGCCACCGGCGGCCATGGCCGCGTCGGCGACGGTGCCCATCAGGCCGACCGCGCCACCGCCATAGACCAGCGTCAGGCCGCGGCGGGCAATGGCCTGGCCAAGGGCGACGGCGGCTTCGCGGTAAGCGGGGTTGGCGCCGACGCTGGCGCCACAGAACACACAAACGGAACGTACGGACATCGTGCTTCTCCAGTCATATGGCTGACAGGGTAAAGCGAAGTGTCCGATGGCTCAAAGGCCGGTTTCACTCCGGGCGGGCGAATTCGCAGCTGGCGCCAGTGGCACCGTGGGCGTAGGCGGCGAGCAGGCTGTTCATGAAACTTGAGAGGGACATTTCGGTTGCTCCTGAATGAAGAGGTTGTCCCATCGTCTCTTAAAAGGGCATGATGTGCTCTTAGATTGGTTGTATACAATCCATTGAACAATTCTACTGGCTGGCCACTTGACGCCCCCTTGACCCATATCAGCGGGGGGCCAAGCGGTTTCAGGCAGTCTCGCAATTGATAAAACCCTGCCAAGGAGATTCATGATGTTTGCGAAAGCTGTAGCGGTATCCCTGCTGACCCTCGCCAGTGCCTCTGTCTTTGCAGCCGAATGCTCGGTGACGGTCGACTCGACCGACCAGATGTCCTACACCAGCAAGGAATTCACCGTCGACAAGAGCTGCAAGGAATTCACCGTCAAACTGACCCACTCCGGCAGCCTGCCGAAGAATGTCATGGGCCATAACCTGGTGATCGCCAAGACTGCCGACATGCAGGGCATCGCCACCGAAGGCATGAGCCAGGGCCTGGAGAAGGACTACATCAAGGCCGACAACGCCAACATCATCGCCCACACCAAGATGATCGGCGCGCCGGAGAAGGAAACCGAAGTGAAGTTCGACACTTCCAAGCTGGAAGCCGGTGGTGACTACAGCTTCTTCTGCACCTTCCCGGGCCACATCTCGATGATGAAGGGCAAGGTCGTCGTCAAGTAATCAAAGCCTGACGCCGAACCCTGTGGGAGCGGGTTTACCCGCGAATGCAATAGTGGATTCACCACAGCATTCGCGGGTGAACCCGCTCCCACAGGTCTTTCTACAGCCTGATCAAGGGGCGAACGGCAGTTCGCGCTTGTGCTGGGTCTTGCGGTAGGTGGCGACGATGATGTCGAACGCGGCCTGGTCCACCGGCAGCCCATGCAGGAAGGCATCGATCTGCTGGTAGGTCACGCCGTGGGACGCCTCGTCCGGCTTGCCCGGCTCCAGGTCTTCGAGGTCCGCGGTCGGCACCTTTTCCACCAGCGATTCCGGCGCACCGAAGCTGCGCGCGATCGCCCGCACCTGGTTCTTCACCAGCCCGCTCAGCGGCGCCAGGTCGCAGGCCCCATCACCGAACTTGGTAAAGAAGCCCATCACTGCCTCGGCAGCATGGTCGGTACCGATCACCAGGCCCGCGCGAGCGCCGGCGATGGTGTACTGGGCGACCATGCGCGTGCGCGCCTTGACGTTGCCGACCACGAAGTCCACCAAGGTCGGCGAGCCGTTCTTCAGCTCCACCACTTCAGCCGCCAGTGCGCGCACGGCCGGGGCGATGTCGACGGTGTGCACTTCGTCGGCCTTGATCACCTCCAGGCAGGCCTGGGCATCGTGTTCGTCATGCTGCACCTGGTACGGCAGGCGCACGGCGATGAAGGTGTAGGCGGTGTCCCCGGTTTCGGCGCGCAGTTCTTTGACGGCGCGCTGGGCGAGCAGGGCGGCGGTCAGCGAGTCGACGCCGCCGCTGATGCCCAGCACCAGGGTCTTGAGCCGGGCGTTGGCCAGGCAATCCTTGATGAACGCCACGCGGCGGGCGACTTCGGCCTCGAGCGCAGCGGCGTCGGCGAACGGCGGCTGGACCTTCAGCGCCTGGGCAATCTCTTGCTGAACCGCTTGCATGGGTTACTCCTTGCTGGGGACTTTGAATACGTGACGCATGTAGGCGACGAAGTTCTCGTCGCGGCACTGGGTCTTGGCGGCTTCGTCGGAGATCTTTGCCACTGGCGAGCCGTTGCAGTCGGTCATTTTAAGCACGATGTTCATCGGCGCCACACCGGGGATGTCGCAGGTGAGGTTGGTGCCGATGCCGAAACTGACGTTGATGCGCCCGCGCAGGGCACGGAAGATTTCCAGCGAGCGGGTCAGGTTCAGGCCATCGGAGAACACCAGGGTCTTGGTCATCGGGTCGATGCCCAGCTGCTGGTAATGGGCGATGGCCTTTTCTGCCCAGGCCACCGGCTCGCCCGAGTCATGCCGCAGGCCGTCGAACAGCTTGGCGAAGTACAGGTCGAAATCGCCGAGGAAGGCATCCATGGTGATGCAGTCGGTCAGGGCGATGCCAAGCAGCCCGCGGTACTCGCGGACCCAGCAGTCCAGGGCGGCGATCTGGCTGTCGATCAGCCGCGGGCCGAGTTGCTGGTGAGCCATGATCCACTCGTGGGCCATGGTGCCCAGGGGCTTGATATCCAGTTTCCAGGCCAGGTCGACGTTGCTGGTGCCGACGAACCGGCCCGGGAATTCGTCGCGCAGCACCTGCACCACCTCGGCCTGCACGCGGCTTGAAAAACGCCGGCGGGTACCGAAGTCGGCCACCTGCAGGTCAGCCAGTTCATCGTCGCTGGCGTGGGCGCGCAGCCAGTCGAACTTGCGGCGCAGCTGGTCGGTGGCCTCGGCCAGGCGCATGCGCGGGTGCAGGTGGCGGTTGCGCACTTCGCTGATGATCGCCAGCAACGGCACTTCGAACAGGATCACGTGCAGCCATGGGCCCTTGAGGCGCAGGAACAGCTGGTCGTTGTCGATGCCGATGCGCACGTAGCGCAGGTTGAAGCGGAACAGGCGCAGGAAGCGCAGGAAGTCGGGCTTGAGGAAGCTGATGCGTTCGAGAAAGGCCAGCTGGCCATCATCGAGGGTGAGGTCGCTGAGCAGCTCGAGCTGGTGGCGGATCTCGCCGAGGTAGGGGCGCAGGTCCTCGCCGTTGCGGCAGCGGAATTCCCATTCCACGTCGGCGTCCGGGTAGTTGTGCAGCACCGCCTGCATCATGGTGAGCTTGTAGAAGTCGGTGTCGAGCAGGTTGTGCACGATGCGCTCGGCGAATGCGCTCTCGCTCATCAAAAGGGGCTCCAGAAGCGGCGAATGGCGGACATTGTGCCAGTCTTTTGGGTTTTGTTGTGCCTGGGCCGGCCTCTTCGCGGGCAAGCCCGCTCCCACAGAGGCCGTGCAATAGCCAAATCGGGTGTTTTTTCGTGCAGCGGCTAGCCTTCAAACAGTGCCGCCTGTAGCAGTCGCGCACCAGCGGTGTGCAGTTCGGTGACGTCCACTGTTACAGGGCGGTTGCACGTAAACACTTGCCAGGGTTGCAATGATGGCACTCGATGGTTGCTCCTTGTCTGTACGAGTGGTAGCGCCTGCCGCGTGGCAGACGGTTGCACGCTCAATAAAGAGAAGGCCGTCGGTCGCCCCATGGCCATCGGCACAGTGTGTTTTCCCGGAAGACAAAATCCATGGCACGGCCCTTGCTCTGAGCACAGGGCTGAGAAGTTGTAGTGCCAACCAAAAAAACTCTAGGAGCACCACCTCATGTCGCAGACGTTTTACAAGAAAGGTTTCCTCGCCTTGGCCATCGCCACGGCTCTGGGTGTTTCTTCGTATGTTCAGGCCGACGTCAAGATCGGCGTCGCGGGCCCCATGACCGGGGCCAACGCAGCGTTTGGCGAGCAGTACATGAAAGGTGCGCAGGCAGCGGCCGACAAGATCAACGCCGCCGGCGGCATCAACGGCGAAAAGATCCAGCTGGTGAAAGGCGATGACGCCTGCGAGCCGAAGCAGGCCGTGGCCGTGGCCAACCGCCTGGTCGACCAGGACAAGGTGATCGGCGTGGTCGGCCACTTCTGCTCTTCCAACACCATCCCCGCCTCCGAGGTGTACGACGAAGCCGGCGTGATCGCCATCACCCCCGGCTCCACCAACCCGCAGGTCACCGAGCGTGGCCTGAACGCCATGTTCCGCATGTGCGGCCGGGACGACCAGCAGGGCATCGTCGCCGGCAACTACATCGTCGACGTGCTCAAGGGCAAGAAGGTTGCGGTGATCCACGACAAGGACACCTACGGCCAGGGCCTGGCGGACGCTACCAAGGCGCAGCTGACCAAGCGCGGTGTGACGCCGGTGCTGTACGAAGGCCTGACCCGCGGCGAGAAGGACTTCAGCGCCCTGGTCACCAAGATCCGCGCCGCCGGCGCCGATGTCGTCTACTTCGGCGGCCTGCACCCGGAAGCCGGCCCGCTGGTGCGCCAGCTGCGCGAGCAAGGCCTGAAGGATGTCAAGTTCATGTCCGACGACGGCATCGTCACCGACGAACTGGTCAACACTGCCGGCGGCGCCAAGTTCGTCGATGGCGTGTACATGACCTTTGGCGCCGACCCGCGCCTGCTGCCGGAAAGCAAGGCGGTGGTCGAGGAGTTCCGCAAGGCCGGCACCGAACCGGAAGGCTACACCCTGTATGCCTACGCCTCGATCCAGGCACTGGCGGCCGGCTTCAACGGCGCCAAGTCGAACAAGGGCGAAGACGCCGCCAAGTGGCTCAAGGCCAATCCGGTCGAAACCGTGATGGGCAAGAAGGAGTGGGACGGCAAGGGCGACCTGAAAGTCTCCGACTACGTGGTCTACCAGTGGGATGCCCAAGGCAAGTACCACCAGCTGGAAAAACAACAATAACAATGGCCGCCGGCCCGGGGGCGCATGCGCCCGGGCCCACGCCCCGCGGTACCTGTCTTTATCCGTAGATCTGCACAGTTCTGCGCTGCGAGGGCCGCTTTGTCCGAGGCCCGCCGTGGTCGGCGCTCGTGCAATCTCCATCAGGTGAGATTGCGTTATGGATGGTATTTTCCTGCAGCAACTGGTCAACGGCCTGACCCTCGGGTCGGTCTATGGCCTGATCGCCATCGGCTACACAATGGTCTATGGCATCATCGGCATGATCAACTTCGCGCACGGCGAGGTGTACATGATCTCCGCTTACCTCGCGGCGATCAGCCTGGCATTGCTGGCCTACTTCGGTATCGAATCCTTCCCGCTGCTGATGCTCGGCACGCTGTTGTTCACCGTGGTCGTCACCGGCGTCTATGGCTTCACCATCGAGCGCATCGCCTACAAACCCCTGCGCAACTCCACCCGCCTGGCACCGCTGATCAGCGCCATCGGCATCTCGCTGATCCTGCAGAACTACGCACAGATCAGCCAGGGCGCCCGCCAGCAAGGCGTGCCGACCCTGCTCGAAGGCGTCGTGCGCGTCGAGGTCGGCACCGGCTTCGTGCAGCTGACCTACACTAAGATCTTCATCCTGGTGGCGGCCTTCGTCGGCATGGCCCTGCTCACCTACGTGATCAAGTACACCAAGCTCGGGCGCATGTGCCGCGCCACCCAGCAAGACCGCAAGATGGCCTCGATCCTCGGCATCAACACCGACCGGGTGATTTCCTACGTGTTCGTCATCGGTGCGGTGATGGCCGCGCTGGCCGGCGTGCTGATCACCATGAACTACGGCACCTTCGACTTCTACGCCGGCTTCATCATCGGCATCAAGGCGTTCACCGCCGCCGTGCTCGGCGGCATCGGCTCGCTGCCAGGCGCCATGCTCGGCGGGATCATCCTGGGGATTTCCGAGTCGCTGTTCTCCGGCCTGATCAACTCCGACTACAAGGACGTGTTCAGCTTCTCGCTGCTGGTGCTGATCCTTATCTTCCGCCCACAAGGCCTGCTGGGTCGCCCACTCGTGGCCAAGGTGTGAACATGTCGATTGCCAAGATTGCTTCTGCCTCCGAAACCCAGGGTTTCGATATCAAACGCAGCCTGCTGGAGACCATCGTCGCCGGCCTGCTGGCGCTCATCGTGTTCGGCCCGATCGTCGGCGTGGTGCTCGACGGCTACACCTTCAACGCCGAACCGCGGCGGGTGGCGTGGCTGGTCGGCGCGGTGATGCTCGGGCGCTTCCTGCTCAGCCTGTACGTGCAGACCGCCGCCGGCCGGCGCATGCTCGAAGGCTTCGACAGTGGCGGCTCGGGCGTGCACGTCAACGCGCCGGACTACAAGTCGCGCCTGCGCTACATCATCCCGGCGCTGGTGGTGATTGCCATCGTCTTCCCGATCTTCGCCAACAAGTACCTGCTGACCGTGGTCATCCTCGGGCTGATCTACGTGCTGCTGGGCCTGGGCCTGAACATCGTGGTCGGCCTGGCCGGGTTGCTCGACCTGGGTTACGTGGCGTTCTACGCCATCGGCGCCTATGGCCTGGCGCTGGGCTACCAGTACCTGGGCCTGGGTTTCTGGACCGTGCTGCCACTGGCGGCCATCGCTGCGGCGCTGGCGGGGTGCATCCTCGGCTTCCCGGTGTTGCGCATGCACGGTGACTACCTGGCGATCGTGACCCTGGGCTTCGGCGAGATCATCCGCCTGGTGCTGAACAACTGGCTGTCGTTCACCGGCGGGCCGAATGGCATGCCGGCACCGTCGCCGACCTTCTTCGGCCTGGAGTTCGGCCGCCGGGCCAAGGATGGCGGGGTGCCGATCCACGAGTTCTTCGGCTTCGATTACAACGCCAACCTCAAGTTCGTGTTCATCTACGCCGTGCTGTTCCTGGTGGTGCTGGCGGTGCTGTACATCAAGCACCGGCTCACCCGCATGCCGGTCGGCCGCGCCTGGGAAGCGCTGCGCGAGGACGAGATCGCCTGCCGTTCGATGGGCCTGAACCACGTGCTGGTGAAACTCTCGGCGTTCACCCTGGGCGCCTCCACCGCGGGCCTGGCAGGGGTGTTCTTCGCCACCTACCAGGGCTTCGTCAACCCGTCGTCGTTCACCTTCTTCGAGTCGGCGCTGATCCTCGCCATCGTCGTGCTCGGCGGCATGGGCTCGACGGTCGGCGTGGTGATCGCGGCCTTCGTGCTGACCGTGGCCCCGGAGTTGCTGCGCAGCTTCTCGGAGTACCGCGTGCTGCTGTTCGGCGTGCTGATGGTGCTGATGATGATCTGGCGCCCGCGCGGCCTGATCCGCATCAGCCGTACCGGTGTGACCCCGCGTAAAGGAGTGGCGCCATGAGCGACGAAATCATTCTCTCGGTCGACAACCTGATGATGCAGTTCGGCGGCATCAAGGCGCTCAGCGACGTCAGCCTGAAGGTCAAGCGCAACCAGATCTTCGCCCTGATCGGCCCCAACGGCGCCGGCAAGACCACCGTGTTCAACTGCCTGACCGGTTTCTACAAGGCCAGCGGCGGGCGTATCGAGCTGAACGTGCGCGGCAGCCAGACCAACGTCATCCAGTTGCTCGGCGAGCGTTTCCAGGCGGCGGACTTCGTGTCGCCGGCGCGCTTCGCCAGCCGCCTGTACTACAAGATGTTCGGCGGCACCCACCTGGTCAACCGCGCCGGCCTGGCGCGGACCTTCCAGAACATTCGCCTGTTCAAGGAAATGTCGGTGGTGGAAAACCTGCTGGTGGCCCAGCACATGTGGGTCAACCGCAACCTGCTGGCCGGGGTGCTCAACACCAAGGCTTTCCGCAAGGCCGAGAGCGAAGCCCTGGACCATGCCTTCTACTGGCTGGAGGTGGTCGACCTGGTCGACTGCGCCAACCGCCTGGCGGGTGAGCTTTCATACGGCCAGCAGCGCCGCCTGGAGATCGCCCGGGCCATGTGCACGCGGCCGAAGATCATCTGCCTGGACGAGCCGGCCGCCGGCCTCAACCCGCAGGAGACCGAGGCCCTGAGCCGCATGATCCGCGTGCTGCGCGACGAGCACGACATCACCGTGGTGCTGATCGAGCACGACATGGGCATGGTCATGAGCATTTCCGATCACATCGTCGTGCTCGACCATGGCAACGTGATCGCCGAAGGCGCCCCGCAGGACATCCGCCACAACCCGACGGTGATCGCCGCCTACCTGGGTGCCGACGAAGAGGAACTGGTATGAGTGCACCGATTCTCGAACTGCAGGACCTGGACGTGTTCTACGGGCCGATCCAGGCGCTGAAAAAGGTGTCGATGCACATCGACGAGGGCGAGACGGTGAGCCTGATCGGCGCCAACGGCGCCGGCAAGTCGACCCTGCTGATGTCGATCTTCGGCCAGCCGCGGGCGGCAGCGGGGCATATCGTCTACCGTGGCACCGACATCACCCGCAAGTCGTCCCACTACATCGCCTCCAACGGCATCGCCCAGTCGCCGGAGGGGCGCCGGGTGTTCCCAGACATGACCGTCGAGGAGAACCTGATGATGGGCACCATCCCCATCGGCGACAAGTACGCCGCCGAGGACATGCAGCGCATGTTCGAGCTGTTCCCGCGCCTGCAGGAGCGGCGCAACCAGCGGGCCATGACCATGTCCGGCGGCGAGCAGCAGATGCTGGCCATCGCCCGCGCGCTGATGAGCCGGCCGAAGCTGCTGTTGCTGGACGAGCCGTCGCTGGGGCTGGCGCCGATCGTGGTCAAGCAGATCTTCGCCACCCTGCGCGAGCTGGCCAAAACCGGGATGACCATCTTCCTCGTGGAGCAGAACGCCAACCATGCCTTGAAGCTCTCGGACCGGGCCTACGTGATGGTCAACGGGCAGATCCGCATGAGCGGGACGGGGCAGGAACTGCTGGTCAACGAAGAGGTAAGAAACGCCTACCTGGGCGGGCATTGAGTTGTGCTCCGGGCTGCGCAGCAGCCCCATCCTCGATGTGGACAACTTGTCGCATATCTTTCTAGAGGTTCTCTACGATCCCCACGCAAGCCCTTGTTTCCACAGGCTGAATCTTTTCCACGATTAATGTGGAACCGCCTGTGGAAAACATGGTGGCACCTCGCTCAAACCCTTTATTCATGAGGGCTGCAAGGCGTTGTTCGTTTTTTGACCATATGCGCTTTGTGGATGATTTTCCCAGGTTTTTTTGCCCGATTGCAGCAGCGCATGTGGCGCTTCAATAGCTGTGGATAACTCTGTGGGAAACCCTTGGACAGACCGCTGCAGGCGGCATCCTTGAAAGCCTTGCGCCATCACCGAAAGATATCCACCGACCGCATTGCGCTGAAAGGGTTCCGCGCAGTGGACAAGTTGCCCCCAATCCGTGGGGAAAGCCTTGTGGATAACATGCGCATAGCTGGCGCCGAGCCCTCTGTGGCAAGGGTTTGCGGCATATGAACAAAAAATGAACAGCGGCCCGAATGACTTGCTGCCCGCGCCCGGGGCGGGCATGCTGCGAACCTGCCATGACCACCCACCGTGAGGAACAGAGCATGACGTCCACCGTATTCATCACTGGCGCGACTTCCGGGTTTGGCGAGGCCACTGCCCGTCGCTTCGCCGAGGCCGGCTGGAAGCTGGTGCTCACCGGCCGGCGCAAGGAGCGCCTGGACGCCCTGTGCGCCGAGCTGTCGGCGCAGACCGAGGTGCACGGCCTGGTCGTCGACGTGCGTGACCGCCAGGCCATGGAACAGGCCATCGCCAGCCTGCCGGCCGGTTTCGACAAGTTGCGCGGGCTGGTCAACAACGCAGGCCTGGCGCTGGGCGTGGACGCAGCGCAGAACTGCAGCCTGGACGACTGGGAAACCATGGTCGACACCAACATCAAGGGCCTGATGTACACCACCCGCCTGCTGCTGCCGCGCCTGATCGCCCACGGCCGTGGCGCGTCGATCCTCAACGTGGGTTCGGTGGCGGGCAACTACCCGTATCCGGGCAGCAACGTGTACGGCGGCACCAAGGCCTTCGTCGGCCAGTTCTCGCTGAGCCTGCGCTGCGACCTGCGGGGCACTGGCGTGCGGGTGAGCAACATCGAGCCGGGCCTGTGCGAGAGCGAGTTCTCGCTGGTGCGCCACGGCGGTGACCAGGCCAAGTACGACGCCACCTACGCCGGCGCCGAGCCGATCCAGCCGCAGGACATCGCCGAGACCATCTTCTGGATCCTCAACCAGCCGGCGCACATCAACATCAACAGCCTCGAGCTGATGCCGGTGCGCCAGGACTTCGCGGGGCTGTCGATCGACCGTTCCAGCAAGGGCTGATTCGAGGGCCCTTTCGCGGGTGAACCCGCTCCCACAGGGATTGCGCTGCCTTGGCAGCTGTGGGAGCGGGTTCACCCGCGAATGCGTCAGGCCAGGCGCTGCAGACCTTCCAGGCAAGTCGCCAGGTGATAGGGCGTAGTCGAAGGCATGTCATGCCGGCTCACATTCCCCTGGCCATCCCGGCACTCATACCAGCCGCCTTCATGCAGGAACTGCCGTTCCATCGCCTGCAATTGGGTCAGGAGCTTCTCTTCCGAGCCCGATCGCAACACCAGCGCCCGCAGATACTCCGCCTGCGCCCACACCCGCTGGGTCGCATCGAGCAGCGTGCCGTCCACATCGAGCATCGCCAGCACCGCCCCGGCTTTCACCCCGCACTGCTCGGCATAGCCGAATGCCCGGTCGATGGACGCATGCAGCGGTGTCCCGCGCAGCAACGGCGAGGTTTCAAGCAGGTAGAACCATTCGAACTGATGCCCCGGCTCGAACCAGTTATCCACAGTGCCCCGGGGTTTTTCCAGCATCAGCCCATGCTGCGGTTCGATGAACTGGGCCTGCAACGCCTCGCACAGCTGCAACAGTGACTTCTGAACGTGCTCGTCTTCGCGCACCGCCAGTACTTGCAGGAAGGCTTCCGCCAGGTGCATCTGCGGGTTCTGCAGCGGGCCACTGCCAAGGTCGGCCCAGTCTTCGCCGAGGCTGGCCTCGTACAGGCCGTCATCGCGGGCGAACTGTTCGTCGACCACTTCCAGCGCGGCATTCAGCGTGGCCTCGACCAGCCCCTCGCCGACCTTGCCCCAGTAATGTGCGCAGGCAAAGACGATGAAGGCGTGGGTGTAGAGATCCTTGCGCCGGTCCAGCGGCTTGCCGCTGGCGTCGATGCTGTAGAACCAGCCGCCGTGCTCGGCATCGTGGAAGTGCTTCTGCAGCGAGCGGAACAAAGCCGCGGCCCGCTCGGCCGCACCAGGCTGTTCGATGCGGCTGCTGAACAGGTAGAGCTGGCGGGCGCAGGCCATGGCCCGGTAGCGCTGCACCGGCAGGGGACGGTGCTGTGCGTCCAGGGCCTCGTAGGGCAGGGCGAGTTCGGCGTTCCAGCCCGGGCCTTGCCACAGCGGGACGATACGGTCGGCGAAGTGCTGGTTGAAGCGGACCAGTTCCGGCGGGGTGGGGCGGGGGTTGGGCATGTGGGCGCTCGTCGCTTTCGGGCAGGGCGCCATGGTAGCAGAACTGGGTTTGCGGTTGCCTGTGGTGGCCTCTTCGCGGGTGAACCCGCTCCCACAGTTACTGCAGCGCCCTCAGGTCCGGTGCGGTCCCTGTGGGAGCGGGTTTACCCGCGAAGAGGCCGGTACAGGAGAGTTATCAGCCCGGGTTGCCCAACCCTTGCCAGTGCCGCGCGCCGACGAAGATGAAGCGCAGCTGCTGGGTGATCTTTTCCTGGGCACTCAGTGCCTGTGGATAACCCGGCTCGGGGCTGTCGATCAGCTCGGGCAAGGTGGCGAACACAGTCTTCACCACCAGGTCGGCCATCACCGCCAGCGCCGCACCGTCCAGGTGCTTCCAGCGCTTCATCCGCGCCAGGTCGGTGGCCAGGTCGTCGCTGATGTCCTGGCGCAGGCGGGCGATGGCCTGGCGCACGGGCTGCGAACCGCCGTACTGCTCGCGGGCGAGGAACAGGAACTGGGCACGGTGGGCGGCGACCACGTCGAGAAAGATGCGCACCGAGGCATCGGTGATGCCGCCGAGCTCGAACTCGTTGTGCCGCACCAGGCGGATGGTCTGGCGGAAGGTGGTGTCGATCTCGGCCACCAGGGCCAGGCCGAGGGCATCCATGTCGGTGAAGTGGCGGTAGAAACCGGTGGGCACGATGCCAGCGGCCTTGGCCACTTCGCGCAGGCTGATGCTGCCGAAGCCACGGCCACTCTCCATGAGCAGGCAGGCAGCGTCCAGCAGGGCCTGGCGGGTCTGTAGCTTCTGTTCGGCGCGCGGCAGCATGGGGCGGGATTCTGTGACGTTGAGGCTGGGCACTCTAGATAAAAAAACGAAGCCCGGTCAATGGACCGGGCTTGGAGGGGAGCAGGCGTTGTGCTGTAGGTTGTTCTTTTCGGCCATGGCGATCAGCTCACGCGGCTGATTTCGACCAGGCGATCCGAGCCACCTTCAGCGACGCGGCCAGTACGTTCGATCAGACGGTCCGAGCCACCTTCGGCGACGCGGCCAGTGCGTTCGATCAGACGGTCCGAGCCACCTTCGGCAACGCGGCCAGTACGTTCGATCAGACGATCCGAGCCACCTTCGGCAACGCGGCCAGTGCGTTCGATCAGACGATCCGAGCCACCTTCGGCAACGCGGCCGGTGCGTTCGATCAGACGGTCCGAGCCACCTTCAGCGACGCGGCCAGTACGTTCGATCAGGCGATCCGAGCCACCTTCGGCGACGCGGCCAGTACGTTCGATCAAGCGATCCGAGCCACCTTCGGCAACGGTCTTCAGCGGTTGGGCGACTTCAGCGGCGCTGGAGCGCGATTCGGCAGTCAGGTGCTGTTCGGCTGCCGGCAGGGCGAAGGCATTGGCGGCGACGATGGACAGGGTCAGGGTCAGCAGGGTGCGTTTCATGATTCGGTGCTCCTCTCGGGGGCTGGAAAGTGGGTACGGAGCCAATGCTACGCTCGGCACCGCCAGAGAGAAGTTCATACGGGTAATGGTAACAATCGACCGTATTGATAGCGCTTCGGGATGGCTCTACTGCAGTATTTTCGAAGCGCATGAAGGCTCTTTGCTAGCACCAATTCCGAGTGCCGGGGCGGCCCATGCAAGCCTGGAATTCGAGAAAAGTCGCAAAAAAAACTTCGCTATGATGGGCTTCACCGATAAAACCCCGCAGGTTTTCATCAGTCCCAGATACTAAGTGCCATCGCTATGCCCGCTTCGTGCCATGTCGTCAGGAGAACCACGCAATGACGCGTCCCGCCAGAATCCTCGTCTGGACCCTATCCACCCTGCTGACCGTGCTGGCCATCCTGGTGGTGGTGATCGCCACCTTCGACTGGAACCGCGTCAAGCCGCTGCTCAACGACAAGGTCTCCGAGGCCCTGCACCGCCCGTTCGCAATCAACGGCAACCTTGCCGTGCAGTGGCGCACCGAGCCGGAGGAGGGCGGCTGGCGCGCCTGGGTGCCGTGGCCGCACTTCATCGCCGAAGACCTGACCCTGGGCAACCCCGAGTGGCTGAAGGAGCCGCAGATGGTCGGCCTGGAGCGTGTGGAATTCCGCCTGGCGCCGCTGCCGCTGCTGTTCCAGCAGATCAGCATCCCGCGCATCGACCTGACCAAGCCTAACGCGAGCCTCACCCGGCTTGCCGACGGCCGCGCCAACTGGACGTTCGACTTCGGCCCCAAGGATGAAAACGCCGAGCCCTCCAAGTGGCAGCTGGATATCGGCGCCATCGGTTTCGACCAGGGCAATGTCAGCTTCGACGACCAGACCCTGAAAACCAGCATGAAGGTGCAGGTCGACCCGCTGGGCAAGCCGATCCCGTTCAGCGACATCGTCGGCAAGGCCAGCGCGGAAAAGGCCGGCGGGGCCCAGGACTATGCCTTCGGCTTCAAGGCCCAGGGCCGCTACAAGGGCCAGCCGGTGTCCGGCACCGGCAAGATTGGCGGCCTGCTGGCGCTGCAGGACGCCAAGCAGCCGTTCCCGTTGCAGGCCGACGTGCGGATTGCCGACACCCACGTGGTGCTCGCCGGGACCCTCACCGACCCACGCAATCTCGGCGCCCTCGACCTGCGCCTGCGCTTGTCGGGTGCCAGCCTGGGCAACCTCTATCCGCTGACGGGCGTGACCCTGCCCGACACCCCGGCCTATTCCACCGACGGCCGTCTGCGCGCCAACCTGCATGCGCCTGAAGGCGCGACCTTCCGCTATGAGGGCTTCAACGGCAAGATCGGCAACAGCGACATCCACGGCGACCTGGCCTTCGTCGCCAGCCAGCCGCGGCCCAGACTCAGTGGCAACCTGGTGTCCAACCAGTTGCTGTTCAAGGACCTTGCGCCGTTGATCGGTGCCGACTCCAACGCCGAGCAGAAGGCCCGCGGCGGCGCCAGCAAGCAGCCGGCGAACAAGGTGCTGCCGGTGGAGGAATTCCGCACCGAACGCTGGCGTGCCATGGATGCCGACGTCACCTTTGCCGGCAAGCGCATCGTCCACAGCGAGAAGCTGCCGTTCAACGACCTCTCGGCCCACGTGATCCTCGACGACGGCCTGCTGCGCCTGGAGCCGCTGCGTTTCGGCGTGGCCGGCGGCAGCCTGGCCAGCAACATCCGCCTGGACGGGCGCAACGTGCCGCTGCAAGGCCGTGCCCAGTTGACCGCGCGCGGCTTCAAGCTCAAGCAGCTGTTCCCCGGCTTCGCACCGATGCAGACCAGCTTTGGCGAGCTCAACGGCGACGCCGACATCAGTGGTCGCGGCAACTCGGTGGCAGCGTTGCTGGGCACCGCCAACGGCAACCTGCGCATGCTGATCAACGATGGCGCCATCAGCCGCAGCCTGATGGAGATCGCCGGGCTCAACGTGGGCAACTACGTGGTCGGCAAGCTGTTTGGCGACGAGGACGTGAAGATCAATTGCGCGGCGGCGGACGTGGGGATCAAGGATGGGCTGGCGAGCACGCGCTTGTTCATCTTCGATACCGAGAACGCGATCATCTACATCGACGGCACGGCCAACTTTGCCAGTGAGCAGCTGGATTTGAAGATCACCCCGGAGTCGAAAGGGCTGCGGCTGTTCTCGCTGCGTTCGCCGCTGTACGTGCGCGGGCCGTTCGCCGAGCCGAGCGCGGGCGTACAGGCGGTGCCTCTGGCGTTGCGGGGGGCGGGGATGGTGGCGTTGGGGGTGGTCGTGGGGCCGGCGGCGGGGTTGCTGGCGCTGGTGGCACCGAGCAGTGGCGATCAGCCTAACCAGTGCACGCCGTTGCTGGAGCAGATGAAAGCCGGCAAGGCGCCGGCTGCGGTTAAAAGTCGGAAATAGTATTGGGGCCGCTTTGCGGCCCTTTCGCGAGCAAGGCTCGCTCCTACGGGCAATGCGATCCCCCGTAGGAGCGAGCCTTGCTCGCGAAAGGGCCGCAAAGCGCCCCCACCAATCACAACCCCTGAAGCAAATCGGACATATCGTCCGCGTGCTCTTCTTCCTGCGCCAGAATCTCCTCGAACATGCGCCGCGTAGTCGGATCTTTATCGCCAATGTACTGAATGATCTCGCGATAGCTGTCGATGGCGATCCGCTCCGCCACCAAATCCTCCAGCACCATCTCCTTCAGCGAACTCCCCGCCACATACTGGGCATGGGAATTCTTGCTCAGGTTGTCAGGGTTGAAATCCGGCTCGCCCCCCAGCTGCACGATCCGCTCGGCCAGCTTGTCGGCATGTTCGGCTTCCTGGTTGGCATGCTCCAGGAACTCGCTGGCCGCCACGCTGGCCTTGATCCCGCTGGCCATGAAGTAGTGGCGCTTGTAGCGCAGCACGCAGACCAGCTCGGTGGCCAGGGATTCGTTCAGCAGGCGCAGGATCTCCTGGCGGTCGGCGTGGTAACCCTCGGTCACCGCGCCTTGCTCGACGTGCTGGCGGGCACGTTTGCGCAGGGTTTGCACATCGGTCAGTTCAACGTTGCTCATGATGCTCTCCAAACAGGGGTCAGGACGCAGGTGTGACTTGCAGGTTCAGGCGCCGTGGGCGGCTTGGCTGTCCTCTTCGCGTTGCTTGCAGGTCTTGAAGCCTTTGGCATCGACATGCCCGGTGGCGTCGAAGCGCACGTAGTAGGGCTGCTGGTGGCCGTCGCGGTTGAGGATGTAGTCGTTGCAGGTGCCCCCGTGCGGCAGGTCGATGGCGTTGGACGGGCTACCACCGATGGCGATCACCTTCTGCATGGTCATGCCGTTCTGCACCTCCCTGACCAGCGGCTCGTTGCGGTAGGTGACATGGTCCACCGGGTTTTCCGGGTGGCTGCTGCAGGCCGCCAGGGTGGCGCCGGCCAGAAGGACTGCCAGGGTCTGCTTGAACATGGTTCCGCTCCTTGCACAGGGTCTGTTCTGGGTTGGAACAACGCAGCGCGTCGGGAGTTCGATTGCGATGGTCATCGAAGCGGCGCTAGTGTTGGCCGATCGTCCACGGAAGAGGGCTCACGCCATGCAGCAGGATCTGGCCACGCGATACCCGTTGGTGCTGGTGCCGGGCATGCTCGGTTTTGTTCGAGTGCTGTTCTATCCGTACTGGTTCGGCATTGTCCGGGCCTTGCGCAAGGGCGGCGTGCAGGTGTTTCCGGTGCAGGTTTCGCCACTGCATGGCAGCGAAGTGCGCGGCGAGCAGTTGCTGCTGATCATCGAGGACATCTGCCGGCGCACCGGTGCCGAGAAGGTCAACCTGATCGGCCATAGCCAGGGCGCCTTGAGCGCACGTTACGCGGCGGCCAGACGGCCGGAGCGGGTGGCCTCGGTGACCTCGGTGGCGGGCCCCAACCACGGTTCGGAGCTGGCCGATCACCTGGAACGCACCGCGCCCGGCGACTCACCCCAGGGGCGGATCCTCAAGGCCATCCTGCATGGCCTGGCGCTGTTGCTGGTGTGGCTGGAAACCGGCTGGCGCCGCGAGCCGCTGCCGGTCGACGTGCACGCCTCGCACCAGTCCCTGACCAGCGCCGGGGTGGCGCTGTTCAACCAGGCTTATCCACAGGGGCTGCCCGACACCTGGGGCGGGGAAGGGGCGTATGAGGTCAACGGCGTGCGCTACTACTCCTGGTCAGGCACCTTGCAGCCGGGCCTGACCGACCAGGGGCGCAACCGCTTCGACGGCAGCAACCGCTTCTGCCGCCTGTTCGCGCGCAGCTTCGTCAAGGAGAAGGGCCAGTGCGACGGCATGGTCGGGCGCTTCAGCTCGCACCTGGGCCAGGTGATCGGCGACGACTATCCGCTGGATCACCTGGACATCGTCAACCAGTCCCTTGGCGCTGTGGGCAAGGGCGCCGAGCCTGTGCGGTTGTTCACCGAGCATGCCGCGCGGCTGCGGACGGCCGGGCTCTAGCGGCGTACCGGGGTGGTCCAGCGCTCGGCCAGGATGACCCCGGCCAGGGTCAGCAGACCGCCGACCAGGTGGTAGCTGGCCAGTTGCTCGTCCAGCACCCCGGCGGCAATCAGCGCAGTGACCAGCGGCAGCAGGTTGAAGAACAGCGTCGTGCGGCTTGGCCCCAGGCGGTGCACGGCCTGCATCCACAGCAGCGGGGCGATCATCGAGGCCAGCACGCAGGCGTACAGCACCAGGCCGATATTGTGGCCGTTCAGGCCGGTCTTGTCCGAGAGCAGGAACAACGGCAGCAGCACCAGGATGGCCATCAGCACTTGCAGGTACAGCAACTGCAGCGGCGGCAGGCGCAGCTGCCATTTCTTCAGCAGGAAGCTGTACAGCGCGTAGGCCAGGGTGGCCACCAGCATCAGCAGGTCGCCGCTGTTCAGGCCCTGTTCCAGGAGGATGCCCGGCTGGCCGGCACTGACCACCTCCAGCACGCCGAAGAACGACACCAGCGCCCCCGCCAGCGCCCCGTAGCTCAGGCGCTGGCCAAGCCAGGCGATCGACAGGGCCAGCGACATCAGTGGCATGAGCGAGAGGATGATGCCCATGTTGGTGGCGCTGGTGATGCTGGCGGCGAAGTAGGCCAGGCTCTGGTACACGGCCATGCCGAGGATGCCGAGCACGGCCACCTTGCCCAGTTGCGGGCGGATCGCCGCCCGGTTGCGCCACACGGCCGGCAGCAGGAACGGGGTGAACAGCAGGCCGGCCAGCAGCCAGCGGTAGAAGCCGATCTCGGCAGGGTGGATGGCACCGGCGGAAAGCTTGGTGACCACGGTATTGCCGGCCCAGATGAGGATGGCGGTGAGGGGGAACAGGTAGTTCATGGAGCGGCTACTCGGGTTGCTGGAAGAGGGCCGCTTCGCGGCCTTCGCGGGTGAACCCGCGATGGGCTGCAAAGCAGCCCCTGGATAGGCGGCCATTATCGGTTGTCTGTCCACAAGCCTATACTTGCATCCAGACAACCTGCCCCACAAAGCAGACAGCATGCCGCGCAAATACCTCGACATCCCCCAGTTCACCCAGCTCCCGGCCCCGGTGTACTTCCGCCACGACGAGTTCGGCGCCGACACCCACAGCGCCCTGCACCGCCACGCCTGGGGCCAGCTCAACTACGCCGCCAACGGCGTGATGCAGCTGGACGTCGCCGGCCAGCGCTTCCTCTCGCCGCCGCACTACGCCGTGTGGATCCCCCCAGGCACCGAGCACAGCTGCTACAACCCCCAGGCCATCGTCTACCGCTCGATCTACCTCGACCGCAGCCTCTGCGCGGCGCTGCCGGCCGAACCCTGCAGCCTGGTGATCAGCGACATCCTCAAGGCCATCCTCGGCGACTTCGCCCGCCGCGACCTGCGGGTAGCCCAGGACGAACGCGACCTGCGCCTGGTGCAGGTACTGCTCGACCAGCTGCTGCTGGCGCCGACCCAGACCTGCTACCTGCCCTTCGCCCACAGCGACGGTTTGCGCCAGGTGCTCGACGCCCTGGCCGCCGAACCCGGCGACAACCGCCCGCTGGCCGACTGGGCGGCGCGGGTGCATGTCAGTGAGCGCACCCTGGCCCGGCAGTTCCTGCGCGAACTGGGCATCAGCTTCGGCGAGTGGCGCCTGCGCCTGCGTTTTCTACGCGCCATCGAGGCGCTGGAAGCCGGCCTGCCGATCCAGTCGATCGCCTTCGACCTCGGCTACAGCAGCGCCTCGGCGTTCATCGCCATGTTTCAGCGCCAGGCCCGCTGCACCCCGGAGCAGTACCGGCGGCAGGCCCGGCATGGGCGCTAGGAATTGTTGTCTACACTTGGCCTGACCCCGTGCATCGGGCGCCCAAACCAGGAGACCACTCCATGAAGATGCTGCACGTGCCACTGCTGGCGCTGGCTGTGCTGTTCAGCGCGCAAGGATTCGCCGCGACTCCCCAACAGGAAAAGATGAAGACCTGCAACGCCGACGCCACCGCCAAGGCCCTCAAGGGCGATGAGCGCAAGGCGTTCATGAGCACCTGCCTGAAAAAGGACGCGCCCAGGACCCAACAGGACAAGATGAAGACCTGCAACGCCGACGCCACCAGCAAGGCGCTCAAGGGCGACGAGCGCAAGGCGTACATGAGCGACTGCCTGAAGAACAAGTGAACCGCCCTATGCCTGTGTCCTGAAGGCTGGCAGACTGCGGGTCTTCCCGCTGTCTGCCGTCGAGGCTGTATGACTTTCACCCCCCGTCAGATCACCCTGGCCAGCCTGATCATCGTCATGGCCGGCCTGCTCCTGGCCCTCCCGCTGAAACTGCTGCCCAGCCTGCTGGCCGGCCTGCTGGTGTTCGAGCTGGTGAACATGCTCACCCCGCGCCTGCAGCCGCTGATCGCCGGGCAGCGTGCGCGCTGGCTGGCGGTGGCGTTGCTGGGGGTGCTGGTGGTCAGCGTGCTGACCCTGCTGATTGCCGGTGCGTTCAGCTTCCTGCTGCACGAGGCCGAGAACCCCGGGGCCTCGCTGGACAAGTTCATGGTCCTGGTCGAACGCGCCCGCAGCCAGCTGCCGCCGTTCATCGAAGCCTACCTGCCGGCCAGCGCGGCGGAGTTCAAGGTGGCCATCGGCGACTGGATCAAGAGCCACCTCAGCGACCTGCAACTGGTGGGCAAGGGCATGGCGCACATGTTCGTGACGCTGCTGATCGGCATGATCCTCGGCGCCATCATCGCCTTGCAGCGCATCCCCGACATTTCCCGGCGCAAGCCCCTGGCAGCGGCGTTGTTCGAGCGCCTGAACCTGCTGGTGCAGGCGTTTCGCAACATCGTCTTCGCGCAGATCAAGATCTCGCTGCTCAACACCCTGTTCACCGGCATCTTCCTGGCCGTGGTGATGCCGCTGTTCGGCGTGCACCTGCCGCTGACCAAGACCCTGATCGTGCTGACCTTCCTGCTCGGGCTGCTGCCGGTGATCGGCAACCTGATGTCCAACACCCTGATCACCATCGTCGGCATGTCTTTGTCGATCTGGGTGGCGGCGGCGGCGCTGGGTTATCTGATCGTGATCCACAAGGTCGAGTACTTCCTCAACGCCAAGATCGTCGGTGGGCAGATCAGCGCCAAGGCCTGGGAGCTGTTGCTGGCAATGCTGGTGTTCGAGGCGGCCTTCGGGTTGCCGGGGGTGGTGGCGGGGCCGGTGTATTACGCCTATCTGAAGAGTGAGCTGCGGCGGGCCGAGCTGGTGTGATTAACCTGTACCGGCCTCTTCGCGGGTAAACCCGCTCCCACAGGGACCTCACAATTTTCGAGATATGTGAGATCCCTGTGGGAGCGGGTTTACCCGCGAAGAGGCCGGTTCAGGTTATCAGAAAGTGATCAGGCCGCGCCGTAGCGCTTGCGCGCTTCGATGGCCAGCCCGCTGCCGATGCTGCCGAAGATGTTGCCTTCCACATGCCGCGCATTGGGCAGCATCGCCGCCACGCTGTTGCGCAGCGCCGGGATCCCGCTGGAACCACCGGTGAAGAACACCGTATCGACCTGGTCCGCGCCCACCCCGGCCTTGACCAGCAACTCGCTCACGCTGCCCCGCACCCGCTCCAGCAGGCCCTCGATGGCCTCCTCGAACAGCACACGGGTCAGGTCCACGCCCAGGTCGCGCTCCACGCGGCCGAGGTCGACACGGCGGCTGACCTGCTCGGTCAGCTCGATCTTGCTGGCTTCCACTTCCATCGCCAGCCAATGCCCGGCACGCTCTTCGATCAGCTTGAACAGCCGATCGATGCCGAGGGTGTCCTCGATGTCATAGCGCATGCTGCCCAGGGCCAACTGCGACTTCTGCGAGTACAGGGCATTGATGGTGTGCCAGGTGGCCAGGTTCAGGTGGTAGCTGGTGGGCATCAGCGCGCCGCTCTTCATCCGGCTGCCGTAGCCGAACAGCGGCATCACGCCCTGCAGGCTCAGCTGCTTGTCGAAGTCGGTACCGCCGATGTGCACGCCGCCGGTGGCGAGAATGTCGCTCTGGCGCTCGGCCACCTGGTGGCGCTCGGGCGACAGGCGGATCAGGGTAAAGTCCGAGGTACCACCGCCGATATCGACGATGAGCACCAGCTCTTCACGGCTGATGCCCGACTCGTAGTCGAACGCTGCGGCAATCGGCTCGTACTGGAACGACACGTCCTTGAAACCGATCTTGCGCGCCACTTCGGCCAGGGTGTCCTCGGCCTCCTGGTCGGCGGCCGGGTCTTCGTCGACGAAGAACACCGGGCGGCCCAGCACCACCTGGTCGAACTCGCGACCGGCGGCCGCTTCACCGCGCTTTTTCAGCTCGCCGATGAACATGCCCAGCAGGTCCTTGAACGGCAGGGCACTGCCCAGCACGCTGGTGTCGTGCTTGATCAGCTTGGAGCCCAGCAGGCTCTTGAGCGAGCGCATCAGGCGGCCTTCGTAGCCTTCCAGGTATTCGTGCAGCGCCAGGCGGCCGTACACCGGGCGACGCTCCTCGATGTTGAAGAACACCACCGACGGCAGGGTGATCTTGCCGTCTTCCAGGGCAATCAGCGATTCCACGCCAGGGCGGTGCCAGCCGACCGTGGAGTTGGAGGTGCCGAAGTCGATGCCCAGGGCGCGGGCCGGGGATACGTCAGACATGGGAAAGGGCTTCCGGAGGCAAAACGGCCGCGCAGTTTATGCCAGTTGGCTACAGAATCAAGACCGATCGTCTGCCTCGAGGCAACCCCAAGCCAACCTTGAAAGGCTATGCTTGACCCTTATCTTCAGTTGCAACACGCACATTCACACTGGTGATCCATAGATGGACTTCAAAGACTACTACAAGATACTCGGCGTGGAGCCCACGGCGGACGACAAGGCGATCAAGGCCGCGTACCGCAAGCTGGCGCGCAAGTATCACCCTGACGTCAGCAAGGAGCGGGACGCCGAGGACAAGTTCAAGGAGGCCAACGAGGCCTACGAAGTGCTGGGCGATGCGCAGAAGCGCGCCGAGTTCGACGAAATCCGCAAGTACGGCGGCCAGCATGGCAGGCCGTTCCAGGCGCCACCGGGCTGGCAGAGCCGCGGCGGCGCGGGCGGCGCCGGCGGTGGTTTCGAAGGCGGCGACTTCTCCGACTTCTTCAGCTCGATCTTCGGCGCCCGTGGCGGCAACCCGTTCGGTGGTGGCGGCCGGCAACAACAACGCAGCGCCGGCAGGCGAGGGCAGGACGTGGAACTGGAACTGGCGATCTTCCTGGAAGAAACCCTGAGCAAGGAATCCAAGCAGATCAGCTTCCAGGTGCCGCAGACCAACGCGGCCGGCCAGCGCACCGGGTTCACCACCAAGACCCTGAACGTGAAGATCCCCGCCGGGGTCACCGACGGCGAACGCATCCGCCTCAAGGGCCAGGGCGCACCGGGTGTTGGCGGTGGCGCCAACGGCGACCTGTTCCTGACCGTGCGCATGGCACCTCACCCGCTGTTCGATGTCGAAGGCCATGACCTGATCATCACCGTGCCGCTGGCGCCGTGGGAAGCGGCCCTGGGCACCAAGGTGGCGGTGCCGACCCTGGACGGCAAGATCAACCTGACCATCCGTCCCGACAGCCAGAGCGGCCAGCGCCTGCGCGTGCCGGGCAAGGGTCTGGCGAACAAGCAAGGCGAGCGCGGCAACCTCTACGCGCAGCTGAAGGTGGTAATGCCGACAGCGTCCGACGCTGCTACCCGTGAACTGTGGACCAAGCTTTCCGAGAAGGCTGCGTTCGACCCGAGGACACACTGGAGTAAGTGATCATGAGCAGCACCCTGATCGTTCAACTGGACATGCGTACCCTGTGTCAGGAGGCCGATGTCACGGCCGACTGCGTGATCGAAATCGTCGAGCACGGCATCGTCGAACCTTCGGGGCGAACGCCGGAGGACTGGCTGTTCGACGATCAGGCGCCGTTCGTGACCAAGCGCGCGGCGAAGCTGCACCATGAGCTGGAACTGGAGTGGGAAGGGGTGGCGCTGGCGCTGGAGCTGTTGCAGGAAGTGCAGCAGCTGCGCAGTGAGAACAGCATGCTCAGGCAGCGGTTGGGGCGGTTTACCCAGATGTGAGGCTGCCTGTGCCGGCCTCTTCGCGGGTAAACCCGCTCCCACAGGTACTGCACAGGTCTCAAATCTTGTGCGATCCCTGTGGGAGCGGGTTTACCCGCGAAGAGGCCAGAACAGGCACCATGAATTTCAGCTTGGTGCTGCCCCCGGGTTCAAAACCAACTGCATGAAGGTCAAATCCAGCCAGCGCCCGAACTTCACCCCCACCTGCGGCATCTGCCCGGTGATCACGAAACCCAACCGTTCATGCAGGCGCACCGAGGCGGCATTGCCGCTCTCGATGGCCGCGACCATCACATGCTTGCCACAACTGCGCGCACGCTCGATCAGCGCCGCCATCAGCAGCGGCCCCAGGCCCTTGCCGCGCTGGTCACCGCGGACATACACCGAGTGCTCCACGGTCAGCCGGAAGCCTTCGAATGGCCGCCAGTCGCCAAACGAGGCATACCCCAGCACACCGGTTTCATCCACCGCCACCAGGATCGGATACCCCTGCTGCGCCCGGGCTTCGAACCAGGCCTGGCGGTTGCCCAGGTCCACCGGGGTTTCGTTCCAGATTGCCGTGGTGTTGCGCACGGCGTCGTTGTAGATGTCGAGGATGCCCGGCACGTCGGTGGGCAGGGCGTCGCGGATTTCATGACTCATGACAGCGTCTCGCAGGATCGTTGCTCGCAGATTAAATGGTTACCAGGCCGCGCACACCTTCGGCCTGCATGTTTTCACCACGGCCGCGCTGGATGATCTCGCCGCGGGCCATCACCAGGTACTGGTCGGCCAGCGCTTCGGCGAAGTCGTAGAACTGCTCGACCAGCAGGATCGCCATGTCGCCGCGTTCGGCCAGACGGCGGATCACCGCGCCGATTTCCTTGATCACCGAGGGCTGGATGCCTTCGGTCGGCTCGTCGAGGATCAGCAGGCGCGGGCGGCTGGCCAGGGCGCGGCCGATGGCCAGCTGTTGCTGCTGGCCGCCGGACAGGTCGCCGCCGCGGCGCTGTTTCATCTGCTCCAGCACCGGGAACAGTTCGTAGATGAATGCAGGCACTTCTCGCGCTTCGCGGGCGGGGAAGCGCGACAGGCCCATCAGCAGGTTTTCCTCGACGCTCAGGCGCGGGAAGATCTCCCGGCCCTGGGGCACGAAGGCGATGCCGGCGTGGACCCGCTGCTGGGGCTTGAGCGTGGTGATCGGCTTGCCTTCCCATTCGATATGGCCTTCGCGGGCCGGCACCAGGCCCATCAGGCAGCGCAGCAGGGTGGTCTTGCCCACGCCGTTGCGGCCCAGCAGGCAGGTGACTTCGCCGACCTTGGCTTCGAAGGACAGGCCGCGCAGGATGTGGCTGCCGCCGTAGTACTGGTGCAGGGTGTCGATTTTCAGCATGTTTGGTTCCTGACAGTTCTGCTTTGCCTGTACCGGCCCTTTCGCGGGTGAACCCGCTCCCACAGGGCCGGTGCAGGTTTCCTGGTCTAGCGGCCCAGATACACCTCGACCACCCGCTCATCCGCCTGTACCTGCTCAAGCGAACCCTCCGCCAGCACACTGCCCTGGTGCAGCACGGTGACATGGTCGGCAATGCTGCCGACAAAGCCCATGTCATGCTCCACCACCATCAGCGAGTGCTTGCCGGCCAGGCCCTTGAACAGCTCGGCGGTGAACGCGGTCTCGGCATCGGTCATGCCCGCCACCGGCTCGTCCAGCAACAGCAGCTGCGGCTCCTGCACCAGCAGCATGCCGATCTCCAGGAACTGCTTCTGCCCGTGGGACAACAGCCCCGCCTGGCGCTGGGCCAGGGGCAGCAGGCGCAGGGTGGTCAGCACTTCCTCGATGCGCTGGCGCTGTTCGCCACCCAGGCGCGCGGCCAGGCTGGCCCACACCGACTTGTCGGTCTTCAGCGCCAGCTCCAGGTTCTCGAACACCGTCAGGGCCTCGAATACCGTGGGCTTCTGGAACTTGCGGCCGATGCCGGCCTGGGCGATCTGGTATTCGCTCATGCGGGTCAGGTCGAGGGTGTCGCCGAAGAAGGCGCTGCCGGTGTCGGGGCGGGTCTTGCCGGTGATCACGTCCATCAGGGTGGTCTTGCCGGCGCCGTTGGGGCCGATGATGCAGCGCAGTTCGCCAACGCCGATGTACAGGTTCAGCGCGTTGAGCGCCTTGAAGCCGTCGAAGCTGACGCTGATGTCTTCCAGGCTCAGCACCGTGCCGTGGCGGGTGTCGAGCCCGGCCTTGCGGCGCTGGCCGAGGCCGATGGCCTCACGGCCGCTGCCGAGCGAGTCGAACACAGGTTCGAGCATGAATTCCGGGTGGACCGGGGGCACGCCTCTCATGGCTGGCTCCTTTTCTTCAACAGGCCGACCACGCCCTTGGGCAGGTACAGGGTGACGAGGATGAACAGCGCGCCGAGGAAGAACAGTCAGAACTCCGGGAAGGCCACGGTGAACCAGCTCTTCATGCCATTGACCAGGCCTGCGCCGAGCAGCGGGCCGATCAGCGTGCCGCGCCCGCCCAGGGCCACCCACACGGCGGCTTCGATGGAGTTGGTCGGCGACATCTCGCTGGGGTTGATGATGCCCACCTGGGGCACGTACAGCGCCCCGGCCAGGCCGCACAGCACGGCGCTGAGCACCCACACCAGCAGCTTGAAGCCGCGCGGGTCGTAGCCGCAGAACATCAGCCGGTTCTCGGCGTCGCGCACGGCGGTGAGCAGGCGGCCGAACTTGCTCTGGGTCAGGCGCCAGCACAGGTACAGGCTGGCCAGCAGCAGGCCGACGGTGAGCAGGAACAGCACCGCGCGAGTGCCCTGGGCGGCGATGTCGAAGCCGAGAATGGTGCGGAAGCTGGTGAAGCCGTTGTTGCCGCCAAAACCGGTTTCGTTGCGGAAGAACAGCAGCATGCCGGCGAAGGTCAGGGCCTGGGTCATGATCGAGAAGTACACGCCCTTGATCCGCGAACGAAAGGCGAACCAGCCGAACACCAGCGCCAGCAACCCCGGCGCCAGCACCACCAGGCACAGGGCCCAGGCGAAGTGCTGGGTGCCGGCCCAGTACCAGGGCAGCTCGCTCCACGAAAGGAAGGCCATGAACCCCGGCAGGCCGTCGCCGGCTGCCTGGCGCATCAGGTACATGCCCATGGCGTAGCCACCCAGGGCGAAGAACAGGCCGTGGCCCAGCGACAGCAACCCGGCGTACCCCCAGACCAGGTCCAGGGCCAGGGCGACGATGGCGTAGCAGAGGATCTTGCCGACCAGGGTCAGGGTGTAGGCCGACACGTGCAGCCAGTGGTCGACCGGCAGCAGCGACAACAGTGGCAGGGCCACCAGCAGCAGGACGGCGACGGCGCCGATGGCCAGCGACAGGCGCGGCCCGGCCTTTTGCGCGGCGGTGACAAGCAGTGGCTGGTTCATCAGTCGATTACCCGTCCCTTGAGGGCGAACAGGCCTTGCGGGCGCTTCTGGATGAACAGAATGATCAACGCAAGGATGAGGATCTTGCCGAGCACCGCGCCGATCTGCGGCTCCAGCAGCTTGTTGGCGATGCCAAGGCCGAAGGCTGCCCAGAGGCTGCCGGCCAGTTGCCCGACACCGCCGAGCACCACCACCAGGAACGAGTCGATGATGTAGCTCTGGCCCAGGTCAGGGCCGACGTTGCCGACCTGGCTCAGGGCCACGCCACCGAGCCCGGCGATGCCCGAGCCGAGGCCGAAGGCGAGCATGTCGACGCGCCCGGTGGCGACGCCGCAGCAGGCGGCCATGTTGCGGTTCTGGGTCACCGCGCGCACGTTCAGGCCCAGCCGCGTGCGGTTGAGCAGCAGCCAGGTGAGCAGCACCACGGCCAGGGCGAAGCCGATGATCACCAGGCGGTTGTACGGCAGCACCAGGTTGGGCAGCAGCTGGATGCCGCCGGACAACCACGCCGGATTGCTGACCTCGACGTTCTGCGCGCCGAACAGCAGGCGGATGGCCTGGATCAGCATCAGGCTGATGCCCCAGGTCGCCAGCAGGGTTTCCAGCGGGCGGCCATAGAGGTGGCGGATCACGGTGCGCTCCAGGGCCATGCCGACCCCGGCGCTGACGGCGAAGGCCACCGGCAGGGCGAGCAGCGGGTAGAACTCGATGGCGCCGGGGGCGTAGCGCTGCAGCAGCACCTGGACCATGTAGGTGCTGTAGGCGCCGAGCATCAGCATCTCGCCGTGGGCCATGTTGATCACCCCGAGCAGGCCGAAGGTGATCGCCAGGCCCAGCGCGGCCAGCAGCAGCACCGAGCCCAGCGACAGGCCGCTGAAGGCCTGGCCGAGCAGTTCGCCGACCAGCAGCTTGCGCTTGACCTGGGCCAGGCTGGTTTCGGCGGCGGTGCGCACGGCCGGGTCATTTTCGGCGTCGGGTTGCAGCAGCGCTTCGAGGCGGGTGCGGGCCAGCGGGTCGCCAGTCTCGCCGAGCAGACGAACCGCTGCCAGGCGCACGGCTGGCTCGCTGGCGCCCAGTTGCAGGTTGGCCAGGGCGAGGCCGAGGGCGGCGTGCACGGCGGGGTCCACTTCGAGGGCGAAGCGCCGGTCGAGGAAGGCCATCTGCGCCGGTTGTGCGCTCTTTTGCAGCTGTTGGGCGGCGGCCAGGCGGGTGGCGCTGTCGTCGCTGAGCAACTGGTGGCTGGCCAGGGCGTTGTCGATCAGGCCGCGCAGGCGGTTGTTCAGGCGCACTTTGCGCGTGTCATCGGCGGCGATGCGGCCTTGGCGCAGGTTGTCCAGCAGCGGCAGCCGCGCGGCATCGGGTTGCGCGGCCCAGCCTTCAAGCAGGCGCGCCTGTTCGGTGGGCTTGGCAGTCAGGAAGAATTCGCCCTCGCTGGCTTGAGTTGCCAAAGGCAAGAGCAGCAGCAGGGTGAGCAGGAGTCTGAGCATGCGGGTAATCCTGTAAATCGGCGGTGGATTCTTCGCGGGTAAACCCGCTCCCACAGGTTTGGTGCAAGGTCCGAAACCTGTGCGGTCCCTGTGGGAGCGGGTTTACCCGCGAATGGGCCGCACAGCGGCCCCAGTGCACTCAGTTACCTTTCACTGCATAGTCCGGCCGCTTGTCGTTCCCCGGAATGAACGGGCTCCAGGGCTGCGCGCGCAATGGCTGCTCGGTTTCCCATACCACGCTGAACTGCCCGTCATCCTGGATCTCGCCGATCATCACCGGCTTGTGCAGGTGGTGGTTGCTCTTGTCCATGGTCAGGGTGAAGCCCGACGGCGCCTTGAAGCTCTGCCCGGCCAGCGCCTCGCGGACCTTGTCGACGTCGGTGGACTTGGCTTTCTCGGCCGCCTGGGCCCACATGTGGATGCCCACGTAGGTGGCTTCCATCGGGTCGTTGGTCACCGCCTTGTCGGCCCCCGGCAGGCCCTTGGCCTTGGCGTAGGCCTTCCAGTCGGCGACGAACTTCTGGTTGACCGGGTTATCCACCGACTCGAAGTAGTTCCAGGCCGCCAGGTGGCCCACCAGCGGCTTGGTGTCGATGCCGCGCAGCTCTTCTTCGCCCACCGAGAACGCCACCACCGGCACGTCGGTGGCCTTCAGGCCCTGGTTGGCCAGTTCCTTGTAGAACGGCACGTTGGAGTCGCCGTTGACGGTGGAGATGACGGCGGTCTTGGCGCCGGCGGAGAACTTCTTGATGCTGGCGACGATGGTTTGATAGTCGGCGTGGCCGAACGGCGTGTAGACCTCTTCGATGTCCTTGTCGGCCACGCCCTTGCTGTGCAGGAAGGCGCGCAGGATCTTGTTGGTGGTGCGCGGGTAGACGTAGTCGGTGCCCAGCAGGAAGAAGCGCTTGGCGCTGCCGCCGTCTTCGCTCATCAGATATTCCACGGCCGGGATGGCTTGCTGGTTGGGCGCGGCGCCGGTGTAGAACACGTTCGGCGACATCTCTTCACCCTCGTACTGCACCGGGTAGAACAGCAGGCCGTTGAGCTCCTCGAACACTGGCAGCACCGACTTGCGCGACACCGAGGTCCAGCAGCCGAACACCACCGCGACCTTGTCCTGGGTCAGCAGCTGGCGGCTCTTTTCAGCGAACAGCGGCCAGTTCGAGGCCGGGTCGACGACCACAGGCTCGAGCATCTTGCCGTTGACCCCGCCCTTGGCGTTGATCTCGTCGATCGTCATCAAGGCCATGTCCTTGAGCGATGTTTCGGAAATCGCCATGGTCCCCGACAGCGAATGCAGGATGCCGACCTTGATGGTTTCGGCGGCCTGGATGCTCCAGCTCAGGCCCATTGCGGCAAGGGATGCGCTGAGGGTAAAGGCCTTGATCAGACTGCGACGCTTCATGTGCTCTCTCCGCTGAGTTCTTTATGGTGTTGGCCAAGCGGGGAGGGGCGTTGCAAGGGGTGTGCCTAGTGGCGCAATGGGCGTCGTAGAGGGGTTGTGCGAGGTGTTGGGGCGTTTTCTCGGTCCAGGTTGGTGCCTGGTGGATTTGTGTGCACAGCATTGGGGCCGCCCTGCGGCCCTTTCGCGACACAAGGCCGCTCCTACAGGAATGCGCGTACTTCTGTAGGAGCGGCCTTGTGTCGCGAAAGGGCTGCGAAGCAGCCCCAGCAGATTCACCCGTTACGCACAGCCGTGCGCGGATGGCGCCTGCTGCGCACGAACTGATAGGTCACCGCCAGCAGCAGGAACCAGATCGGCGTCACCACCAGCGCCGAGCGGGTGTCCGCTTCCAGGCTCAGCAGCACCAGGATGAAGGCGAAGAACGCCAGGCACACGTAGCACATGAAGCGCCCGCCCGGCATCTTGTAGGTCGACGCCTGGTGCAGCGCCGCACGGTGCGTGCGGTACTTCAGGTACGACAGCAGGATCAGCGTCCAGACGAACATGAACAGCACCGCCGACACCGTGGTCACCAGGGTGAACGCCTCGACCACGTTCGGCACCAGGTAGATCAGCACCGCGCCCAGCAGCAGGCAGGCGCAGGAGAAGAACAGGCCGTTGGCCGGTACCGAGCGGCTCGACAGTTTCTCGAACGCCCGTGGCGCGTCACCTTCCTGGGACAGGCCGTAGAGCATGCGGCTGGTGGAGAACACGCCGCTGTTGGCCGACGAGGCCGCCGAGGTCAGCACCACGAAGTTGATGATGCTGGCCGCCGCCGGCAGGCCGGCCAGCACGAACAGTTCCACGAACGGGCTCTTGCCCGGCACCACGTCACGCCATGGGGTCACGGCCATGATCGCGATCAGCGCCAGCACGTAGAACACGATGATGCGGATCGGAATCGAGTTGATCGCCCGCGGCAGGGTGCGCTCGGGGTTCTTCGCCTCAGCCGCGGTGGTGCCCACCAGCTCGATGCCGACGAAGGCGAACACGGCGATCTGGAAGCCGGCGAAGAAGCCCATCAGGCCATTGGGGAACATGCCGCCGTCGTTCCACAGGTTGGCCAGCTGCGCGGTGCGCCCGCTCGGCGAGGTGAAGCCGGTGACGACCATGTACAGGCCGGTGGCGACCAGGCCGAGGATGGCGACGATCTTGATCAGGGCGAACCAGAACTCCATTTCACCGAACATCTTCACGGTGACCAGGTTCAGCGACAGCAGCACGCCAACGCAGGTCAGCGCCGGTATCCACTGGGGCAGGTCGGGGAACCAGAACTGCGTATAGGCGGCGATCGCCACCACGTCGGCGATGCCGGTGACCACCCAGCAGAACCAGTAGGTCCAGCCGGTGAAGTAGCCGGCCCAGGGGCCGAGCAGGTCGGCGGAGAAGTCGATGAACGACTTGTAGTTGAGGTTCGACAGCAGCAGCTCGCCCATGGCGCGCATGACGAAGAACAGCATGAAGCCGATGATCATGTAAACGAAGATGATCGACGGCCCGGCCAGGCTGATGGTCTTGCCCGAGCCCATGAACAGGCCGGTGCCGATGGCACCGCCGATGGCGATCAGCTGGATGTGACGGTTGGTCAGGTTGCGCTGCAGATGCTGGTCATCTGGCGTTGTGGGTGAAGGTTGCGTCATCAGGCTGCATTCCCTTGAGAGGTCAGTCTTCTTGTCGGAGGTAGCCGGGTAGGCTAACACGCTCGTGCCAGATAGGGGCGTGACAGATCGACTCGACTTTCGCGGAGCAGTGTTTTGCCTGTGACGGCCCTTTCGCGGGTAAACCCGCTCCCACAGGTCCAACACAGGCCTTGGATCCTGTGCTGTACCTGTGGGAGCGGGTTTACCCGCGAAGAGGCCCTTGCAGGTCAAGACTCAGGCACTGGCCAGCACCCGCCGGCGCCTCACCACCAGGCTGTCGACCACCCACATCACCACCATCGACACCCCCACCAGCGGGAACATCACCCCGAGCACCAGCATCACCGCCACCGCCGCCTTCCAGCGCGGCAGGTCATGGCGCAGCGGCGGCACCCCGAGCCCCCCCTCGGGCCGGCGCTTCCACCACATCACCAGCCCGCTCACCGCACCGAGCAGGATCATCAGGCACACCAGCAGGATGATGATCTGGTTCAGCGGCCCGAACATCTTGCCTTCATGCAGCATCACGCCCACTTCGGTGGCACGCGCCACCGGGCTGTAGTCCTGCCAGCGCACATCGGCCAGCACCTTGCCGGTGTACTGGTCGACATGCAGGGTGGCGTCGTTGCGCGGGTCGTCGGCGAACACGGCGATGGTGTACACGCCGTCGGCGGTGGTCGGCGCGGTGATGCTGTAGCCCGCTGCAACGCCACGCGAGGTGGCGATGTCCTGCACCTGTTGCAGGCTCACCTGGGGGGCGGCCGGCGCACTGTGCATCTGATGATGCCCGGCATGCTCGGCATGGGCGCCGGACTGCGGCATCGGCGTGTTTTCCATGGCCCACGGCACGGTCTGGCGGTGCGCGCTGTTCAGCTCGCGAGCCTGCTGGTCGGACTTGGGCACGTCATTCCACATCGCGGCCGGAAAGCGGTTCCACAGGTCGGCGTACTGCTTGCCCCACATACCGGTCCAGGTCATGCCGCTGACCAGCATCAGCAACAGCAGCGCCGAACCCCAGAAGCCGGTCACCGCGTGCAGGTCGCGCCAGAGCAGCCGACCGCGTGCCGATAGCCGCGGCCACAGCACGCCGGCGCCATTGCGCCCGCGTGGCCACCACAGGTACAGGCCCGAGACCACCAGGACGATGCCCCAGCCGGCGGCCAGCTCCACCAGGCGATCGCCGACCGTGCCGACCATCAGCTCGCCGTGCAGGGCCCGGGCGATGGCCTGCAGGTTCTGCTTGCCGTCCTGCTCGCCGAGGATCTTGCCGCTGTAGGGGTCGACGAACACGTTCAGTTCGCGGCCAGCGTCATGCACCACGAACTGTGCGCTGCGGTCGACGTCGACCGGTGGCAGGTACTGGCCGACGTGGCCCTTGGGGTAAGCCTGGCGGACGTCGGCCAGCAAGCTGTCCGCCCCCTGTCGGTGGTGGCCGGCCTCGACCACCATCAGGTCGCGGTACAGCAGCGGGTCGAGCTGCGGCTTGAACAGGTAGATGATCCCGGTGATCGCCAGCAGGATCATGAACGGGGCGACGAACAGCCCCGCATAGAAGTGCCAACGCCAGGCCAGGTTGTAGAAGTTGCTGCGTGTTCCTCTCATGGGAACCTCCTGTGTGACCAGCAGTTGGGCGCGACGCAAGCCGCGCCCGTTGTTGTCAGAAGCTGAAGTCGACCTTGGTCCAGACGGTCCGGCCGGGCTCGTTGACCGGCTGTGGATCCGTGGCCGGGTAGCCGAAACCGGCATTTCCGGCCAGGTTCAGGTGCTCGGCGTAGGCCTTGTCGAACAGGTTGTCGACACCCGCGCTGAGCTTGAGGTTGTGGCTGACCTTGTAGGCACCGTTGAGCGAGAACACGCCGAAGCCGCCGCTCTTGTCGTAGTCCTTGCCGACCACGTTGCCCTGGTTCTCGGCGATGCGGTTCTGCGCCGCGACCAGCCGCCAGAGCGCCCCGGCGCTCCAGCTGTCACGGCTGTAGGTCAGGCCCAGGCGGCTTTCCAGCGGCGGCATCTGCGGCAGCGCCTTGCCGTCGCTGCTGTTCTTGCCCCAGGCGTAGGCCAGGGTGGCATCGGCCTTCCAGCGCTCGCTGAGCTTGTAGGCCGCGCCCAGTTCGCCACCCATGATGCGCGCATCGATGTTCTGCGCCCGGGACGTGCTCATGCCCATCATCGCGTTGCGGTAGTCGAACAGGATGTAGTCGCGGATCTGCCCGACGTAGCCCGAGGCCCAGGCCTCCAGGCGCTCGTCGCGGTACTGGATGCCGAAGTCGAGCTGGGTGGTCTTTTCCGGCTTGATGCTGTCGAAGGCGTTGACCGAGCCGGCCGGGCCCTGGTCTGGCGAGAACAGCTCCCAGTAGTCGGGGAAGCGCTGGGCATGGCCGAGGCCAATGTAGGTGGTTGCCGGCACGGCCGCCAGGTCGTGTTCGTAGCGCACGAAGCCGCTGGGCAGGGTGTCGGCGCGGGTGTTGCCGTTGGTGGCGCTGTCGTCGCGAAAATCCCGGGCCGAGGCGCGGTCCAGGCGCGCCCCGGTGATCAGCCGGTCGGCACCGCTGGCGTACCAGGTGAGTTCGCCGAAGACACCGTAGTTGTGGAAGTCGGCGTCCTTGTTCCAGGGCTCGTTCTTGTAGGCGTCGACGCCCATGGCGCTGCGTGCGCGGTGCTGGTTGGTCTGCGCGTCGATGCCGCTGATCAGCTGCACGTCGGCCCAGCGCCAGGTGGCCTTGATGCGGGCTCCCAGGGTGCGGCGCTCGACGGCAGCGGCCATGGGGCCGGCCATCATGCCGGTGCCCGACGGCGTGCGCAGGCTGTAGTTGTCCATCACGTGGTCGGCGTAGTTGTAGTAGACCTGCGCCTCGAGCTTGTCGAGCACTTCGCCGAGGCCGGACTTCTCGAAGCGCAGGCCCAGGCTCTCGCGCTTGAACTGCGCGCCGTCCATGCCACGCCCGGCGTAGCGGGCCTCGCCGTCGCCCTTGCCGGCGGTGAGTTCGAGCAAGGTGTCCGGGTCGGGTGTCCAGCCCAGGGTCACATCGCCGTTCCACTTCTCCCAGCGTGACGGCACGCTGTCGCCGTTGCCGTCCTTGTAGTCGTCCGAGCGCGACTGGTTGCCGATGAAACGCGCATAGCCCTGGCTGTTGCCGGCGGCGGCGTCGAGCACCTTGTCGAAGCGGCCGTTGGAGCCGGCCAGCAGGCTGGCGTTGACCCGGCTGCCGAGGCTGCCGAACTTTTCCGGTTCACGTTCGAAGAGGATGGTCCCGGCCGAGCCGCCCGGGCCCCAGATCACGCTTTGCGGGCCTTTGATCACGGTCAGGCGGTCGTAGGTTTCCGGGGCGATGTAGGAGGTTGGGGCGTCCATGCGGTTGGGGCAGGCGCCGAGCATGACGCCGCCGTTGGTGAGGATGTTCAGGCGCGAGCCGAACATGCCGCGCAGCACCGGGTCGCCATTGGTGCCACCGGCGCGGATCGCCGAGAAACCGGGGATGGTCTTGAGGTAGTCGGCGCCATCGCTGGCCGGCACTGGCTGGCGCGGGTCCTTTGGGTTGGTGACCACGGTCAGCGGCGAGCTTGGCGCGATGGCGGTAATCACCGTCGGGCTCAGCTCGGCCTCATGGCCTTCATGGCCAGCGTCGGCGGCCAGGGCCACGGGGGCGAGCAGTGAGCCGCACAGGGCGGCGAATGTCCCGTACAAGGCGGGAGGAAAAACAGACGTGCAGCCGGACATAATGATTCCAGTCGATCAGTCATGGGACAGTGCGAAGCCTTCAGGCTCCGGGTAGCAGCAGGGGTGTCAGACGCTGATCGAAAGGGGCGGCGCGCGGCTGCGCGCACCGGGGAACACGGCCTGCCGGGCATGGCCCTGGCGCGTGGAGGCGGGGATGAGGGTGGGAGGAACGGCGCTGGCGACGCTGAGCGGGCTGAGGGTCTGTGGCAGGGCGGGGCAGTTGAACAGCAGGCTGCAGTAGCCGCACTTCTCCCACATCGCATGCAGCTGGCCATCGTTGCCGTGGCCGTGATGGCTGTCGCCGCCGTGCGCATGCTCGGCCGGCATGGACATCGACATGTCCATCGGCATGTTCATGCTGGCGTGGTGGTCCATCGGCATCGATTGGGAAATCAATGGGCCGATGAAGATCATCCACATGGCGAACAGGCTCAGCCAGCCGCCACCGACGCGCCTGCGGTCAGGGCGGGTGGTACGGCCGGGGCTGTTGCGCGGCAGGCTCATGCTGGCGAGTGCCTGTCAGCGGGCGTCAGTGCGCGTGTTCGTGAGCCTGGTCCGCCGGGGCCTGCTTCTGCACGGCGACGTCGACGGTGACGTCGCCGGCTTTCTCGAAGTGCAGGGTCAGCGGGAAGCGCTTGCCATCGCTGAGCAAGCTGCGGTCCTTGGGCTGCATCAGCATCACGTGGTAGGCGCTGGGGGCGAAGGTCAGGTCCTTGCCGGCGGGCACCACCACGCTCTGCACCTGCTGCATCTTCATGGCACCGTTGCTGCCCATGGCGTGCTCGTGCAACTGCGCGTCATCGCTGATCGGGCTGTCGACACTCAGCAGGCGGTCATCGGCCTTGCCGTTGTTGTGCACGACGAAATAGGCGGCGACGTTGGGGGCGTTGGGCGGCAGTTGCAGCGACCAGGGGTGGGCGATGTGCAGGTCGCCGACGGTGTATTCGTGGGCATTGGCATAGGCGCCGGGCAACAGCAGGGCGGCCAGTACAAGGGCTTGCTTGAGCATGGTGTGTCTCCGATCGGTGAGGTTCAGGCTGACAGCTTGAAGGACTCAGACCAGTGGAGAGGCACGGGGATTGAGCGCCGGCCAGAGCTGGCGCGGCGTCGGCTGGTAACGGGCGGGTGGCGGCTCGCGACCTGCCAGCAGCGTCGGCGGGTTGTGCAGTTGCGGCGGGTAGCCCGGCAGGGCCAGCAGCGGCGCGGCGCCCGAGCAGCACCAGCAGTGCTGCATGTTGGAGTGCTGGTCGCTTTGGCTGCCGAGGTCGATCTTGGCCAGGGCCTGGACATCGACCTTGGCCTTGCCGGCCAGGCTGGAACAGAAAGCCCCCCACAGCAGCTGCTCGGCCGGGCCCTTGGGCGCGGCAGAAGACAGCGGCATGGCCAGCAGGTTGAACAGCACTGCAAGGCAGGCTATCCAGGCAATGTGCCGACGTGGGGGCATGGAGAGATCCGGTCAGGAATCGTGGCGGTATTGTAAGGCGGAGTATAGGTAAAAATGGCGGGGTGCGGTGAAGTGACGCAGGCGGGGTGTTTGGACCGGGGGCTGCGTTGCAGCCCTTTCGCGACACAAGGCCGCTCCTACAGGGGAACGCGACCTCTTGTAGGAGCGGCCTTGTGTCGCGAAAGGGGCGCAAAGCGCCCCCGTCATTCTCAGGCCTTGTTACGCCCCATCAGCCCCCGCACGGTCTCCTGCAGGTCCGCAGGCAACACCACGACTTTCGAGTTGTTGCTGCTGGCCAGGTTCTCCATGGCCCCCACATAGCGCTCACCCAGCAGGTACATGGCCGGCACGGTCTCGTTGCCTACCGCTTCCTTGACCAGCGAGATCGCCCGCGCCGAAGCCTCGGCCAGGTTGACCTGCGCCTCGGCGTCCAGCTTGGCCGACTGCAGGCGCGCCTCGGCTTCGAGGATCGCTGCCTGCTTGGCGCCTTCGGCGCGGGTCACGTCGGCTTTACGTTCACGCTCGGCGGCCGCCTGGCGTTCCATGGCCAACTGCATGTTCTCCGACGGCTTGATGTCCTGGATCTCCACCGAGCGCACGGTTACGCCCCAGTCCTCGGTCTGCTCGGACATCGCTTCACGTAGACGCGCCTTGATCTGTTCGCGGCTGGACAGCGCTTCGTCCAGGTCCATGGCGCCGACGATGGCGCGCAGCGAGGTCATGGTCAGGCTGGTGACGGCAAACGAAAAGTTCTGCACGCCGTAGGAGGCTTTCTGCGGGTCGACCACCTTGGCGAAGCACAGGGCGTTGGCGACGATCACCGCGTTGTCCTTGGTGATGATTTCCTGTTGCTGCACGTCGAGGATGATGTCCTTGGTCGGCAGGCGGTAGGCGACCACGTCCATGTACGGGATGACGATGTTCAGGCCCGGCTTGAGGGTGTTGTGGTAGCGGCCCAGGCGCTCGACGATCCATTCCTCGCCCTGGGGCACGATGCGCACCCCCTTGAACACGGTGATCAGGACGAACACGGCGATGGCGCCGACGACGATGAGACTGGTCATGATGCTGACTTCCTTTTTAGGTGCCGAATCAGGCCCGGACGACCCGGGCGGTATTGCCTTCGATGGCGACGAGCCGTACACGCTCGCCGGCGGGGATGTCGCCGTCGGCGACGCAGGTCCATTCCTCGTTGCCCAGCAGCGGCTTCTGGAAGCGCACGCGGCCTTTCTGGAATTGCGAAACGCTGGCGGTCAACAGCCCGACCTCACCGATCACGCTGTCGGCGGTCCAGCGCACATCCGGCCGCTTGCGCTTGAACAGCTTGAACCAGAGGAACGTGGTGACCGAGGAGAACAGCACCCACAGCAGTACCTGCTTGTCGAGCTGCAGGGCGGGGGCGGCAAGGGCGATCAGCGAAACCAGCACGGCACCGATGCCGAACCAGATGATGAAGAACGTGGGCAGGACCAGTTCGAGCAGGATCAGGGCGATACCGAAGACCAGCCAGATCCACCATTGCATTTCCATATGAGTGACGCCTTCCGGAGGGGAAGGCTGAGTTTAAGGCAGCCAGGAGGCACAGGGCCACTTCAAGTGGTGAGAGAAAAGTCTGAAATAGCCGTCAGTAATTGTGCGGAAGCTGTGAATTCCCAATCTACCGCAGGCAATACCGGGCGCTTCAGGACCAGTACCGGCACCCCGCGCTCCCGCGCCACATCGAGTTTCGCTTCGGTCGCCACGCTGCCGCTGTTCTTGCTCACCAGCACATCGATGCTGCGTCGCTCGAACAATACGCGCTCGTCCTCGAGGTGGAATGGCCCTCGGGCGCCGATCACTTCGCAGCGGTCGTTGCCGGGGCAGGCCTCCAGCGCGCGCAAGGTCCAGAACTGCTCCGGCGGAATCTCTGCAAGATGTTGCAGCGGCTCTCGGCCAAGGGTGAAGAGGGGGCGCCGGAAGGGCTTGAGTGCTTCGATAAGGCCTGCCCAGTCTTCCACTTCGCGCCAGTCGTCCCCTGGCTGCGCCTGCCAGGCCGGGCGGCGCAAGGCCCAGCAGGGGATGCCGACGGCCTGCGCGGCGCTGGCGGCATTGCGGCTGATCTGCGCCGCATAGGGGTGGGTGGCATCGATCAGCAGGCTGATGCCGGCCTCACGCAGATAGGCTGCCAGGCCCTCGGCACCGCCGTAGCCGCCGACCCGCACCTGGCATGCCAGGTCCTGGGGCACGCGGCCGATGCCGGCCAGGCTGTAGACGTGCTGCGGACCGAGCTGGCGGGCGATGGCCAGGGCCTCGGTGACGCCGCCGAGCAGCAGGATGCGGCCGCTCATTGCACGCCTGCCTTGCCGACGATGCCGCCCTGGCGGTCGATGGCGAACACTTCCACCTGCACTTCGGCCGGCACCACGCTGCGGGCGAAGGCCAGGGCATGGGCGCAGACCGCATCGCCCAGGGCGACGCCGGCGGCATGGGCCAGGGCCAGGGCCTGCTGGCTGGTGTTGGCGGCGATGATGGCGGCTTGCAGCTCGGCATCGGCGCCGATGTCCGCCGCCCAGCCGGCCAGTTGCGGCAGGTCGATGCTCGAATGGCGGCTGTGCAGGTCCATGTGCCCGGCGGCCAGCTTGCTGATCTTGCCGAAGCCCCCGCACAGGCTCAGGCGCGGCACCGGCACCTTGCGCAGGTGCTTGAGCACCGCGCCGACGAAGTCGCCCATTTCGATCAGGGCGATTTCCGGCAGGCCATAGACCCGGCGCATGGTGTCTTCGCTGGCGTTGCCGGTGCAGGCGGCGACATGGGTGTAGCCGTTGGTGTGGGCGACGTCGATGCCCTGGTGGATCGAGGCGATGTAGGCCGCGCAGGAGAACGGCCGGACGATACCGCTGGTGCCGAGGATCGACAGCCCGCCAAGAATCCCCAGGCGCGGGTTCATGGTCTTCAGCGCCAGTGCCTCGCCGCCCTGTACATTGACGGTGACCTCGAAACCGCCCGCATAGCCACAGTCCGCAGCGAGCTGGCTCAGGTGTTCGGTCATCATGCGCCGCGGCACCGGGTTGATCGCCGGCTCGCCCACCGCCAGCACCAGCCCCGGGCGGGTGACGGTGCCGACACCCTGGCCCGCGACGAAACGGATGCCCGGCTCGGCGAGCAGGCGCACCTGGCTGTAGAGCAGGGCGCCGTGGGTGACGTCCGGGTCGTCGCCGGCATCCTTGAGCGTGCCGGCTTCGGCGCGCTCGCCGAGCAGACGGCAGAATTCCAGGCGCATCTGCACCACCTTGCCCTTGGGCAGGGTGATGTCCACCGCGTCGTCGCGCTGGCCGGTGAGCAGCAGCTTGGCCGCCGCCAGGCTGGTGGCGGTGGCGCAGCTGCCGGTGGTCAGGCCGCTGCGCAGGGGCGCGGGCTGCTCGCGGGTTTCTTCACGCATCGAGGGGTTTCACCACGTCGAGCAAGGTGATCGGCAGCGCCTGGCGCCAGGTGTCGAAGGCGCCCAGGGGTTGCGCCTGGGCGACGTGCAGGCGGGTCAGCTCGCCGCCATGCTGCTCGCGAAAGTGCGCCAGGACCAGTTCGCTCTGCAGGGTCACGGCATTGGCCACCAGCCGCCCGCCGGGGCGCAGGCGCTCCCAGCACAGCGCCAGCACGCCTGCGCGAGTGACGCCGCCGCCGATGAAGATCGCGTCCGGGCGCTCCAGCCCGGCCAGCGCCTCGGGCGCCTTGCCGCAGACCAGCTGCAGGCCGGGTACGCCGAGGGCGTCGCGGTTGTGTGCGATGAACGCCTGGCGACCCTCGTCAGCCTCGATGGCCAGGGTGCGGCACGCAGGGTGGGCGCGCATCCATTCGATGCCGATCGAGCCGCAGCCGGCGCCGACGTCCCACAGCAGTTCGCCAGGTTGCGGCGCCAGGCGCGCCAGGGTGATGGCGCGCACGTCACGCTTGGTCAACTGGCCGTCATGGCGGAAGGCGCTGTCCGGCAGGCCGGGCACCCGCGACAGGCGCGGCGCGTCCGGGCTGGCCAGGCATTCGATGGCGACCAGGTTCAGTGCGGCGATTTCCGTGTGCGGCCAATCATCGGCGGTACCGTTCAGTTGCCGTTCTGCCGCGCCACCGAGGTGCTCCAGCACGTGCAGCCGACTAGGCCCGAAACCGCGTTCGCGCAGCAGGGCGGCGATGGCGGCGGGGCTGTCGCCGTCGTTGCTCAGCACCAGCAGGCGCTGGCCGCTGTACAGGTGGGCATTGAGCGCCGCCAGGGGGCGGGCCACCAGCGACAGCACCTGCAGCTCCTGCAATGGCCAGCCCAGGCGGGCGGCGGCCAGGGCGCAGGAGGAGGGCATCGACAGCACCTGCATTTCCGCGGCCGGCACCTGGCGTGCCAGGCTGGCGCCGACGCCGTAGAACATCGGGTCGCCGCTGGCCAGCACGCACACCGCCTGGCCACGCATGGCCAGCACCGGTTCGAGCGAGAACGGGGTGGGCCAGTCCTGCCGTTCGGCGCCGATGCAGCGTGGCAGCAAGGCCAGCTGGCGCCGGCTGCCGATGATCCGCGCGGCGCCCAGCAGGGCGCGCCGGGCCTGCTTGCCCAGGCCGCTGAAGCCGTCTTCGCCGATGCCTACTACTGTCAGCCAGGGGGTCATGTGTTTCGTTCCGCCATTTTTGGGGCCGCTGCGCGCCGCTTCGCGGGTAAACCCGCTCCCACAGGATCGCCACAGTGCCGAAGCCTGTGCAGTGCCTGTGGGAGCGGGTTTACCCGCGAAGCGGGCGACACGGTCCTGAATTTCTACTCAATCGCTGAGGATGCTCGACCACCGGCTTTTCATGCCGCCGGACAAAGCAGGCATAATACCGCGCCTTCTACACTCAAGCGCAGTTTCAGCGATTGCCGGACGCCCCTTTGACGCCATCCCACAGCCCTGCCGCATCACTCCGCCCCTCGGCCTGCCCGGGGTTGTGGCGCATCGTCGGTGCCCGTGATGGCGGCATCTGCCGTATCAAGCTGCCCGGCGGCCTGCTGCTGGCCGACCAGGCCGATGCGCTGGCGACGGCGGCCGAGCGCTTTGCCGGCGGGGTGATCGAGGCCACCAACCGTGGCAACCTGCAGATTCGCGGCATTGGCGACGACCACGCCGGCCTGGTCGACAGCCTGCTGGCCGCCGGCCTCGGCCCGCGCGATGCCGCCAGCGACGATGTGCGCAACCTGATGCTCAGCCCGCTGGCCGGGCACGATCCGCGGATGCTGCTGGATGTACGCCCGTTGGCCGCGCAGATCCTCGAACTGCTGCAAGCCACGCCGCGCTTCCACGAGCTGTCGGCCAAGTTCGCCGTGCAACTCGATGGCGGCGAAGGCCTGGCGATGCTCGAACACCCCCACGACCTGTGGCTTTCGCCCCTGCGCCTGGAGCAGCGTGACTGGCTGGCCTTCGGCCTGGCCGGGTGCCCCGCCGATGGCCAGGTGCTGGGCGCCGTACCGGTGGAGCAGGGCCTGGCGCTGGTGCGGGCAGTGCTCGAGCGGTTCCTCGACCTGGCCAGCCCCGAGCAGTCGCGCATGCGCCAGTTGCTGCAAGGCTGCTCGCCGGACACGTTCATCGACGGCCTTGGCCTGGAGCTGCGGCGCGATGCGCAGGTGCTCGCCTGGCGACGAGAAGTCGCCGACAGCCCATGGCTCGGGGCGCTGGCGCAACGGCAGGGCACGGCCCTGGGCGTGGCCCCGCCGCTGGGGCGGCTGACACCTGCCATGCTCCGTGGCGCTGCCCGTATCGCCCGGCAACAGGGCGACGGCAGCCTGCGTCTGAGCCCTTGGCAAAGCCTGGTGCTCACCAACATCGCGCAGGCGTCGGTCGCGGCGGCGCAAGCCGAGCTGTCGGCCCTCGGCTTGCTCTGCCAGCCTGATGAACCGCTGGCGCGGCTGGTTGCCTGCACCGGCAGCAGTGGCTGCGCCAAGGCCCTGGCCGCGACCAAGGCCGATGCCGTCACCCTGGCCGCCCAGCTGCCGCCTGGCGCCCCCGCCAGCGTGCACTTGTCCGGCTGCCCCCGTTCCTGCGCCGTGGCCCATGTCGCCACGGCCACCCTGCTGGCCCGCTCGCCGGGCCGCTATGACCTGTATTTGCGCGACGCGCGCCTGCCGGGCCTGGGTGCCCTGCGCGCCGCCGACCTCACCTTGAATGAAGCAGGCGCCATGCTCGCCCTGCCGACGGAGCACCTTGATGATTGATTACATCCGCGATGGTCAGGAGATCTATCGCAATTCCTTCCGGATCATCCGTGAGGAAGCCCGGCTCGAGCGGATCCCCGCCGACCTGGAAAAACTCGCCGTGCGCGTGATCCATGCCTGCGGCATGGTCGAGGCGATCGACGGCCTGCAGTTCTCCGAAGGCGCTGGCCGTGCCGGCCGCGAGGCCCTGGCCAAGGGCGCGCCGATCCTCTGCGACGCGCACATGGTCGCCGAAGGCATCACCCGCGCGCGCCTGCCAGCTGACAACAAAGTCATCTGCACCCTGCGCGACCCGAGCGTGCCGGGCCTGGCCAAGGACGCCGGCAATACTCGCTCGGCGGTGGCCCTGGAGCTGTGGCGTCCGCACCTGGAAGGCAGCGTGGTGGTGATCGGCAACGCGCCGACGGCGCTGTTCTACCTGCTGGAGATGATCGACGCGGGCGCCCCCAAGCCTGCGCTGATCCTCGGCTTCCCGGTCGGTTTCGTCGGCGCTGCCGAGTCCAAGGCGATGCTCGCGGCCGACAGCCGTGGCGTGCCGTTCGTGATCATGCAAGGCCGCCTGGGCGGCAGCGCGATGGCCGCCGCCGCGGTCAACGCCCTGGCCACGGAGGTCGAATGATGGCGCCGCGCGGACGCTTGCTGGGCCTGGGCGTAGGCCCTGGCGACCCCGAACTGATCACCGTCAAGGCCCTGCGCCTGCTGCGCGAGGCGCCCGTGGTGGCGTACTTCGTCGCCAAGGGCAAGCGTGGCAACGCCTTCGGCATCATCGAGGCGCACCTGCAGGCCGAGCAGACCCTGCTGCCGCTGGTGTACCCGGTGACCACCGAGGTACTGCCGGCGCCGCTGTCCTACGAGCAGGTGATCAGCGACTTCTATGACGAAGCCGCCGTGCAGGTCGCCGAGCACCTGGACGCTGGCCGCGATGTGGCGGTGATCTGCGAGGGTGACCCGTTCTTCTACGGCTCGTACATGTACCTGCACGACCGCCTGGCCGGGCAGCATGAGGCCGAAGTGGTCCCGGGCGTCTGCTCGATGCTGGGCGGCGCCTCGGTGCTGGGCGCGCCGCTGGTCTATCGCAACCAGAGCCTGTCGGTGCTCTCGGGCGTGTTGCCGGCCGAGGAGCTCAAGCGCCGCCTGGCCGATGCCGACGCGGCGGTGGTCATGAAGCTGGGCCGCAACTTCCCCAAGGTGCGCCAGGTGCTGGGCGAACTGGGCCTGGACCGGCGCGCGCTGTACGTCGAACGGGCGACCATGGGCAACCAGAAGATCGTGCCGCTGGATGAGGTCGACCCACAGTCCTCGCCGTACTTCTCGCTGATCATCGTGCCGGGGGAAAAATGGCAGGGCTGAACCTGAACACCGCGCCGGCCATCGTCATTCTCGGCAGCGGCAGCCTGGCCACCGCGCAGCGGATCCAGCAGCGTTATCCACAGGCGACGATCCACGGCCTGCGCGGCCGGGTCGAGGGCGCCGACCAGTACTACGACGCGTTCGGCGATACCTTGCGCGCGCTGTACCAGCAGAACACGCCGATCATCGCCCTGTGCGCGGCCGGCATCGTCATCCGCAGCCTGGCCAGCCTGCTCGACGAAAAAGGCGCGGAGCCTGCGGTGCTGGCCGTGGCCGAGGATGGCAGCGCGGTGGTGCCGCTGCTGGGCGGCCTGAGCGGGGTCAACGTCATGGCCCGCGAGCTCGGCGAGGCGCTGGGCGTGGCAGCGGCCATCACCACCAGTGGCGAGCTGCGCTTCGGCACCTGCCTGCTCAACCCGCCCGAGGGCTATGCCCTGGCGGACCTGGAGCAGGGCAAGCGCTTCGTCTCCGACCTGCTGGCGGGCGAGACGGTGCGCATCGAAGGTGATGCGCCTTGGCTGGCCCAGGCGCAACTGCACGCCAGCGACGCCGCGCAGCGCACCATCCATGTAGGTTGCGATGCGCGCGTGGCGAGCCGGGACGAACTGCTGATCCACCCGCGTTCGGTGGTGGTGGCCTTGGCCGCTGGCGGTCCTGGTGTGGCCCAGCAGGTGCGCGGCGCCTTGCACGATGCCGGTATCGCCGAGGCGTCGCTGGCTTGCCTGCTGGTCGCCGAAGAGGCGATGGCTGAACCTTCGCTGAGAGAGGCGGCCGAGGCGCTGGGCGTCGTGCTGCGCTTCGCGTTAATGGATGACACGCTGGCCAGCATGGCTGGCGCCGCACTGCCGGGCGCGCGGCTGATCGAACGGCCGGGCGTGGTCATCGCCATAGCCCCGACGCCGGTCGAGGTTGCCCGGGTGGGCCGCAAGCGCGGTCGCCTGGCGGTGATCGGCCTGGGCCCCGGCGCCGCCGAGCTGATGGTGCCTGCCGTGAAGGCCGAGCTGGCGCGTGCCGAGGACATCCTCGGCTACGAAACCTACGTGCGCATGGCCGGGCCGTTCCGTGACGACCAGGTGCAGCACTGCACCGACAACCGAGAAGAAATGCAGCGCGCCCGCCATGCCTTCGAGCTGGCGGCCCAGGGGCGTTCGGTGGTGGTGGTGTCGTCCGGTGACCCTGGCGTGTTTGCCATGGCTGCGGCCGTGCTCGAAGCCCTGCATGGGTCCAGCGACCCGGCCTGGCAGCGGGTCGAGCTGGAAATCCTGCCGGGCGTGTCGGCCTCGCTGGCCACCGCCGCGCAAGCCGGCGCGCCACTGGGGCACGACTTCTGCGTGATGTCGCTTTCGGACAACCTCAAGCCCTGGTCGATCATCGAGAAACGCCTGGACCTGGCCTGCCAGGCCGATCTGGTGCTGGCGTTCTACAACCCGATCTCCAGGTCCAGGCCGCACCAGCTCGGCGTGGCCCTGGAGGTCGTGCGTCGCCATCGTGACGGACAGACGCCGGTGGTACTGGGCCGCGATATCGGCCGGCCGGGGCAGAGTCTCAAGGTCGTGAGCCTGGCCGAACTGACGCCGGAAATGGTCGACATGCGCACCATGGTCCTGGTCGGCTCGTCCACCACCTGCACCTTCGACCGCGCCGATGGCGGGCAATGGGTCTACACCCCGCGCTGGTACCCGGTCGCCCCCTGAAGCGCAGGGCTGGCCGGGGCGGGTTTCCGCTAGGAGCGAGAGGGGGGCAGGTCAGGAGGTGTGCGCAGGGTCGGCCTGGGCTTCTCGCTTGTTGGCCCAGTACTGCACCAGTTCGCGCAATTGCGACAGCTCCACCGGCTTGGCCATGTGCCCGTCCATGCCGGCCAGGCGTGCGCGGTCCTTGTGTTCGGCGAGGATGTGCGCGGTCAGCGCCACCACCGGGGTGCGCTGGCGCTGGTTCTCGCTTTCCCAGGCGCGCAGCTGCTGGGTGGCCGAGAAACCATCGAGGATCGGCATCTCGCAGTCCATCAGCACCAGGTCGTAGCGCTGGTTCTTCATCGCCTGCAGGGCTTCCTCGCCGTTGCTGGCGGTGTCCGGTTCGAGGTTGAGCTTGCCGAGCATGCCGCGGATGACCTTGGTCGAGATGCTGTTGTCCTCGGCCACCAGCACGCGGAAGTCGCCGGGCAGTTCGAGGCTGCTCTGCGGCCCGGGCAATGGCGCCGGCACGGCCTGTTCACGGCCGCGCTGGGCCAGCTCTTCGGCCAGGGTGGTCTTGAGCGTGTAGCCGGCCACCGGCTTGGCGAGGATGCGCTTGACCCCGGCATTGCGCGCAATGACCTTGCTCGGCGCGTTGCTGATGCCGGTGAGCATCACCACCAGGATGTCGTGGTTGAGGCTCGGGTCTTCCTTGATCTTGGCCGCCAGCTGCATGCCGGTCATGCCGGGCATGTTCTGGTCGAGCAGCACGGCGTCGAAATAGTCGCGCAGGTGCGCCTTGGTCCGCAGCAGGGCCAGTGCTTCCTTGCCCGACGGCACCGCGCTGACGTTCATGCCCCAGGCGCTGCACTGCTGCACCAGCACCTTGCGGCAGGTGTCGTTGTCGTCCACCACCAGCACCCGGGCGTCGCGCAGCGGGCCGTCGAGGTCGGCCGGCGGCTGTTCCAGGCGTGACGGGTCCAGCGGCAGGGTCAGCCACAGGGTGTTGCCCATGCTGGTGCTGCTCTTGATGCCGAACTCGCCCTGCATCAGGCCGATCAACTGCTTGGCGATGACCAGCCCGAGGTGGCCGCCGAGCTTGTTGCTGGAGAGGAAGTGGTGGCTGTGCAGCTCGGCCTGCAGCAGGGCCTCGCGCTCGGCCGCCGGCAGCGGCTCGCCGCTGTCCTGCACGGCGATGCGCAGGCGCGGTACCTCGCCGCGCTGGTCCAGCGCCACCACCAGCAGGATTTCGCCCTGGTCGGTATTCTTCAGGGCGTTTTCCAGCAGGCTCGACAGGGCCTGGCGCAGGCGCGTCGGGTCGCCGCTGATGACCCGCGGCACTTGCGGCTGGGTGAAGCTGATCAGCTCGATGTTCTGCTGCTCGGCCTTGGCCCGGAAGATGTTCAGGCAATCCTCGATCAGCGCGTTGAGGTCGAACTGCACGTCGTCCAGCTCGATCTGCCGCGATTCCAGCTTGGAGATGTCGAGGATCTCGTTGATCAGTGTCAGCAGCTCGTTGCCGGCACTGTGGATGGTCTGCACGTAGTCGCGTTGCTTGACCGACAGCGGGGTGCCCAGCAGCAGCTCGGTCATGCCCAGCACGCCGTTCATCGGGGTGCGGATTTCGTGGCTGATCTTGGCCAGGAACTCGGCCTTGGCGTTGATTTCGGCGTCGCTGGCGGCCAGGGCGCGGCTGGCGCTGAAACGCTCCTCGCTCATGCGCCGCAGGCGCTCGCTCACTGCGAGGTTGAGCAGCAGGCCACTGGACACCGCCATGCCCAGCAGGATGCACAGCAGCCACGGCGTGGCGGTGCGGGTCAGGCCGAGCAGGGCCGGCAACAGCACCAGGCCGCCCAGGTTGAACACCAGCATGGCGACGCTGAACAGCCGTGCTGGCGCATACCCCTTGTACCAGTGGTAGCTGCTGACCAGCAGCATGGTCACGCTGCCCAGGGCCAGCAGGGCATAGGTCATCAGGTTCAGCGGCAGGGTGTCGACGAACAGCAGGATCAGCCCGCTGACCGCGGCCACCAGCATTTCGCCCTGCAACAGGCGGTTGAGCCGCGGCGAGTTGCAGGCCGAGAAGAAGTGTTGGGTGAAATACAGCCCCGCCAGCCCCGCCAGGACCATGGTCAGGTAGGCGGCCGGGGTTTGCGCGCTGTGCCACAGGTGCCACCAGGGGCCGCTGAGGTTGAGCAGGATCAGGCCACTGAGCAGCATCAGGGCGTGGTACAGGGCAAGGAACAGGGTGGTGCTGGAGCGGGTGTACACGAAGCGGATCAGGTTGTGCAGGATCAGCATCAGCAAACCGCCGAACAGCATGCCGAACAGCAGCGGCTGGGCATGGTCGGAGGCGGCCAGCGCCGCCGGTTCCAGGCTGATGGCCGGGCGCAGCTGGTGCTCCGAGACCAGGCGCAGGTAGACATCCAGCGGTTGCTGGCTGTTGGGCAAGGGCAGGATGTGGTCGCTGCCGCGCAGGGTCGGGCTGCTGCCGTTGCCGGCCTGGCGCCCATGGTGCAGCTGGCGCAGCAGGTGCTCGCCGTCGAGGGCGTAGAGGTCCAGGCGGGACAGGTCGGGGGCGAAGATGCGCAGCAGTTGTTCCTGCTCGCCGGGCTCCAGGCGGTAATGCAGCCACAGGGCCTGGTCGGCCGGGGCGGCATCGAGTTCGCCAAGGGTGGTGGGGCTGAACTGGCTGCGATAGCGGTCCGAGCGGACGTCGCTCAACTGCAGGCTGGCCTGTTCGTCGAGCAGGACGGACCAGCCTGCGCCTTGATCGGCCGCGGCCGGTAACAGGCAGAGCAAGGTCAGCAAGCTGACGATCAGAGCTGTGGCAATCCGAAGCCGACGCACTACGAGATCCCTTCCTAGCCGATGTGTCGGGTACTAACTATGCGCGGCGCGCCGAGTCGAAGGCAAGGCCCCATTGGGGCCCTGGCGACGAGCCGAAGGCCGCAGGCGCAAGGCACTGCGGCGATTCGGCACGGTTTACTGCTGGTGTTCACCGCGCTCGCGGGCGATGGCCCGGTAGCCGATGTCGGTACGGTGGAAGCTGCCGTTCCAGCTGACTTCCTTGGCCAGGCGGTAGGCCTGCTGCTGGGCGTCGGCGACGTTGGCACCCATGGCCGTGGCGCAGAGCACGCGGCCGCCGTTGGTGACGACGTTACCGTCCTTCAGCGATGTGCCGGCGTGGAACACCTTGCCTTCGATCTGCGCGGCGGCGTCCAGGCCGTTGATCACGTCGCCCTTGGCGTAGTCGCCCGGGTAGCCACCGGCAGCCAGCACCACGCCCAGGCTCGGGCGCGGGTCCCACTGGGCCTCGACCTTGTCCAGGGCCTTGGCGAAGGCGGCTTCGATCAGCAGCACCAGGCTCGACTCCAGGCGCAGCATGACCGGCTGGGTCTCCGGGTCGCCGAAGCGGCAGTTGAACTCGATGACCTTGGGGTTGCCCGCCTTGTCGATCATCAGGCCGGCGTACAGGAAGCCGGTGTAGACGTTGCCTTCCTCGGCCATGCCGCGCACGGTCGGCCAGATCACCTGGTCCATCACGCGCTGGTGCACGTCCGGAGTCACCACCGGGGCAGGGGAGTAGGCACCCATGCCGCCGGTGTTCGGGCCAGTGTCCTGGTCGCCGACGCGCTTGTGGTCCTGGCTGGTGGCCATTGGCAGCACGTTGTGGCCGTCGACCATGACGATGAAGCTGGCTTCCTCGCCGTCGAGGAACTCCTCGATGACCACCCGCGAACCCGCTTCGCCGAAGGCGTTGCCGGCGAGCATGTCACGCACGGCGGCTTCGGCTTCTTCGAGGGTCATGGCGACGATCACGCCCTTGCCCGCGGCCAGGCCGTCGGCCTTGATCACGATCGGTGCGCCTTTTTCGCGCAGGTAGGCCAGGGCCGGCTCGATCTCGGTGAAGTTCTGGTAGTCGGCGGTCGGGATCTTGTGGCGCGCCAGGAAGTCCTTGGTGAAGGCCTTGGAACCTTCCAGCTGGGCCGCGCCCTTGGTCGGGCCGAAGCAGTCCAGGCCGCGGCTGCGGAACAGGTCGACCACGCCGATCACCAGCGGGGCTTCAGGGCCGACGATGGTCAGGTCGACGTTGCTCTCGGCGAAGTCGGCCAGTTGCTCCAGGGCGCAGACGTCGATGGCGACGTTCTCGCACTTGGGCTCGATGGCGGTACCGGCGTTGCCCGGGGCAACGAAGACTTTCTCGACGCGTGGGTCCTGGGCGACTTTCCAGGCCAGGGCGTGCTCACGGCCGCCGCTGCCGATGATCAAAACTTTCATGTCAAAACCTCTGTTTGGTGGCGAACCTCGTCCCCGTGTAGGAGCGGCCTTGTGTCGCGAAAGGGCCGCAGGGTTTCTGCTTTGTTGCAAAGGCCCGGGGGCTGCTGCGCAGCCCTTTCGCGACACGAGGCCGCTCCTACAGGAGCCGAGGTTCGGCTGACCAGCTGAATTAGTGGCGGAAGTGGCGCATGCCGGTGAAGACCATGGCGATGCCGGCTTCATCAGCGGCAGCGATCACCTCGGCATCACGCATCGAACCACCTGGCTGGATCACGGCGCTGATACCCACTTTAGCCGCATTGTCGATGCCATCACGGAACGGGAAGAACGCGTCCGAGGCCATCACCGCACCCTGCACCTGCAGCCCGGCATGCTCGGCCTTGATGGCGGCGATGCGGGCGGAGTTGACGCGGCTCATCTGGCCGGCGCCGACACCGATGGTCTGGCGCTGCTTGGCGTAGACGATGGCGTTGGACTTGACGAACTTGGCCACTTTCCAGGCGAACACCAGGTCGTGGATCTCTTGCTCGGTCGGTGCGCGCTTGGTGACGATCTTCAGGTCATCGGCGCTGATCATGCCGATATCGCGGCTCTGCACCAGCAGGCCACCGTTGACGCGCTTGAAGTCCCAGCCGGCGGCGCGCTCGGCTGGCCACTCGCCGCACTCCAGCAGGCGCACGTTCTGTTTGGCGGCGACCACTTCGCGGGCGGCCTGGGAGATTTTCGGGGCGATGATCACTTCGACGAACTGGCGCTCGACGATGGCCTTGGCGGTTTCGCCGTCCAGCTCGCGGTTGAAGGCGATGATGCCGCCGAAGGCCGACTCGGTGTCGGTGGCGTAGGCCAGGTCGTAGGCCTTGCGGATGCCGCCTTCGTCTTCAGGCACAACGGCCACGCCGCACGGGTTGGCGTGCTTGACGATGACACAGGCCGGCTTGACGAAGCTCTTCACGCACTCCAGCGCGGCGTCGGTGTCGGCCACGTTGTTGAACGACAGTTCCTTGCCCTGCAGCTGCACGGCGGTGGAAATGCTGGCCTCGCCTTTCTTCGCTTCGACGTAGAACGCGGCGCTCTGGTGCGGGTTCTCGCCGTAGCGCATTTCCTGGGCCTTGACGAACTGGCTGTTGAAGGTGCGCGGGAATTCGCTGCGCGCTTCTGTGCTCAGGGTCTCCTTGGCCTGGTCGATGGTGCCCATGTAGTTGGCGATCATGCCGTCGTAGGCGGCGGTGTGCTCGAACGCCTTGAGCATCAGGTCGAAACGCTGGGCGTAGGTCAGGCCGCCGGCCTTCAGGCCTTCGAGCACGCCAGCGTAGTCGCTGGCGTTGACCACGATGGCGACGTCCTTGTGGTTCTTGGCGGCGGAACGGACCATGGTCGGGCCGCCGATGTCGATGTTCTCGATGGCGGTCGGCAGGTCACAGCCCGGCTTGGAAATGGTCGCTTCGAACGGGTACAGGTTGACCGCCACCAGGTCGATCGGCTTGATGCCGTGCTCGTTCATGATGGCGTCGTCGGTGCCGCGACGGCCGAGGATGCCACCGTGGATTTTCGGGTGCAGGGTCTTGACCCGGCCATCCATCATTTCGGCGAAGCCAGTGTAGTCGGCCACTTCCACCGCGTTGACACCGTTGTCCTTGAGCAGCTTGTAGGTGCCGCCGGTGGACAGGATCTCGACACCGAGCTGTTGCAGCTCACGGGCGAATTCGAGGATACCGGTCTTGTCGGAGACGCTGATCAGGGCGCGGCGGACTGGCAGGCGGGTAGTCTGGTCGGTCATTTCGGGTTCCAATAACGCGGTGGAGTCAGCAAAAAAGGCGTCTCTTCGCAGAGGCCGCCTTTTCTGATTGGGATTCTGGCTTACAACAAGTCGTACTGCTTGAGCTTCTTGCGCAGGGTGCCACGGTTGAGCCCGAGCATCTCGCTGGCCTTGGTCTGGTTGCCCTTCACGTAGTTCATCACGCTTTCGAGCAGGGGCGCCTCGACTTCGGAGAGCACCAGGTTGTACACGTCGGTGACGGTCGCGCCTTCCAGGTGTGCGAAGTAGTTGTGCAGCGCCTTCTCGACGCTGTCGCGAAGGGTCTGGCCCTCTTCGCTCGGCGTGTTGAGGTGCTGTTTGAGGTTGGCGTTGTCGCTCACGGGCGTTGTTCCACTCACTAATGTCTCGGTCATCATCGTCATGCGGCCACCCCTTGTCCGTCCTCTGTCTCAAGGCTCTGTCGACGTTCGCTGAAATACTCGCGAACGTTGGCGCACTGCGCTTGTGTGTCTTCCAAAGCGTTGAACCGGGAGCGAAACTCCTTGCCGCCGGGTCGTGTTGCCAGGTACCAGCCCACGTGCTTGCGGGCGATGCGCACGCCCATCACATCGCCATAGAAGGCGTGCAGGGCGGCCAGGTGCTCCAGCAGGATGCGTTCCACTTCGTCCAACTGCGGGGCCGGCAAATGCTGGCCAGTCCCCAGAAAATGTTCGATCTCGCGAAAGATCCACGGCCGCCCCTGGGCAGCCCGGCCGATCAGCAGGCCGTCGACCCCGGTGGCGTCCAGTACCGCCCGGGCCTTTTCTGGCGAGGTGATATCGCCATTGGCGAAAACCGGGATCGACACCGCCTGCTTGATCGCAGCGATGGTGTCGTATTCGGCTTCGCCGGTGTACAGGTCGGCGCGTGTGCGGCCATGCACCGCAAGCGCCTGGATGCCGGCCTGTTCGGCGATCTTCGCCACGTTCAGGCCGTTCTTGTTCGCCCGGTCCCAGCCGGTGCGGATTTTCAGGGTCACCGGTACGTCCACCGCGCCGACCACGGCGTGGAGGATCTCGGTGACCAGTGCTTCATCTCTCAATAAAGCAGAGCCTGCGGCTTTGTTGCAGACTTTTTTTGCCGGGCAACCCATGTTGATATCGATGATCTGGGCTCCCGCCGCGACGTTGGCCCGGGCCGCCGCCGCCATCATCTGCGCATCACCCCCGGCGATCTGCACCGAGCGCGGCTCGGGATCACCTTCATGGATGCGGCGCAGGCTGGACTTGCGGCTGTTCCACAGGCTCATGTCGCTGCTGACCATCTCCGACACCACCATGCCCGCGCCCAGGCGCTTGCAGAGTGTACGGAAAGGCTGGTCCGTGACCCCGGCCATCGGGGCGAGGATCAGGTTGTTGCGTAGTGTGTATGGGCCGATGCGTACCGCCGACATAGGTGTTCCCTGTTGTGGGGCCGAATCATTGGAGTCGAAAAAGGGTTGGCATGATACCCGCTCTCGGTGACCGGATAAAGAAGGATTTGGATAAAATCTGTACAGCTGTCGGCTTATGACTTTTGCTTTGGTCGGCGCGCCCCCTGGGGGGCGCCGGTGCCTATTCCGGGGAGCGGAAGCTGAGGCTGTAGTTCACGGCCTTGGGGCCCGGGTCGAGGATGTCCAGGGCGATGTGGATCGGCGTCTGGCTGGGCATCTCGCCGCGCCCGGCCAGTTCGCCGGACAGGTATTCGCTGGGCTTGAAGCGACGACTGGCGATCAGTTGGCCGTTGAGGTCGGCGAAACGCAGCTCCAGCAGCGGGAACGGCTGGGCGAACGGCGCGCGGTTGTAGATGATCGCGTCGACGATCAGCGCGCCTTTGAAGTCCGGGTGGCTGCGCACCACCAGGTTGCTGCTCTTGATCCGACCGATGTCGACGCGGGTCGGCACTTCGCAGCCGAGCATCGGGCAGAGCTGCTGGAAGATTGGCCGGTACTGGTCCTGGCGGGCCATTTCGTCGAAATGGAACCACACGTACTGGAACGCCAGCAGGCCAGCGGCGAGCAGCGACAGGCCCCCCCACAGCAGGCGCTTGCCCCAGTTCGGCCGGGGTTTTTCCCAGCCCAGTTGCAGCGGGTCGTCGACCACGTCGACCAGTGGCTCCTTGCGCGTGGGGCGCTCGGGCCGGGCGCTGAAGCCAGGTTCCAGGCGTTCGCCAGGAAGGGGCTCGTGCACTTCGTCGTCATGGGCCGACAGGTGCAGGTCGGTTTCGTCGTCATCACGGGCACTGAGGCCTTTTTCGTGAACGATGTCATCGTGTTCGTCGAACCGCTCCATCGGCTCGGGCTCGGCGGCACGCTGCGCGGCTGGCGTGTCGTCGAGGTCCAGGTCGAGGTCGCCACCCAGCGTCGGTTCGTGACGATCGCCGGGCTCCGGCTCCAGTGGCTGTTCATCCAGCAACACCGGGGCCGGCTCGTGGGTTTCGTAGGGCTCGTGGGGCTCGTCGGTCGCCGTGCCGAACAGTTCGTCGCCATGCCCGTCGGCCGCCGGTTCGTCGCGGCGGGCCTGCAGGGCATCGGCCTGCGCGGACGGGCGCGCTTCGGCAGGTTTGTCCCGGCGCTCCAGGCGAGCCAGCGCCTGGTCCAGGTCGAGTTCATCGAGGGCCTGGGCAGTGACCGCCCAATCCCCTTTCTCGACAGCCGGCGGCTCGCTCGGCTCTGGCTCTGGCAGCGGCTCTGGCTCTGGCGCCACGACCGGTTCGGCCGGCGCTGCCGGCGGCGCGACAGGCGCAGTGCCGGCGGCGGCGCGGTTCTGCTCCAGCAACTGCTTGGCCGCATTGAACACCTGCAGGCAGTGGCCGCAGCGCACGACACCGCGTGCCACGCTCAGCTGGTGATGGGTGACGCGAAAGCTGGTCTGGCAATGCGGGCACTGGGTGACGAAACTGTCGGTCATGCGGCGATCCGGGAGCTGTGCAGAGAAGTATTCTAGGCCCGCTTAGCGGCGCCGACCACTGATGCGCACCCAGCCGTCGCGCACGACGATCGGGTCCAGCTCGAAGTCGGCAGCGTAGGCAGCGGCCACTTCCTCGCCCTGTTCGGCGAGGATACCCGACAGTGCCAGCAGGCCACCTGGGCGGACCAGGCCGGACAGCTGCGGTGCCAGGGCAACCAAAGGGCCGGCGAGGATGTTGGCGACCAGCACGTCGGCCTGCATCGCCGGCATGTGCTCGGGCAGGTACAGCGCCAGCTTCTCGTCGGCGATGCCGTTGCGCTGGGCGTTGTCGCGGGAGGCTTCGATGGCCTGCACGTCGATGTCGGTACCGACCGCTTCGCGGGCGCCCAGCAGCAGCGCGGCGATGGCCAGGATGCCCGAGCCGCAGCCGAAGTCCAGCACCTGGGTGCCTTGCAGCGCCTGGCCGTCGAGCCATTCCAGGCACAGCGCGGTGGTCGGGTGGGTGCCGGTGCCAAAGGCCAGGCCCGGGTCGAGCAGCAGGTTGACCGCGTCCTTCTCCGGGGCGTCGTGCCAGCTCGGCACGATCCACAGGCGCTGGCCGAAGCGCATGGGCTGGAAACCGTCCATCCAGCTGCGTTCCCAGTCCTGGTCCTCGATCACCTCGGCCTGGTGCTCGGGCAGTTCGGCGCCGGTCAGCAGTTGCAGGTGGGCGAACACCGACGCGGGCTCGGCATCGGCCTCGAACAGGGCCAGCAGGTGGGTGTGCGACCACAGCGGGGTGGTGTTGAGGTCGGGTTCGAAGATCGGCTGGTCTTCAGCGTCCATGAACGTGACCGATACGGCGCCGACTTCGAGCAGGGCGTCTTCGTAGGTTTCGGCTTGTTCCGGGCTGATGGCCAGGCGTACTTGCAGCCAAGGCATGGCGGGCACCTTTGGTAAATCTGACAGGGGCAGCCCGAGGCTGCGCGAAGGCAGGCAGTTTACGCGAGTGCGGGGGGTTTGTAGAGCAGGGGCTCAGACCGCGTCGCCTTCTTCGCGGGTAATCCCGCTCCCACAGGGACGGCGCCGCATTCGAAGGCAGCGCCATACCTGTGGGAGCGGGATTGCCCGCGAAGAAGCCAGCGCGGTCCCAGGTCCTGGCAGGCAAAAAAAACCCCGGCGCTGGGCCGGGGTTTCGCTGCATCACGCTAACGCGATCACTCCTGGTTGGCCAGTTTGTGCTCGAGGTAGTGGATGTTGACGCCGCCTTTGCAGAAACCTTCATCACGCACCAGGTCGCGGTGCAGCGGGATGTTGGTCTTGATGCCGTCGACGACGATCTCGTCCAGGGCATTGCGCATGCGCGCCATGGCTTCGTCGCGGTCCTTGCCGTAGGTGATCAGCTTGCCGATCAGCGAGTCGTAGTTCGGCGGAACCGAATAGCCGCTGTACAGGTGCGAATCGACACGCACGCCGTTGCCGCCCGGGGCGTGGAAGTGCTTGACCTTGCCTGGGCTCGGAATGAACTTCTTCGGGTCTTCGGCGTTGATCCGGCACTCCAGCGAGTGGCCACGGATGACCACGTCTTCCTGGCGGAACGACAGCTTGTTGCCAGCGGCGATGCTGAGCATCTCCTTGACGATGTCGATACCGGTGACCATTTCCGACACCGGGTGCTCAACCTGCACGCGGGTGTTCATCTCGATGAAGTAGAAACGGCCGTTCTCGTACAGGAACTCGAAGGTACCGGCACCGCGGTAGCCGATTTCGATGCACGCATCGACGCAACGCTTGAAGACTTCCTGGCGGGCCTTCTCGTCGATGCCCGGGGCCGGGGCTTCTTCCAGGACCTTCTGGTGACGGCGCTGCAGCGAGCAGTCACGGTCGCCCAGGTGGATGGCGTTGCCCTGGCCGTCGGACAGTACCTGGACTTCCACGTGACGTGGGTTGGTCAGGAACTTCTCCAGGTAGACCATCGGGTTGCCGAAGGCGGCACCGGCTTCGGTACGGGTGAGCTTGGCCGAGGCGATCAGGTCCTCTTCCTTGTGCACCACGCGCATGCCGCGACCACCACCGCCACCGGCGGCCTTGATGATCACCGGGTAGCCGACGTCACGGGCGATCGCCAGGGCGACCTCTTCGTCTTCCGGCAGTGGGCCATCGGAGCCCGGTACGGTCGGTACGCCCGTCTTGATCATGGCGTCCTTGGCCGACACCTTGTCGCCCATCAGGCGAATGGTGTCGGCTTTCGGGCCGATGAAGGCGAAACCGGAGTTTTCGACCTGCTCGGCGAAATCGGCGTTTTCCGCGAGGAAGCCGTAGCCCGGGTGGATCGCGGTGGCGCCGGTGACTTCGGCGGCAGCGATGATCGCCGGGATATGCAGGTAGGAATCCTTGGACGATGCCGGGCCGATGCAGACCGACTCGTCTGCCAGGCCCAGGTGCATCAGTTCACGGTCGGCAGTGGAGTGCACGGCGACGGTCTTGATACCCAGCTCTTTGCAGGCACGCAGGATCCGCAGGGCAATTTCCCCGCGGTTGGCGATCAGGACTTTTTCGAGCTTCCCAGACATCGTTGGCTCTCCGCGATTCAAACGATGGTGAACAGCGGCTGGTCGAACTCAACCGGCTGGCCGTCTTCCACCAGGATGGCGTCGATGACACCGCCGACATCGGCTTCGATGTGGTTCATCATCTTCATGGCTTCGACGATGCACAGGGTGTCGCCTTTTTTCACCGACTGCCCGACTTCAGCGAAGTTCGGCGAGGTTGGCGAAGGCTTGCGGTAGAAGGTACCGACCATCGGCGAGCGGATCACGGTGCCTTTCAGGGCAGGGGCGGCAGCAGCGGCTTCGGCGGCCGGAGCTGCGGCGGCAGCGGCCGGGGCCGCTACAGGCGCGGCAGCCATCGGGGCCGGTGCGTAGAACTGCTGGGCAGCCGGGGTCTTGCTGTGGCGGCTGATACGGACCGACTCTTCGCCTTCCTTGATCTCCAGCTCGTCGATGCCAGATTCTTCCAGCAGCTCGATCAGTTTCTTGACTTTACGGATATCCATTAATCATCAACTCCCAAAGGTTCGGTCAGGGGGCGAAATATAAAAACGTATCTGAACGTTTCTCTGTAACCCCGGCCCACTGAGGCCAGGGTTTTCGTTATCAGGGCTGTGCGTTGGCAGCCAGTTGTTCCAGTGCGGACTCCAGGGCCAGGCGATAACCGCTGGCGCCCAGACCGCAGATCACCCCTACGGCAACATCGGAGAAGTACGAGTGGTGACGGAACGGTTCGCGTTTGTGCACGTTGGACAGGTGCACTTCGATGAATGGGATGCTCACCGCAAGCAACGCGTCACGTAATGCGACACTGGTGTGGGTAAAAGCCGCCGGATTGATCAGGATAAAGTCGACGCCTTCGTTGCGTGCGGCGTGAATACGGTCGATCAGCTCGTACTCGGCATTGCTCTGCAGGTACTGCAGATGGTGGCCAGCGGCGCGGGCACGCTGCTCCAGGTCCTGGTTGATCTGGGCCAGGGTCATGGCGCCATAGTGGCCGGGCTCCCGGGTACCGAGCAGGTTCAGGTTGGGGCCGTGGAGCACCAGTAGGGTTGCCATCTGCGGATTCCTTGGATTTGTAGGGCAATTCGACACAGCGCGGCGAGTGTGCCGCAAAGCGACGGCTAGTGTCCAGTTCCCGGCAATAGCCAGCACGATGTCCGAGGTTCGCGCGAAGTATGTGACCGAATAATTAAATCCGGTCACTCATTTGAAGAAAATTCCCGGCACGCGGGAAGTTATAGACCGAGTTTGGCGCGCACGCGCGTCAGAATCTGCGCAAATTCCCCGGCGTTTATCTCGCCAATGACCCGATCGGTGGTCATTTCGCTGCCGTTCGCGGCAAAAAACAGCAGTGCCGGCGGGCCGAACAGCCGATAGCGGTCGAGCAGGGTGCGTTGTTCGGCGCTGCTTTCGGTGATGTCGAAGCGCAGCAGCTTGAACGCGGCCAGTTGTGGCTGGACCTGCGCGGCGTTGAGCACTTCGTGCTCGATCACCTTGCAGCTGATGCACCAGTCGGCATACCAGTCCAGCAGCACCGGCTGGCCGGCGCGCTTGGCCGCGGCCAGGGCGGCGTCCAGCTCGGCGGGAGTGGTCACGGTCTGCCAGGCATCGGCCTTGGCCGCCGCGCCGGCAGGGGTTGCAACGGCCGCTGGCGGCAGCGGCCGCAGCGGATCGCCCTGGCCGCCGAGGGCGCCGTACCAGCAGGCCAGGGCGTACACCAGCAGCGCCAGGCCGAGCAGTTGCGCCAGGCGCTGGCGCGGGGTCTTGACCACGAACTCCAGGGTGCCGAGGAACAGCGCCACGCCAGCCGCCAGGAAGCCGACCAGCAGCAAGGTCGCCGGCCCCGGCAGCACGCGGCTGAGCAGGCCGATGGCCAGGCCCAGCAGCAACACGCCAATGGCGTTCTTCACCGTGTTCAGCCACGGCCCGCTCTTCGGCAGCCAGGCCGCGCCACCGGTGGCGATCAGCAGCAGCGGGGCGCCCATGCCCAGGCCCAGGGCGAACAGCTTGAGCGCCCCGCCCAAGGCATCACCGCTGGCGCTGATGTACAGCAGCGCGCCGGCCAGTGGCGCCGAAACGCAAGGCGACACCAGCAGGCTGGACAATACCCCAAGAATCGCCGCGCCCAGCAGCGAGCCACCGCGGGTGTGGTTGGCGACGTTGTTCAGGCGATTGCTCAGGGCCTGCGGCAGCTTGAGTTCGAACAGGCCGAACATGGCCAGGGCGAACACCACGAAGAACAGCGCGAACGGCACCAGCACCCAGGCCGATTGCAGGCGCGCCTGCAGGTTCAGGCCGGCGCCGAACAGCCCCATGAGCGCGCCGAGCACGGCGAAGCTGGCCGCCATCGGCAGCACGTATGCCAGCGACAGGGCCAGGCCGCGAAGGCCCCCGGCCTGGCCGCGCAGGACCACCCCGGAAAGGATCGGCAGCATCGGCAGCACGCAGGGAGTGAAGGTCAGGCCGACCCCGGCGAGGAAGAACAGCAGCAGGGATTTCCAGTTCCAGCCCGGTTCGCCGCTGGCGGCGGATACTGCGCCGCCTTCGCCCTCGATGCTCAGGCGTGCGGTTTCCGGTGGGTAGCACAGGCCTTTGTCGGCGCAGCCCTGGTAGCCCACCAGCAAGGTGAAGGCGCGGGCATCGGTGCGCGGGATCTCGATGTCGACCACGCCGTGGTAGACCTCGACGTCACCGAAGAACTCGTCGTGCTTGGCTTCGCCCTTGGGGATGTTCGGCGCACCCAGGGTGATGTCCGCAGGTTCACTGCGGAACTGGAAGCGGTGGCGGTACAGGTAGTAGCCGTCGGTGGCGATGAAGCGCAGCGTGATGGTCTGGGCGTCGGCTTGCACCAGGTCGAGCTTGAAGGCTTGGTGTACCGGCAGGAAGTCGGCGTTGTTGGCCAGTGAGGCGGCGCCGAGGGTGGCGCTGGGGCGGTTGTCGAGCAGGCCCGAGGCGAAGGCAGGACTGGCCAGCAGCAGGAACAGCAGGAAAAACAGGCGGCGCATGGCGGACTCGCGAGGTGGAACGTGCCGGGCATGATAACGGAGTTGGCGGTGGTTGAAAGAGTGGGGGCTGAAGGGTGACACATGGCCGCTGGTTCATGCATTGCCTGTTCTGGCCCTTTCGCGGCTAAAGCCGCTCCCACAGGGGTATCACAGGACTTGAAGACTGTGCGGTACCTGTGGGAGCGGCTTTAGCCGCGAAAGGGCCAGCACAGGAGAACTCAGACCCTGAAGGCCAGCACCGCCTTGTTCAGCTCTCCCCCCAGGCTCAGCAACTGCTCACCCTGCTCGCGCCCTTCGCCAATGCGCTGCAAGTTGTCCTCACCCAGCAAATGGATCCGCTCGCTGTGATCGCGAATCTCGCTCACCGCCCCGGTCTGTTGCGCCGTGACATCGGCAATGCGCACGGCGGTGTCGGCAATCGTGCGGATCGCACTGACGATCTCGTCCAGCGCGCCATCGGCCGCCTGCGCCTGGTTGGCCGTGGCCTCGGCATGTTCGAGTTGCACCCGCATGCCGCTCACCGATTCACGCGCAGCCTGCTGCAGCCGGTCGATCAACGCCTGGATCTCCCCGGTAGCGCCGGTGGTGCGTTGCGCCAGTGAACGCACTTCATCGGCCACCACCGCAAACCCTCGGCCCATCTCCCCGGCACGGGCCGCCTCGATGGCCGCATTGAGCGCCAGCAGGTTGGTCTGCTCGGCAATCGAGCGGATGACGGTCAGCACCCCGCCGATGGTGGCCGATTCCTCGGCCAACTGCTCGATCATGCGTGCGTTGCCCTGCACCTCGTCGACCAGCGCCCTGAGCCCCGAGAGACTCTGGCCGATCACCGCCTGCCCCTGTTCCACGGCGAGGCCCGCGGCGCGGCTGGCATCGGCGGCGGAGCTGGCGTCACCGGCCACCTGCTGGATGGTCCCCTCCAGCTCGCCGAGGGCATCGCGGATCTGCCGTGTGTCGCCGGCCTGGCGCTCGGCGCCGTGGTGCAGGGCGGCGCTCATGCCGGCCAGGGCGTGGCTGCTGCCGGCGACCTGTTCGGCGTTGTGGCGCAGGGTGCCGACCAACTCCACCAGGTAGCGGCGCAGGCGGTTGAGCGATTCCTGGATGTCGCGCAGTTCACGGTTGCTCTTGCCCAGGGCGATCGGCGCGGCGAAGTCGCCTTCGGCCCAACGCGACAGGGCCGGGGCCAGGTGGGTGAGGGTGCGCGCCAGGCGCCTTTGCAAGGTGTCGATGAGCAGGGCGATCAGCAGGATCAGGGCAATCATCAGGCCTTGCATGATGCGCACCTCGCTGGCGATTTTCGCGTGCTGGCCGCGTACCTCGGGCTCCAGGCCGGCAATGGCCTGCTGCACCGCTGCCAGGCGGTCGTTGGTGCTGGCGGCCAGGGCGCTGCGCCGTTCGATCTGCTCGCGGGTACGCTGCAGTTCGGCGGGGTAGCGGTTGAGCAGGCTGTGCAACTCGCGCTTGAGGCCGATGGCGACGTCTTCCTGCTGTTCGCTGGCCTGGCTCTGCAGGCCCATCATGGCGGCGAAGTCATCGGCGCCGGATTCGGCGGTGCGGGTTACGCCGAGCAGCGGCAGGCCGTCGATGGCCTGGGCCTGGGCGCGGATCAGTTGCAGCTCGCGCTCCACTTCGTCGGCCAGCTCGGCGCGGCCGCTGCTGACCAGCTTGTCGCGGGCCAGGGACAGGCGGCCCAGGTGCAAAGTCGCGTCGAACAGTGGCAGCAAGTAGCGGTTGGCCTCGCTGTTGCCACTGTCGCGGGCGTAGGCGGTCAGCTGTTCGAAGTTGGCCCCGAGTTCACGTTCGGCCTGCAGCAACAGCGCCTGGGGGTCGCCCGCCAGCTTGCCGGCGGCGAGCAGTTCGTTGGCGGTGAAGGCTTGCAGGGTGCCCAGGCTCGGACGCAACTGGCCGGCGAGGTCCGCCGGCCAGTCGGCCAGGGAAGCTTCGAGCTGCTTGCTGGCTTCGAGGGCCGCGGCGTGGCGCAAGGCGTCGCCGCTGCCAAGGTAGGCGCGGACGTTGCGCACGGTCTGGTTCTGAAACTGCTGCGACAGGCCCAGGTAGCGTTCCATCAGTTGATACGGACGCTCCAGGGCACGTTGCGACCACCACAGGGTCGCGCCCAGGGCGATACACACGGTCACCAGCAACAGGGTGTTGAAATTGGTCAGCCACTTCAGGCGCATAGCCGCGAACTTCCTGCGGGAATGGAGAGGTAGGCGGCTGAAGTTATTGCGGTTTCATGACCGGGTGATGACGAGGTCGGAAAAAGTGGCACTGTGCCGCTATCTCGTTTTCCTGTGCCGGCCCTTTCGCGGGTAAACCCGCTCCCACAGGGACATCACTGCCTTCAGGCCATTGAGATACCTGTGGGAGCGGGCTTGCCCGCGAAGCGGCAGATGCGGGGCTCAGGGTTCGACGCGGACCACGCAATTACGCCCGGCATGCTTGGCCCGGTACAGCGCTTCATCGGCCGTGCTGGCCATGCTCAATGCATCCAGCCCTTCCTCCAACTCCACCACGCCGGCACTGAAGGTGCACTGCAACTCGCCTTCCTGCGCGGGATAGAGGATCTCGGCAAAGCGCCGGCGAATCTCGTCCAGCACCTTGTGCGCGGCGTCCAGCGCGGTGTTGGGCATGACGATGGCGAATTCCTCGCCACCGTAGCGGCCGATGAAGTCGGTCTTGCGCAACCGCTGCTTGAGGAACAGCGCCAGGCTCTTGATCACCCGGTCGCCCATGGGGTGGCCGTGGCGGTCGTTGATCTTCTTGAAGTGGTCGATGTCGAGCATGGCGAAGCTCAGCGGCTGGCCTTCGCGGCGGGCGCGGAAGCTGCAGTCTTCGAGCAGTTGCAGGATATGGGTGTGGTTGTACAGCCCGGTGAGGCTGTCGCGCACCATGCGCGCCTTGAGGTGGCGGGCGCGGGCGGCGCGGTTGCGCACGGTGGTGATCAGGTGGCGTGAGCGGATCGGCTTGGTCAGGAAGTCGTCGCCACCCTCGCTCATGGCATCGAGCTGCTTGTCCAGGTCGTCCTCGGCGGACAGGTAGATGATCGGCACGCTGACGTAACGGTCATTGTGGCGGATCACCTTGGCCAGTTCGGGGCCGGAGCAGGCCGGCATGTACAGGTCGAGGATGATCAGGTCGGGCTGGAAGTCGGCCAGTTCGGCCATGGCGCGGATCGGGTCGGTGAGGCTGCGGGTAAGCATGCCGGCGCCTGTGAGCACGCGTTCGGTGTGCAGGGCCTGGGTGCGCGAGTCGTCGATGATCAGCACGCGCAACGGCTCCTGTTGTGCGGTGCTGCTGATGCTTTCGAGCTTTTCCAGCAGGCTGGAGGCTTCCAGGGTACCGGTGAGAAATGCCTGGCCACCCGCGCGCACGGCGGCCAGGCGGGTCGGGGTGTCGGCGTCGTGCAGGCTGAAGAACAGCAGCGGGATGGGCTGTTCGCGGCTTTGCTGGGCCTGCGCGGCCAGGCGCAGCCCGCCACCGGGGCCGTCGAAGTCGACATCCATGATGATGGCTGCGGGCAACTGCTCGGCCAGCGCCGCCAGCAGCGCGCCAGCCATGGGCAGCGGCTGCGCGTTCAGGCCGAAGAACGCCAACTGCTGGGCCAGGCGCCCGGCGCGCTCATGATCGCGCAGCAGCAGGTACACCGGTTTGCGCGCAGGCGGTGCCTGGGCGTCCAGCGGGTCGTCCTTGCGCCGGCGCGTGCGCGACAGGCGTTGCAACAGCTGGTCGAACTCCTGCTTGAGGCGCTCGTGGCTCGGCTCCGCGGCTCGGGTCATGTCCTGGCTACTTGTTGGAGGGCTATGCCGGTTCAATGATGGCTGTATGCTAGCACTGCTTTTCCAGCGCGTAAGTGCCCCGCATCAACAAAGTCTTGTGAACGATAATCCCGTTACCGACTCATTGGTCGCTTATGCGCAAGGCGGTGTCTGCTTTATAGTGCAGCGACGCGGGCTTGCCGTGGCACCCTGGCGCAGGCCTGTGGTCCAAGCCCCTGAACCGTCGTGACTGATTAAGGACAATGCCATGCTGGACTGGAAAAACCGCGAGGCCAAAGCCGAGCCGCGCGAACGTGCCGATAGCCGCCGCGCCGCTGCCCGTAGTTATCTTGGCGGGCTCTGGAGCCGTGCCCTGGGGACCCTGATCGGGTTGTACCTGCTGGTGTGCCTGGGCCTTGGCTGGTACTGGAGCGAGGAGCCTGCGCTGTTCCCGGTGCAGCAGAATGCCCAGGCTGCCGCCGAGCGCAACGGCCAGCAGATGGTGGTGGGCTATACCACCCTCGAAACTCTCAAGACCGTGGCCGGTACCCTGCTGAGCAAGCCGGGTGGCTACATCTCCAACGACCGCTTCCCGCCGGGCCTGTGGCTGGACAACATGCCGAGCTGGGAATACGGCGTGCTGGTGCAGGTGCGCGACCTGTCCCGTGCCCTGCGCAAGGACTTCGCCCGCTCGCAGTCGCAGTCCACCGAGGACGCCGACCTGGCCAAGGCCGAGCCGCGCTTCAACTTCGACAACAAGAGCTGGATCCTGCCGTCCAGCGAGTCGGAGTTCGAGGAGGGCATCAAGTCGCTCGGCCGCTACCAGACCCGTCTGGCCGCTGGCGACAAAGGCGCGATCTTCTACACCCGGGCCGACAACCTGAACAACTGGCTGGGTGACGTGGCCACTCGCCTGGGCTCGCTGTCCCAACGCCTGTCGGCCAGTGTTGGCCGGGTCAAGCTCAACACCAACCTGAAGACCGAGTCGGTGGTTGCCGGCCAGGCGCCGCAGGTGGATGAGGAAGTGGTCGAAACCCCATGGCTGCAGATCGACAACGTGTTCTACGAAGCCCGTGGCCAGGCCTGGGCGCTGTCGCACCTGCTGCGTGCCATCGAGGTCGACTTCGCCGACGTGCTGGCGAAGAAGAACGCGACCGTCAGCGTGCGCCAGATCATCCGTGAGCTGGAGGCTTCCCAGGAACCGCTGTGGAGCCCGATGGTGCTGAACGGCAGTGGCTTCGGCATGTGGGCCAACCACTCGCTGGTCATGGCCAACTACATCTCGCGTGCCAACGCCGCAGTGATCGACCTGCGCCAGCTGCTGTCCCAGGGTTGAGCATGGCCATCAGCGCCGATGAGGCCGCCCACCGGGCGGCTTCCGACCGTGAACTGGTCGCCTGGGTGGACGCGAACGACCAGCTGCTGGGCGCGCTGCCCAGGGCCGAGCTGCGTGCGCGTGGGCTGATCGGGCGCTGCACGTTCATCCTGCTGTTCAACAGCGCCGGTGAGTTGTGCGTGCACCGGCGGACCCTGAGCAAGGCGCTTTACCCGGGATACTGGGATGTCGCCGCGGGTGGCATGGTGACGGCCGGTGAGACGTATGACGAGTCGGCAGCCCGGGAATTGGCCGAGGAATTGGGCATCGATGGGGTCGAGCTGCGCTTTCATGAGCGGTTCTACTTCGACCAGCCGGACAGCCACCTGTGGTGCGCGGTGTATTCGGCGGTGTCGGATGCGCCGTTGCGGTTGCAGCCCCAGGAGGTGATGGAGGCCAAGTTCGTCGGCCTGGAAGTGGCAGAGCGGGAAAGCCTGGGCAAGCCTTATTGCCCGGATTCGCTGGCGGCGTTGCAGCGTTATAAAGCCAGCCTTGGATGACGACGGGGACCGCTTTGCGGTCCTTTCGCGACGCAAGGCCGCTCCTACAAGGGCGCGCGTTACCCTGTAGGAGCGGCCTTGCGTCGCGAAAGGGCTGCAAAGCAGCCCCCAAAGTCGCAAATCATTCGCAAAATGGCGCATTCCAGTACTTAGCAACCGCCTGATTTATCGTTACACTGCGCGCCCTTTTCGGGCTGCCGCAGATCTTGCAGCAGTAGCGCCGCCCCTGCCAGAGTGGGGCCTCGCGGTCGGCCTCAACCCCAAGGCACGACCAGTTTTTGTCCTCAGCACAGAGGATCAAAAGTGGCCAAGAAAGCTTCTTCCTTTTCCGCCCTTGGCGGTCTCGTTTACTCCACCGATGCCGGTCGGCACTGCCCCGACTGCGGCCAGCCGGTGGATGCCTGCACCTGCAAGCAGCAAGTCATCCCCGAGGGCGACGGCATTGCCCGTGTGCGCCGTGAAAGCAAGGGCCGTGGCGGCAAGACCGTGACCACCGTCACCGGCGTGCCGTTGCCCCTCGACCAGCTCAAGGAGCTGGCCACCACCCTCAAGCGCCGCTGCGGTACCGGCGGCGCGCTGAAGGATGGGGTCATCGAGATCCAGGGCGACCATGTCGAGCTGCTGCTCGGCGAGCTGACCAAACAGGGCTTCAAGGCGAAAAAGTCCGGCGGCTGATCCGCCTGCGCGCTTTTTTGCCCAACGCTTTCTAAACTCGTTGCCGTGGCCAGGGTCTACCCCAGGGCACGGACGAATCGTCATTTTCGACTTTTACACTGCGCCCGCCTCCTTGCGGGGGCAGTGTCTTGGACTTACCTATAGGGGACTTGAATGTCCGTACGACGCACACGCAAAGACGATGGTAGCCAATGGACCGTGGCCGACAGCCGCAGTGTTTATGGCATCCGCCATTGGGGCGCTGGTTATTTCGCCATCAATGAAGCCGGGCGCGTCGAAGTGCGCCCCAACGGGCCGGACAGCGCGCCGATCGACCTGTACGAGCAGGTCGACGAGCTGCGCCAGAGCGGCCTGTCACTGCCGCTGCTGGTGCGTTTCCCCGACATCCTGCAGGACCGCGTGCGCCAGCTGACCGGCGCCTTCGATGCCAACATCGCGCGCCTTGACTACCAGAGCCAGTACACCGCGCTGTACCCGATCAAGGTCAACCAGCAGGAAGCGGTGGTGGAAAACATCATCGCCACGCAGAACGTCTCGATCGGCCTGGAAGCCGGCTCCAAGCCCGAGCTGCTGGCGGTGCTGGCGCTGGCGCCGAAGGGCGGCACCATCGTCTGCAACGGCTACAAGGACCGCGAGTTCATCCGCCTGGCGCTGATGGGCCAGAAGCTTGGCCACAACGTGTTCATCGTCATCGAGAAAGAGTCGGAAGTGGCCCTGGTGATCGAAGAGGCCGCCGAGCTCAAGGTCAAGCCGCAGGTCGGCCTGCGCGTGCGCCTGTCGTCGCTGGCGTCGAGCAAGTGGGCCGACACCGGGGGCGAGAAGTCCAAGTTCGGCCTGTCGGCGGCCCAGCTGATCTCGGTGGTGCAACGCTTCCGCGATGCCGGCCTGGACCAGGGCATCCGTCTACTGCACTTCCACATGGGTTCGCAGATCGCCAACCTGGCCGACTACCAGCACGGCTTCAAAGAGGCCATCCGCTACTACGGTGAGCTGCGTGCACTGGGCCTGCCGGTCGACCATATCGACGTCGGCGGTGGCCTGGGCGTGGACTACGACGGCACCCACTCGCGCAACGCCAGCTCGATCAACTACGACATGGACGACTATGCCGGCGTGGTGGTGGGCATGCTCAAGGAGTTCTGCGACGCCCAGGGCCTGCCGCACCCGCACATCTTCTCCGAGAGCGGCCGCTCGCTGACCGCGCACCACGCCATGCTGGTGATCCAGGTAACCGATGTCGAGAAGCACAACGACGACGTGCCGACCATCGAGAACAAGGAAGCCCTGCCGGAAACCGTGCAGTGGCTGGTCGATCTGCTCGGCCCGACCGATATCGAGATGGTCACCGAGACCTACTGGCGCGCCACTCACTACCTGGGCGACGTGGCGGCGCAGTATGCCGATGGCAAGATCAGCCTGTCCGAAAAAGCCCTGGCCGAGCAGTGCTACTTCGCCGTGTGCCGCCGCCTGCACAACTCGCTGAAGGCGCGCCAGCGCTCGCACCGCCAGGTGCTGGACGAGCTCAACGACAAGCTGGCCGACAAGTACATCTGCAACTTCTCGGTGTTCCAGAGCCTGCCCGACACCTGGGCCATCGGCCAGGTGCTGCCGATCATCCCGCTGCACCGCCTGGACGAAGAGCCGATGCGCCGTGCGGTGCTGCAGGACCTGACCTGCGATTCCGACGGCAAGATCAACCAGTACGTCGACGAGCAGAGCATCGAGACCAGCATGCCGGTGCATGCGGTGAACGAGGGCGAGGACTACCTGCTGGGCGTGTTCCTGGTCGGCGCCTACCAGGAAATCCTTGGCGACATGCACAACCTGTTCGGTGACACCGACTCGGTGAACATCTACCAGAACGCCGACGGCAGCGTGTACCACGCCGGTATCGAGACCCACGACACCATCGAGGACATGTTGCGCTATGTGCACCTGTCGCCGGAGGAGTTGATGACCCACTACCGTGACAAGGTCGCCAGCGCCAAGATCACTGCGCGTGAACGCACCCAGTTCCTCGATGCGCTGCGCCTTGGCCTGACGCGTTCGTCGTACCTCTCGTCCTGATCGCCGAGGCCGCTCCTGCACGATTCTTCTTTGTAGGAGCGGCCTTGTGTCGCGAAATGAGGGCGGAGCCCTCACCGAATTCACACCCGGTAAAAATCCCGTTCACCGGCTTCGATAATTCTGGGCCAACCTTTGGACGCAACGTTCAAGGGAGAACGACATGGACGGTCAGGGCAATCATCGCCTGCGCCAAGGGCGCTATTCGGAGCCAGGACGGCTCTATCTTCTCACCACCGTAACGCGCGGTCGCATTGCGCTGTTCACAAGCCTGCCCTTTGCCAGAGCAGCTATCCGGCAGTTGCGGCTCAGCGATCAGGAGGGTAGTTGTCGATCACTCGCCTGGGTCTTGATGCCAGATCACCTGCACTGGTTGATCGAGCTCGGTTCGTCGAACCTGGGAAACCTGATGTGTGCATTCAAGTCGCGAAGTAGTTGCGCTCTGTATCGGGCTGGTGCTGAGCGAACACACATTTGGCAGCCTGGATTCTACGATCGAGCTTTGCGACGGGATGAGGATGTGAAGGCCGCAGCGCGTTATGTCATTGCCAATCCTGTTCGGGCCGGGCTGGTTGAACGTGCGGGTGAGTACCCACATTGGGATTGTGTTTGGCTGTGAGTCGGCAGGTGAGGGCTGCGCCCTCATTTCGCGACACAAGGCCGCTCCTACAAGCCGCCGCGTTGCCCCTGTAGGAGCGGCCTTGTGTCGCGAAAGGGCCGCAAAGCGGCCCCGGCGTCACTGAATCCAGCGCCCTTTTTCCTGCAACCGCCACCCAACCCACCCCAACGTCACCGCCCGCAACGCCATGAACCCGAGAAACGCCAACCACAACCCATGGTTGCCCAATCCGCTCATGAGCACCCCCACCGGCAGCGCGATCACCACCGACAGCAACATCGCATTGCGCATCTCCCGCGCCCGGGTCGCGCCGATGAACAGCCCGTCGAGCAGGTAGCTCCACACCGCAATCAACGGCAGCAGCGCCAGGTATGGCAGGTACGGATACGCCGCCGTGCGTACGCTGCCGATGTCGGTCTGCAAGTCGATGAACAGGTGCCCGCCCAACAGGAACAGCCCGGCAAACCCCAGGCTGGTGAGCAGCGACCAGCCGCAGGCGACCACCAGCGAACGGCGCAGGGTGTCGCGTTCGCGTGCGCCGATGGCGTGCCCGCACAGCGCTTCCACGGCATGCGCCAGGCCGTCGAGGGCGTAGGCGGTGAGCAGCAGGCCGTTGAGCAGCAAGGCATTGGCCGCCACCGTGGCTTCGCCCAGGCGCGCGCCCTGCACGGTGATCAGCAGGAACACCAGCTGCAAGGCCAGGCTGCGCAGGAAGATGTCACGGTTCACCGCCAGCAATGGCCGCCAGGCCTGCCAGCGCTTCAGCGCGGCCCAGGCGATCTGCCCCGGGTAGGCGCGCAGGGCAGGGCGGGTCAGGGCCAGGCCGAGCAGGGCGGCGCTCCATTCGGCGATCACCGAGGCCCGGGCCGAACCGAGCACACCCCAGTTCAGCCCGAGCACGAACCACAGGTTGAGGGCGATGTTCAGCAGATTTGTGGTCAGCAGGATCGCCAGTGGCGCGCGGGCGTTCTGGGTGCCGAGGAACCAGCCGACCAGTGCGTAGCTGGCCAGCGCCGCCGGCAGGCCGAGCAAGCGGGTGTGGAAGAAGTCCTCGGTCGACTGCTGCAGCGCCTCGCTCGGCTGCATGGCGTGCAGCGCCAGCTGGCTGAAGGGCAGGGCGAGCAGGCCGATCACCAGGGCGAAGGCGGCGGCCAGCAGCAAGCCCTGCACCAGCACCTGGCGCAGCGCGGCGCCGTCGGCGCGGCCGGCGGCCTGGGCGGCGAAGCCGGTGGAACCCATGCGCAGGAAGCCCATCAGGCCGACCATGAAGGTGAACAGCGTGGCGCCCACGGCCACCGCGCCGAGCTGGTGGGCGTGGGGCAGGTGGCCGATGACCGTGCTGTCGACCAGGGCCACCAGCGGCACCGAGATGTTGGAGAGGATCATCGGCGCGGCCAGGGCCCAGACCTTGCGGTGGGTGGGGTGGTGCTGCCAGTCGGTGGACAGTTGTGACATTGGGATTCCTGAGGCAGTGGGGCCGCTGCGCGCCCCCCAGTGTTTGGCTGGCCACATTGTAACGGCCAGGCAACCAATGCGCGTCGTTGCGCTATAGTTGCTGCCCTCACGTTCACGCTGCCGAAGAGTTCCCACTCCATGTTCAACAAAGGATTGTTGCTGGCCTGCGCGCTGGCCTTGCTCAGTGCCTGTGATTCCTCGACCCCGGACAAGCCCGTGCCCGCCGAAAAGCCGGCGGCGAGTGCCCCGGCCGTGGCGCCGGCGCCCAAGCGTGAGGACCCTGCCGTCCTCGCCAAGCGCTACGAGGGCCGTGAACTGAGCGTCCTGGATGTCTCGGAAGTGCAGCTCGACGGTGCCAGCACCTTGTCGATCAGCTTCTCCGCACCGCTGGATGCCAAGCAGGACCTGGCCGCCAAGGTGCACCTGGTCGACACCGTGAAGGGCAAGGTCGATGGCGCCTGGGAGCTCTCCGACAACCAGATGGAACTGCGCCTGCGCCACCTGGAGCCGCAGCGCAAGCTGGTGCTGACCGTCGACAAGGGCCTGCTGGCGGTCAACGGCAAGCAGCTCGACAGCGAATCGGTTACCCGCCTGGAAACCCGTGACATGCAGCCCACCGTCGGCTTCGCCAGCCGCGGCTCGCTGCTGCCCACGCGCCTGGCCGAAGGCCTGCCGGTGATCGCGCTGAACGTGCCGAAGGTGGATGTCGAGTTCTTCCGGGTCAAGCCCGAAATGCTTTCGGCCTTCCTCGCCAGCTGGGGCCGCAACAGCAGCCTGTACTACTACCAGTCCAAGGAAACCCTGGACATGGCCGAGCTGGTCTACAGCGGCCGCTTCGACCTCAACCCGGCGCGCAACACCCGTGAGACCGTGCTGCTGCCGATCGCCGGGATCAAGCCGCTGCAGGAGCCCGGCGTGTACCTGGCGGTGATGCGTGCGTCCGGCACCTATGATTATTCGCAGCCGGCGACGCTGTTCACCCTCAGCGACATCGGCGTGTCGGCCCACCGCTACCGCGACCGCCTGGACGTGTTCGCCCAGGCACTGGAAGGCGGCAAGGCGCTCAAGGACGTCAACCTCGAACTGCATGACGACAAGGGCAAGCTGCTGGCCCAGGCCAAGACCGACGGTGCCGGCCACGCCCAGCTGCCGATCACGGCCAAGGCCGATACCCTGATCGCCACCCAGGGCGTGCACACCACCCTGCTGCGCCTGAACACCGCCGCCCTGGACCTGGCCGAATTCGACATCACCGGGCCCCAGGCCAACCCGCTGCAGTTCTTCATCTTCGGCCCGCGCGACCTGTATCGCCCAGGTGAAACGGTGCTGCTCAACGGCCTGCTGCGCGACCAGGACGGCAAGCCGGTGAAGGCCCAGCCGGTCAGCGTGGAAGTGCGCCGCCCGGATGAGCAGGTCAGCCGCAAGTTCGTCTGGGAGGCCGATGCCAACGGCCTCTACCAATACCAGCTGCAACTGGCCACTGAAGCGCCTACCGGTCGCTGGCAGTTGCTGCTCGACCTCGGTGGCGAGCGCAAGCAGGTCTACGAATTCCTCGTCGAGGACTTCCTCCCCGAGCGCCTGGCGCTGGAGCTCAAGGGCAGCGACACGCCGTTGTCGCCCGACGAGAATGCGCAGATCCAGGTCAATGGCCGCTATCTGTACGGCGCGCCAGCCGCGGGCAATCGCCTGAGCGGCCAGGCCTATGTGCGCCCGCTGCGTGAAGCGGTGCCGGCATTGCCGGGCTACCAGTTCGGCTCGGTCAGCGAAACCGAGCTGAACCAGGACCTGGAGCTGGACGAAGTCACCCTCGACCAGGCCGGCAAGGCCGTGATCGACATCGAAAGCCGCTGGGCCGAAGCCCGTTCACCGTTGCAACTGACCGTGCAGGCCAGCCTGCAGGAGTCCGGTGGCCGGCCGATCACCCGGCGCCTGGAACAGCCCATCTGGCCGGCCGAGCGCCTGCCGGGCCTGCGTGGCCTGTTCGAGGGCGAGGAAACCGACAGCGACGGCCCGGTGGAATTCGAGTTCCTGGTGGCCGACCGCGAGGGTAACAAGCTGGCCGCCAACGACCTCAAGGTGCGGCTGATCCGCGAACGCCGTGACTATTACTGGAACTACTCCCAGAGCGACGGCTGGAGCTACAACTACAACGAGAAATTCCTCACCCAGAGCGAGCAGACCGTCAACGTCAAGGCCGGCTCCACCGCCAGGCTGAACTTCCAGGTGGAGTGGGGCCCGTATCGGGTCGAGGTGGAAGACCCCGAAACCGGCCTGGTGTCCAGCGAGCGCTTCTGGGCCGGCTACCGCGCCCAGGACAACGCCGAAGGCGGCGCGGTGCGCCCGGACCAGGTCAAGCTGGCGCTGGACAAGCCGGCCTACGCCGACGGCGCCACCGCCAAGGTCACCGTGACGCCACCGGCGGCTGGCAGCGGCTACCTGATGATCGAGTCCAGCGAAGGCCCGCTGTGGTGGCAGGAAATCGAGGTGCCGGCCGAGGGCAAGACCTTCGACGTGCAGTTGGACAAGCAGTGGGCGCGCCATGACCTGTACATCAGTGCCCTGGTGATCCGCCCTGGCGAGCGCAAGGCCAACGCCACGCCCAAGCGCGCCGTCGGCGTGCTGCACCTGCCGCTGGCGCGTGCCGAGCGCAAGCTCGCGGTCAGCCTGCAGGCACCGGAGAAGATGCGGCCCAAGCAAGCGCTGACGGTGAAGATCAAGGCCGCCAATGCCGACGGCAGCGTGCCGAAACAGGTGCATGTGCTGCTGTCTGCGGTTGACGTGGGTATCCTCAACATCACCGACTTCAAGACCCCCGACCCGTTCGCCAGCCTGTTCGGCCGCAAGGCCTATGGTGCCGATCAACTGGATATCTACGGCCAGCTGATCGAAGCCGGCCAGGGGCGCCTGGCCAGCCTGGCGTTCGGTGGTGACGCGGCGATGGCCAAGGGCGGCAAGCGCCCCAACACCACGGTGACCATCGTCGCCCAGCAAAGCTTGCCGGTGACCTTGAACGAGCAGGGCGAAGGCGAGGCGACGGTCGATATCCCGGACTTCAACGGTGAACTGCGCTTGATGGCCCAGGCCTGGACCGACGAGCACTTCGGCATGGCCGAGGGCAAGACCGTGGTGGCTGCGCCGCTGATTGCCGAGCTGTCGGCGCCGCGCTTCCTCGCGGGCGGCGACCGCACCAGCCTGGCGCTGGACCTGGCCAACCTGTCGGGCAGCGCCCAACAGTTGAACGTCGAGATCGTCACCGAGGGCCAGCTGAGCCTGACCGCCAGCACGCAGCAGAGCGTCGCCCTGACCGAGGGCCAGCGCCGCACCCTGCTGATCCCGGTGCAGGCCCAGGGCGGCCTGGGCCAGGGCAAGGTGCAGGTGCGGGTCACTGGCCTGCAATTGCCGGGGGAACCGGCGAATACCTTCGAGCGCGAGTGGACCCTGGGCGTGCGCCCGGCCTACCCGGCCATGCTCAAGCACTTCCGCGTGGCCCTCAAGGACCAGCCGTGGACCCTGCCGGAAAGCGACCTGGCAGCCTTCGAACCGGCAGGCCTGGAGGCCAGCCTGGTGTTGTCGAGCCGCCCGCCGCTGAACCTGGCCGAGCAGATCCGCGCCCTCGAAGCCTACCCCTATGGCTGCCTGGAACAGACCACCAGCGGCCTCTACCCGTCGTTGTACGCCGATGCCGATAGCCTCAAGCGCCTGGGCATCAAGGGCGAGCCGGGCGAGGTGCGCAAGCGCAAGATCGAGATGGGCATCGAGCACCTGCTGGGCATGCAGCGCTACAACGGTAGCTTCGGCCTGTGGAGTTCGGACAGCGAAGAGGAATACTGGCTGACCGCCTATGTCACCGACTTCCTGCTGCGTGCCCGCGACCAGGGCTACGGCGTGCCGGCCGAGGCCCTGAAGAAGGCCAACGAACGCCTGCTGCGCTACCTGCAGGAACGCAACCTGATCGAGGTCGACTACAGCGAGAACGCCGAGCACACCCGCTTTGCCGTGCAGGCCTATGCCGCGCTGGTGCTGTCTCGCAGCCAGCAGGCGCCGCTGGGCGCGCTGCGCAGCCTGTTCGAGCGCCGTGCCGATGCCCGTTCCGGGCTGCCGCTGGTGCAACTGGCGGTGGCACTGGACGCCATGGGTGACAAGCCGCGCGCCGAGCAGGCGTTGCAGGCGGGCCTGGGCATCGGCCGCAGCAAGGGCTGGATGGCCGACTACGGCAGCAGCCTGCGTGACCAGGCGCTCATCCTGGCGCTGTTGCAGGAGAGCAAGCTGGCCAGCAACCAGGTCGACCAGCGTCTGTTCGCCCTGTCGGACGAGCTGGCGGCCAATCGCTGGTTGTCGACCCAGGAGCGCAACGCCCTGTTCCTGGCTGGCCGCGGCCTGCTGGGCAAGCCGGAGGCGCCCTGGAAGGCGCGTCTGGACAGTGCCGGGGAGGTGCGTGAGTTCAACAATGCCGAGGCCGGCATGAAGCTCGAAGGCCCGTTGCTGGCCTCGCCGCTGAGCGTGCACAACGAAGGCGGCGAAACCCTCTACCAGCAACTGACCTTGTCGGGCTACCCGCGCCAGGCGCCTGCCGCCGCTGGCAACGGCATGGAGATCCGCCGGGACTACCTGGGCATGAACGGCCAGCCGCTGGACCTGCACAACCTGCGCAGCGGCGACCTGGTACTGGTGCACCTGGCGCTCAAGGCCAGCGACCGGGTACCGGATGCCCTGGTGGTCGACCTGCTGCCGGCGGGCCTGGAGCTGGAGAACCAGAACCTGGCGCAGAGCGCCGCCAGCCTGGACAACGCCAGCAGTGCGGTGAAGCAGTGGCGCGAGTCGATGCAGAACGCCAGCGTGGTGCACCAGGAGTACCGTGACGACCGCTACGTGGCGGCGCTCAAGCTCGACGGCTATGGCACCACGCACCTGCTGTACCTGGCGCGGGCGGTGACCCCGGGCACCTACCGGGTGCCGCCGCCGCAGGTGGAGTCGATGTACCGGCCGAACCTGCAGGCGGTGGGGGATGGGCAGGGGGAGATGACGGTGAAGGCCAGATAAATAGCGCGCTCTCTGTAGGAGCGGCCTTGTGTCGCGAAAGGGCTGCATAGCAGCCCCGGTTATTAGCTTCGCAGCAGAAATTGCCGGGGCCGCTTTGCGGCCCTTTCGCGACACAAGGCCGCTCCTACAAAACAGCGACCCAGGGCAGCTTCAGTGAATGACCCAGCTCATCACCCACAACCCCAGCACCAGCCAGATGATCCCGGCGATGATCGAGGCGCGCATGAAGGCGCGGATGGCCGAGTACAGCAGCACCAGGCCGATGATCAGGGCCAGGATGCTGATCAGCGAGGTGTCCATGCCCAGCGTGCGCGCCAGGCCATCGATGAAATTGCCACCGGCGTTGGCCAGCAGGTTGAACAGGCCGCTCAAGGCGTCGACGATGAAGCGGATCAATGAACCCAGTGCCTGGCCAAGCCACTCGAAAAAACCTTCTACATGCATAGCTGCTTCCTGATGAACGAATCGGCGAATCTGCCGTTCCCAAGCCTTTGGCCATCACCTGGCCAGGTCGGTTCCCGATGCCTAGCTTAGCGCGGCCACGTACCCGCGCGGGAAGGCTCGTGCGCAGGTTGCTGATCGGCGCCGTAATGACGCTCGGCCTGCTGTGGCTGGCCGATCGTTTGTGGCCGTTGCCGATGCCGGCCGACGACCTGGCGCGGGTGGTGCTGGCCGAGGACGGCACGCCGTTGTGGCGCTTTGCCGATGCCGATGGCGTATGGCGCTACCCGGTCAGCGCCGACCAGGTCTCGCCGTTATACCTGCAGGCCCTGCTGACCTACGAGGACCGCTGGTTCTATCATCATCTCGGGGTCAACCCGCTGGCGCTGGCACGCGCCGCCTGGCTCAACCTGCGCGGCGGCCGCGTGGTGTCCGGGGGCAGCACGCTGTCGATGCAGGTGGCGCGCCTGCTCGACCCGCACCAGCGGACCCTGGCCGGCAAGCTGCGCCAGCTGTGGCGCACGGCGCAGCTGGAGTGGCACCTGTCCAAGGGCGAGATCCTGCAGATCTACCTCGACCGCGCGCCCTTCGGCGGCACCTTGCAGGGCGTGGCGGCGGCCAGCTGGGCCTACCTGGGCAAGTCGCCGCAGCAGCTCACCCCCGCCGAGGCGGCGCTGCTGGCGGTGCTGCCCCAGGCCCCCAGCCGGCTGCGCCCGGACCGTCATCCCGAGCGCGCCCAGCGGGCCCGCGACAAGGTGCTGCAGCGCCTGGGTGAGTACCAGGTGTGGCCAGCCGCGCAGATCAAGGAAGCCGCCGAAGAGCCCCTGGTCCTGGCGCCCCGCCAGGAACCGGCACTGGCGCCGCTGCTGGCACGGCGGCTGAATACCCCGGACAGCCCGCCGTTGATCCGCACCACCCTCGATGCGGCGTTGCAGCGGCGCCTGGAGGACTTGCTGCTGGGCTGGCGCGCGCGCCTGCCGGAGCGCACCTCGGCGGCAATCCTGGTGGTCGACGCGCAGACCATGGCGACCCGCGCCTACCTGGGCTCGATCGACCTGGCCGACGAGCGCCGCTTCGGTCATGTCGACATGGTCCGTTCGCTGCGCTCGCCCGGTTCGACGCTCAAGCCCTTTCTCTACGGCCTGGCCATGGACGATGGCCTGATCCATTCCGAATCGCTGCTGCAGGATGTGCCGCGGCGTTACGGCGACTACCGTCCCGGCAACTTCTCCATGGGCTTCAGCGGCCCGGTGTCGGCCAGCTCGGCCCTGGCGTTGTCGCTCAACCTGCCGGCGGTACAGTTGCTCGAAGCCTATGGCCCCAAGCGCTTCGCCGCCCAGTTGCGCATGGCCGGCGTGCCGCTGGCGCTGCCGCCGCTGGCCGAGCCCAACCTGGCGTTGATCCTCGGCGGCGCCGGCAGCCGCCTGGAAGACCTGGTCGGCGGCTATGCGGCCCTGGCGCGGGCCGGCAACAGTGCGCAGGTGCGCCTGCAACCCCAGGACCCGCTGCTGGAGCGGCGGCTGATGTCGCCTGGCGCGGCCTGGATCATCCGCCGCATCCTCAGCGGCCAGGCTCGACCCGACCGCGACCCCCATGCCGAACTGGTGCAACGCCCGCAACTGGCCTGGAAGACCGGCACCAGCTACGGCTTTCGCGATGCCTGGTCGATCGGCGTGGGGCCGCGCTACCTGATCGGCGTATGGATCGGCCGCCCCGACGGCACCCCGGTGCCCGGCCAGTTCGGCCTGGCCTCGGCGGCGCCACTGATGCTGCAGGTGCACGACCTGCTGAGCAACCGCGACAGCCAGCGCGGCCTTCGCCCGCCGGTCGAGCAGGTGCCGGGCAGTGTCGGCGTGGCCGCGATCTGCTGGCCACTGGGCCAGCCGCTGAGCAAGCAGGACCCGAACTGCCGTCGCCTGCGCTTCGCCTGGACCCTCGAGCGCACCACGCCGCCGACGCTGATGGCGGCCGACCAACCGCTGGGGCTCGGCCTGCGTGACAGTATCTGGGTCAATGCCCAGGGGCTGCGGGTCGACGGCAGCTGCCCCGGGGCCACGCCACGTGTGGTCGCCCTCTGGCCGGCGCCGCTGGAGCCTTGGTTGCCCCGCGTCGAGCGGCGTGCGGCGCGGCTGCCGGCGGTGGACCCGAGCTGCCCCCCGCAGGTGCCGGCCAGCGCACCACCGCTGTCGATCGTCGGCGTGCGCCCCGGCGACAACCTGCGCCGCCCGGCCACCAGCCGGGAGCCGCTGCAACTGCACGTTTCGGCGCTGGGTGGGGGCGGGCGGCGCTGGTGGTTCCTCAACGGTCAGCCGGTGGGCGAAACCGAAGGCCAGGACAGCTTGCAGGTGCGTTTCGAGCAGGCTGGGCAGGTCGAGCTGAGCGCGCTCGACGAGAGCGGCGAGACCGCACGGGTGGCGTTCCAGGTCAGCGACTGAGAACCCCTCCCGCTCGCTCCTGCGGGGTCAGTGGGTGGTGAAGCGCTGATGCACCGGCGAGGAACTGGGTGTCAAAGCCAGGGCCAGCTGTGTGCGGTTGTGCATGTGGGTCAGGCGCAGCACCTGGGACACATACAGTTTTACGGTGTTCTCGGTGATCCCCAGTTCGCAGGCGATCTGGTAGTTGGTCTTGCCCTTGCTCACCAGGCGGGCGACTTCCAGCTGGCGGGGCGAGAGCTTCTCGAAGGCGGCGGGCAGGTCGCCTTCGGCTTCCTCGACATCGGTGGCGCGGCGGTGAACGCCCTGGCCGCGGGCTTTTTCCAGGTCCTGGTAGAGTTGGTCGATGGAGCCGGCCAGGTCCTGCAGGCGCTGGTTGAGGGTGCCAAGGTCCTGCAGGTTGGCCTTGCGCTCGCGCAGGATCTGCTCCTGGCGGCGCACGCCCTCGAGCAGTTCCTCGAAGTCCATGGGTTTCTGGTAGTAATCGGAGAAGCCGGCGCGCAAGGCGCGGATCACGTCCTGCTTTTCGGCGCGGCCGGTGAGCATGATCGCTTCGAACATCCGTTGACCGGTCATCGCTTTCAGCGCGCGCATCAGTTCGATGCCATCACGCCCCGGCATGTGCAGGTCGCAAAGGATCAAGCCAATGGCATGGTCCTGCTCGTAGCACTGGATGGCTTCTTCGGTGGAATGGGCCGCGACGCAGGGATGACCCTGGCTTTGCAGAAACTCGCACAGCTGTTCGACGATCAGTGGCTGGTCGTCAACCACCAGCACTTTCACCTCACTCAAAGACTTGTTCACGATCCACTCCCTGTTCGTAAGTAGCCCTGCTCCCGGGCCAGACGCTCTGGCAGCTTAAAAGTAGACGCTGCTAGTGATTCTGTACAAGGGATGTACAAGGTTTCGGACCACAGGGTCGATTATTGGATCCATACGGCGGTCAATAAAAAGCCCGCCAGCACGTAGGGCACGAAGGCCTGTTTGTCGCCCATTTCCTCGGTAAGGGCCTGCAGGCGCTTCTTGACCTTGGGGTTGAGCAGGGTCCACAGGCGCCGACGCGTCATCATCCACAGCACCACGCTGACCCCGGCGCCAATGAAGGTGCCGAGCACGTATTGCGGGCTGGTGGCCAGGGCCAGGGCACCCATCAGCTTGACGTCGTCGGCGCCGAAGCGGCCGAGCATGTAGCCTGGCAGGGTCAGCAGCATGACGATCGCCAGGGCCCAGCCGGCGTCGTTGGCGTCAGCGCCGATCCAGCTGTGGCCGGTGGCGAACAGCCAGACCAGGGCGCCTGCGGCAAAGCCCAGGGTCAGGAAGTTGGCGATCTGGCGTTCGCGAATATCTTGTTCGGTGCACAAGGCAAGCCACAGCAGGAGAACAATGCTTTGCATTGGCAGGTCGCCTTCCCTAATCGTTGAACACTTACCCGCTTAGTCAGGTTTCCTAATCAGGGTAGACGCGATCTGACGAACGGGCAGGGAAGACGAAGGTAAAAAGATTGTGTAGGAGCGGCCTTGTGTCGCGAAAGGGCCGCAAAGCGGCCCCGGTTTTTAGCTTCGCAGCAGAAATTGCCGGGGCCGCTCTGCGGCCCTTTCGCGACACGAGGCCGCTCCTACGACGGTTACCTGGTGCGACCTGGCGGGTAGTTGGCCATGACCTGGGCAACGGTCTTCTGGATCGCGCTGTTGCGTTCTTGTGGGCCTGGCGGGTAGTTGTTCATGATCTGCTCGGCGCTGCCGCGCCAGACCAGCTTGCCGTCACGGCCGTCGAACAGGTCCACCTGGATGGTCGCGACCTTGTAGTCGACGCTGCGGGTCTCGTTGTACATCGGGCCGCCCCAGTAACCGTTCCAGTAGCCACCCCAGCCGCCACCGTAGTTGGTGGTGATCTGTTGCTGGCGCTGTTCGACGATCAGGTAGGCCCGTACCCTGACATCAGGCCGCGCATTGCCCTGGGCCGGGCGCAGGCCGCGCTGGTCGAGGTTGTCGGCCACCGCCTGGCGGATGCGCTGTTCGGTGAGGTCGCTCTTGATGCGTGGGTCGTCCGGGCGGTATTGCAGGCCCGGCTCCTGCCACGCCCAGCTGCGGTAGGCGGCGAAATCGCGGCTGGCGTCGAAATCCTGCTGCACGTTGTTGCTCGAGCAGGCGGTGAGCAACAGCGCCAAGGACAGTAGAACGAGGCGGCGCAACATGATGGTTCTCCGTTAGAGGTCAACTGGGAGGATAGCCGTTGAGTGCCTTGTGCACCGATTCGCGCAGGGCGGCCTCGCGCTCGCGTGGCGAGCTCTTGTCGCTGCCGCTCTCCGCGCTGGCGCTCCACACCGGCTGGCCGTTGCGGGCATCGAACAGGTCGATGCGCACCACCATCACCTCCACTTCGTAGGTGCGCACGACCGGCACGCTGCCATAGGCGCCGTAACCGTTGCGGTAGCCGCCGAAACCGACGCCGCCGTAGGGGTACGGGCCGTAATAGGGGTCGTAGTCGTAGTCCCGCACCTGGCGCAGGCGCCGCTCCAGGCGCAGGTCGGCGCTGACCAGCAGATCACCGCTGGTGCCGCGGGCCGGGCGCAGGCCGTGCTGGTCGAGGGCGCCGCTGACGGCGTCGGCCAATTGCCCGGGGGCGGCGTCGGCAGTGCCGCTTGGCAACTGGCCGTTGCGCCAGCTCCAGCTGCGGTAGCGCCCGTAGTCACGCGGTGCCGAGGGGTAGGCGCTGGCGTCGAAGGTACTGGCGGCCTGCGGCGGCGCCGGTGGCAGCGGGCGGCTGCTGGCCACATAGGGGTTGCTGCCCTGGCAGGCGGCCAGGGCGAAGGGCAGCAGGGCCAGGCAGATCAGGCGATACGGCATGTAGTCCTCCCGGCGGGCGGGTCAGCGGGGGCGGCACATCCAGTGCAGGTAGCGGCCGAGCCCGGCGAAGCTTGGGTGGCGGCGGTGGGCCAGTTCCATTTCCAGCAGGTCGAGCAGCTCGGCCTTGGCCTGGAACTCCTTGGGCATGAAGTCGTGGAACACCCGTACGCCACTCTCGCTTTCGACTTGCCACATGCCTTCAAGTTGCGCCTTGAGTTCACGCGGATCAAGTGGTTTCTGCGGGGTCAGGCTCTGCTTTTCGCCTTCCAGCCGGTTGCTGCGCAACTTGCGGAAATGGCCCTTGAGCAGGTTGCGATAGACCAGCGCGTCGCGGTTGTAGAAGGCCAGCGACAGCCAGCCACCGGGGGCGGTCAGCTGGTGCAGCACCGGCAGGATGCTCTCGGGTTCGGCCAGCCATTCGAGCACGGCGTGGCACAGCACCAGGTCGTAGGGCTGGGTGAGCTGGCCAAGCAGTTCCTGCCACGGGGCCTGGATGAACGTGGCCGGCTGGCCGGCCTCCTCGAAGCGCGCGCGGGCACCTTCGAGCATCGGCGCGGCCGGTTCGGCCAAGGTGACCTGGTGGCCGCGCTGGGCCAGCCACAGGGCCATGTGGCCGAGCCCGGCACCGATGTCGAGCACCCGCAGCGGGCGGTCGGGGATGGCTTCGGCCAGGTCGGCCTGGAGCACGGCCAGGCGGATCGCACCCTTGGCGCCGCCGTAGATCTTTTCGGCGAAACGCGTGGCCAGTTCATCGAAGTGACGGTCGTTCATCGGGCGAACCGCCTTTCGCTGTCGGCCAGCTTGGCCCGCACCACCTGTTCCAGGTCCAGGCCCAGCTCGCTGCACAGCAGCAACAGGTAGAGGACCACGTCGCCGACTTCCTGGCCGGCGTGGGCCAGTTGCTCGGGCGGCAGCTGGCGCGATTGGTCCTCGCTCAGCCACTGGAAGATTTCCACCAGCTCGGCCATTTCCACGCTGGCGGCCATGGCCAGGTTCTTCGGGCTGTGGAAGCCGCGCCAGTCGTTGCTGTCGCGGATCCGGTGCAGGCGTTCGGTGAGTTCTTGCAGGTTCATCGGGGGTCTCCTAAGACTGCATAGCTTCCGCGCAGGCCCGATGCAAAGCAAGTGGCTTGCAGGGCGCTAGCGCACTGCCCAGCGCCCGGCCATGTGCAGCAGCTCGCCGTGCCCGTCCAGGCGCAGTTCACCGGCCGGGCCGGCTTCGCTGGCGCTCAGGACCACCTCCGAGGGCAGGCGCACGGGTTTGCGAAAGTCCACTTCGAACAGGTACTTGCTGGCCGGCAGGTGGGTGTGCAGCGCCGCCAGAGCCATCGCCTGGCTCCACATGCCATGGGCGATCGCCGTGGGGAAGCCGAACAGCCGCGCGCTGGCGGCGCTGAGGTGGATCGGGTTGTAGTCGCCGCACACCCTGGCATAGCGCCGGCCGATATCACTGTCGGCGTACCAGCGCGTCGCCTCCGGCAGCGGCATGGGGTCGCGCTCCGGGCCGTCAGCGGGCTGGCCATCGAGTTTCAGGCCACGCACCAGCATGCGGCTGGTTTCGCGCCAGAGCAGGCCGAGGCCATCCTCGGCTTCGGTGACCAGGTCGAAGGTGCCGCCCTTGGCGTGCGCTTGCAGGTTGTCGGCATGCACGGCGAAGTGCAGCCCGTCGATGCCACCCAGGGGGCGCAGCACTTCGATGCGATTGTGCAGGTGCACCAGCCCCAGCAGCGGGAAGGGGAATTCGCGGGCGGTCAGCAGTTGCAGTTGCAGGCTGAAGGCCATCACGTGCGGGTAGGTGCCCGGCAGGCGGCGGTCATCGGTGAAGTGGCAGAGCTTGCGGTAGGCCGCCAGGTTGCCGGGTTGCACACGGATGAAACTGCGCAGGCCTGCTGCGGGCAGGGTGTCGCCGCTGATCTTGCGTTTGCTGGCGGCGCGCAGGTAGAGGCTGGCGCGTGAGTCGGGGCTGGGCAGGTCGATCCAGGGGCGGTTCATGGTCAGGCTCCCATCAAGGCCTGGCCGCAGACCCGCAGCACCTGGCCATTGACCGCACCGGAACCCGGCTGGCTGAGCCAGGCGATGGCCTCGGCAACATCCTGCGGGCGCCCGCCCTGGCCCAGCGAGCTCAGGCGCCGGCCGGCCTCGCGCAGCCCCACGGGCATGGCGGCGGTCATGTGGGTCTCGATGAAACCGGGCGCCACGGCATTGATGCTGGCGCCGCGTTCGGCCAGCGTCGGAGCCCAGGCCTCGGCCAGGCCGATCAGCCCGGCCTTGCTCGCCGCGTAGTTGGCCTGGCCGCGGTTGCCGGCGATGCCGCTGACCGACGCCAGCAGGGTGATGCGCGCATCCGCGCCGAGGGCGCCGGCGTCGAACAGGGCCTGGGTCAGTACCTGGGGCGCCTTGAGGTTGACCGCCAGCACCGCGTCCCAGTAATCCGGGGTCATGTTGGCCAGGGTCTTGTCGCGGGTGATGCCGGCGTTGTGCACGACGATGTCGATGCCGTCGGGCAGTGCTTCGAGCAACCGGGCCGCGGCATCGCTGGCGCAGATGTCCAGGCCCAGCGCCTTGCCGCCCAGGCGTGCGGCGAGGGCGTCGAGGTCCTGCTGGGCCTGCGGCACGTCGAGCAGCATCACCTCGGCACCGTCACGGGCCAGGGTTTCGGCGATGGCCGCGCCGATGCCTCGCGCCGCGCCAGTGACCAGAGCGCGGCGGCCGGCGAGCGGGCGGGTCCAGTCCGCGACCTGGGCGCTGCACGCCTGCAAGCGCACAACCTGGCCGGAAACGAACGCGCTTTTGGGCGACAGGAAGAAGCGCAAGGCGCCTTCGAGCTGGCCATCCGCGCCGTCACCCACGTACAGCAGCTGAGCGGTGGCGCCATTGCGCAGTTCCTTGGCCAGCGAACGGCTGAAGCCTTCCAGGGCGCGTTGGGCGACCCTGGCCAGCGGGTCGTCGAGCGCCTCCGGGGGCCGGCCAAGGATCACCACGTGGGCGCAGGGCGCCAGGCTGCGCAGCAGCGGCTGGAAGAATTCGCGCAACTGGCTGAGCTGGTCGCTGTCGGACAGTTCACTGGCATCGAACACCAGGGCCTTGATCTTCGCCCCCAGGCCGGCGACCCAGGCCGGGGCCTGCAAGCCTTCGGCGTTGAAGCGGTAGACCTGGTCGGTGAGGCGCGCGGCGATCGCCTCGACCTGCTGCGCCAACGGCCCGCCGCCCAGCACCAGGGCGCCTTCCAGCGGCCGCAGGCGGCCCGCCTGCCAACGCTCCAGCGGCGCCGGGCGCGGCAGACCGAGGGCATCGACGAGGCGGCGGCCGAGGTTGGAGTTGGCGAAGTCGAGATAGCGGTCGCTCATGTGCGGGTCTCCCTGAAGGCAAGCATGCAAGTGTGGACCAACTTCATGGCCAGGTCGTTCGCCTGGGGCAAAAACACCTAGGCTGTACGGTTCAAGATATTTCTGGAGGAACGCGCGCATGCAGTCACCACGCCGGGTCGCAATCCTGGGCGGCAACCGAATCCCCTTCGCCCGCTCCAACGGCGCCTACGCCACCGCCAGCAACCAGGCGATGCTCACCGCCGCCCTCGAAGGCCTGGTCGAGCGCTACCGCCTGCATGGCCTGCGCCTGGGCGAGGTGGCGGCGGGGGCGGTGCTCAAGCATGCGCGTGACCTGAACCTGACCCGCGAATGCGTGTTGGGCTCGCGGCTGTCGGCGCAGACCCCGGCCTATGACATCCAGCAAGCCTGCGGCACGGGCCTGGAGGCGGCGCTGCTGGTGGCCAACAAGATTGCCCTGGGGCAGATCGACAGCGGCATCGCCGGGGGCGTGGACACCACGTCCGATGCACCGATCGCGGTCAACGAAGGGCTGCGGCGCATCCTGCTCCAGGCCAACCGTGGCAAGACCCTGGCCGAGCGCCTCAAGCCGTTCCTGCAGTTGCGCCCGCACCACCTCAAGCCTGAGCTGCCACGTAATGGCGAACCGCGCACCGGGTTGTCGATGGGCGAGCATTGCGAACGCATGGCGCAGGCCTGGCAGATCGGTCGCGCCGAGCAGGATGAACTGGCGCTGCTCAGTCATCGGCATCTGGCGGAAGCCTACGCCGAGGGCTGGCAGGATGACCTGCTGACGCCGTTTCTGGGCCTGACCCGTGACAACAACCTGCGCCCTGACCTGACCGCGGCGCAACTGGCCGGGCTCAAGCCGGCCTTTGATCGCAGCGGCCTGGGCACGCTGACGGCGGGCAACTCGACGCCATTGACCGATGGCGCCTCGCTGGTGCTGCTGGGGACCGAACAGTGGGCGCAAGAGCAGGGGTTGCCGGTGCTGGCGTACCTGGTCGACGGCGAGACGGCCGCGGTGGATTTCGTCACTGGCCGCGAAGGGTTGCTGATGGCGCCGGTGTATGCGGTACCGCGCTTGCTGGCGCGCAACGGCCTGAGCCTGCAGGACTTCGATTACTACGAGATCCACGAGGCCTTTGCCGCGCAGGTGCTGTGCACGCTCAAGGCCTGGGAGGATGCCGAGTACTGCCGTGAGCGGTTGGGGCTGGACGCGCCGCTTGGGGCGATCGATCGCAGCAAGCTGAATGTGAAGGGCAGTTCGCTGGCGGCGGGGCATCCATTTGCGGCGACCGGGGGGCGGATTCTGGCCAACCTGGCCAAGTTGCTGAGCAAGGCCGGGAAGGGGCGTGGGTTGATTTCGATCTGTGCGGCGGGAGGGCAGGGGGTGACGGTGATCGTGGAGCGCTGACACATGCGCTTTTTGTAGGAGCGGCCTTGCGTCGCGAAAGGGCTGCGAAGCGGCCCCGTCAATCGGTGATTTAGCTGATGTCCTGGGGCCGCTGCGCGCCCCTTTCGCGACACAAGGCCGCTCCTACAGGGGGCGGCGCTGATCTCTGGTAGGCTTGTCTGCTCAGAAGGATAAGAAGCCGCCATGCAGACAACCGGACATCCCCGCGCCATTCCTGCCCTCGAATACCTGCCAAGGCCACTCTATGCCCGCGCCGAAAGCCTCGGTGCGGGCTCCTGGACCACCCGCCACAGCCATGACTGGGTGCAGTTTTCCTACGCCATCAGCGGTGTGCTGGGGGTGTACACCGGCGATGGCAGCTACTTCGCCCCGCCCCAGTGGGGGGTGTGGATCCCGGCCGATGCCGAGCATGAGGTGGTGACTTCCGGCCAGGCGGAGATGCGCAGCCTGTACATTCGCCGGGATGCCTGTCCGTGGGCAGCGGCGCAGTGTCGGGTGCTGGAGGTGACGCCGCTGGCGCGCGAGCTGATCAAGCAGTTCTGCCTGTATCCGGCCGAGTATGACGAGGGTGACAGTGCCGAAGGGCGGCTGGTGGCGGTGCTGCTCGACCAGCTGCGAACGTTGCCGGAAGTCGGTTTTTCCCTGCCCTTGCCGCGCCATTCGGGCTTGCTGGCGTTGTGCAACGGGCTGATCGCCGAGCCGGACCAGGCGCAGACCTTGCAGCAGTGGGCGGTGCGGCTGGGGTGTTCGGAGAAGACCTTGATGCGCTTGTTCCAGCGCGAGACGGGGCTGAGTTTTCGCAACTGGCGGCAGCGCATGCGCTTGCTGTCTTCGCTGGCGTTGCTGGAGGCGGGGGAGAGTGTGACGGGGGCGGCGCTGGGGTGTGGGTATGACTCGACTTCGGCCTACATTGCGGCCTTCAAGCAGTTGTTCGGGGCGACGCCTGGGGAATTGAAGCTGTAGGGTTGCCTGCGCGGGCCTCTTCGCGGGTAAACCCGCTCCTACAGGTCATGCACAGTCAGTGAAATCTGTGCAGATCCAGTGGGAGCCACAGGTCGTGCACAGTCAGTGAAATCTGTGCAGATCCAGTGGGAGCCACAGGTCATGCACAGTCAGTGAAATCTGTGCAGATCCAGTGGGAGCCACAGGTCATGCACAGTCAGTGAAATCTGTGCAGATCCAGTGGGAGCCACAGGTCGTGCACAGTCAGTGAAATCTGTGCAGATCCAGT